>JACOEH010000013.1 GCA_024998685.1 Nitrospira sp.
CCGCTGTCTATATGGCCGCCTCAATGATCTGGCTCAATTGACGACACGCCCTAGAATAATTTATCCTTCTCACGGGTTGTTCCCCGAATTTAAAGTGTGTTACACAGATGGCAATTACCTAACAGTCAAATATACGACGAGTATGATATGGCACGTGACGAAAACGAAACCAGCCCGGGCCGTGTATTTTCACTCCTTGAAGCGAATCAGCTCATCCCTCAACTCCATTTGCATCTGTCAACCGTCCGCGAAGGTAAAACCGTCCTCATGCGAACCCGCGAGGAGGTGAGCAAAGCATCGGCCAATGCTTGTTACGGGGGCGGGACACCAGCGGGCGTATCCTACGTGAAAAGCCTCCAGGACATCAGTGCCAACCTGCATGCCATCCATGAGTTGGGAGTCGTTGTAAAAGACGTCGATCTTGGGCTATGCGACTTCCCACACATCCGCGATGGTCGAGTCGTCTACTTGTGCTGGAAACTTGGCGAGGAAGAAATCCGATGGTGGCACGAAGTCACGTCCGGATACAATGATCGTTGTCCCATTGAAGAAGATCACGCCTAGTATCTCTCAACAGGTATTAAATTCGGAAACAACACCGGACGTCATGAAGTTCGCCATTCTAGGCTACGACGGCCCACAAGGGGAAGCCAAACGGAAAATCCATCGGGCTGCCCACTTAGCGAACCTCGAACCGCTTGATAGGCAAGGACGAGTCGTTCTCGCAGGCCCTCTTACGGATAAAGCTGGTAGTCTACTGGTACTAGAGTTTGAGACACGGGAAGAGGCTGAAGAGTTCATCCGCCATGATCCCTATACGGTTTACGGCGTCTTTGAACGAGTTGAAATTCATCCGTTTCTGCAGATTTTCCCCAAATCGCCCTCGTAAGCTCCATCACTCACTCCTTAAGGTTGTGCTCCTTTTTTGGGTTTAAAAACATTGTCCAATGTTAAACCGAGCGGTATAGTTTTCTTATGGATTTTCGACATATATCACGGATTGCTTTCGTCGTCGCCTCTCTCGTTATCACGTATCAGCCTGCAAATGCTTCAGAAACCACGGTAGTGACTGAGGGACATTACGTGATGGGAGATAGCGACACTCTGGCAATAGCTGAGGAACGAGTCCTCCGGCTGGCTCAACGCAGAGCGGTTGAAGAGGCCGGCGTGTATATCGAGTCCGCATTTCAAGACATAGAGAAAGCCTCCTCCGGCAAGAATTTCCGATCCAGTTCATTGGCGATTCGTACCATTGCTGCTTCGATAACAAAAACCGAAATCCTGGAATCACGACGTTCCTTCAAAGATGATCGACCAAGTTTCTATATCCGTATCCGCGCGGTCGTCAATCTCGACAGTCTTCAAGCTGCAGTTCGGCGGTGGCAATCCGAGGAGCGATTTGCCGAACATTTCCGTCGGCTTCAGAGCGAGAATGCGGAACTCAAGGCGCAACTCCGCGAACTAAAGACCTCTCCTCCTGCTGTGCGAACTCTCACCATTGAGCCGCTCGGCCATACAAAAGATCGCGAGCAGGTTCGGATATTGGTCGAGAAAGCGATCCTCTCTCACCACCTTCCCCGGAAACTCGATTTGATCTCGCAGGCAGCTGCTTTGGACCCTCAGTCTGTGGAACCTTTGATCGTACGCGGACAAACTTATTTACGGCTGGCATCCGCTGCCTATTCCAACAAGTCAAGGCCAAATGAATATTCCGAATATATCGACAATGCCAGAATGGATTTCGATCGAGCCATTCTGCTTGATCCAAAGAACACATGGGCTTTCCTTGGAAGCGGAGACGTCAACACATGGTTGCATCGGCCCGTTGAGGCAGCTCACGCATTTGAACAAGCCCTTGAATTGGATCCTTTTTTTGATTTAGCACGCTACCGCCTCATCAATTTATATACCGCCGAGGCTCGCAAATTGCTTTCCTTAAAGCAGTGGTCATCCGCCTTGACAGTCTTGCAAAAGTGCTTGCCTCCGGAAACCTCTGACAGTTGGATTCTCTATCAAAAAGAAGCCTATCTACTCAGAAGCGACATCTACAAGAAGTTGGGCCGGCCTATCCAAGCGATCGATGACCTGAGTGCGATCTTACGAGCCGATCCCACTGATAGGCAGACCCTGCTCGCGAGAGCCGCGCTTTACCAGAAAGAGCTGCACGGGCGTGCCGCAAAAGATGACCTTGAACGTGCGTGCATGCTCGGGGCCACGGCTGCCTGCGAACAACTTCCGTAGCGACACTTCTCACCACGCTTCTTTATTGACGGCCCACCGCGTTCCTCGCGCTCATGCCCACATTGACCCGCTGTCTCTACGTCATAACCCCATACGGTCATTTGACAATCCAAAAGATCGACACCTATAATGCGGAGGGTTTCTAGTCAGACTTTTTGACCTGCTTCTCAAGCTCCTATAAATTATACAGATGGGGGCAAAGGGCCTAAACTCTCTACTAAATAGTGGCCCGAAAGTTCTGTGAGATGGGCCTTCTGTGATCTTGAACAAGAGTGGAGAAACAGCTTAGAGTGTCTCAGAGATCAAATACGTGGAAAGCCATCATTACTTTCGTCAACTAAAATTTTCCGGAGAGTAGGTTGTGATGAGTGACTATCGTGTGCTTCCAGGCCCAGAACATTTTCTTCCCCCCGCTGCCGCAAGCATGGGAATTCGATTGCCGAATCCAGGAGAAGCTCACATCAACGGCGTGATCGTTTCGGAGGAAGCCGCCTATGAAGAAGCTGCTCGTCAATTCTTAATGGCCAAAGTCCCGACAATTTTCCCCGGACCTCTCGTGCTGTGGGCATGGAATGAGAAAGCAGCAAAAAAGGCCACGGCTATTCGGCACCTTTTTAATACGCTGAAGGAATGTGTTCAGCCTGGCCAAAAACCGATGCTGATACCCATGCCTGACTATCGTCCCAAGTATCCCAAAATTAACCCTGAAATCGAGATCAACCCGAATCATCCAAATTTGACAATTTGGCACAATAAGATCGACTGCTGCGTATTTATCGGCGTCCATTGTCATCAAGCCAATCTATCGCTGAAGATTATTCGTGGAGGGACATCCTGCTATACTATCGCCATGTGCGCGCAGGCCGGCCACGAAGACGCCATGCTTTCAATCCGTGATACATCCGTCGAAAAAATCATGCGGCTGGCCGATACCATAAAACGATTGAAAGGGACCGTCCAACCGCGCCAAGCATCAGCTTAGGAGTGGCGTCTCAAATTAATCATTTGAATTGAATCCCGCACCTGTCTGAAAGGAGGCTGGGTCCATGGCAGAGATAAAATCAGTTATTGGGACACAAAATAAAAAAGGTCAGACCTATACAGATACCTGGAAAATGATGAATGAGGCTCCGCGTACGCCTTCATTCTTCACGGGAAGCGAAGTCATCAAGGAAGCTCTCCGTCGGGCAAGTTGCGATGTCATGATCGCGTATCCGATCACGCCGCAGAGTGAAGCCGCTGCATTGATCGGCGAATTATTTGCTGAAGGCTATATCGGGGACTACTTCCGCGGCGAGAGCGAATTTGCCGTCATGTCGCAATGCGCCGGTTCAGCGTTTGGCGGAGCTCGTGTGTTCACGACAACAGCAGGACCGGGGACCATGCGGGCCATGGAGAACTTCCCGATGTGGGCCGGCGCCAGGTTACCGATTCAGATGATCGTCACCTGTCGAGGTATCAACTCACCGCTCTCGATTCAGCCGGACACTCTTGAAATCGCCTATCTGCTGAATACCGGCATGTTAGTGTGGCATGCAGAGACTGCTCAAGACTTCTTCGATTGGATTCTGAAGGGGTATATGGTGTCAGAAGAACCGGATGTGCACCTCCCGCTTGCACTCTGTTGCGATGGATTCTTTGTTACGCACACAAAAGATGTTGTGAATCTCACCCCTGCTGACATGTGCCTCCCACCATATGACCCTTACCGGTCTCCCGTACCTTGTATGGATATGGAGTGTCCGCCTGTTCGGATGATGCGCGATCCATTTGTCATGAAGAGCAACTATATCAGCTACGCAACCCATGCCAGCTGGCAGCAAGAGATTTGGGCTGCTGTCGAACGTTCGCGAAAACATTCGATTCATTGGCTGAATGGTCTGATCGATACGGAAAATATGGACGCAGACATCGTGATCGTAGCTTCAGGTACTGCCGTTTCTCAGGGGCGAGAAGCGATCCGGCTATTGGAGGACGAGGGCGTGCGTTGCGGGCTCGTGAAAGTGAAGACGCTTCGCCCCTGGCCAGAAGAAGAGATTCGTGAGGCTACGAAGAACGCGAAGCACATTTTTGTGCCGGAATTCAACGTCACTGGGTGGCTGGCCAAAGAGATCCGGGCCACCGTCCCAAATCACCAGCGCGTTCATGCCGGTCCCCATGTTTGTGGAGGCATGACGATGCCACCGGAGATCATCGTATCCGAAATCAAGACGGCCCTTGGGATGAAGACCTTCTCCCTGGCTGGCCGTGGAAGCTGAGTTGTATTGACCTGTTTGCCCTAGCTGAACGCTACTGAGGAGGCCATATATGAGCAAGGAACGTATTCAAATATCCGAAGCCCTGTACGATATCATGCCATCGGACTATCAGGATCTCGTGAAAAGTGCGACATATGGCAAGGAAGATCGAGGATGGAAAGACATTGGGACATCAAAGGAACTGATTGAGCAGCATTCACTCTGCGCTGGCTGCCCCGAGTCGATGGCTTTCCGCTATATATTGGCCTCTCTTCCCAATCCCGAAGACACGGTCATGGTCGGCTCGACCGGCTGTACCAGTCTGGTGTTTCCAATGGTCGCCGTCCACAACATTCATTCGTTGTTTGGAAACCAAAACGCGATCGCATCGGGTCTTAAACGTGCCCTCAGCGTCAGATTCCCGGGTCGTGTAAAAGACGTCGTCGTCCTCGCTGGTGATGGGGCGACCGTCGACATCGGTCTGGACATGACCCTTCAGGCTTGGTTCCGGCAGGAAAAATTCACGACCATTTGTTTCGACAATGAGCTCTATGCCAATACCGGCGGTCAGGAGAGCGGACTCATGCAGAAAGGTTTTGTCGCCAAAATGGCGCCGGTCGGCAAACTGTTCGACAAGGTGCGGTTGCCCGAGATTGCCCGCGAGTCCGGTTGTCACTATGTTGTGAACTGCACGGTCAGCAAACCGTCGCTGGTCGAAAAAGTTATCCGCAATGCGGTGCATATTGCTCGTGAAATCGGCCCGACCTACCTCCAGCTCTACACTCCGTGTATTCTCGAAATCGGCAAGAACAGCATGGAAGGCTTGCAAGAAATGCGTGACTCTGAAAAGCCGACCGAGCGATTTGCCTACAAAGAATACGTCAGCGAACCGGCGAAGCAACTGTTGGCAGAACTGGCCGCCAAAGACAAAGAACGGAAGGCAGCCGCCAAGCAGTTGGCCGCGCAGGCACAAGCCAATTAGACCGGGAGACCATCCATGATCAAGAAACGACTGAATATCCGAATGTCAGGTTTAGGTGGACAGGGTGCCGTCACCGCCGCTCACGTCATGGCCATGGCCGCTAATCGGGATGGAAAGTTCTCCATCTCAAACCCCTTTTTTGGTGCAGAAAAGCGCATGGCACCGGCAGAGAGCTATTGCCGCATCGGCATCGAGCGGATCTATGATCGCGGCGAACTCGTGTTTCCAGATGTGATTGAAGTATTCCATCCCCAGGTCATCACAATGGGGAAAAGTTATACAATGCCGTTCTACTCCGGGATTAAAGAAGGCGGCGTCGTTATTATCAATTCCGGTCAACCTCTGTTGTCGGAAGAAGACATAGAGCGCCTCAAGGATCTGAACGTGGCCACCTTTTATATCGCCGGGACCGAGCTGGCGATCGAGACAGCGGGTACGGAATTATCAACCAATATGACCATGATCGGGTCAGTCGCCGGTATTACCAAGTGTGTGTCGATGGAAGCGTTGGACGGCGCATTACAAGAACGCTTCGGAAAGAAATTCGTCGCATCGGGTGGTACCGCTTCCCTAGATGAAGCGATCAAGAAAAAGTTCGCCAAGAAAGAAATGCTCCTGGCAAAAAACCTGGCGACGGTAAAACGGGCCTACGAAATCGGCGCAGAATGGGCGGAAAAGAACAAGATCGAGCTGCGTGTCGGCAATCCGGCCGTCGCAGCCTAAGAGAGGGAATGACGTTGCATGTATAACGTTGCACAAGTCATCGATGAAAAATGCACCGCCAAGAAGGGCTGCCGGTTGTGTATCATGTATTGCCCGGAGGCCAATTGTCTGGACTTAAACACGACTAAAATGGTGGCCGAGGTTATTATCGACCGTTGCAAAGGTTGCGAACTCTGTGTGGTCGTCTGCAACGCCGCCAAGCACGAAGCAATCGTGATGCAAGCTGTCAGCGCCACAGGCCAGTTGATGTCGAAAAAAGGAGAATCTGCGGCTTTGGGCCAAGCCTACCAAGGCTAACCGAGAGAGGTTCGAGTTGAAAACCCCATAGCCTCACCGCTATGGGGTTTTTTATTGGGCCTCAGTGAGGCACACATGAAGAACGAAGACAACGTCATTGAGGAGCTGCTCCGAGAAATCTCCGGTTTGATCGGCGAATATCCTAAGGCTATCGAGCGGCGGGCGGCAGCCATCCAAGCTACGGGTAAAGACCCTGAGCTTGTCGAAAAGCTCGTCAAAGCAGCGGACACCATGCGCGACAGCGGCAATCTTTACCTCACCTGGGCGAGACATTATGCCGCACTGGCGGAAGGCAACACCGACGCCTCATCCGACGAAGACGAAACAGAAGATTTCGACGTCTAAAAAATATCCCTATTCCTCGAAGAGTTTTGCTAGAATATCTCCTCTCTTACTGAAGTCTTTGTTCCCCGGTAGCTCAGTTGGTAGAGCAGCCGGCTGTTAACCGGCTGGTCGCAGGTTCGAGTCCTGCCCGGGGAGCCAATCTTGCCACAACAGAACTACTCCAATAGCTTCGAATTAGGTAGAGCCCACTCCTGTCATAGGCATTCTGACCGAAGCCATTTTAGCATCACATGAGGTCTCTTACGCAGAAGCAAAAAACTAGGGCTTTCCCGAGTTGTCCACCACCCCACTAATTAGTCACAACCACCTACACTATGAGCCTCGACGTCCCTACAAATCCGATTCTGCCGACAACGATCAATCGGAGAAAGAACGGTGCCACATGCGTAGACTGTGCTCTGTCGTCGGTTGTTGTTTTCTTATGGTCGCGATGTTTGTCTTCATGTGCTTCAATCACCCCGCCCAGGCAGAGTGGTATATAGCAGGACAGGCTGGATCCCCCTTTTCAGGATCCTTTGACCAATCAGCTGGAACGTCGGGAAGCATTGAAGGTCTAAGGTTCCCGCAACACCTCGGCCTTCAGGAATCGCCCCTGTATGGAGGCAAGATCGGCTACTACCTTGACGACCCAGCGTGGCAATGGTTGGGTTTTGAGATGGAGGCATACACGTCGACACCACATATGAAACAACAGGGCATCGCGTTTTTTGAACGGGAGGCTAACCCTCCCACTCCTAGTTTTGTCCAGGAGACCTCCGGCAAGAATGTCCGGGTCACCACCTGGTCTCCCATGAGTATCATGTTTCGTTACCGGATAGGTACTTTAGAACCGTATCTTGGAGTTGGACTCGGAATCTATTTTCTCCACATCCATGACGCCGCCAATGACACAACGGTATCCAGCAACGCGAACATGGGCCTGATCGGGAAGGGAGGATTGCGATGGAGGATGACGGAGCACCTTGCGCTGTTCGCGGAATGGAAGTACAACCAATTCGATTTCAATTTTGATAACTTACCCATCGGAAGTCTCTCTGGGGGTGGTCAGGGGCAATACCATACCCACATTGCCGTCGGCGGCATCGGCTGGCATTTTTAGCCGATTGCGAACCGGCGGTTATCCGGGGCGCTATTCGATCCACGTAGGAGACCAGACTGCCCGACTTAGGCAGCTTTTTGCTCATTCACATGTGTCAGCATGTGTAACCGACTAGGGTGAGGGACGTTCTCGCCGGTGGAACCGCCTGAGAAAGAAGGGAACCATGATGAGTCGATTGCATTCTACCATTGGGTCCTACGCGGTTATGGTTGCGATGTGTGTCCTTGTGCTCTTCAGTCGCCCCGTCCAGGCGGAAGTGTATGTTGCAGGTCAGATTGGAGTGCACATGCCTAATGACGCGAGCAGCGTGACGTCGGGTGGACCTGGACCTAATGTCGGCGGGAGTGACCTCGCACTGCAAAACTCCCTGATGTATGGAGCGAAACTAGGGTATTACTTTGATCAGGTGAAGTTCGGGAAGTTCAATCTGGGCATAGAAACCGAGATGTTCATTGCAACGCCTCATCTGAAGCAGCAGGAGGCGACCATAGGAGGCACCACCGGGACGTTGTCAGGGTTTACGAATCGTATCGTGACATGGGCACCGACGGTCGTCTTAGTCCGGTATCAAGCAGGATCGTTCGAACCCTATGCCGGACTGGGGCCCGCTTTGTTCTTTTCCAATCTTGCCAGTGGCGGGTATTCCGATACCAACATGCATGTAGGAATGAACACCCAAGTCGGGATTCGGTATCGCGTGAATCAGAACCTTTCACTGTTCACGGAGTGGAAATACAATCACGCCCATATCGAACATCTCAATCTAGGTGGAAGTCCACGTTCTCTGAACTTTGACTATGACGTGCACATCGTTGCCGGCGGCATCGGCTGGCATTTTTAAGCCAATTGTCAACGGCTCGCTGGACACTCGCATGCCGGTATTGACCTCGCGGACATTCAAACGCGGTTACTGTTGGCGTTTCCCCGGCGAAAGTGAATAGCTGCCACAGTGGGCGTATCCTGAAGCCTCTTTCTATGCTGTAGCCGACATCAGTCGGTGGGCTATTGTGTGTGTCCTTACTCCACTCTTCAGAACGATCTCGCACACATGGTCCAGTCGCTCGATGTGTTCATACGCCGCCCAGGGATCCATGGCGACTGCACAGACTCCATGATTCGCCTGCCCCACGATGTCGAAATCGAGGATACCGCCTTTTCGAAGCCCCAAGCACTCCGCCGTTGCATCGGCCAACTCACGAGACAACGCC
Organism: Nitrospira sp.; assembly: GCA_024998685.1. GTDB lineage: Bacteria > Nitrospirota > Nitrospiria > Nitrospirales > Nitrospiraceae > Nitrospira_D. The sequence goes on from JACOEH010000013.1 coordinate 9,133, forward strand.
GGCAAGGGAGGGACGGTGTGTCCGACCCTCGTATAGCGTGAGATTTCAGGAAACTCAGCGCTGATAGCCTGCAAGTCGATCCCCGCATAGATTGCCGCCACAACATGCGTCGCATGGACATGCACCACGGTTCGTGTTCTCCGGGAATCGCGCTGCAAATTCCAGTGCATCCAGAGTTCACCGGACGGCTTCTGTTGCTCGTTGACCTTCGGCACCAGCAGCCCGTTCGCTTGACCGATGACGATCTCCAGTCGGACTACATGTTCCGGATGAACGATCGTCTTGCGCCAACCGGACGGAGTGATGTAGAGATATTTCCCATCCCGTTTTCTCATGCTGATATTGCCGTCTCTTGTCGTAATCCATCCCCTCTCATAACAACGCCTCATGACATCGCCGATAGCCGTCAGCATGATTCCTCCATAAAATGATAGTACAGTCTCGCTTTTGATGTCTTTCTTGTGAAGCTTTCGTCTTGCCCTGAAGACCTGTGGGGAGTTTCATCAAGTTATTCGCACAGCGTATCATATTCAGTATGGTGACCGATCCCGCAATGGTTGATATCGCCTCATCCTTTCAGCCACCGCTCCCGCTTAGAAACGCTCATCTCATGACTCTCGTACCGCGTTACGTGCCTAGAAACACGTCCTTGGCGGGATTACCCCAGGAGTCGCGGTTCTTTGCCGTTAAGCCCCATGCACAGCTTCAGGGATTCTGTCATTGGCAAGACGATCGCAAGGCCTCTCCCACTGCGGTACTGGTTCACGGCCTTGAAGGCTGCAGTGAATCGCGATACATGCGCGGCATTGCCGCAAAGGCCTATCGCGCAGGTTTCAACGTCATTCGCATGAATCAGCGTACATGCGGCGGAACCGAACATCTCTCGCCGACCCTTTATAACAGCGGTTTGAGCGGAGACTACTGCGCGATCCTCAAGGAGCTCGCTCATCGAGACGGACTTGATCATATATGGCTAGTTGGGTATTCCATGGGCGGAAATCTCATCTTGAAAGCGGGCGGCGAGCTTGGCCGGACCCAACCCGCACTCGCGGGAATCGCGGCAGTATGCCCGAACATCAATCCGACCATTTGTGCCCGCGCATTGGAAGAGCCTCGCAATTTCATCTACCATCGCCACTTTCTGACGCGATTGAAAGCGAGGTTGAGGAGAAAGGCAGCCCTGTTGCCTGGGAAATGGGATCTTTCCCGACTCGATCGGGTCACCACGATCAGCGAATTTGATGATCGCTACACCGCTCATGACGGAGGCTATCGAGACGGTGCCGATTACTACGACCGGGCTGGCGCACGCCATGTGCTCGATGCCGTCGCGGTTCCGACACTCATCATTACAGCACAAGATGACCCGTTTATTCCCTACTCGATGTTCACCGTACCGAAGATTCAACGACATCCTCAGATTCGCATGGTCGCGCCTCGCTATGGAGGCCATTGCGGGTTTTTTCACCGAGGCCGGAATGGAGAAGACCCGTACTGGGCGGAGAACCGAATCATAGACTTTTTACTGGGACGGCTATGACGGACGGCTCATCAAGCTTGTCTCTCGCATAAAAACTTGAGCAACTAGACGATCACGCTTTCTAGGTGTGTCCGCACATCTTCCAGATATGTTTTAAACGGGTTCGGCATAGGAAACGGAGCATGACCGCGCACTTGAAAGATCGACCAATTGATGACATAGGGAGGGAACAAGCCATCAGGCATTGGAGACTGATCCGCCACTGAGGCGAACCGCTCATGCAGGAGATGTCTGACCAGTTCACTGCGGCCGTACGCGCGCGTGTTTTTCGGCGCCGTTTCCATCGCGAGGTGAATGAGGAGGTCTGTCGTCACACGAGGGACACGCCCCTCTTCCAATAATCCGTAATACAGTCCCTTCGAGGGATTCAGATTGTGATATTCTAAATCCAAACTTTTCAGCATGGGATCAGTCCAGTCGGCATGCTCCGCTTCTCGAAAGCATTCCAGCAGCCACAGCTTGGACGCCCAGTCAACACGCCCAACGAGCTTTTGATAATCGTCGCGTAAATCATGGAGCACCGACGCCCATTGTGTCAGGACCCAATCGGTTTCTTCATCCTGTCCCTTGCAATGCTGAACGGCACAGTCAAGAAACCGTTCTTGAATATCCACAGCCGACATCGTCTTGTGAGACTGCAACTGGATCAGCCAGCGCCGTTCTTGATCCTGGGAAATCTCTTGGAGCGCTTCCACCGGTTCGTCGATCTCCAAATCCTGAGGGGCATGTCCTTCCTCGATGAGCTGCAGCACCAGCCCCGTCGTTCCGAGCTTCAATGCCGTCGCATATTCGGTCATATTGGAATCGCCCAGCAACAGATGAATCCTTCGGTATTGATTGGGATCGGCCAACGGCTCATCCCTCGTGTTTACGATCGCCCGATTGTGCTGCACCCATTCGAAGAAATCGTTCACGATATAGTCGGCACGTTGGGAGATTTGAAAGGGCGACTCCGATACATGATGCGCACTGAGAGCGGAACGCCGAATGAGCAACCGATCCGTCTGAATCCATGCCTCCTGTAGAGCGGCGGAACCGACACGCCCCGAGCCGGTAAAAATCTGCCTGGTCACAAGAAAAGTCACGAGCGGAGCCAGCCCGCGCCTCGAAAAAGGAAAGCGCCGAGAGACCAGATAGTTCTCATGCGAGCCGAAGGTCGCGTCGGTTTCATGATCGATGTTGTTCTTGATCAAGGACACTTGTTCTGAGAAGCCGAGTTCTTCGAGGGCTTGCTGGAGCAACAGGTCCCCGGCACGGTCCGACGCCACCACATCCGTGAGGGAATGGCATTCCGGTGAGGCATACTCTAGATGCCCCATGTCCAAATAGATTCGTCCGGCGTTCGTAAGGAATCCTCCATTGCCGGGAGGCTCATCATGCCCACGATGGTGCAGATCCAGCACACCTCGTCGCTGGACCTGGAACAGATGGTCACGAATCTTATGGGCAAACCATGTCGGAGAATGGTTCGGTCGGTCCTCGTGGATCAAGAGCCCGTATTCAGTCTCCAAACCAAAGATACGATTCAACATGAGATTACGCGAGTGATGGGCTCAGATCCGTCGGAAGCATCGTTCGCAGCTCATCGGCCTCCAGCGCTCGATACTTGGAGGGGCCTTGCACATGACGGTCAAGCAAGGCGCATTCGATTGTCTTTTCGGCAATGCACCGACGCAGATGCGTATAGAGGGCCTCCGCATCAATCACCTGCTGATCAGGGACGGTCCTTGCTTCGTCATGGCCTTGGCCGTCCTCCAGTGCCGATCGTTGGGCTCGATCACCGACCGCCCACGTACGAACCGCCACATCCACAGCCTCCTTCAGAGACACAATGGACTGTTGTCGGAGATACCCCATCATTTTTTCTTCGACCGCCGAGGTAGCGGCAAGCACCGCATACCGATCCTTTTCCTCAAATGTCCCATCATAGTTGATCGTCAAGAAACCGTCTTTCTCGGCTTTCTGGCCTAATTCTGCCAGCAAGATTTTCACGATGAAGGGAGCTTTGAATACCTCTTCGAACGCTTGTTTGATGACCGGAGTGATGCCGTACTTCACCAGACGGCTCCCCGTCACATCTGATACGGAGCGATTAAATCCCTCGATGTGCGCCATTTCCAGTAAATTGAAGCGTAGCTTCTCCAGGTCGGCCGGATGTCCCATGCCTCCCAGGGCTAAACGATCATAAATCTCATATAACTTGAGGGTGCCTTTACTCATTGTCATGAGCAGAATGCCGCGCTCATACGCGACCCCGACGACAGGGGTCCCCTCTTTCAGTTGATCGTCGAGATATTGCCGGCGATTTCCGACTGCTTCCACCCACCGATACGGCTCTTCATACATAGCTAACGACCTTACGCGCTTCTGGAAACTCTTGATTCGAACAGTGCGCGAAGCTGAAGATCAGGCATCATCCTGACACCACTGCCCGTGATGAACTTAATGATCGGATAGAGACCGGCCTCGCGGTTGACTCCTCCGGTCGCGCTGTCGAATTCTGCGGCACTCGTCAACAGTCGCAATGCCTGAATGGTTGCTTGCTCTTCCGGCATCGCGCTCAGCGGCTGTCCGCCCCATGTATTCAAGTAATGAAGAATTCCACGAATGGTCGATGAACCGGACCCGGATACCGCATATTCCACTCCTTCGAACTCAGCGCCGAGAATGTCGTAAAAGTAGATTTTTGCCGCTTCTTGTCCGGTATCGTAACCGGCAAAGATCGGGACAACGGCTCCAGTCCCCGCTAAAGCCGCCGCGACATTCTCCTTCAGCAATTTGGACAGCGCGCGGAGTTTTCCCTCAAAGCTGAGCTCCTGGAGTTGTGTCCGTCGATAATACTTGAAAGAATGTTCAAGGATACGCGCCATTTCATACGCGGTCGCCGGCACTCCGGCGATCGCCATGACGCTATACCGGTCGATCTCCAATACCTTGTCCGTGCGGTCGTACATCACCATATTTCCAGCTGTCGCGCGCCGATCCCCCGCGACCAGCACGCCGTCGCAATACTTAAAAGCAAGGATCGTTGTGGCGGTCGTCAGTTCCTGCCCTGTCCCCGCCTGTCCCGACGATCCAAGCACGTAGCCCTGTTCTTTCAAGAGCTGATAGAAATCACCTTGTAGGCCCATCTGTTCCTCAGTGCCGAATGTGAAGTGCGGAGTGCTGAGTTCAATGAGGGTCTTCTCCTAAGTTTGCCTTCTGCTCAGCACTGCTCCACTATTATTCCCCCGTCCGTTGCCGGTACCGCTCTGCCTGTTTGGGATCGACTTTGCGCATCCGTTTCATGAGACTATCCTTCTCCGGTGATCCTGTCTCCGGACGACGCGGCCCACCTCCTTCTTCGAGTGGACGGGGTGACTTGGGCATGGGATCGACTGGTCCTTCTCGTCGTTCCGGTATTGTCATGTGGTTCATGTCTGTGCTTCCTTTCTGGTACTCCAGGCTGCCAGTGCATCAGCCGGCGAATGGGCTTGCTGGAAGACGTCCATGCATCGTCGGACTTCCTGCGGATCAAAGAGATCTGCCATGTCCAGTGTTCGGGACCGAAACCTACCGGAAAACCGGACCTGTTCCCATTGCATCGATTGAATCTGATCAGAAAACCGCTGCACGCAGAGTCCTCGCAGTCCTCCACGGGTATCGCTTGGACCGTTCCGAATCGCCTCTTCGACCTCCTCATCGGTCGTCATCCGCCAGGTTTTTCCTTCCGCTTCTAATCCGAAGTACAACCCTTGCGCCGGGCTCACATTGTGATACTCCAAGTCCAAGCTGGCCAACCAAGGATCGTCCCAACCGATCCGCTCTTCTCGCATGAATGTCTCAAGCAACCACTGTTTTGTGATCCAATCGAGCTTCCCGATCAATTGTAAACGGTCTTGCGCTAACAGATGTAAGGTCTCACCCCATTCCGCCAACAGCCACTCCGACTCGTCATCGGATCCGGCCAGCTCGCGATGTGCGGCCTCGCAGTAAGACTCTTGAAGCTCCAGGGCAGAAAGCCTCCGTCCGTTTTGGAGACGAACGACTGCTTTCAGGTCCGGATCGCGCGACAACTGTTTCACCGCAGCCACCGGCTGATCCAGCTCGATGTGAGGCATAGCCCCTCGCTCGATGAGGTCGAGCACGAGCCTGGTCGTCCCAACCTTTAACGCTGTCGCATACTCGCACATGTTGGCATCGCCGATGATGAGATGGAGTCGGCGATATTTTCGGCGGTCGGCATGGGGCTCGTCCCGGGTGTTGAGAATCGGCCGGTTGTGCATCGTATCGACGCCCAACTCCGCTTCCATAAAATCAGCGCGCTGCGAGAGCTGATACCGTCCCGGAACGTAACCGGACTCCTGAGCTTCAGTCCCGACCTTTCCCGCGCCCGCGATCACTTGTCGGCTCACCAAAAACGGCACCAAGCCTGCCACGAGAGCCGGAAAGGGAACGGCCCGCGAGACGAGATAATTATCGTGACATCCGTAACTGTGGCCATGGAAATCCGTGTTGTTCTTATACAGTCGGACGTGAAGTCCTCCGAGCGTGTGATTGCGTCGCTGCGCAGCTCGCAGAAGAATACGTTCTCCCGCGCGATCTTGGGCAAGAAGATCTCTGATCGTCCGGCACTCCGGCGTCGAATACTCCGGATGTGTATGGTCGTTGTAGAATCGCGCGCCGTTCGGCAACACTAAATCGCTCTTCATGTCATGGAACGAAAAGGGGCGATGGGCATCCACCTTCGCAAACTCATCTTCTTCCTTGTCCTGCTGCAAACCAGAGACGCGAAAGCCACGAGCATCCTCATGCGGGTCCTCACCGGCATAATCCCAGCGCCGCTCGAAGGAAGCGGCGAGATGTGCCCGCACCAACTCCATCGATTCCACGACCGGATCCGTCTCCGATACGTCATCCCTTGTAATTCCGTACTCGGTTTCGATGCCGAAAAGACGCATAGTCCCTTGGATGTGTAGATGTGAGGCAAGGCGTGCACCGGGCAAACATCCCGGCCCTCAACCTTGCACCTTGATTTCTCCCATTTCCCGTTTCAGATGATTTGATTCACAAGGCGTTCTTCTGTCTGGCGTCCCCGCCGAAATGAGGAAATCCCAACGACCTGTTCCGGATGATGATCCAGCAGCTTCAGCCACTCCTCCGCTGCATCATCCGGCGGCAACATTTCACCCTCTCGAAATTCCTCTGAGACGGAATCAAGTAGATCCTTGGCCTGCAATCCAGACTGTTGCCCTGATTGAACCGTACGATCGATCGCCTTTTCCTTGGCACGTTGAATAATCGAGGCCAAGATGGCTCCGCTCACCAAATCGCCGCGATACAGCACTTTGTTTTGCCCGCTCCTGAGCCGGATCGACAGAAGCCGATTTTCCTCCGTTCGGCGGAAGATCGACTCAATGAGGTCTTCGGCGAGCGAGGTCACTGCCTGCATCTGCTCACCGCCCCGTTCCTTCACCAGCAGCGGGTCCAGCGGCAGATCCACGGTCAAATACACCTTCAGAATCTCGGCGGCGGCGTCTTTGTTCGGTCGACCGACTTTGATCTTCCGATCGATGCGGCCGGGACGCAGCACCGCCGGATCGATCAAGTCGGGCCGATTGGAAGCTAAAATAATGACGACGTCACGTAGCGATTCGATTCCATCCATTTCACTGCAAAACATCGGCACGAGCGTATTCGAGATATTGAAGGAACGCATGGCACGTCTCGTTCCCAAAATCGACTCCGCTTCGTCGATGAAGATAAACGGCAAGGCGCCGTCCTTGCGTCTCGCCCGGACCTGTTCGAAGAGATCGCGGACCATCCGCTCCGATTCCCCCAGCCACATATTGAGAATTTCCGGCCCTTTCACATGCAGGAATGCTCCGCTTGTCACCGGCGGACGCTTGTCTCGATCGGGTATGTGCTCTTGTTTGGATTCGCCGACCAACTTGGCCAAACTACCGGCTGCCGCTTGGCCGATGAGCGTCTTCCCGCATCCGGGTGGGCCATAGAGAAGAAAACCCTTCGGTTGGGAAAACTTGAACCGTTCGAACGTCTCTGCGTGCAACAGCGGGTACTCGATCGCCTTTCGGATACCGGCGATCGCCTCGCTCTGTCCACCGATCTGCTCCCATGTAACCTTGGGCGGGACATCAAGGACATGACGATGTGTCTTGCGATCCGTGAGCTTCTCGATCGCCACTCGATAGCTGGGATCGATGCGAATTTCATCGCCCGCCTTGAGCTCCACGCCGACAAGATCCGTCGATCTCTGCAAGATCAACGATTGTCGCCCCATCTCCTGTTCAAACCGCAATCGCCCATCAGGCATGGCCTCGGCCAGTTTCAAGATGGGGCCGTTACGATCGTACCCGAGCGTTTTAATCACGGCGTAGGCTTCATTGACCAGGATCTGCGTTCCGACCTTAAGATCCGTGCCGGAAACGCGGGGGTCCACATTGGCATAATACTCGGCTCCACCGACGACGATACGGGCAAGTCCCTCACCGGGAACATCAAGTAAGGTCCCGATACGATTGGCCGGTGCCGTCAGTTTGGCGACGACCTCGCTCACTTTCTTGAATTCCAGTTCACGTTGTTGATGGGCGGCTTGAGACAATGTCACCGCATGACGCAGCTTATACAGCAGCTTCTGCCGGGCATCCCCCTCGGGAAATGAGGCCAGACATTGCTCAATCAATTCCAGCGGATCGGTCCCGGTCTTCAACGACGGCTCGTCGCTCCGATCGTTGGGGTCATTCTGTTCAGAAACTCTGCGATCACTCATAATTGGTCCTTCACGACGCGTGACCACATGATCCTAACACACGCGCGTCTTGCAATGCCTGAGATCAAGGAGCAATCCCTGCAGATGTTCAAAAAGGCCTTCCAGCAAGGCCGCAGCGAGGTCCGCGGCGCGAAGAATAATGAGCGCCACGTTTGCGGACGGGCGCGAGTCGGTGAGCGCCCAGTGTCTCCACACGACGCGAGAACGAAGCTGGAAGACTTTTTTCAACATCCTGCTTAGTTGACGGCCTGAAGAGTCACCGACACCTGCTCACGCCGATTTCCTCGCACAATCTCTACGCTCACTTGGTCACCGACTTTGTGCGCTTCCATCACATCCATCAGGTCATCAAAGGTGGCCACCGGCTTTCCTGCGACCGAGACGATGACATCGCCGAGTTGAATCCGCCCGATCATGGTTTCACGCGCCCCCTTGAGCCCTGCGCGATCGGCGGCACCGCCGCGCGTCACCTTGCCGATAATGACTCCCTTGATGTTCCATCGCTTTGCCATCGCGTCCGGCACGAGCGAGACGCCCAAACCTGGGCGAATGAGCTTGCCGTGCTTGATGAGTTCCGGGACAATGCGGTTCACCATATCGACCGGGACGGCGAATCCGATTCCTGCGTACGCTCCGCTCGGACTCACGATTTGTGTATTGACCCCGATTAATCGCCCGGCCCCGTCAAGAAGCGGGCCACCCGAATTTCCGGGATTGATCGCCGCATCTGTCTGGATCACACCTTCAATCGTCCGATTCGACAGGGATTTGATGGTTCGCCCCAATGCACTCACGACCCCGGTCGTCAAAGTATGATCGAGCCCGAACGGATTCCCGATCGCCAGCACTTTTTGCCCCACCCGCAAATCATGCGAGGAACCGATCGCCAACGGCTCCACATGACCATCCGGCACCTGAATTTGCAAGACCGCCAGATCGTGGTCCGGGTCGGCACCGACCAGTTTTGCCTGCCGTTCGCTGCGATCGGCCAATGTGACCTTGATCGCATGGGCACCGTAGATGACATGAAAGTTGGTGACGATATGGCCTTGCTTGCTCCACACAAAACCGGACCCTGACCCCTGAGGCACTTCCATGACGTTGAGCGACCAGACATCTTGTTGGATCGCTGTGTTGGCGATGAACACGACGGACTTGGTCGCGCGTTCAAACACCGCGATCGTCGATCGTTCATCGGCACTCAGTTCCACCGGAGAGGGGCTCACCGGGCGTGGCTTCCCTTCAGGGCCGTCATAGACGGCACCCAGCGGCTTGCCCCACTCCGCCGCATCGATCGGTGAGCACAGTATCGACGCAACAAGCAGCAGTGCCGGGAATCCGACGTGGTTATTCACCCAGAACCTGCACGACCAGTTCACGCGTTCTGGCACGGGTATCGAAATCCACGACGACGAGTTGCTGCCATGTGCCGAGCAGAAGCGCACCATCAGCAAATGGAATGGTGACGGACGGCCCCTGGAGTTGCCCTCGAAGATGGCTGTGGCCGTTGTCCTCGCCGGGATTGACCGTGTTGTGCTGCCACCGGTGGTCAGGAGGAACGAGACAATCCCAAAACGTTTTCGTGTCGGCCCGAATTCCCGGTTCATCTTCAATTATCATGACGGAAGCGGTGGTGTGTTTGACGAATACCGTCACGATTCCCGCTTTCAGATCGGAACCAGCCAACGCATCGGCAACGGATTTGGTGATGTTGTCGACCTGCGTATCACCTTTCATGTGGATCGCCAGCGAAATAGTATGGACGCTCATCATAGTCTCCGACTCGCGAGGCCGCGAAGGTAGCGACGGTCGCTCGGGGTCAGCGGCTCGCCTCTCGCGTCTTCCAAAATGGAATCGAACACCCCTTCTGCTGTCAGCGCCCTTACTGCGAGCAAGACTTGACTGCTCAGAATGCCTTCTTGCCCCAGCTTATCGAGATAGGCAAAGGCTTCCGACAAGCTCTCTTTGTTCCGAGCATAATAATCGCGTCCCCGCCGCTGATTGCTGTAGGCCTCAAACTGCTCGCAGGCGACGAGAATTTCGGCCAGTTGCCGCACCCAGGCCTTCGCCTGAGCCAGCCGTTCCGGGTAATAGTAATACAACATCACTTGGTGCATCCAAGATTGCCACTCGATGCCGAGCGTCTTCAGCTTCGGCTTCACCGCACGCAATCGTCTGGCAAGGCGTCGAGCATAGCCCAGCCGCATTTCAATCTGTTCGACAGCCCATGTGTCCATGGATACGCCGGAGGAGATCAGATCCCGGCGATACAACGAAACGAACGCTTCTGTCTCCCGACCATACGTCGTCCTGGGATGAAGAGCACGCCATTCACGAGGTCTCGTCGGAATGCCCCGTTGCTTGGCCCACGACCAAATCGTTCCAAAGAGTTGCCGGTCCAGGCCGGCGCGGCCCAGGTCGTGCAAAAGGCAGGCAACATGATAGCGCCGTATCCGGTCGCGTGGATGTCCCAATCGATCAGCGACGGTCACACACATCTTCGCCGTCCGCACGGCATGTGGACGATCATAGCCGCGGATCGTTCGTCCCGGTCGATGGGGGTGCGGATAATCGTAGAGTTTCATGAGAGCCTTCACGAGAGAACGGGAGACTTCCAAGGTGTCCGGTCGACGGGAATCAGATAGAGCCATAGTTCGTAGCAAGAGCTGAACGACCGAGCAGACTGAAGCGAGAATATCGTCGGTCAAAACGGTGTGTCAAGGCGAGTCGTAGGACCTGTCAACCCCATTTAGAAATGTCCGCTTCTTCTCAAAGTAGAAATGTCCGGTTTATATTCCGCCGTCGCCGCTCCCTTCTCGTCAGCTCATTGAGCTCAAAGGCCGTCATGCCATTCATGTCGGGGTTGGCGTTTCGGCACCCCAGCGTAGACCGGCACGAGAGTCTGCACCGTCCGGCCCCCATAGTCAAAGGCGACTTTGCGGAGTGCGGCGCCGTAGAGCCGTTCCAGATGTGGTTCGCTCAACACCTGACTGGCCGGACCCTGGATCGTCTCGCCCGGTCCGAACAAGAGCAAGACCTCATCCGCGACCACCAGCGCGTGATGGGGATGGTGCGAGGCGCAGATGACCGTGAGGCCGGTGTCCTGCGACAAGCGGGCCATCCATTCGAGGATAGTTCCCTGATTCTTCAGGTCTAAGGCCGACGTGGATTCATCCAGCACCAAGATTTCCACTTCCGTGGCCAGGGCGCGGGCGAAGATGACCAGTTGCCTCTGGCCACCGGAGAGTTGATCGAACGGCCGTATCGCCAGATCCCCAATGCCCATTTGCTCCAAGGCGGCCCACGCGGCGGCTTCATCCTGTCGCGACGGGAGCGAGAAGAGGCCGACGTGCCTGGCCCGGCCCATCAGGACCATGTCGAAGACAGTATAGGGAAAGCTCACCTGGAAGAGTTACGGCACGAACCCGATCCGGCCCCGGACGTGAATAGTTCCAGTGATCGTTGGAGGGTCTTCAAGAGCAGATGAAGCAGCGTCGTCTTCCCTCGACCGTTGGGGCCCAGAATCACGAAGACCTCGCCGGTACGAACTTTTGCGTGTAATCCCTGCAAGACCCAGGGTCCATGTCGCTTGTTGGCGCCATACGCAAACGTCACGTCCTGCAGCTCGATGGCCCAGTCACTCACGATTCCACCCCTTGCCTTGGGTTTTCCAGAACAGCACGGCGATCATCGGGGTCCCGAAAAGGGCAGAGAGAATCCCCACGGGAATTTCCTGTTGGGCCACGGAGCGCGCAATGTTGTCGAGGCCGAGCGTGAACAGCGCGCCGACTAAAGCCGAGGCCGGCAACACCCGGCGATGGTCCGGTCCGACCAGCATCCGCGCGACATGCGGGACGACCAGCCCGATCCACCCGACAATGCCGCTCACCGCCACCTGGCCGGCAATGAGCAATGAGACCAGTCCGATAATGAGCCAGCGCAATCGCCGCACATTCACGCCGAGCGACTGAGCATCCAGATCGCTCAATGACAGCACGTTCAACCGCCAGCGGAGGAGCATGAGAATCGAGCCGCTGACGAAGACCGGGACGGCAATCAACGCGACCTTGCCCTTATCCGCCCCGACGAAACTCCCCAGCAGCCAATACACGATGCCGGGGAGCGCCCGTTGTCGGCCACATACTGGACGATGCCGACCAGCGCCGTGAAGAAGGCTCCGACGAACACCCCAGCCAGGATCAGCGCCATGGTATGGACACCGCCGCGCACGAGATGGACGAGTCCGAACGTGCAAGCCATGGCGAGCAGGCCCATGCCGACCATGCCGAAAAACGACCATCCGACCAGCATCGCCAGGACGCTGCCAAAGGCCGCGCCGGAGGAGACCCCGACCAGATCCGGCCCGACCAACGGATTGCGCATCATGCCTTGGAGCGCGGCACCGGCCAGTCCTAATGCCAACCCGGCAAAGGTCGCCAGCAAGACATGCGGCAGCCGCACGACCTGTACGACGATGAGTTCTTCAGGAGTCCACAGGGGATTGTCCGGCAGTGCTCACGGCAGTGCGAGGTGCCCGATGATCTGCGCCGCTTTCAGGAACGGCAGCGGATAAGCGCCGATGCAGAGCGACAGCAACATGGCCAGCAGTACCGCCCCGCCAAGCAGGACAGGCATCACCCAGCCGGAGCGATCCATGAAGGACGGCTGAAGACTCACGGACGCCGATGTCCGTCGATCGACAATCAGCTCGTCGCTCATGACTTGTCCTTTTGATAATTGCGCGTAAAGCGCTCAAAGCCAGCCGAACCGCCGTTCTCGTCCAGCTTGAGCGCCGCATCGATTTCGTCGTCACTCATCTGGTAGCTGAAATCAGCGAAGATGAACTCGCGCAGCATGGTCCGTACTTTCGGCTGTAACCGGTCCGGATGGGCCAGCTCCGCCATGAGCCGAACCATGACCGGCATGAGACCGATCCCGCGCATGTCCACCGGAAACGCGGTCGGGAGGCGGTAGACACGTTTGGCGGCGACCGCCTTCATGCCCTGCCACCGTGGATCGGCCATGAATTCTGCAGGACTTTGGCTGTTCGGGATAAAGGGGGTGTCCCGCAGCAAGATCAGATCCGGATCAGTGAGCAGAATCCGTTCAGCATCCGGTCTACCCATCTCGGATGCATCCAGGACAGCATTTTCCGTCCCGGCCCGTGGGAAATACACGTTGAACGGGTGCGCCCTATTCCAGTATCCCAATGACCGTTTATTCTCAGTCATGCTGCTCATATAGAGCACGCGTGGCTGTGAATCGAGCCTCGCCGGCTGCAACTCCTGTTCAAGCTGGTGAAAGGCTTGCCAATACCGTTCGATCAGTAACTCGCCTCGTTCAGGGTGGCCGCTGATCGCGGCGTGCATCTTGGCAAGGCCAATCAACATCACATCATTGCTCTTGTCGTCCCGCTTCAGACCGGCGACCGGGAGGCCGACCTGTTCGATGACCGGCGCCATCCGATAGCCGCCCAGGAACACGCTGGCCTCCTTGAAGGCCAGCAGGGTTTCCACTTCCGCGTTGAGTCCACGCCCGCGCGAGATCGCCTCGGTATCCCAGATCGCATCCTTGGTGAGCAATTCCGGAAAGATTGTGCCGAAGAGGCTTCGGGTCAGGATTTCTCGCTTGACCGCTCCCATCCGCACGATGTCCTCCGGAGCGCCGGTGTCGCTCAGATAGTCACTGGCCCGCGCGGCCCAGGTGACGGCCACGCCTTTGAATGGCAGCGCGATGCGGACGTGACGTCCAACCATGTCCGTGATCGTGCGGCTGGATTCAGGTTGTGGCATCTGGGGATCAGGGCGCAGCAGCGTCAGCGCGATCACGATGAGGCTCGCGAAGGGCACGGCCCACATGACGCGGTCCATGATCGAGCGATGGGATGGTGCGGCGGATATCCGTCCATAGGGTAGCGTCGATCAGGCGATGGTCTGCCGATCCCCATCCTTCCCCTTCGTTTGACCGATCAAGACAACGCTATCGAATTCCCGGTGATTCTGCATATAATGAAGGCTGGATCTGCTCACTGAAAGGGTTGTCGAGACGTGATACAGCGCCCAGAATTGGTTCAAGCCTTCGAACGGGACTTGATTCGACGAACTCCCCTCGGCTATGCCCGTAACCTCGAAATTGTTGAAGCCCTCTGTCAGGAGGCTCGGCTGTTGGGAGTCTGGCCGCCTGCAGATCCGCTCGACGGCATCGACACGGATATACGCCTGGCCAGAGCGCTCAATGTTCACACGATTGCTTGAGCGATTGGCAACGGCGCTCGACCTCGCCAAGATCCCCTACATGATCATCGGCGGCCAGGCCGTCTTGTTATACGGCGAACCACGCCTGACCAGAGATATCGACGTCACGCTGGGTATCGATGGGATCGCGTCCCGGATCTCCTCACACTCACTGCACAGCTTGCCCTCACACCCCTGGCCGATCCTGCAACCTTCACCAAGCAAACCATGGTGTTACCCTGCCAAGATCCCGCAACGGGCATTCGGGTTGATTTCATTTTTTCCCACAGCCCCTATGAGCAGCAGACCATCCGTCGTGCGGCCGCGGTGACGATCGGACAAGCGCCGGTTCGATTCGCCACGGCCGAAGATTTGATCGTCCACAAGATGCTCGCGCATCGTCCCAGGGACATCGAAGATGTGAGGAATGTGATGTTGAGACAACCGCGACCGGATCTCACCTATATTCGCCGCTGGCTGACCCAATTCTCGCAAGCGCTTGCTCAGCCGCTTGATGAAGAATTCGAACAACTGCTGCAAGAACTCTCCTAGCAACGCCTTCACCTCACTCGCGAACGGAACCAGCCACATGTGCTGATCACCACGGACGGGCCGTCATCGAAAACATGACCGTCCGTGGAGCGCCAACAACAGAACTGCCCAACCAATAATTCTTATCCGCCACATTGGAGGCATACACTCGGAGCATAAAGGAACGATCGAATGCCCTCAGTTCGTATCGAGCTCCAACATCGCCCAAAAGGTAACTAGGGACCTTAGTGGTATTGGCGGTGTCGACGGCTTGATCACCGATCCAAAAGACGCCGCCGGTGAGCGTGAGCGCGCGAAGAAACGGCAGATTGTATTCGGCATAGAGCTTGACCATCTGGCTCGCCGCGTCGGTCGGTCGTTTGCCTTCGAGGTTTGGATCGGCGGCCTTCGTGACCGTGAGGTCCATCAGCGTCACGCCTCCATAGATCCCGGACAAGATTCGAGTATCGAACGATCACGCCACACCACAGGCTGGCTGCGGAGTTGGAGAACAAAAGACGCTCTCATTTCTCCACTCCAATCTGCGGAGAGCCACATTTTTGGATTACAGGCGAGTCGTAGGACCCTAACCGGACAGATCGTGTGCGACAAGAGCGGACAGATGATGTGTATCTACCGCCGCTTCCCATATTTTGACACTACGTAGAGAAGGCGCGTAATCCTTCCCGATATAGCTCGACTCGAACCCTATTGTCGGAATGTGTTTTACGGAAACGAAATCTGCTGTACCGTCTGACGTGCTCATCACAAGAGGCATGGCAACGATAGTCGGCATCCTCCTCGTCTGCCTCCTTGCCGCTTGCAGTGACGGTTCGGTAACACGGCGACCAGGGCCGGTCACCGGTGCACCGGACATATCATCCGCACCGGCAGCCGTCTGTCCCGACGTCGATGCCTCGAAGCTGAGGGCCCTGTACGTGTCGCCGCAAGGCACCGACGACGGGCTCTGCGGCAATCCGCCCTGCAGGACGATCGCGCGTGCCCTTTTGTGGGCCCACTATCTAGGCAATCGGGCAATCGTACTGCGGCATGGTCTGTATCAGACGACCGAGACGATCGACCTGAAGGACGGAGTCAGTCTCTACGGCAGTTGCCTGTTCGACGGCGAGCCGGATCGCAAGTACCGTACGACAATCCTAGCGAGCCCCCCGCCCGGCACGCCGGCGATCAGTGCCAATGTGGTCAACGTCACCGTCTCGGGATTGGTCGTCATCGGCAAGGACGAAACCGCAAGCAGCGCCGGCGTCGCGATGAGGGCAGGCAATGCAAGTGTCACATTGGGCCGAACGGTGCTCGTCGCCGGCAACGGCGGCCCTGGTGCCGCTCGTCCTCCCGTGCAGTCGCCGGCCGCGGTGCGCAGCACCGGCGATCACTGCTACACGCCCGGCGGCGCCGCTGGCGATTCGCTGTGGGGCCAAGTCGACCTCGGTACCTTCGCCTGGGTGCCCGGCATCGGCGGAGCCGGCGCCGGCGGAGCTTACGACACCGGGCCGGGCGGCGTCGGCGGGCAACAGGGCGGCGCGTCGATCGGCCTGTTGCTCGTAAACTCGACTGTAACCACGGTTCCCGATCAGTTCAACCGCATTATCGCTGGTTCCGGCGGTGTCGGCGGCGCAGGCCAGGCCGGGCCGTCGTTCGGTCTCGGAGGCGGCGCAAACAGCGGTGGCGCCGGCGGGAACGGCGGACCGTCGATCGGCGTCGCATTGATCAACGCCGCTGGCGTGCCGAACGGCGGTTTCTATGTCCACGCCGGCACGCCGGGCGGACCGGGCGCGGGCGGCGCGGCCGGCGTCGATCCTGGTCAATGCCAAGGCGACCCCGGAGCTGGCGGCGTGAAGGGCGGCGGTGCGGACGTCTATCAGTTCCCGATCCCGAACACATTGGCGCCGGGCGAGTCGCTGGGGGGCGGTCAATCGCTGTACTCGCCCAACCTCCAATACCAGCTGATTCTGGGCGGCGACAGCAACCTGTGCCTGGTGTCGGCAGGCAAGACGCTGTGGTGTTCGCAAACGGAAGGACAAGGGATCTACCAGGCAATCATGCAAAGCGACGGCAACTTCTGCATGTACGAGACCACAGGGCAGTTCCTACCCATCTGCAGCGGATCGGCCGGCCATCCGGGCGCTCGGCTCACCGTGCAGGACAGCGGACACGCACAGGTACTCGATCCCAACGGCGCAGTGCTGTGGAGCAAGCCTTGAGTGCCCCACCGCTTAGGGTCGGAACGTGGGTCGACGCGGCGCTCTTGCTGCTTGTGTTCGGATTATCGATGTCGGGTGGTTGCGTCGAAGGCCGGGTCAGCGTGCCACCGCCTATGGTCTCCGGCCCGACGCCCGCATGCCCGCCGAGCCTCGTCGCCAATGGCCACGACTACCACGGATTGGCGCTCACGCTGTGCAGCTTCAGTGGACAGGATTTGACGAACGCGAATTTCAACGGCGCGACCTTGACCGGCGTCGTCTTCATCAAGACCAACCTCACCGGCGCGGACTTCAGTGGCGCCACCTTCGCCGACAGCGGCAACGCATCGCTGCCGACCGACTTCAGTTTCGCCAACCTGACCAACGCAAAACTCATCGGCGCCAAGTTCAACGGCACGACATACCTCACGTATACCACGCTGACCTGCGCCGATTTTTCGCACACGGATATCAACACCGGCAACGCAATTTTCGGCGACTCCCCGCTGACCATCGACACAACCCAGAGCTGCCGAACGAAGTTTCAGAACACGACCATGAACTGTGAGTTCGTGGCGCAATGGAATCGGCTCGATTTGAACGGCGCGCAGATCGCCGCCTGTACAAGCCAACTCCAAACGGCGGCCGGGCAGCCGGGGCACGATTTTTCCGGCGGGATCTACGCCGGTGTCGTCTTCGATAATCTTGATCTGACGGCCAGCACATGGACCGGCGCCGTGCTGGAACACACGAGTTTCCAGGGCGTCACACTCGATAACGCGACGGGATTGAGCGGTACAATCGCGGCGCCCTCACGGCTGTCTGCGGTGAAATTCAACAAGGCCAGCGTGCAAAATGTCGACCTGAGCAATGCCCAGTTGTATGGCGCACAGTTCACCAATGCCAACCTGACCAACTCGAACCTTGCCGGGTCGTTTCTGTCCGCTAATACCGCCGCAACGCCCCCGATCGAAACGGCGGCGGCGTTCGATGGCGCCCACCTCAAGAATGTCAACTTGGCCAATGCCAAGTTGCAGGGGGCATCGTTCCAGTTCACGAGCTTCTATGGCTCATTCGGCGGTGCGACGCCGACGTTTCCCTGCAAGACCGATTGCGCGACGGCCTCCGGCGCGGACCTGACCGGAGCCAACTTCTCCAACGCTTATCTGTTCGGCGTAGATTTTACCGGCGATACTACGACGATCAACGGCACACAGTTCGGGTCGGCAATCCTGACCGGCGCAAGTTTCGCCGGCGCGCAATTCCAGGTGAAAGGTGGAGCGGCTCCCGACTTCACCAAGGCCCTTCTACAGGGCGCGATCTTTGATGGCAACGCCAACCTGGTCGATACAAGCCTCCTGAATGCGTTTGTGGATTTCGGCGCGGCAACCAATCCCAATCAGGGAAACATCCTCTACCTGCTGTTGAGCGCCGACTACACCGGGTTCAAAGGCTGGTCGGGCCAGAGCACCCCCTGTGTGCAGGCGGCCTATGGTGTTTTTTCTTCCGTACCTTCCACCGTCTCGATGACCTGTCCAAACGGCAATTCCACAGTCTGTGGCGCGGGCAAGCCGGCGCCGAATGCGAATGCCGATTGGAAGGGTGGAATCGCGATGGCCGGCAACCAGCCGGTGGCCGGCTGGTACCTTGCCGACGCCACATACGACAAGGCGCCGAGCGACCAACGTGTGATTTGCAAAAACAACGCGGCGGTGGACACTAAGTGGTGATGCAGAGCCGACAATGGCCGGCATTCAAATAGACCTTTGGTAACCGCATCGGAGAAGGAGTCTCATCATGGCAAAGAGCGGTAGGCGGAGTGACAAGAAACCGACCCAGCGCAACGATAAACGTAGCCTGCCGGGCCGTAAGGAATGGCGAGCAAATACTCACCGAGACATGACACGCCGGCAATTTCTCACGCGAACCGCGGCAGCGGGGATGGTGCTGGCGGCGCCGTCGTTATTCGAGAGCTGTCGGAATGTCACTATCAGCCAACGACCACCCCAACCCAAGGAACAACGCACACTATTCTTCAATCTATCGCACGAAAATCACGCCGGGAAAACCTACTTTCTGACCGGCGGGGGGCAGCGCTACACGCTCACCAAAGTGACCGATCGACCGGAGGTCTTGCGCCAAGCGCGACAGTCCAATGCGTTTCTGCGGGCCGTGCCGGACAGCCGGATCACCCATCACGTCGAAAATGCGATGTTCGCCACCGACACGGTGACCTTGTGTTACGTAAGCGCCGATATCAATACGCAAGCCGGCACCTGGTCGATGTCGGCCGTGCAGCTCTATATTCCATCTACCGGCGCGGCGCAGGCCTATACGCAGGCCCGTAAGTCCACGCCCACCGGCCCGCTGCCGCTCTCCGCCAAACGCAAGTACTATGGAATCGCACCGGCGCAGACCGAGCAAGACCTGCGAGAGGAACGCGATCTGCTTGATCCCGTGAGCCATGCCGCGACCATGGTGGGTTGCCATCCGGACCTGATGAGCCTCGATCCCAGTTCGGCCCATACCGTCTACTCGAACCATGTCGACCGTAGTATCGATATAGTTCTGTTGAGCGGAAAGCTGAGTCAGCCGCAGTACGGGCCGGCGATGCCGCAGCAGACCCCGGGCCGGCCCAACGCGACCGGCTGGGGCACGCTCCAGCCCGTGCCGGGTGACGGCGGCATGCCGCTCAAAAACCAAACAGGCAAGCATGCGGGCAGGATTCAATATCAGCCGAGCCTGCACCCGGATCTGCGCGCGTTGGCCAGATCGGCGATGAATGCCACCGTGCCCGGCGTCAAGGACGACACTTCCCTGGGCGCTGACGCCACGGGCCTAAAGCCCGCCGGCCCGAACGACCCACCGAACCTCGCGCTTACCGGCGCGATGTGGCTGCGCCACGACGGGTTGACCAAGGTCGATCAGAGCCTGGGGCAGCCGATCGGAGACGCCGATCTCACGATGGTCTTGAAGCAGCAGAATGGACAGGTCGGCTACCAGATTCAGGCCGGCACCACGCAAAGCGGCGCGGTCGTCAAGGTGTCGCTCACCTTGCTCAACTTCTTTTTGGAGTTTCGAGGCGTCTGGCTACAGTTTCTCGACGGCGACGACCTGCTGACACTCGCCAAGATTCCGGAGTACGTAAACGGCACGATTATCGCCAACCGTGATAAAAGCCTGGACACTGCCACCGAGATGTTCGTCTCGGTCATCGGGCCGGTCTTCACGGTGATGGCGATCCCAACCGCGCCTGGCTTTATTCAGCCGAGCTTCACCGTTCCCGCTTCCGCGACCACGGTGCGCATCCTATCCAGCACCCTTTCCTTTCAGGGTGGCAATACTTACCCCGAGACGGTGCTGCCAGGCGCCATCATGACGGGCGTCTTCAACTACGGCGTGACGGCACTGCTGGCTGCCGCGGGCGGCGGGAGCTTCATTCCGGCGCTATACAAAGCCGTGGTCATCCCGTTCCTGCAAACGCTCACGCTCGAACTGATCACCATCATCAGCACGGCGTTGAACCCGAGCAGCCCCGGTTCGCTCGTCGGAATGCTCATCACTCCCGGCTTCTGGGAAGGACAAGCCCTGGTGGTGGCGAAGGTGCTGGTCACGAAGGGGGTCGGCGACGGCATGAAAGCACTGGTGGCATGGATCTGGGGGCAGATCGGGCAAGATGCAGCGGAGGATGCGATTCCGGTCGCCGGTGAGATCATGCAGGCGCTCTCGATCGCCGTGGGCGTCATCAGTCTCGCCGAGACCTCGGCCGAGCTTGCCTTAACGCCGTGGACCTACATCGACGACCTGGTCTTCACCCATGACTTGAGCGTCACCATCCTCAAAGATTCGGGAGACCCGAATGCGAATCCGCCGGACCCCGGCGACGATACCTTTCCCAAGGCAGCGAACAGCTACAGGGTCACCGCGATGTTCGACGACGGCACGCCGTACGTGCAGACCTTCCCGCTCGTTGCTCCGGTACCTTCCACCTTGCCACCGGTGGTCTTCAGCAAGGTGCCGCTCGGCGGCAACGTCAACGTCTCGGTTGCCTTCGTGCAGAAAGCGATCGTGCCGGGTCAGCCGGACATCCTGCTCGGCAAAGGGACCACCGGCCTGATTCCCAATACCGCCACCACCGCCCCGACCTTCGCCATCGAGGAGCTGAAGTTCCCGATCAGCTCGAACACCGTTTATCAGCACCGGCAGAAGACCACACTCGATGCGAACGGTAACCATCTATGGGCGGCCGGGCCAGCACCGACCGCGAATCTCGGCAACACCAGTTGCGGCGGGGCCGGCACAGTGTGCGGCTATCGTGGCATCTCGGTGCGCCAGGGCACCGGCAGTGTGCACGGCTACGTGGGGTACGCATGGCAGTCCCAGAACAGCGACCCGAGCAAGGCGCCAAGCTGCGTGGGGGGCGGCATCGGCCAGCTCGACCAGGTGGCCAACCTCAATACCGACTCAGGCAACGACGGCGCCAATGCGCAGCAGGGCTACGTCAACGGCGCCTGCGGCATCGGCGGGACCGGCGTCAAGGTCGCGTATAATTTATTGACCCATGGCGCAGCCAACTTCTATCTCGATACGACCGACCCCAATGTGCCGATGGTGCGCCAGGTCACGCTGGAGCCCACACCGGCGTTCACGAGTCCTCTGTCCGGCCAGGCCTGGGGCGTGCTCAATTTCAAGTCGGATTCGCTGCTGCTGCACCCGGCCGGCCATCTGGTGAGCATCAACAACGTGAATCACAAGATTGAGACGCACCGGATTCCCGCCGCCGCCAAGACGGATGCCGACGCGAAGGTCCAACTCATCGCACAGGTCAAATCCGGCAAGGGCTCGCGTCCAGGGTTGATCGACTCACCTGTCGCGTCCGCCATTTCGCCGGACGGCGTCATTCTGATATTGGAGGCCGGCAACAACCGCATTCAGGCCTTCGACCTGGGCGCCAATCCGGTGCGCCACTTCACCAAGCAATCGTCGCCGTACAGCCTCACATTCAGTGCGACCGACCCGGCCCAGGGCTGGCAATATCTTGATCTCGCGGTGGAATACACCGGCTACCTATACGTGCTGTCCTACAATCAGAATTCATTCACGTACCGGCTGGATATCTATCATCCCGAACAGACCGACACCAACCCGATTTCGACGACGCAGAATATCAATGCGGCACGGTTGACCGTCGACTTCTGGCGCAGCGTCTACACGCTGAATTACGAAGTGTTGCAGTTGCCGGGCGGAGCCGCCGCCGGCCTCACCGAACCGTCGGTCAGCTTGTGGACACCGTGCAATGTGGGCCAGACGTGTTGATCGGTTCGCCGATCACTGGGAGAGGAAGTCCGACAGGCGCGAACTCGTGGGACTCATCCACAATCCTGTGCAGAGGCGCTCCTGTGAGAACACTTTCCATGATTTCCCCGCCGCATTGGCTCGCCCCAATCCTACGGACTTTGCCCATGGACTTTGCTATGCTTGCCTACGACACACAGGTGAGGGCTTTAAGATAATGAACCGGGTACGAATCTGTTGCCTCGCCGCGGCTTCGGCCATCGCCATGGAGCCGGTGTGCGGCCTCGCCGGATCACTAGACCATTTGACCGATCTGACCGGACGCGTACAGGCCGTCGTGACATTGAAGAGCCGCGATAACTTCACCAGCGAATATCGCTACGACGTAATCGTCAGGAACCTCTCGCCCGACGCAATCGTCGGCGACTCACTGGTCATCGTGCTGGACAAAATCACCAACTTGGCCGGGGACGACCGAGAGGGGCTCACGGGAGAATCTTTCCTGAAACGATTCGACGTGCTGGATCAAGACGGCCAAACCGACGACGAGAAACCATATTTCCGAGTTCCCGCCGGAACTTCCCCTGACCTCGTACCGCAAACCGATAGTCTTCCTGTCGTGGTCCGAATCAGGAATCGGGATTATGTGGCGGTCTTCACTCCCTCGTTCAAAGTTTTTGGACAGAAGCGGCCCCCGCCGGAGGCAAAGCGGGCGGAGCCGTCGATATCTTCCACACCTCCTGCTCCTGGACAGTCGGCAGCAGCCAATCGCAATGCGGTCGAGAAGCTGATTCAACTGCTGATCAAAAAAGGCGTCTTGACTGAAGAAGAGTGGCGCAAGGCGAATCAGCCATGACGGATGCGTGCATGGCGTGCCGGAGAACTTGGCCGAGAGAGGACCATTTCATCGCAGACCTCGGATTGTCGAAAGCCTATCTCCATGATGACCAATTTTTTCCCGGCTGGACCGTTCTGGTCTTCCAACGTCACGCCACCGAATTATTCCAACTCGCGCCAACCGAACGTTTTCAACTGATCGAAGAAGTCAACCGTGTGGCCAAAACTGTAGCCGAGATTTACCAGGCTCAGAAGATCAACTACGAACTCCTCGGGAACCAACTCCCTCATATCCATTGGCATATCATTCCTCGTCCAGCGAACGATCCGGCTCCTCTGGAACCGGTCTGGCGGGTACCGCACAGTCCTCTTCTCTTGACGGGCGCAGCGCTTCATGAAGCCATTGACCGCCTAGCACACCTCCTTCGCATGGCCCGGTGAACCTGGTCGTTCCGTATTATTGCGCATGGTATAGATAGTATAATCGTTGACCATCGTGCCTTTCTGTCGAGCGTGAAAGTTTGCCGATGCATCCCAGGTCGATACTGTTGGCCCTCACCGTCGCCGTGACTGTTTACGCTTCGTCTCTCGCCCGTTCTCATTCACTGAACGAATACAATCTCTCCGACGACGGTAATTCGCCACAGGCGTCCGAGGCGACGCCCGGACTTGGGTTCAACGAACCAACCGACGCGGTGACGGAGGTCGCATCGCTGCGCCGAACGATCCGTCTCTTACCAAACGACCCGGACTACCGGTTAAAATTAGCCGGAGCCCTTTCTCGTGTCGGCGATGTGGATGCCGCGGTTGAGGAATGCCGTGCGGCGATTGCATTGCAACCTGATGACGGGAACGCCCATCTCCAGCTGGGTCTCATGTTCATGGCGAAACAAGAATGGCGGGCCGCCGCTTCCGCTCTGGGAGAGGCGATCCGACTGGAACCGGATCTGACCCACGCGCACTACAGCCTGGGAAGCGTCTACTACTCCCTCGGCAATGTGACCGCCGCCGTTCAATCCTATCGACGGACGCTCGAATTGCACCCTCGTTTCTCCGACGCACATTATCGACTCGCGCTGTTGTTGAGAATTGCAGGACGCACGCGAGAAGCCGCGCAGCATCTGGAAACGGCGGCGACCGGTGGGGTGCCTCAGGCCCGATTGTTCCTCGGCAATGCCTACCAGACCGGGCAGGGCGTCGAGAAAAATCTCGGTTTGGCGATCTTTTGGTGGATGCAAGCCGCCGACCTCGGTCAGCAAACCGCCGCCGATTCGTTGTCCAAGGTGAGACGCCAAGCGCTTTCCTCGGAATCGACGAAGCAGCGACGCGTGGAATTGCAGAGCGCGTTGCAGAACTACCGCGACACCCTATGGAACGATTTTCCCGATATCAGTCGCCCGACTCAACAGCAATCGCTAGGGAAGGTCCTGCTGGAGCAAAACCGTGCAGAAGATGCGGTTCCGGTACTGTTGAAGGAATGCTTCGCGTTGAGCGAAGAGGCCCACGCAGAACTGGCCACACTCTATGAAACCGGATGGGAACAGTCTCTGAAGCCGTATAACAAGAATATTCTGACCTGTTTTGAATCGACGTCGGCTGACGGCTTCGATCAGGCAAAGAAAATCTTGGCTCGTATTTATGCCAAGGGGCTCGGTCTGGATGCCGACATTCCGAAAGCGAAGGCGCTCATCAAACGCCTCCCCAAACAAGAAACACAATCCTTGATCGAGGAACTAAGGCTCAACTAGTCGTATGCTGGACCGGCAGAAATCCTGGCGCCTGTTCATCGCGTCGATTCCGCTGCAAGCACTGGGCATCGGCTCGCTGGCTACGCTCCTATCGGCGATGCTGTGGTCCGCCGCCCCCGCAACCTTGACGGCACTGGATTATACCGTCTACGACACGTGGCTTCGCTACCGCGCTACCGCCCGGCTCAACCCTTCCCTGACGATCGTGGCCCGCGACGCGGCCAGTGAAGAACGATTCGGGAGAGGCTCTTGGGACCGCGGCATCCTCGCTCAGTTGATTGCGACGATCCATGAGGCCGGCGCCGCCGTCGTGGGCATCGACCATCGATTGAACCAGGGGAGCCCTGCTCAGCTTGGTGGAGTTGCGAGCGATGCGCTCTTCCTGGAAGCGCTTCGTACGGCATCACCCGTTGTCCTGATTCACGATGCCGATTCACTCCTGCAGTCGGACGCCGCGATCTACGGACATATCACGGTCACGAGTGATCCCGATCATGTCGCGCGCCACATTCCGCCCGCTACCAGGATCGGAACACAAACCGTTCCAGCTTTCGGTTCCATCCTGTCCGACGTCTTTCA
Organism: Nitrospira sp.; assembly: GCA_024998685.1. Classification (GTDB taxonomy): domain Bacteria; phylum Nitrospirota; class Nitrospiria; order Nitrospirales; family Nitrospiraceae; genus Nitrospira_D. Next base: position 34,866 of record JACOEH010000013.1, read on the forward strand.
CCGCCGAACCGCCGCGCCTATACAGTTTCTTTCAGGCCACTCTGATGCCGACGTTCTGATCGACATAGTCGGCGACGGATCTCTGGCGGCCCTTCAGCCGATCCCATTGTCATCCGTCTGGAACGCAGTCGAACGCCACGACGAGCCGCAATTGGCTTCTTGGTTCAAGGGCAAAGCCGTCGTGATCCGATCAAGTCCTGAAAGCCCGGCGGCATGGCTTTTACCCTCCAACGTAACGGTAGACGGCATGACCATCCACCTCCATTTCCTCAATACCTTACTCAACCATGAACGGATCGACTCACTCAGCCGGTTCGGCCGCTTCACCGTTACCATCCTGTTGACTTCGCTGGCTGCGTGGGTCCTCTTACAGTTTCGCGGGATGATGGGTCTCCTGCTTGCGGGTGCCGCCGTTGTTTTGTATGGGTCAGTGGCCATCGCGGCGTTGAGCGTGACATCTCTCGTGATGCCGATCGCCACTCCGCTCATCGCCTCATTGTCGGTCTTTATCGGCACTGCCATTTGGGTGAATCTGACGGCAAGCCGGCGTTTGCTCTTGCTGGAACGCGACATGATCCTCATCCGGCAAGAATCTGCTGCGGTAAGAGAAGCGCTTGTCCTCCATGAGGACCGAGCGGAAGCCCTTCAGGAAGATTTGGAAACAGCCAACGCGACAATCGCTTTTTCGGCCGGGCGACAAGAGCAGTTGACCAAAGCAACGAGCGTACTGCGGCTCCAAATCGCTGAAGCGCAGAATCAGGAACAGGATGCTCGCCGGCACCTTCAGGAACTGGAACGGCAGCTCGGCGATCTCCGGGCCGCAAGCACCGTATCACATGCCGTCGGCGATGCCGAACTCAACCGGCTCCAAAACGAATCCCGCCAATTCGGCATCATCACCCAGGATCGTTCCCTGCTTCGGTTGTTTCACGACGTGAAGAAAAGCGCCAAGTCTTCGTTGACCGTCCTGCTTCTCGGAGAACCGGGTACCGGGAAAGAGCTCTTCGCACGCGCAATCCATCGGCTCAGTCCACGGTCGGGAAAGACCTTCATCGCCGTCAACATGGCGGCCATATCTCCTGAGCTGTTTGAAAGTGAGCTCTTCGGCCATGTGAAGGGCAGTTTCACCGGAGCCACGAATGACCGACGCGGCTATTTCGGTCTTGCGGACCACGGCACGATCTTTCTCGATGAGACCGGCGACCTTCGGATGGACCATCAGAGCAAATTATTGAGAGTGCTTCAGGACAAATCATTCTATCGAGTCGGCGCCACCACTCCGACGACGGTAGACGTTCGGATCGTGGCCGCGACCAATCGCGACCTGCGGAAAGGCGTGTCGGAGGGATGGTTTCGCGAGGACTTGTACTTCCGGCTGACCGGGATGGTTTTCCACCTCCCGCCGCTGCGCGAGCGCGCCGGAGACATTCCACTTCTCGCCGACATCTTCCTGAACCAGCTTGCTGAGTCGATAGGAAAGCCGCTCCCTCGACTGACGGATGAAGCGCTTCGTGCATTGACCGACCACGACTGGAAGGGAAATGTGCGGGAGCTCCGCCACTGTTTAGAACGGGCCGTCACGCTGAACGATGGCCCCCTTTTAACCGGCGACTCGCTCAGGCTTGGCGAAGAACATGGACGATCGAGAAGGCGTACCGGATTGATGGTCCCGGATCTGGCCGGCGATGAGGCGGTCTTGAACTGTCTGAGACGACATGGCTTCGACATGCAGTCCACGGCCAAAGCGCTTGGCTGGGATCGCAGCACAGTGACACAGCGCTTGAAGGGACTCTGCTTTCAGGCACTGGTAGAAGCCGACGGCGATCAGGCCAAGGCTGCGCTGGATATTGCCGGAGATCCAAGCCATCTCAGAACCGCTGAATTAAAACTCAGAGACTACTATGGCCATCTGCAGACTGTGATCGCCCCTTTCACCACCGTCGAAGAAGCGCTTGTCGATTGCAGACGTCGTTTCAAGAACCTTCCTGAACGCCGCTTTTCGTCGGTTGAGACCCTTGTGCGGCGACATTTCCAACGGGATCGATCCATTCCGTTCGGACAGCAGAGCAAGCGGGTCGGGGCCGAGATACAACGATGATGCTCAAATAGCAACGGTTCGCAGAGTCAGTGTCTCCCGCTAAACAACTTGTGCGCAAGATACAGCATCACCATCATCCCAAGGCTGAGCAATCCTGCCGTGAGAATCTCGAAAGGGAATAGATTGTGAGAAGTAGAATCGCGTAGCCCATCGACCACGATTCGTATGATGACGAACGCCATCATCGCAGCAGGAACGAGCGCCGCCATTCTCCAGGCTCCGTGCCAGCGCCATACTCCCCAGGCCGGCAAGCCGAACCCTAAGAGTCCGCTCGCGAGTACGCCCCAAAGAAATCCCGTAACGAGGGCTGTATCGGAGAGGCTAAGCGACTCCTGCATTCGAGACCGATAGGCTTCATCCTGCGCTGCCTTGGCGCGCATACTCATCTCGTCGATCCAAGTCGGCTGAGTCTGTACACCCACCACCTCACTGCTTCCCACGACATATCCGCGCCACACAGCCAGAACAGGTGTATTGGAGATGCTCCCATCGCCCGCGGTAATCCGGATTTCATCGACAACGTCCCCCGGGCGCATGAAAAAGAACCATCCAAATGTCTCTCCCTTGCCTGAATACACTTGCGAGGGGTTGCTTCCGGCATTGACAGGCTTGCCGCTGAAGTATGGGCGCGCCCAGATACCGATGGGATTGTCTGTCTCATAGGCGAGCCGAAGATAGAAATTCTGGTTCCTCCCCAATGTGATGTGATCGCCTGCCGGCCACGTCTCGATGACACGGACAACCGTACCGGCTCGTGCGCCATCAATCGGCAAGAACGACAGTACCAGCAGAAGCACGACCCGTTGCAGATGCACGAAGACCCAGACAATGGCGGATTTTAAATGTCGGGATAGCATAAATACCCGCTGTTACAACCTCAACATGAGAACTCTAGCAAGAATGGTATTGCCGACAAGGACTATTGTGAAAGCTTCCAGGAGACTTGCAGAAGCGAGATACGACGAGCGCAACGGTTCGGAAGCGCAAGAACTTGCAAAAGACATGTGTCGGATGCGGAACCTTGGCTATTCGAGGCTTGTGGGAGTGATTAGAGAGACATGCACGTATGGGACTTGACCCGGAGCACCGCTTCTTGCTTAAAGCGCGTTTTGTAGGACGTGATAATTTCCTGAACGGCCTTGCTCGGTGCGGCATCATCCGGATGGACGAGACTCAGGACATACGACGGTTCACGTATGGTTTTCCCCGAAGCCGATCGCCACTGGCCGGACGCCTGCCAGGTGGAGAGTCCTTCTGGAAAACGGGGGGTTACTATTTCCCCCAGAAATGTCGTCCAAGCGTCCGGCGTGACGGAACCTGACGGCGTTTCGGTTCCGAAATACAGCAATTCTTGCACCGCCAGCCGCCCATCGCTGCTGCAGGACATAGGGTTCATCACCCCGCAACCTGCGAGAGAAACAAGGCACAGCAGGATACCCTGCAGATTTCGAGACACGCTACAACCGACCTCCCCGTTCTGCCAAATGGCTGAGACTCATCGGGCCAATCCGCACTCGTATCGGACCCCGGTGTCTATTCGCATAACGCTCACCGGATGGTGATAAAACATTCACATCTCAGTTGCGGTCTCTTTATTTATTTCAATGTGAGACGCCGGTCTCTCGTTCCGTCAGTGTTGCCGCCAATTCTGCCTCCTCCACTGATTCCGATAGCCGCCGCGCTCGACCATCCGTCAAAATTTTCCGTAGTGCTTCACGATGACCTTGCCAATGATTCTGGGCAACCGATTCCATCCGCCGGTCGACGCAGTCGGACCACCACCACAGCAGCCCGCCGAAACAGGCATAGATGCCTCCGATGACGAAGTTGGGAAATGGGCACCATTGAGCAATGGCCTCCGCAACCTGTGGAAACGGCGGCAGAGCATACCACCACGCGACGGCCGGTATTGAGGCCGCAACGAAAGTGTAATAGGACATCTTTCCGCTTTTGACTGCCCCACTCATGCCGTCGAGCAAGGACCCATTCCTCGCCGCATCAGAAACCTGCCCTTCAACGTGCGCCACCTGCCGCTCGATCTTCCAAAGCGCTTGGTCTGACGGCCATGATCGCCCGTCATTCGTCTGAACCCCCAAGCATTGGTGAGGCAGATTGACGGGTGCATAACACCCGGTGCCGTTCGCAATACGCTCAAAGACGCTGACATGGACTTTCGGGTACGTCATATGGTGGGCACGACAGAGCTTGATGATGTCGCGCGGCTCCCATCGATAGTACACGCCCAGTCCGGCGCGAGCATCATAGAGTTCGTCGTGCACGTCCTGATGTGTACGCACATATTCACGATCGGCCTTAATAAAGCGCAATCCGCAACGCTCCGCTTCCGCCATCATCCAGTCCAGCGCCACCAAGGACATGCCCTGCTTTACGTAGCCTCCTCCTACGTTGGAATGCACGCCCGCGAACCATACCTGATCCACTTGAGTGGCAGATATTCCCTTCTCATTCCATAATTCCGGCTGGAACGTTCGACGGTCGTCATCGATAGACAAAGCATGGCAAGCACGTTTGATGCGGCTACTGGGCGTCAGTTCAGAAAACCGCATGGGGTAGATCCAGTTCAACAGGTCGCGCAGTTCTTCAAAGGGCGTCCCGATCGCCCCGACCGTATCCCATACCCCGACAAACTCAATGGAAGCTTCGTAGGCCTCGTACGGTTCTCGGCAGCGCGTGCTTGAGGCGTCTGTTGACTGATTAGAGCGCCGCTTACTGTCCGACACACGCTTAAACGCTTTTTTACGAAAATCCTTCCAACATTGTTTTACATGTTTTTTGAGCGATGCTTCACTGATGCTCTTAATATCCACAATGCCGCAGCATTGAATCAAACCAGACAAGGCTCTGACCGTATAGGCTCCACGGCTGAATCCAAAAAGATAGATGTGATCACCTGGCTCATAGACATGAACCAACTCGGTGTAGAGATCCCTGACGTTCTTGGCAAACCCATAGCCGAACGCCTCGCCGATTAACTTGACCGGAGCCAGGGGCGAAGTGCCGACCCCATCGTCATAGAACGCGACTTGCGGCTTTAAGGTTGGATTGTATTTATGATCCTGGATATCAACAGCCTCGTAAAGCTTAAAGACATTAGTGCCTCGCGCTTTGATAGCGGTATTGCCTGTTCCATCCGAACACAACACAATGTTCTTGCCCGACATATGACACCCCCTCATTCAGCATTTCCGGATCCGCGGCGCTTTCAGTCATTTCATTAAGCAGGCGTTGGGTTACTTGCACAGAGGCAAACCTCATACCTGTTAGGATGGTCAAAGATCTCCTTGCTGTACAGAGGCTTATGAGGCATAGGCGAATAAGAGAAAGTGCGAGTCGGGAGGCCTGTATCATTATGGATAAAGAGCTGAATCCAAATTGATTCAGAAGAGTGCGTTAGACTCGGAGAGGGTTATTGCTGTCAAGCGATGGTAAGAGAGGCACTGAAGTCGTTTCAAATCAGGATGCAATTCAGCGGATACAAAGCCATGTCTTCAACTCACTCAACCGAAGGTCTGGTTCCTCTAGCGTCTTCGGCTGCGAGCACCCACTCGGCTTGTGTAATCGCATCCCGCAAGACCTTCAGACTCTTCCCTGTTTTCCTTGCGTTCGGCAGACCATCCACATAACGGGATGCCGCTCGCGTCAACTCTCGCAACGTCTTTTTCAAATCATTCTCTTCCGTGAATTCCCTCGACCCTGTGGCTCGAGCCAGCGCCAGCCGACGGCGTGGGCCCACGTAGGGTTGGGGAGCGATCGGATTATCTTTTTCCAGCTCCGGCCGTCTGAATATCATTGTATTGCTCCCAGACGAGTAGGCACTCGCATCATAGCATTCGGCGGTTTACACAGCATCCCTCGTGCCATTCCAATCACGAGCCTCTCCCTATGGATGGAGTCGCCTTACCGTGTCAAATTTTGGGTTGTCGTGCCTCCTTCTTCCACGAAGGGATAAAGGCCGGTGTCGCCGCTGCATAGCGATCATAGGCCTCACCGAATTGCCTCCGAGCCTCCGCTTCCTCTTGGTGCGCAAGATGGATGTACAGTCCCGCGAGCACAGGGAACATGAACAGTGTTGGAAAGGTCGGCCACTGGAGAATGAAGCCCAGCATGATCGTGATGAAAGCAACGTACTGAGGATGTCTGATCAAAGCATAGGGTCCACTCGTAGCCAAGGTATGGGCCCGTTGCGCCCAATAGAGAATGCGCCAGGAGGCCGCCAGGAGGATCAGTCCAACAAAGACCAGCACCTCACTGAGAATATGCAATGGATCGGAGTGCGCAGAACCTGGTATGTGAAGTAGCGTATGCCAGAAATGGCCGGTATCATGGGCAAAGGGATCTATCTCGGGATAATGGCTTGAGAGCCAGCCGGAGAGCAGATAGATGCTCAACGGGAATCCGTACATCTCCGCAAACAGAGCCACGATAAACGCGGAGAAGGCACCGAGCGACCGCCAATCACGCCCCGTTCGCGGGCGCGTGAAACTCAGTGCGAAGACAATGAAGAAGAGAGAATTGACGAGAACAAGCCACCACACTCCATAGCTTGCATCATTATCCATCGGCAGATCTTCCGACATGGCCCGTTAGGTTCAGCATTGCATTTAGCCTACTGAGAGTCGAATCCATGCCTGCCCTGATCAAGCAGTGATCAGCGACGTAGGTCGAAACCTAAACCAAAGGCAAGGGAATCATACCTGGCGGATAGCGGGCTTTGGAACTAGCCCCCAGAAGCGGATTCTGGGGTGAGCTGCTAAAGTTTGCAGGCATCCTCATTGAGCTCTGGACCAGGGATCGGATGTTGGCGAACCTGCTTCACATAATTGCGGCAGTCCATCTCAGCTCCTTCCTTCGTCGACTTGCCCTCGTCGATCAAACGCCGCCATTGAGCAATCCGTACCGCAAACGGATCGTACCGGCATACGTCTTTCCCAGAGGGCGGCCCGGCCAGCTGCTCGCACTTGGTCACCCAGAGTTCCGGTGTCAGTGCGCCGCTCTCCGTGGACCTTGTCAGTTCATAAAGTTTGTCGGCAAATGACCCGAATTCACAGACAGCAGGATCCACAGGAGGTGGCGCCGCATGATTCCGATCGACCGTATTCAGCATCTGACGACAGTTGGTTTCACCAGCCTCTTTCGAGATCAACCCCTTTTCGATCTGCCGTTTGGTTTCCGTTCGCCGCTCATCGAACTCAGATTTGGATAGGAGCGCCGGGGCTCCGACCAGCATGGCCGTCGTGGTCGGACAACCAGCCAGAACAAACGGCAATAGAGCAAAGAGAAGTCGTCGCATCAGCAACTCACTTTCAAGATCGAAGATGTTTTTCCCTATGGATTCACAACGACCTTGAGCACGCACCATCTCACCGTCTGCCTGTCTTCAGTTTTGCGTAATGAGAGCAGCCTTTCGGCTCTCTGAGATCACACGCTTTCCCGTAATACTTGAGTGCTTCAGCATCATCCGGCTTGATCCCCCTCCCGACTTGATAGACCATGCCGAGATGAATACACCCCTTCGCGTCCCCGGCATCACAGGCCTTTCTATAAAGATTGACGGCTCGAAGGTCGTCCTGTTTGATGCCGGTTCCCTGAGCATACATCACGCCGAGATTGGCGCAGCCCCTCGCACTTCCCCCGTCACAGGCCTTTCTGTAGAAGTCGGCGGCTTGAAAGTTGTCCGGTTGGCCCCCCATCCCCTCGGCATGCATCACGCCAAGGTTGTAGCAACCCCTCGCATTCCCCCCGTCACAGGCCTTCCTGTAGAAAGTGACGGCTTGAACGTCGTCCTGTTGAACCCCGGTCCCCTCGGCATACATCACGCCAAGGTTGTAGCAGCCCTTCATATTTCCCCCGTCACAGGCTTTCCTAGAGAAGGCAGCGGCTAGAGCATCATCCTGTTGAACCACCGCCCCCTCGGCATGCATCACGCCAAGGTTGTAGCAGCCCTTCGCATTCCCCCCATCACAAGCTTGCCTGTAGAAGTCGGCGGCTTGAACGTCGTCCTGTTGAACCCCGATCCCCTCGGCATACATCACGCCGAGATTGGCACAGCCCTTCATACTCCCCCCGTCACAGGCTTTCCTAGAGAAGACTGCGGCTTGACTATCATCCTGCGGGACACCGGTTCCTTCGGCATAGACTACGCCAAGATTGGAGCAGCCGTTCGCATCCCCGCCGTCACAGGCTTTCCTGAAAAGGGCTGCAGCTCGAGTGTCATCTTGCTTCACCCCTTCACCTTTCATATACAACAAGCCTAGGGAGGTGCATGCCGTCGCAGTGCCTTTCTCACAGGCTGCTTTCACGTGTTGTGGCTGGTCGGCTGCCTCCGAGGGGCTCATCTCCGCTGAAATCAATGCTCCGAGGATCATGAATGCACATAGAAGAGAGCGAACCGTCATTGAGTAACCTCCGAGGAAGCGGAAAGTGTCGCGCGGGCGAAGTCTAACGAGACAGACGATCAGATTCAAGGCGGGAGCGAGACTCCTATCCAAACATCAATTTTCCCCGGGATTCGGTCTCTGCCTTGCAGACACCTTTATGAATGAGTTGTCAAATTGCCCGAGAAAACATGAGTGCGTCGTTGTTTGGAGCGCAGGCGATACCATTCGGATTCAAGATTGTCACCTTCACGAGAGGTTCCATATTCCTTACTGCCGACAGAGCGGCATTCGGCTGCTCACACCCGTTGCAAAGTGAATCGCGAAGGCGATACGATCGTCTTCCTCTTTCTCTTTCCATTCATGAAGAGGGAAAAGCTCCGACATCGGTTTAGGCTTCACTTCAGGTGCTTCCGCTGAGCCTCCTTAGCGGTTTCATGTGCACATGAGTGTGTTGAAATCCAGTGGCGGGGATCTATGTGTGGTCACCGCACCTTATCTACTTGTGGGTGAAACATGATCGTCAAGTTATCCGCCTTTGCCCTTGTATTCATCGCCATGTTGATCGGAAACGTGTCGGTTTCTCTTGCCGTCGAAGGTTCAGACGACCAGTCGCCGCAAGACGAATTGGGCGTGATGAGGAACAATCTCCAGCAGGCCAGGCAAAAAATCACCGAGCTTGAGCGACAACTGGCGGCCGGCAATCTGGAGAGTGCAAAGCAACGGATCGGTGAGCTCGTTATCCAGCTCCGTGCAAAGGATAATGAGATCACAGCCCTGCGATCCAGCGCCCTCGAGAATTCCAAGCAACTTCGAGAGGATCTTGCGTCACAAACCGAGGAGCTCAACCAGGCCAAGCGCCGTATTGCCGAACTTGAACAACAGCTGGCAACGACGGGAAAAGGGCAGGAATTGACCCAGGCCAAACGCCGCGCCGCCGAAGCCGAACAACAGACGGCGAAGAAAGAACAAGAACTCGCGCAGGCCAAGCGCCGCATCGCCGAATTCGAACAACAGTTGGCAGCGATGAGCAAAGGACAGGAATCGGCCCAGGCTAAACGCCGCGGCGCCGAATCCGAACAACAGATAGTGGCGGGGAAAGAGCAAGAATTGGCACAGGTCAAGCGTCGCCTCACCGAGGCAGAACAACAGATGGCGGAGAAAGAGCATGAATTGGCCCAGGCTAAGCGCCGTGCCACTGAAGCCGACCTGCAGATGGCGGGGAAGGAACAGGAATTGGCGCAGACCAAACGCCGCGCCGCTGAAATCGACCAGCAGATGGCGGGGAAAGAGCAGGAACTGGCGCAGACCAAACGCCGTGTCACCGACGCGGAACAGCAGACGACGGGGAAAGAACACGAATTGACGCAGGCCAAGCGCCGTATCACCGACGCGGAACAACAGATAGCGGGGAAAGAACATGAATTGACGCAAGCTAAACGCCGCACCACTGAAGCAGAACAGCAGACGGCAGGGAAAGAGATCGAGCTGGCGCAGGCCAAGCGCCGTGTCACCGAAGCCGAACAACAAACGGCGAAGAAAGAGCAAGAGCTGGCGCAGGTCAAGGAGGATCTCAAACAAGTCACGCAAAAGCTGGCGGATCTCAATCCCCAACTCACGGCGAAAGACGCGGAACTTGTGCGCACAAAACAATTGCTGGCGGACCTTGAGCTCAATTCATCCAAACAAGCCGGGCCGACTCCGGCTCAGGAGGAGAACCCTCCCTCGCTTGCTCTGCAACCTATCGATCATAATCTCTCCTTGACCAACGTGCTCGGACCGGACTCTGAGGTCACCGATGATGAAGAAACATTCGCCTCAAGTAGTGACCTCGGCAAAATAAGCGAGAGTCTTACGAATCTCTTACAGCCCGAACTCAGGAAGGGCAGTGCGGCCTTGAAGCAGCGAGGAAATAAATTGACCCTCGCATTGGCAACGGGTGAGTTATTTTCCACAGGTGACGCGACGGTCACCCTAGGAGGGATCTCGTTGCTCGAGCGGGTCGGAGTCGTCTTGCACGGATTCCGTTACCAGAGCATAGAGGTTGCCGGGCACACCGACAATACACCGCTCCGGAGCGACCCTCGGAAAGGATTTCGGGATAATGTCGAACTCTCCCGGACACGGGCCGAACGTGCCATTCAGGTCCTGATCAGTGGGGGGCTAGAGGCCGACCGAGTCAAAGCCGTGGGGTACGCGGACAGCAAGCCTATCGCGACGAATGATACCGAAAAAGGCCGGGGCAAGAATCGACGAATGGAAATCATAATTACACAGGGGTCAGAGTCGGGTAGCACGGAGGGCGACGGGAAGGCGCAAGTCGGCAAGAAACCTCAAGATGCTCCACTCAAACGGTAACCCATCGGTGACAGTGACGGTCTCATCCTTGCCGGGACCAATACTCCGAAGACCAATGAATGCGTGAAGAAGCGGGGCGGGGCCGTGACGTTACGGTTCCAGCCACTTGTACATGACCAACGCATCAACGTAGCCTTTGGATGGATGACGGAACGCTTTTGGTAAGCGACCCACCGTCGTGAAGCCAAGCTTGTTCCAAAGCCTGACCGCCCCTTCATTGCTGGACGCGACGAAATTGAACTGCATGGCCTTGTACCCAAGCTCCCGTGCGATCACTTGAGAGTGCTCGCACATCGCCGTCGCGACTCCCCGTCCTCTGGCAGCCGATGAAACCATATAGCCGCAATTGCAGACATGGTCGCCTGGACCGAGCTGATTCGTCCTTATGTAGTATGTTCCCAGAATTTCCCCGTTCTCTTCGAACACATAGGTTTTTCTTGGAGTCTCTATCCAAAGCTCGATGGCTTGTTCTTGAGTGATGTCTCGCGGATATCCATAGGTCTCACCGGCGGCTGCGATCTCGTGGAAGATCGGCCCAATCTGCTCAAAATCGTCTCGTATCGCTTCTCGAATAGCCATGCCGCTCAATTTGCCTGCTCCGAAAAGCTGTGCGTAACAAAACTTCGTATGGCCCGGTTCGGTCGAGCTCTACCCTCTCCTGTGCGTGCTGCGAAGTCGAATGCCGTCACGTCACACTGTGAGCCGTCCTCTGATCGATCTCTCTCATACCTCCCTGGATCGCTCGTCGCTGCGTTTTATGCTGCCTTCCTCATAGCCGACTTCGCAGCCGCTCATAGCCCTTCTTCAATTCATCGATCGCCAGGCCCAGTGCGGTGCCGACAGATTCCGCCGTTTTCCCGACTTCCTCCCGTGCCGCCTCCAGCTTGGGCTTTATTTCTTCCCACTGACTTTCCAGGCGAGCCCATTCGTCCTTCGCGTCCGCCTTCGCGAGGTGAAGCTGGACGTGAAGCTCATCGCGCTGTTGCTTGAAATGCTCCAAGGCTTTCGTTATCTGGTCCTTTACGTCTTCCATGAAACGTGCTCCTTTGGTTGAATATCGCGTTTCCTGCGCGCGATCATACGGACCACGCTCACTGAGATCAAGCTTAGGCAATGGCACCGTCTCAAGCGGTCGTAAGAGTGGAAGTCACCGTTGTGGAGCTCGATCCACTGGGAGACATTGAATGACCAGTGAGGGCAGGAGGAACAGCGGTGACGCGACGCATCAGAACGGGATTCGTGTTCATAAGTTCTCCTTTCGAACCGCCGCATTGACAGGAGCGCTTACGAAGGTGCAACATGCGTATTAGGTTGATCGATCGAAATGCGCATCAACCAGCTTGACTGCCATGCTCGTTGCACCTAGGGTGATAGAGTCATGAGCACACTTCCACGATGAGATCCCTTGAAAACTCAGGGTGGAAGACAAGAAGAGATTCTTCATCAAGCGTGCGTTGCGGAGAATGTGCAGCGCCGTGTTAAATCTTAGACAATAAGGAGGCCAGGATCATGGCACTGCTGATTACCGACGAATGTATCAACTGTGGCGCCTGCCTGCCGGAGTGTCCGAATGAGGCCATCTTCGAAACTCGCGGCGACGCGGAGGCGAAGGGAAATCATGTGGGCGACGGCCAGGGAGTGGGCGATAATATTTACGTGATTACCCATGATCGGTGTACCGAGTGTGTCGGCCATTTCGACGAACCTCAATGTGCGGCGGTCTGTCCGGTCGATAACTGTTGTATTTCTGACCCGGCTTATCCGGAGGGGACCGATGTCCTGCTGGAAAAGGCGAAGGCACTCAATCCTGACAAGCCTATCGATCCGGCAAAAGTTTGGAGCGGCGTGCGGAACTGATCGTTCCTGTCGAAGTTCCGTGCCGCCTGAGGATGATGCCGACATGGCGCCGGGACAGTCAGGTTTGCCTTGGCCTAACCGAAACGATGAGTCATGGCTGATAAGGGTCCGAGATTCCTGACAAACGCCACGGTCATCAAGGTTTTAGCTAAAGTCTTTGCTTTCCAAGCCATCGAGATCAACCTCTTGCGTTCCCAGGCCGGAATATCCGATACGAATTGGAAAACCCTCAAGCGGGAAGCCTTTAAGAAAACCTACGCCAAGCAACGTGCTTTTTATGAAGATCGCTTGACGGGCGCGTTCGCTTTGGAACACATTTCCCAGTCTGAACGCGAGACAAGACTTCTTGAACTCTGGCTCAAACAGAGCGAGGAGTCCTCCAAAGACGAACCATAACCTCCCGCCGGGCGCGTATCGCCTCAAGGCCCGGCATCCCTTCTCGGGACGCAAGAGCGGGAGCTCATGGTGACGCCCAATCAGACAGTCTCACTGGAGCTGTCGTGTGAAGCCAAGTTCTGCCAGGTGCGAGACATTGAGAGGAACTGTTTGAGTAATCTAAGGTCCCTTGGAGAACAGCCATGAGCATGAATCGCTTTCTACGGATGCAGGCCGGGCGGGTGCTTCTTGTTGGGGCTGTCTTTTGCACGGTACTGGTGTGGACAGGCGAATCTGTACTGGCTCATGGTGGTGAAGACATATCCGAGGCGAGTCCCGTGCACTCGAGCCCATCCAGCCCATCGGATCCATCCAGCCCCGAAGCAGCCGGACTCCAAGCAGCCTGTTGGGCTCTCACCGTCCCCTATGGTGCCGTGAAAATGGCCTATGCGATCGGCGGAGGCATTATAGGCGGCTTCGCTTGGGCGATAACAGGAGGCGGCATGGAGGTGGCAAAGTCCATCTGGATTCCCTCGATGACAGGCGACTACATCATCCAACCGCAGCATCTCACCGGCGAGAAGCACCTTCACTTCGTGGGCGTGTCGTCAGAAGCCCCGCTGTCATAACACCTTACTTTCAGGTCTCGTACGGCGTGCATCGTCCTGCAACTTGCGGCGGAGAAAAGGGTCTGGCGATGCGAAAAGGTATCCGTCCCTCATGGCACTACCTTAAGCATATTGTGCTCGCGTCCGGATGATGGCGGCACGTGCAACATGTCGAGGGACAGTTAGAAGCGCATGGTTTTTGGGTCTTCGTTTGATCGCGTGCGGCTCGATGCGTCCGGGGCGAATCGGCACACGCATGGCGCTGATTGCGCCGAGTATCTGTGCGCAGAGGATCCGGGCTGACTTGGCCGCAGCCCAACGCAGTTGTTGTTGAAACGCCAAGAGCAGTTGCACGGCGCCCTTGAAACTCAGCGCTCGCGCGACAAGTTGCGCCCCGGCGGCCGCCCGCGCCATGATGCCACGCACCAGGTTGTAGGCCAGCAGATACACCCCAATTTCCTTCTCGATCATCACCGGAGATTGCGAACGCAGAACGTCCATACCCATGACGGCCTTGATCGAGCGCAAATCCACTTCCACCTGCCAGCGGCTTCGGTACAGCATATCCAGATCGGTCGGCGTGACATGGCGTGCATCGGTGAGTGTGGTGACCAGCACCCGGCCCGCCACCTCGGTTTGACGCACCGTGAGCTGGCGCGGCATGCGCGCATACGTTGCCGGATCCATCCACTGCGGTCGTTGAGGTCGCATCCAGGTGACGAGCCGGTCTCGATATCCCAGACGCGTCCCATGGCGAAAATCGGTTACACGACGCTGGTGCTGGCAGGTGAGGAGATCCACCCCCTGCTCAGCCAGCAGCGCCACCGTAAAATAGGTGCAGTGATAGCGATCCGCAAGGATGATGTCTCCCGCATTCAGATGGGACATCAGGGAACGGAACAGTGCCTGCTCCCCACTGCCTTTTCCCCGACATGGACCAGTGGCCCAGCGCAGCACCGCCCCGGTTGAGAGCGAGATGAGCGCGACCAGCAAGGCCAGTGGAAATCCCAGTCCAGCCTGTTGTTCCCCGCTTTGTGGGTACGCCGCTTGGTTGGCCGGGGTATCAGGCATCGACACGGTGGTGCCATCCAGCAGCTTCACCGAGCGGCCCCGCCACTTCCAGGTCCGGCCCGTCATCTGCTCCAGGCGTTCGCCCACCGAGACGGTCAGGCGCTCAATCCGTGAGAGGGGCAACCGCTGCCGAGCCTTGCAGTAGGGGCCACTGCTGATGCTACAGGGATCTTCTCCCTGCGCCGTACGTTCGGCATGATGTCGGGCCACCGCCTCTTGGCACCCTCCATCGGCGGACAAGGCTTGGCCTATGAAGAGCCCCAGTGTGGTGAGCGGCGGATAGACGCGCTCACGAAAGACCCCGACTTCCTCCTCCACCATCGCCCCCACCGCATCGTGTGACAGTAGCTCATCAAGTGCCCGCGTGGGCCGGTCTCCAACCCCCTGCTTGAATCGCGTGACCGCCTTCCGGAGGCGTTTTTTTGCTATCTTTACACATGGCGGATCCTCCTTGTCTTGATTGTGACGGTAGGTCCCACCATCTTCAACAATGTGCGGCTCTCAGCGACCCCCTTCTTTCCCCCACCGTGGCCCTTCGATGGCTTCTTAAGGTAGTGCCATGAGTATCCGTCCCCTTAACGTACTCCCGTGCTGACCTTTAGGCCCTCCAGTGTTGCATCGAAACGGTTGATAGTGCAGCTTCGGAGTTTCCATACGTGTACCGTAAATATGTTCAGCAATTTTTCATCGAGCGATCTCCTTTCGATGTTGAGACCTACTTATCTTGGACCATTCAGATTTTGAGACCGGTCGAATGTGAGACAGAGGGGATGCTGGAAAACAGAACGATGAGACCTTCCAGAAGGGTTGGGTGGGTCAGGATGGCATCACGCAAAGCCGTATAGGGAAGCCCAGCGATCATTGCAATCTGCACTGATGTTATAATTTCTCCTGCGTCGACCCCGAAGGCGGTGAAGCCGAGGATGCGATCGCTGCCAATCTCTACCAGTCCCTTCAAAAACCCGCCTGTTTCAGAGAGAGTGCGTGTGCGCAACACCGCGGCCATAGGAATCTTGAAGAGACGATAAGCAATTCCTTGTGCGTTGGCTTCCGTTTCGCTGAGACCGATACGCGCAAACTCGGGATCGGTAAACATGCAGAACGGCACCTGTCTGCAGGTCGTAATATGGTTTCCACCAGCCAGATTCTCACGAATCACGCGAAAGTCATCAAAGGCGATGTGGGTGAACTGGGGACTCCCGGCGGATTCACCTATTGCCCAGACTCCCGGTGCTGTCGTCTCGAGCCGCTCATTGACCTTCACATAGCCACGGTCCGTGATCTCAACGCCTGCCGAGTCCAGACCAATCCCGTCGGTGTTCGGCGTGCGTCCAGTTGCGGCCAGCAGATGAGTGCCCGCAAGCGTTCTTCCGATTCCATCCTGAACTATGACAACCTGAACTGAGCTACCGGACTTTCCCGAGACTCGCTCAATCCGGGCGTTTAGGACAAGGTCAATACCTTCATTTTCGAAGAGAGTGCGAAGTCCTTCGGCCACATCTTGATCTTCCCGATATACCAGTCGCGCATTTCGCTCAATGACAGTCACCCGGCTGCCGAATCGGCGCATAGCTTGTGCGAGTTCAAGCCCGATATACCCACCACCCAATACAAGAAGGTGCTCAGGAATTTCATCCAGTTCTAGGGCTTCAATGTGAGTAAGAGGTTGAGATTCGATGAGACCAGAAATGGGTTCAAGTGTAGGGCGGGTTCCAGTGCCGATGATCACGTTCTTTCCCCGTAAGTAGCGAGTTCCTCCTTCTGAAAGGCTCACCTCCAAAGTCCGTGGGGCAACGAAGCGCCCTGATCCTATGAGCAGTTCGGCTCCGCTCTTATTGAAGTTATCGACATGGATGTCGATCAAGCCCTTCACCATCCTGCGCTTTCGGTCACGCACGGTAAACATGTCGATCTTAAACCCGTCCTTCGTAATACCGAACTCTTCGCTCCTGCGGAAGTACGAAGCAACCTTCGCACTATGAATGATGTTCTTGCTTGGCAGGCATGCAATATTGGGGCAGGAACCACCGATATACTTGCGCTCAATTACAGCCACACGTTGTCCCTGCTTCGCAAGCGTCCAGGCTACGTATTTCGATCCCTCGCCGCTGCCGAGAATGACGAGATCGTAGTCTTCGGGGCTGGCGCCCTTAGGCGATGGTGTGAGATGTGTATCGTCGATGCCATTCATGGGCACTCCTTATTTAGTTCACCAATTGTGTTAGCGGAAATATTCTGAAAGTACGTTTGCTCGCGCTGAGTTCAGAGTTCGACAACAACTTTTCCCAAGACCCCAGATTCAACGAGAGAATGGGCAGCACCAATGGTCGTAGGCGAGAAGCGTTGCTCGTTGAGAAGCGGTCTCAGCTTACCTGCCTCGGCGAGGACTGCCGCCTGGGCGAGTATCTGGCCGTGACGAGCTCGGTCTTCCCCAGT
Source organism: Nitrospira sp. (assembly GCA_024998685.1). Taxonomy (GTDB): domain Bacteria; phylum Nitrospirota; class Nitrospiria; order Nitrospirales; family Nitrospiraceae; genus Nitrospira_D. The sequence continues at coordinate 52,064 of JACOEH010000013.1, forward strand.
AATCAGAGGATACAGAGTAAAGACCCCTGAATAGGTGGCTCCGCGGAAGGAGAGTGGAGCCAGGGAGTGCGATCCCCATCCCAGGCAGCTCAGAACGCGGCCGGTGTACCGCTTCACCGCACTGAAGGAGGCATCGAGCGTTGCACCGCCAACGGTGTCATAGATGATGTCAAACCCTTGACCTCCGGTGGAAGAGGCCACATAGTCCTCAACCGAGGTAGCGCGATAGTCAATAGCAGTGGCTCCGAAACCTTCCACGATGCTCTTTTTGTCCGACGAGACGGTAGCGAACACTTCTGACCCGAAATCGCGCGCAATTTGTACCGCAATATGGCCGACACCTCCGGCACCTGCATGAATCAGCACCTTCTGACCGGCGTGTACCTTCGCGCGATCGACCAATCCTTCCCAGGCTGTGATGATGCTCAGAGGGAGGGATGCTGCTTCACGCATCGACAGGTTCTTTGGCTTGTGCGCTAGCAAGTCAGCATCGACAGCAATGAACTCGGCGAGGGTTCCCTGCAGTCCGCCTACACCACCTACCATGCCATAAACCTCATCGCCGGATTTAAAGCCAGAGACCTTGGTTCCGACCTCTTCAACGGTTCCCGCCATATCCAGTCCAAGCACGGAAGGGAGAGGTTGTTTGGCATGTGCTGCGTTGCCTGCGCGGATTTTAGTGTCGAGCGGATTAACGCCGCTGGCAGATATTCTTACCAGAACCTGATTGCTCTCCAACGTTGGGCGAGGCAACTCTACCCTTCGGAACTCCCCACCCGGCCTTTCAACGAGCCAAACTATGTTCTTCATAATGCCCTCCATAAACGCAAATGTTACGTTCGTTATTCCATGTAACATACTTACGTTGCAATCCAACTAGAACCTATCTCAAAATTGTCGACACTGTGGACATCCGTACTTATAAATGCATGCACGCTCCGCTTGCGCGACGATCAATGGGATCGGATTCGGAAGCATTTTCCTGAAGATATATCCCGTATATTCGACTAGGGCGCAAACCTATACCTACGCGAGACGTCCTGGAGGCTGGGCTGTGGGTTCTGAACACCGGCGCGCAGTGGCACATGTTGCCGCAGGGCTATCCGAACTACAAAACCGTTCATCGCCGATTTCAACAGTGGTGTCAACGCGCGGTCTTGCGTGAGATCTTCACCCAGTTGGCCAATACGCTGGCGGGACAAGCATAATTGCCCCATCGCTCCAGCCACACGCTCAATACTCAGACGGTCGGCATCTGCGGCCCTCTATTTAAGAAAATCCCGATGTGCAAATTCATCTTCCCGTAAGACCGCAGCAAGCGAAGAATCTAAGCGTACGTCTTCGGGACGTTGAATCTCTGAGCACTGTGAGAGCGCAGCAGAAAGCCAGTTTCAACATCCAAGATGTGGGGCCATCCCCGCATGGCATGATGGGTTCTACTTCCCCGCATCTTTCCACAGACTAGTCCCACGACCGAACTCCTGAACTTTCCTCATAATTTTCTCAACTTCCCCCACCTTCCTCCTGCGGCACTCCGGTTGCTCAAGCAATCCTTCGTCGGCGCACGAACCAACGGTCGAAAGGAGGTGGATCAAAAAAACCGCAGCCAGAGTTTTGATGGATGTTGAGTCATTCGTTTAACCACAAGGAGGATTGCCATCATGCAGCATAGTGGATCGCAGATATCGTCAGTGAACACCGCCCCTACAGTGGGGCCGCAGAGAGACACGAAAGAGGTCATCGTCCTAGGCGCTGTCGTCCTCTTCCTCGGCGGATTGCTCGCCGCAGCGTGGTTCTACAGTCAATCAAGCGACGAGGGGAAGATAACAACAGCCACCGTAGATAAAATCGAGAACACCACCGTTTCAGATCTGCTTAGGAAAACCACGGTCGTGAGCCAAGCACAAGCCTCGGCTATTCAGATCACGACTCCGGTTGTATCGATAGCGGACATTGTCCACACCGATATCTATTTCGAAGTCGGTCGGAAGGGCTTGACTGATGAAGGGAGGGCTCAACTCACCACGCAGGCCGACATGCTGAAGCAGCATGAGGACTACGGCGTGCTGATCCAAGGCTATACCGACCAGCAAGGGTCGGCGAGCTACAACAAGCAATTAGGTTTGAAGCGGGCTGAGACGGTCAAGGTTGAGCTGATCAATGCCGGAATCGCCGAACACCGGATCAAAGCGGTGAGTTTGGGCGAAGAAAGCGTGCTGTGTGTCGATGCCAGCGACATCTGCCGCCACATGAACCGCCGGGTACATCTTGAAATCCGCAAGATCGGCCAGGAACACATGATGCTTCCTCCTGCCCCGCCCACAATTTTCGAGACCTCAGACTCATTCATCGATTCGCCGTCCACCATGGGGGATGGCGGCTCAACGACCGAGAATGTTCTCCCATCTCCGTCTGATCCAGATGCCACATTGGAATCGGTCAGCGGCAGTTAAGGTTCGCAGGCCTCGGATGGAGAATCTCCATCCGAGGCTCGACTGCCATTCGTTCATGCGAGCCGGCCATTCGGCTCTGGCTGTGAAAAAATTGGTCCCGGGATCTTTTTCACCATTCGGCAGAGCCATTTTTTTTCGTGTAAGCCCTTGACAGATACGAAACATCGCTCCTGACGCCGACAGCGCTCATCCACAGAACGGTGGTGAACCTGTGGATAGTGAGTCGAATAGTGGCCATAGTAGGGGTATGAGCAAGGGCAAATGGGTTATGTCAAGAACTCTTTCCTAGGAATATGCAAAAAAGTAATGAACGTATATAGGAACCACTATTACTTGTGGGTCTGACGATATGGGGCGGATGCCTAAAAAATAGGCGATCCGATGAATAACCACACTATTCGCACCGTCTTTACCGAATAAAGCGACTTGTTCACATGGTTATCCACAGAAGATGGGGATGTGAATGCTCATGCCAATCTCTACGTATAATAAAATTGTATCGATTAACGTTCGGCATTATTCGGCTACTTAACTAAATCGATTGAGCAGCGGGCTCTTCAGTTGTGACTGGCAGGCTTCGTGGATTTCCACTTCCAGGGTGGGACGGGATTAGATTCAGCCCACATGCCCTTCCTCGCAGCTCTGGCCAGTTCTTCCATATCTTTCAGAGACTGATCGCCGGACTCTCCTGGCTGCACCCAAGCAAGCCCCTCTTTGACCAACTCATGGGCGATCTGTCGCCCATCCGGCAGCAGAATGTCGGCCATACGGTTGCTTCAGTTCGGGACAATCCACATTGCGAAGATAGACCATGTCCTTTCGGCCTTGATGATGAATTGTCAGGCGATCTCCCTCGTGAACCCTGAGGACTCGCGCAACGAAGTCCGCCCATGCGACCGTCGAACCGACCGACATGAGAATGAGACAGAGGATGGCAGAAGACTTTCTCATGATTCCGTATGCTACCCGCCTCACATCACCCCGCCAATGAATTCTCGATTTTGCACGAGAAAAATAAATGGAAGTCCGGAAGAGTGCTCCGCCCGACGTCCCCTTGACCTCATTATCCGTGAAGCGTAGAGTGAAATCTCGATACCGCCTCATCCTTTAGGAGGTGGTGACCATGTTCCTCGCAGGCATACCACACCGACCGACCGGACATGGGAAGTGCGGACCCCGCCCTTCTTTATCTCTTATCAATTATCCCGCTGAGTTGTCTTGCGAAGATGTCATCGGGCTCGTGAGCCCGACAAACCTTTTTCGAGGTGACACGTCGCCACACGTGCGATTGCCCGATGTGGCAAGGAGGTAGATATGTCGTACCGCTATAACACCACCGATATCATCGTCGGCGTAGGCATGTGTGCCATTCTTTTTGGAGGCCTCTTGTTGTTCCTCGCCGCCAACGGGACCTATCAGGCAGTCCCACCACAAGCGATAGCGTCGGAACAACAGGTAGGCATTGATAATGGCATGCGCCTACTTCAGCCAGCCCTCGGTCAGGCTATCGTCGAACAGGCGCTCCTCGAACGCCGTGCCAATCAAGCCGTCGCTCAATCGGTCTCTGAATGGAATCGCACGACGCTCGCATACCTCGAATTGGCATCCGGCTCGAGCAGCGCGTTGGGATCCGAGATGCGCCAGGCTCAAGCTGTGCCGATCAATCACATGGCGCGCGTGCAAGGTGTCATGGGACGAGCGATCGCCAACTTCACGACTCGCGGCGTTCGTCATGGTCTCTTGTCGGCCGATCAGTATGACGCGATTTACAATATGAAGATGATCGGCGCGATCCAAGCCCAAGGACAACGCCTGCATGACCAATTCGCCTCGACCTGGCAAGCCATGCTCGGACGCCGCATCGTCGAGGCTGCCCGACACGACTGGTTTCAGGCAGGCGCAATTCAGGAGCGGCTCGGCTCCGCTCTGGTCCGGGTGGTTCAGGCACAAATGAGCGCCGAAGAAGGACAGGCTGTGCAACAAGAGCAACTGGCAAGCTTGATATTTGCCGCCGTTCGCAACGAGGGCATACCCGATCGCCCGACGCAGACGACTGTTGCGGCAACTCCAACGGTGCCTTCAGCAAATATCGCCGTGGCTTCTACTGAATCAGCGTCATGGCCGGAGATCCCAATGACCTATTTGATCGCAGCCGGCCTTCTGTTGGCCACCGTCTTTTTGGGAGGCCTTTCTATGGCGGCGCAGAGCAGAGAAGCGAAAGCTCTCGCTCAGCTGAGACGGGAGGCCGACCGCTGGGCCTTTCGCATGGCAGCCTAATACGAACGTGAACGGTTAACCGGTGCTCGACAGAATGAGGAAACATGTCGTCGGGCACCGGTGAGTCGGACTCATATGAAGAGAGAAACCCCTACGTCCGATCGCAGGCGGAGAAATACGGCCCATCACATCGATCCTGAAACAAGATCCCGATCCATTAGGCTGCTCATGGTCGAAGCCCAACGCCTGTTCAGGCAAAGTCTGCGGGTGCTCTTGGAACGGGAACGAGATATCGCAGCCGTGGTGGAGGCAACTGACGGCCGCGAGGCGTATCGCTTAGCGATGGAACACAAGCCCAATATCGTCCTCCTGGACGTCGATATGCCGGATCTCGATGTGGAATCGGCAACCTCACTGATTCACCGGCATCTACCCACGACGCGCGTGTTGCTGTTGGCCCGGTACGATGAGGACAGTAGGATTGTCGCAGCCATGCAGGCTGGAGCCTTCGGCTACATCCTGAAGGACACCGATTGTACGGACTTCTTGCGCATCCTCAGAGCCACAGTGAGGGGAGAACACATCTTGTCGCCGGTCACACCCGAACATTTCGTTCACACGGTTCCTGGTGCGGTACGACACACTCATGAGAACAACAACATTCAGTTTTCCAATCTGACCGACCGTGAACGAGAGATATTGACTTGCGCGGCCGCCGGTCGGAGCAACAAGGAAATTGCAGACCAGTTGTGCGTTTCCATCGATACCGTGAAGACCCATCTGCATCATATCTATCAAAAACTTTTCGTCAATGGGCGTGTCGAAGCCATTCTCACCTATCTCAAGGCTCAGTGATCTCTTTTTAGTCGGTACTCACTCAATCGGTGTAGGCCGTAATTCAATCTTCCAGGCGATGGCGAAAGAAGAGCTCATCCCTTAATATTTTGTTGAATACAGAGAGGATGGTCCAGACACCTTAAAAAAGAGGACGCTATACGGGAAACAGGACGGTTTCAAACAAGGAGGTGACTGGTTATGCATGATGTACACTTAAAGGACGACTTAACACATGAGCCAGCATGGGTGTATTTGTATGCCGCGATTTTTATCGGGATCGTTGCCTTTGCACTCCTATCCGGCGGTTTCATGGGATGAGGGGTTCATAGCCGGTTGCCGTAGTTGGAATGAGATGAGTGTTGCCGCCGCGACAGGAAGACTACCGGAGCCGTCTCGAACGGCTTCCGGTAGCCTCTTTCTATTCATGAGACTGCTCGGATAAAATAGCTATCCTTCGTTAGCAATTCACCCTTCCATATGGTACAGTGACTTCACATGGAGCTCTGATCCTCGCGCTCTTCCCTCCCGTTCCGTTCCTGCGCGATTGAGGTTGATCAATACCTTGCGGTGAATTTGTCCGGCAAAAACCCCTTTTGCCCGCTGATCGATGGAATCAATTGAGCTGATACCTATGCCCGATGGTTTTCAGCAGCCTAATCTCAGGTCCAGCAGGCCGCAGAAGGAGAAAAATAGCGATGTGTGGTCACGTAGGGAGTGAATATTCATGAATGCCGCAAAGAGTAATCGACCGACACCTGCGAGCCATTGGGTCCGCATCCCAGACGGCACGAGAGTGCGTCATCGATCTGAAGCCTATGAGGGGGTGATTGACGGGTTGACCGAGATCGTATCTGGTTCGGATCGCAACCCGGATGGAAAAACACAATATCGTGTAAACGTGGGCGACAGTACGCGGTTGCTCGTCTCGGAGGATCACCTCAATATTCTCCTCGACAATAAAAACTTGGTTCTGCTCGCTCGCGAATCCGAACTGTATCGTCGGAACGTCACCGACCGACTACGGGCGGTATTTGCGGAAGATCGATTCGTGATGATCGGTAACAAGGGGCCGACATCGCCTGGCAGGTAGAGATCGTTTGAAGGCAGATTCTGCCGCGCATGGATGCATGAAAACCTTTGAATGGGAGAAGCGATGAATACATCATGGGGGACCAAAGCCTCGCACCGAAGAAAGCGGGCCATTCGTAGAACGAAGGTCCGCTGGGACCTGCTTGGACTACAAGACCCGGAACGGACGATGTCGACAATGTCGATAGATGATATTCGCCGCCAGATCATCTCAGCGGCAAGCCAGGGCCTGAGCCCTGATACGCTTTCCCGTTCCGATGAAAAGGCCGGACGCCCCAAACCGCACCCCAAGGCGTCCGTGGCGACCCGCAAGCGTGGTGCCGCTTCACAGTAAGGCGTTACCTACACACCGCACCTGAAAGGAGGGCATCATCGCAGGAACAGGCAAGACCACAAGCGCTAAACGGGACCGTGAGAAAGCGCGTCAGCAGAAACAACGCGATAAGGAAGCGCGCCGGGAACAACGGAAGGCCGCCAAGCTCAACCGGCCGGCACAAGAAGGGGAAGACCCTGATCTCGCCGGCTTGCATTGGGGTCCGCAACCTCCGCTTTATTGATCAGAGTCACCGGCCGTATCTATGAACCGGTGATTCACCTTCTCCGCTCTATACTGCCGCCGTCTCCTTAAACTGGTGATCACGGTAGGCTGCCAGTGTGGAAGCAAGGGAACGTTTCAACTCCAGGCGCTTGGGTTTGCCGGTCGAAGTGTAGGGCACTGCATCTCCAAATCGAATAATCTTTGGACATTTGAAGAACGGAAGCCGTTGACGGCAATGCGCCAGTAATTCAGCTTCAGTGGGCGGAGAGATGTCGTTCCTCGGCACCACGTAAGCGGCAATCTCTTCGCCATAGTAGCGATGCTGAAACGGAACAGCCATTGCAAATCGGACGAGAGGGTGGTTCCTCAACACCTCGTCGATTTCCAATGGAGCAATGTTGACACCGCCTCGGATAATCAATTCTTTGAGGCGACCCGAAATGAAGAAAAACGGCTCCCCCGCCTTATCTCTTACGTAAAAGCCCTCGTCTCCGGAACGGAACCAACCCCATTGAAACGCCGCATCATTGGCATCGTCCCGCTTGAAGTAGCCGGCACATACCGTCCCCCCGCGGATGCATATTTCTCCCTTTTCCATTTCCGGCAGCAATTGCCCGTTTCCTCCCACGATCGCCATTTCGTTATGTCGTAGCGGAACTCCGATAGAAGGAAACTCATAATCCCTGATCCAGTGGCGATGCGCGTCGTGCGGGAGTCCATTGGGCAGAAAACAGGAATAACAGGTCGTTTCGGACAAGCCGTACCCATGGCGAATCGGAAATCCGAATCGATCTTCGAACCGCGTGGCGGTATCTCTGAGCAAGGGGCCCGCACCACAGATGAGTCCGACGAAACCATCCAGCTTGTATGCAGCGAGATCTTCGTCCGCATCGAGGAGAAATTCCAGGAGTGTCGGCACGACGCTCACGCACGTCACTCGCTCTTCATGTAATCTCCGCCAGAACGTCGCGCTCTTGAACTTGCGATTCAGGACGATGCGGCCTTTACAATAAAACGGCGTGATCAGCGTGACGACGATGCCGTTCACGTGATGAATCGGGAGCACGCCCATCAGGCGGGTGTCCGCGCCAAACCGATGCCGCTCGGCGATCGCATCGGCATCGAGAAGCAAATTCCCCACGGTGAGAACCACACCTTTGGGTGGACCGGTGGTTCCGGATGTATAGACGATGAGCGCTTCGTCGTCCAAACTGGGCGTATAATGAGGTATACCCAAGGAAGAGAGGGACGCCGCCCTATCAGCTTTCATCCTGTGCTTCGGGCCCTCTACAAAGCCTTCATCATTCACCGCGATCATATGGCGTAAGGCCGGAAGCTCTCGTTGAAGGTCTTTCACTTCATCAAGAGAGGTGTGCCAGCAACAGACGGCCGACGCCTCGGAATGTTCCAAGATGTAGCGCTTCTTATCGGCGGGCTCTTCAATGTTGATTGGAACAATCGTGACACCCAAGATCCACGCCGCAAAGTACAGCACCACGGTGACGTCATGGTTAAAGAGGATCGTTGCCAGCCGATCTCCCCTCCGTACTCCCGCATGGTCATGGAGAAACGTGGCGACCAATTGGACCACCGCTCCGAATTCCGTATAGCTGTAGGTAGAGCGGACAGTCTTGTCATCGTCGCAATACGTCAAGAATGTCCGATCGATCAAGGCGCGATCATGGATGCGGACTTCGAAGAAGTCAGCGAACGAGTTCCATGGAAGCGTGAGGTATGGCTCGTCGACCTTCCGCGCCCGCATGATGTGCTCAGGTAGGTCGATGAGTGGAGACATATTCGCTCCTCGGCCCCGTATTGCTCAAGCGAGGCCTCATCAACCGTTCCTGCACGATGTGCTCAGGAACGGTGATCAAGAGGGACATAGTCCCTCCTCGACGGTCCCGTGTAGAGGGCGCGTGGCCTCATCAACCGATTGTGGTCCTGCTGTTCGATGACATGGGCGCACCATCCCGTGATGCGGGAGCAGACGAACAACGGCGTGTACAGCTCACGAGGGATCCCCATCAGGAGATAGGCCACCGCCGTGTAGAAATCCAAGTTGGGGTGGAGACCCTTTTCTTGTTCCATGACGCGATTGACGGTCGTCGCAATCTCGTACCATCGATGATCGCCGCAGATCCGGCTCAACGATTCGGCGTGTCGTTGAATGATGATGGATCGAGCATCGCCTTTCTTGAGCACGCGATGACCGAAACCCATGATCCGGTGTTTCTTCACGAGAGCCTCTCGCACCCATGTTTCCGCCCGTTCGCGACTGCCGATATCGAGAAACATTTCAGCCACAGCTTCATTGGCCCCGCCATGAAGCGGCCCCTTGAGCGCCCCGATCGCCGAAGTAATGGCCGAGTACAGATCCGTCATGGTCGAGGCGGTAACGCGCGCAGCAAACGTGGAGGCGTTAAATTCGTGTTCGGCATACAGCGTGAGAGAGACATCGAGAACACGAGCCATGGCTTTCGCCTGATCATCCTCTCGTCGGTCGGTGAGGAGGTACAAGAGATTCTCAGCGAAGGTTAGATCATCGTGCGGCCGGCGGCGGGGTTTTCCGGTTACGAGTCGGTAGGAGGCCGCGATCATCAGCGGGATTTGTGCCAGCAGCCCGATCGATCTGTACACGTTGGCCTCATGCGAGTTGTCGGCCGTATCCGAATCAACCACGCCCAACAGCGAAACACCCGATCGGACAATGTCCATCGGGTGTGCGTCGGAAGGCACCGCGCCAAGGAACACTTCGAGGAGGCGAGGAAGGACGGCCCGATCGATGAGTTGTGCCGAGAAGTTTGCCAGCTCTTGCCGATTCGGCAGATGAGCAAATAAAAGCAGATAGGCCACTTCCTCAAACGCGCTGTGCTCCGCCAACTCGCGGATCGGGTAGCCTCGATAGAGGAGACCGGCTTCTCCTTCATCGACGAGGCAAAGCGCCGATTCTCCGGCGATCACTCCTTCGAGACCAGGGCTATAAGCAGAACGGTCTTTCATCTCTGTCGCGGGAGACTCGTTCATGACGGTGCTCATAGGTCCTCCCTTCTCAGCGCTCGTGAGTATCGGTATATCGAAGCAAACTGTACAGTTCTCGTCGTGTCATCATGTGGTGGAGCCGGTCCTTCTGTGACCCGAGCAGCTTCAGTTCAACCAGCAACCTCTCGATCGCTTGCAAGGCCGTCCGTAACGCCGTCACAGGAAAAAGCACCCCGCGATACCCTAAGCTCTCGAATTCCGCGACGCTCAACAGCGGCGTTTTGCCGAATTCCGTCATATTGGCGATCAACGGAACGGTGATTCCCCTCTTCTGGATCGCACCGGCGAAGACTCGAAACTCTTCGGCTGACTCCAGGGCCTCAGGGAAGAGCGCATCCGCGCCGGCCGCCGCATAGGCCACAGCCCGTTGGATGGCGGCCTCCAGTCCCTCAACCGCACGGGCATCGGTGCGCGCCACAATCATGAAATTCCGATCGGCCTTGGCACGAACAGCCGCCTCGATTTTGGCGCTCATTTCAGCCACGGGCACCAGTTGTTTCCCGGCAAGGTGGCCGCACTTCTTAGCCGCTTCTTGGTCTTCGATCTGCATGCCGGCGAGATCAGCCCCTTCGAACACTCTCACCGCTTCGGCAACCTGAGCCGGACCGCCATATCCTGTATCTGCATCGACGATGGCTGGAATCGATACAGAATGGGCGATTCTCCCCGCCTCTGTCGCCATATCACTGAGCGCCAGAAGGCCGATATCCGGCACACCACGGCAAGCCGATACCGCGGCACCTGAGATATAGAGGATTTCGTAGCCGGCTCGTTCGATCTGCATCGCGACCAGCGCGTTGAACGCACCAGGAATGGCAAGGGTGCGAGTACTCAGCAATTCACGCAAGCGCGATGTCTTCGTCTGAGTCGCTGGATCCTTGTCCGTGTTCGTCATCGACCTTCCTGTCTTCAACTCAGATCCTCAAGAGCGGCATGAGCGTACCAACGTCTCTGACCCGTTCAAGATTCCACACGAATTCGATAAGCCGGTCGATGCGTGGCCGACTCAGCCGTCGGGAGGCTAACCGGCGAACCTTTGCTTCCAGATCCCGGTCCGACATCGGATTTCCAGGATGTCCCACCGGCACATCGACCTGTCTCATGTAGGTTTGACCCGTTTCCGTCTTGACCGTGATCCTGGTCGGCATGCTCTTGGGGTAGCGCGCCTCGAATTCGAGGTGCTGCACAACACGGATCTTCTTCATCAGATTCCTCACGGCTGGATTGTGCAATCGTTTCCGGCCGAATGACTGCAGCGTCACGGGACCATGGAGCAATGCCGTTGCGACACAATAGGGGAAACTATGATCAGCCGTCTCCCGTGTGGCCGGCTGCCATTTTTCAAGATCGCGCCCGATGATTTCGATGGCCACATCATAACTCCCGATTTCAACATCCATGACATGCTCGACGGCACGGACTCCCTCTGCCTCCATCAGTTCATCGCGAAGTGCGATGGCAGCCTCGACCGCAGTCTGCGCGTGATACTCGACCGGGTAATGCTTGATAGAGGTGTCCAGAATCTTGAACCGGCCGATTGCGGACGCCTGTCCCGTTTCTCCTCCCAACGTCGCAAGATCGAACGGTCCCGACACCAGTTTCATGAAGCCCTTTTCGCCTTCAAAGATAGGCGACGGTCCAGTCATGCCACGCTGCGCCAGCATGGCGGCGAACACACCGTTGCGTGCGGCGTTCGAAAAGGCGCAGGCTTTCCACATGGACAAATCTCCCACCCGCGTCTGCCGAAGGGCTATATTCGCAATGCCGGCCAGATTGATTGCCTGTACCGTCTGTTCCTTGGAAAGCTTCATGAGCTTGGCTGAACCAAGGGCGGAAGAAAACGGGCCGTACGTCACATGGTCCCACCCGCAAGGGCGGAGGGCTGCAGCGTCACAGAACCGGCACTGGATTTCATAGACGAGCGCGATGGCTTCCATGACGCGTTTACCTGACGCATGAACGGCCTCGCCCACCGAAAGAATGGCCGGAATATTATCGGAAGGGTGCGCCGGTTCTTTCGAAAGATATGTGTCGTTGAAATCGAGATACCGGACCAGCCCGCCGTTGGCGAAGGTCGCAAGATCGGGCAGGGTTTTGTGGCCGGTGCCCCACAGCGTGGCGCCCTGCGGCACCTTGACGGTCCGGGCAATCAGGCGGGCGATCCGGCATGGCGGGGCATTCCATGCCCCGAGTGCGCAGCCAAGACTGTCGAGCAGGCGCCGTTTGGCTTCGTGCACAACGGCATCCGGTAAATCACCGTAGCGCAACGCGTGGCAATATCGAGCGAGGCGATCTGCGAGCATCGGCTGCCCTTTCGATCTCTGCCGTCTCTTCACCCCTCACACTTGACGCTTCACAAATTCATGCTTCTGTTTCGGCCAATTTCGGTTGTCGTTTCTCCAAAAATGCCTGCGCCGCTTCCTGTTTGTCGGAGGTAGCGCACAATCGGCCGAATAATTCCGCTTCCCTGGCCAGACCTTCCGACAGAGGAATATCGATTCCCCCTCTAATCGCATGGAGCGCAGCTTCGACGGCGGTTTTCCCGTGTGTGGTCATTGAGGCGGCAATGGCTTCCACCTGGGTGATCAACTCCTGCGGCGGCACCACCCGACTCAGCAGGCCGATTCGCAGCGCTTCCTCTGCGGAGACACTCTTGCCCGTCAAGATCATTTCCGCCGCCATGGAAGGCCCGACGATTCTCGGCAACCGTTGGGTTCCGCCGAAGCCTGGAATGAGACCGAGTTTGATTTCCAGAAGCCCCAACATTGCGCTTGCGCCCGCCACTCGAATGTGGCAGGCCAGAGCGAGTTCGAGACCACCGCCGACACAAGTTCCGTTGATCGCGGCAAGAACCGGCTTGTCCGACCGCTCAATACGATTGAGAAGCGCCTGTCCGCGAGAAGCAAACTCGGCTCCCCCGTGCTCTGTGTGAAGGTGAGCCAGTTCATTGATGTCGGCGCCGGCGCAGAAAAAACGTCCGGTACCGGTCACGATCACCACTCGGACATATTCGTCTTCCTCCAATTCGCTCAAGACGAGATCGAGCTCCTTGATCACGGATAGATTCAGCACATTGGCCGGCGGATTATGGAGCGTGATCCGTGCGACATGGTGAGAAATCGTCAATAATTGATGCGGCATACATCCTCCATACCAAGCTTCGCTTGAGCCGGGCGCTAGCAGTTCCATGGTCGCGCCCGGATAAACCCCTCAATTTGGATTGTCTTTCGATCCTTCTTCATTGTCGCCGCCGGATAATCGCCTTCGGCCTTCCCTTTGTTCCTCATACCAATCTTCCATGACTCGGAAACGTCAGCAGTTTCGAGCTTCACCGACATGGCCGACGGCGCGGGACTGTTGGTACGCCGTTATCGCGGCAGCGAGTTCCGGAATTCCTTCGCCTGTCGTCGCGACCGTACGCAACACATTCGGACACCATTCCCTCAGATTTCGTAACGTGTTATCCGCGTCAGGAAGGTCTCCCTTGTTGACGATGACGATGTGGGCGACCTCCAATAGTCCGGCCTTCATAGCTTGAACTTCGTCACCCAGGCCAGGGGCCACCACCGCCACGACGATAGGCGCGACATCGACGACGTCGACTTCATTCTGGCCGACCCCAACGGTCTCGATCAGGATCACATCATAGCCGGCTGCTTCCAATACTAACGCTGCATCGCCGGTCGCTTGAGCAAGCCCTCCATGATGTCCACGAGTGGCCATGCTTCTGATATACACCCCGTGATCCAGCGCGTGTTCCTGCATTCTGATGCGGTCACCCAGCAGGGCGCCGCCTGTGACCGGGCTACTGATATCGACCGCCAGGACACCTATCATCAAACCTTGCCGTCGATAGAAGCTCACTAAACGGGTGACCACGGTGCTCTTCCCGGCTCCGGGATACCCCGTTACCCCAATTATCATCGCCCGCGTGGTGCCGTCGAGGAGACGCAGCACTTCTCTGCCGCCTGGATGGTTTTCCAACAAGGAGATCAGGCGTGATACGGCGCGGACGTTTCCGGCTCTCACCCGCTCAGCTAAGATCTTCAAGCCATGGATGTCGCACTGGAACGGGTGTGAACCGAGAGACCTCATGCCGCACCTTCATATGCAGTGTGTTCCGTCTGTACCTGCGAGAGGCGCGACGACGGTCGGCGGTTCAGAACCTTACCGATCTCGCATGCCGCCGCAATGACCTTCCGCTCATCCACAACAAGCGAAGCGCCGGACGCCTTTAGCGCATAGACCACGTCTTCCGTCGCAACATTCCCCCACGCTCCCGGGGCGTACGGACATCCTCCGAGTCCCCCGGCGGCTGTGTCGAACGTCTCAATGCGATACTCGGTCCACGCGGTCAGGACATTGGCCACGGCCATTCCGCAAGTATCATGAACGTGCAGGGAGAGACGATTTCGATCGATGCGTGGCACTATTTCATCCAAGAGTGTCCGGATGTCTCGAGGAGCGGCTTTTCCAACGGTATCCCCCAGAGAGATTTCGTCTACTCCGAGATCAAGTAACTGCCGCACCACATCCAGAACCTGCGACGGTTGGACGGCACCCTCAAAGGGACAATGGGTCACGGTGGAAATATATCCTCGCACGGTCATGCCGTCGCGTTTCGCGCCGAACACCACCGCCTTGAACCGCTCGATCGACTCGCCGATCGTGCAGTTGATGTTCCGTCGTGTGAACGAATCGGAGGCCGCCGTAAAAACAGCGATCTTGTTCACCGCCGCCGCCCTTGCCCGTTCCAACCCTCGTTCATTCGGCACCAGCGCTGAATAGATCACGCCGGGCAGTCGCTCGATTCTCCGGAACACCTCGTCGGAATCCGCCAATTGCGGAACGGCGCGAGGCGACACAAACGACCCTGCCTCGATCTCCGCCACACCGCTCTTGGACAAGGCATCCACGAACGACACCTTAACCGCCGTAGGGACGACCTCCGATTCATTCTGCAGCCCGTCCCGCGGACCGACCTCGACGATCCGGATCACAGACGCATGTGATGTTGATCCGTTGCTGTCCCGCATCATACGACGCTCCACAGCGCCCCCTTCACTCAACGCCTGTCGGCTTCACCCAGTTCGGTGTTCGGCGTTCGCGAAAGGCGCGAATCCCTTCCTGGGCCTCGGATGAAAGGCGAGCCCGAACGTTCTCTTCGACACACACCTTCCACCGCTCCTCATGGGGCAAATGGTGAAGTCGGCGGAACAGCGCTTTCGTGTCCCGTACGGCCTGCGGAGCGAGATGGGTCATCCGCTCAGCCAATGATGCGACATGGGCGTCAAGCGCAGCCGGTTCAACGACATCATGGATAAGACCGCTGTCGCGAGCGGTCGATGCGGAAAACGGCTCACCGGTAAGACAGAATCGCCGCACAAACGAGTTCCCGACCTTTGCGAGAACAAAGGGCGCGATCACAGCCGGAACCAACCCCAAGCGGACCTCGCTGAAAGCGAATGTTGCACTCGCAGCGGCTGCAGCGATGTCGCACGCCGCAATCAACCCGACTCCTCCGCCGTAGACAGCCCCCTGGATGCATCCGATCACGGGACAGGGGCAATCATCGATGGTCCGGAACATCGCAAGCAATCGCTCGGCGTCCTGCCGCGCTTCCGGTGCGGACGCGATTCGGTCAGTCCCCATCCAGCGGAGATCTGCCCCGGCGCAAAATGTGGGGCCGCTACCGGTCAAGACGATGGCGCGCACCGACTGATCCTGTCCCAACGCCGTAAAGGTCTCGCACAGTTCCTCCACCATACGGGCATCGAACGCGTTCCGTCGATCGGGCCGATTCAGGATCACACGTGCATACCCTGTACCCGATTCAGTGAGGATCGACGTAAACGGCTTCATTGGAACCTCACATGCGAAAAACAGGGAAGTGCGACGAGCGGATCGGCGTCGTCATTGCGACGTCAAGACACAGGCCGAGAATGTTCCGTGTATCCACCGGATCGATGATCCCGTCATCCCAGAGCCGAGCCGTGCTGAAATAGGGACTGCCCTCACGCTCATACTGGGCTCGTATGGAATCCATGATCCTTCGCCGCTCGTCTTCCGACAGCGACGCTTTGTCGCGGGCTCTCTGTTGCTGTTTCACCGTCAAAAGTACCTGGGCCGCCTGTTGCGCTCCCATCACGGACGTCCGCGCGTTGGGCCAGAGGAAGAGAAAGCGCGGAGCATACGCGCGTCCGCACATGGCATAATTGCCGGCACCATGAGAGGCGCCTACAATAATGGTGAATTTCGGAACATCGGCAGTCGCCACCGCTTGCACCATCTTGGCTCCGTCCTTGATGATCCCTCGCGTCTCGTAGTCCTTACCGACCATGAATCCTGTGATGTTCTGGAGAAACACCAGCGGCAGCCGCCGCTGAGCGCAGAGTTGGACAAAGTGGGCGCCTTTCAAGGCGGCTTCGGAGAAGAGCACGCCGTTGTTCGCGACGATGCCGACTTGATGCCCCATCCAACGGGCGAATCCGCATAGCAGTGTCCGACCATATCGTGCCTTAAACTCATGAAAACGGCTGCCGTCCACCAAACGGGCAATCACTTCACGGGCGTCGAAAGTCTGCCGTGGATTGTTCGGAATGAGCCCATACAGTTCGGCGGCCGGATAGCGAGGCTCTTCGATCGGTGCCGGTCTGCGAAGGACCGATCGTCGAGGCAGTGTCTCGACGATCGACCGGCAGATCTCGAGCGCTTCATGGTCGTTGTCTGCGAGATGATCACTGACGCCGGAGAGCCTGGTGTGGAGATCGGCGCCGCCGAGTTCCTCGGACGTGACTTCTTCGCCGGTTGCCGCTTTGACCAGTGGAGGCCCCGCCAGATAAATGGTGCCGGTCCCTTTGACGATGACGTTTTCGTCGCACATGGCCGGCACATAGGCGCCTCCTGCGGTACACATCCCCATGACGACGGCGATTTGCGGAACTCCGAGGGCGGACATGCGCGCCTGATTGTAAAAGATCCGTCCGAAGTGCTCTTTGTCCGCAAACACATCGGCTTGCATGGGCAGAAACACGCCGCCTGAATCCACGAGATAGATCGCGGGCAGTCGATTTTCCAGGGCGATCTCTTGAGCACGAAGATGCTTCTTGATCGTCATGGGGAAGTAGGTACCGCCCTTGACCGTCGCATCATTGGCGGCGATGACACAGGGACGTCCTTCCACATAACCGATACCCGTAATCAAACCGGCAGCGGAGATCTGGTCATCGTACATCCCGGATGCCGCCAAGGGACTGAGTTCAAGCCAAAGCGCGTCCGGATCGAGCAACTTCGCGATTCGCTCTCTGGCGGTCAGTTTGCCGCGTTGTTGATGAAGGGCGGTCGCTTCCGGCGGTCCTCCGGCTCGAGCGAGGGTGAGATGTTTCTGGAGGTCCGCCACCAGCCCCTCATAGTGCGCACGATTCGACGCGAATTCGCCGGAGGCGGCAACCACTGAAGTCGTCAACGTACGCATGGTCCCTCAGCCATGTGGTTTGAGCCCTTTCACGAACGTCACGATCTCCTGGATAGGCCTGCCGGGCCCGAACAGAACCTTTACGCCGTCCGCTGTGAGCGCCGTGGCATCTTCATCGGGAATGATTCCCCCGCCGAACAAGACGATGTCTCCGGCTTCCTGTTCCTTGAGAAGTTCGAGGACGCGTCGAAAGAGTGTATTGTGCGCTCCTGAAAGGATGCTTAAACCGATCGCATCCACATCCTCTTGGATCGCCGTATTGACGACCTGTTCAGGCGTCTGATGCAGCCCGGTATAGATGACTTCCAGCCCGGCGTCTCGTAATGCGCGCGCAATGAGTTTTACGCCTCGGTCATGGCCGTCGAGGCCGACTTTGCCGATTAGAATCCGCAGGGGGACGCTCGCTATTGCCATGCCGTCACCTCACGAAGAACGTATTTGCCGTCCTGATCCTTCCGAACATATCCCGCCTGCACCACGGGATCATGCTCGAAGAGCAACAGCCACTGCTCTTCAATCGCCCGGTCCAACACCCATCGTTTCGTTTCCAGGGTCTGAATGGGAAAGAGATCGTAGCCCATGATGTAGGGAAGCGGCAGATGCGATACGGTCGGAATCAGGTCCCCCGGGAAAAATGCAATCTGCCCTTCCGATTCGACTTTGACGCTCTGATGGTAGCGTGTATGGCCGGCGGTGACGACCGCTGTCACGCCCGGAACGAGTTCCGTATCGCCATGCAGGAATTCCCACTGATTGATGTGATCGATCGGTGCAAAATTGTCCGGGCGGTAACTGGCCCTCGTCCGTTCATTGGCACGGGCAGCATCTTCAAATTCACCCTGTTGAATGACGTACCGCGCTTTGGGAAAGGCCGGTCTGATATTCCCATCCTCTTGAGTCAGTGTATTTCCCCCGGCATGGTCGAAATGCAGATGCGTATTGATCACCAGATGAATGTCCTCTGGTCCCAGACCCAATCGCTTGAGAGATTCCAGTATCGTCGGTCTTCGCTCAACGGCGAACATGCGTTGAAACTTCGCGTCTTCCTTTGGTCCGAGTCCCGTGTCCACCAAGATGTTTGTGCCGTTCGCTCGGATCAGCAGAGCCGTCAGGCTAAGCGAGATTCGGTTGAACTCATCGGCGGGACAACATTTTTCCCACAAGGTCTTCGGAACGACTCCGAACATGGCTCCACCGTCCAACCGGAATCGGCCGTCGCTCACAGGATAAATTTCAAATGCTCCGAACTTCATGGTGCCTCGCCGACAGCCGACTACCCTTCCTTCTTCCTCTCCTCTCTAACGGCCAGCTGGAAGGGATGGGCATCGAGCGGAGCGCCATTGCGCCGAATCTGACACAATAGCAAATGGCTGCACCTATCCTCCCCATTCTCCTTTTCAGTAGTGGACGACCAGGATGCCTCTCACTGCGCGCATGCGACGAGCACCGCCCGTTATGATTACAATCTGATCGACCCTGCATGCGCGGCGCGCGAGCACAGGAGGCATCCTGGTCGTCCACTGCCATCACAACACCACCGGCTCTCGATACGTGCCCAACACTTCCTTCAAAGCCGTACAGATCTCACCCAGCGTCGCCTTGGCTTTCACCGCGTCGATGAGATACGGCATCACGTTCTCGCCGCACGCGGTCGCTTCCTGCAATGCCTCGACGGCGCCGGCCATCTTGAAGGAATCGCGACATTTGCGTAAGTCCGAGAGACGCGCCACCTGTTCACGCTCGACTTCCTGTCCTATTTTGAGTATCGGGATCGGACGTTCCGCCGATTCCACATACTCGTTGACACCCACGATGATCCGCTCTTTTCGTTCCAATTCGCGCTGGTACCGTTGCGAGGCGTCAAGGATTTCACGCTGCGGGAATCCTCGTTCGATCGCTTGGACCATGCCGCCCATGTCGTCCAATCGTCGAAAATAATCCAGTGCCGCCTCTTCGAGGCGATTCGTGAGAGTTTCGACATAATAAGAGCCGCCGAGCGGATCGACGCTGTTGGCGACTTCGCTCTCCTGCGCGATGATCTGTTGCGTGCGCAGTGCCAGTTTCACCGCATCTTCGGTCGGCAACGCGAGCGTTTCATCCATCGAATTGGTATGGAGCGATTGCGCGCCGCCCAAGACGGCGGCCAGGGCCTGAATTGCCGTGCGGACTACATTGTTCATGGGCTGTTGTGCCGTGAGGGAACAGCCGGCGGTCTGCGCGTGGCAACGGAGCTGCGCCGAGCGAGGATCGCCGGGCCGATACCGCCGCGTCATTTCGCGAGCCCATAGCCGACGTGCCGCGCGAAACTTGGCGATCTCCTCAAACAAGTCATTGTGCGCGTTGAAAAAGAACGAGAGCTGCGGAGCGAATCGGTCCACGGGAAGACCGGCTTTGACCGCCGCTTCCACATAGGTCAGGCCGTCGTACAAGGTAAAGGCAAGTTCCTGGACCGCGGTCGAGCCGGCTTCCCGGATGTGATATCCGCTGATGCTGACCGGATGCCATTTGGGAACATGCTCGGAACAGTACGCGATGGTGTCGGTCATCAAACGGAGGGAGGGTTCCGGGGGATAGAGCCACTCTTTTTGCGCGATGTATTCCTTCAAAATGTCGTTCTGCAATGTGCCGTCCAATCGCTCAAGGCGGATACCGCGCTTCTCCGCAACCGCGAGGTACATCGCGAAGATCACGGCGGCGGGACCGTTGATCGTCATCGACGTGGTGACCTGATCAAGCGGAATGTCCTCGAACAGCCGTTCCATATCGTCGAGCGACGAGATCGAAACGCCGCAGTGACCGATCTCTCCGTGGGCGGGCGAGGCATCCGCGTCGATTCCCATCAAGGTCGGCATGTCAAACGCGACGCTCAGGCCGTTTTGCCCATGTTGGAGGAGATATTTGAACCGACGGTTGGTATCCTCCGACGATCCGAAACCGGCGAACTGCCGCATGGTCCAGAGCCGGCCACGATACATGGTCGGATAGACTCCTCGCGTGTACGGAAATTGACCCGGCGCGCCAAGTTCCTCGTCCGGCGACCAGTCCTTCAAATCGCTGTGGGTATACACCCGGTTGGTGTCGAATCCTGAGAGGGAGGTGAATCTCGGTTTACGCTCTTGCATCGATCTGCTCCAGACCGCGCTGAAGAACCAGGGACCAAGATCAGGACTTACGGCTTATCGCTTCCTGCCGTTCGTTCTTCCCTTCGTAAACATGGAATCCGCGTCCGCACTTCCGTCCCAACCACCCCGCTTCGACATACCGACGGAGTAAGGGGCACGCGCGAAATTTTGGATCGCCCAAGTCTTGATGCAAGACCTCGCAGATGGCCAGCACTGTATCCAACCCGATGCGGTCGGCAAGGGCCAACGGCCCCACGGGATGGTTGGCGCCGGCGGTCATCGCCAGATCGATGTCTTCCGCAGAGGCAACGCCTTCCTCCAATGCGAAAATCGCTTCATTGATCATGGGAATCAGCACGCGGTTCACGATGAATCCCGGTACATCCTTCGCCACGACAGGCGTTTTCCCCAAGCGCTTTGCCAAGGCGAGTGCGAGCTGCGTCGTTTGTTCGGATGTTTCCAACCCGCGAACCACTTCCACGAGACGCATCACAGGCGCAGGATTCATGAAATGCAAGCCGACGATGCGGTCGGGCCGGCCGGAGGCGGCTCCCAATTTCGTGATGGAAATGGATGAGGTGTTGCTCGCGAGCACCACCTGTGGGGCGCAGATTCGATTCAATTGGGCGAAGAGTTCCTGCTTCACCGTGAGATCTTCCGGAACTGCTTCGATGACCATCTGCACATCCCGCAAGCGGTCAAGGTGCCCAAGTGGACGGACGAGCGCCAAGACCTCTCCGGCCTGATGATCGGTCAGACTTCCTCGTTCGACTGCGCGTTGCAGTCCCGTGCGGATCTTGGAAATGGCTGCTGTTAACGGTGGTTCGGCGACGTCGACAAGGAGAACTTCATAGCCGACGGTTGCACAGACCTGGCTGATGCCGCGACCCATCTGTCCGGCACCGACGATCCCGATCTTTTTGATATCCTCGAGCTTCATGGCTCTGAAGTTAAGTCATTCGTCACCGGTCAACAGTCATTGGTTGAAAAAGAGATAGCTTCACCGATGACTAATGACAAATGACTATTGGCCATTATCGTTCTACAATCATTGCCAACGCTTCCCCTCCGCCGATGCAGAGCCCGGCCAATCCCCGCCCGGCTCCACGCGCTGCCATAGCGTGAACCAAGGTTGTGAGCAAACGCGCGCCGGTCGCTCCTATGGGGTGCCCGAGCGCAACCGCTCCGCCGTTCACATTGACCTTCCTTTCGTCGAGTCCCAATTCACGGTTGATCGCGAGAGAAACGGCTGAAAATGCCTCGTTGATTTCGAACAAATCGATATCACGGATCGTGAAGCCCGTTTTTTTGAGCACCCGCGTGATGGCCTCGATCGGCGCGATCGTAAACCATTCCGGCGCCAGCGCTGCTCCGGCGTAGCCGACGATGCGCACCATCGGGACAAGCCCGAGACGTGCAGCCTCCTCTTCCGCCATGACAACCAACGCCGCCGCACCATCATTACAGGCGGGAGAATTACCCACCGTCAGGACGCCGTCCTCCTGGAATACCGGCTTGAGCTCACGCATTCTGCTCAGATCGACTCGATTCGGCTCCTCATCTTCCACGACCGCCACTGCCGGACCTTTGCGTTGCGAGACCTCGACCGGTGCAATCTCCTGTGTAAAAATTCCAGTCGCGATCGCCTCACGCGCCCGCCGATAGCTCTCGAGCGCGAAATCATCCAGCTCTTTTCTTGTCAACTGATACTTGGCCGCACAGAGTTCACCGCCGTT
The DNA here is from genome assembly GCA_024998685.1 of Nitrospira sp. Classification (GTDB taxonomy): domain Bacteria; phylum Nitrospirota; class Nitrospiria; order Nitrospirales; family Nitrospiraceae; genus Nitrospira_D. Next base: position 74,569 of record JACOEH010000013.1, read on the forward strand.
TCCCATGTGAAACTTATTGTAAACGTCCCACAGTCCGTCTTTGACGAGGCTGTCGACCAATTCGGCATGTCCCAGCCGATAGCCCTGTCGCGCTTTCTCCAACAAGTAGGGCGCGCGGGTCATGTTTTCCATTCCACCAGCTACGACGATGCTCGCCTCTCCAAGCGCAATGGCCTGGTATGCCATGATCGCCGTTTGTAGACTGGACCCGCAGACCTTGTTCACCGTTGTAGCTCCGATTGAATGGGGAATTCCAGCTCCGATCGACGCCTGCCTGGCCGGCGCTTGCCCTAGACCGGCGCTGAGGACACAGCCCATGTAGACTTGGTCCACGCGATCCGGCGGCAGGTGGATCCGCTTCAACGCTTCGGCGATGGCGAGACTGCCCAATTTTGTCGCCGGCACCTGGCTGAACATGCCGTTGAAACTGCCCATCGCGGTCCGTACGGCGCTGACGATCACCGCTCGCTTTCCCTCGTTCACAACTTCTTCCCTCCACCCCTCACGCCTTACCCCTTACGTCTCATCCGTCACAAGATCTGCTCCCAATCACTTTGTTCGAGATAGTGTTTCACCTTTGCCATGAACTGATCCGCCGTCGCCCCATCGATGACCCGGTGGTCGAACGACAAGCTGAGGTACCCCATCGGGCGAATCGCGATTGCATCGTGAATAACCACGGCTCGTTTCTGAATCGCGCCGATACCCAGAATGGCGATTTGCGGCTGATGAATGATCGGGGTGCTGAACAAGCTGCCGAATCCCCCATGATTCGTGATCGTGAATGTTCCTCCTTGAACCTCTTCGGGGCTCAACTTCTTGGACCTGGCTCGTTCCGCAAGATCCACAATTTCTTTTGCCAACTGGTTCAGCCCTTTTCGATCGGCATATCGCACCACCGGCACCAAGAGTCCGTCTTCGAGCGCCATGGCGATGCCGACATGAATATCTTTCTTGACCGCTATTCCTTGCTCTCCCCATGACGAGTTCACGATCGATACATCTCGAATGGCTCTGGTTACGGCACGGACGACAAACGGCAAATAGGTCAGACTGCGGCCCTGCCCTGAGCTCTGCCGAAGGGCCTCTCTGAATCCGGCGATGCCCGAAAAGTCGGCTTCAAAAAAGGTGGAGACATGGGCCGACGTTTGTTTGCTTTTGACCATCCGGTCCGCGATGGTCTTACGCATCTGTGTGAAGGGAAGAAGGTCTTCGCTCATGGAAGGCTCGCTGCCTGGAGCAGCAATCTCGGTTTGGACTCGGCTCTGCTCGATAAAATCGAGCACGTCTTTCTTCGTGACGCGGCCGCCGACCCCTGTTCCCTTCACCTGCGAGAGATCGATTCCATGCTCTCTGGCAAGTTGCCGCACCGCCGGTGAATGATGTTGGTCTCCCGCCGAAGCCGGTTCCATAGGACGCACCACCACCCCGCCCACCCTGTTGATCACCTCAGAAGGCGGAACACGTTCGACGCGCGCCAACAAGGTTCCGACAGGAACCGTCTGACCCTCCTGAACGATGATCTCGTTCAGCAAACCCGTGGCAGGCGAAGGAATCTCCAAGGTGACTTTCTCCGTTTCCACTTCCAAGAGCGATTCATCTTTTTGGATGGCGCCTCCGACAGGGATCAGCCACTTCACGACCGTTCCTTCGGCGATGCTCTCTCCAAGCTGCGGCATGATGATGTCGGTGGCCATATTCACGTGCTGAGTGATGAGTGCTGAGGACTGAGATGGACATCCGGCCGATGCGGGATTCTTTGGCTCTCGGTCCTCGTCATTCAGTCCTCAGTCTTTTTTTAGTACGCCGCCAGTTTCCTTGCAGCGGCGATAATATCGCTCGGCTTCGGAAGAAAGAATTCCTCCAACGGCGTGCTGAACGGCACGGGCGTATCCGGCGGCGCGATACGTACGATCGGCCCGTCCAAACAATCGAAACAGTCTTCCGCCAACAGCGCCGCGACCTCGGCTCCGATGCCGCCGGTCTTATTGTCTTCATGCAGAAGAAGGGCTTTGCTGGTCTTTCGCACCGACGCGAAAATGGTCTCCTTGTCGAGCGGCATCAATGTGCGTAAGTCGACGACTTCGAGATCGATCCCTTCCTGGGTCAAAGTCTGAGCCGCTTCGAGTGCGAGGTGTACCATCGCGCCGTAGGTGATGACCGAAATATCGTTGCCCACCCGTTTTATATCGGCCTTTCCGAGCGGCACCACGAAGTCTTCTTTAGGCAAGACTGATTTGATACGTCGGTAGAGAAATTTATGCTCAAAGTAGATCACCGGGTTGGGGTCGCGAATCGCCGCCTTGAGGAGCCCTTTGGCGTCGTACGGCGTGGACGGGGCGACCAACTTGAGTCCCGGAGAATGGAAAAACCAGCCTTCGGGACATTCAGAATGGAACGGCCCGCCGTGCACACCACCGCCGAACGGCGCGCGGATGACCATCGGCACCGCGGCTCCCCATCGGTAGTGATTCTTGGCGGCCACCTCGGTAATCTGGTCGAAGGCGCAGGAAATGAAGTCCGCAAACTGCATCTCTACGACCGGACGCAGCCCCATCATGGCTGCGCCGATCGCGGCCCCGACAAATCCCGACTCGGCAAGCGGCGTATCGAGCACTCGCCACTCGCCGTACTTTTGGAGAAACCCTTCGGTAATCTTGAATGCCCCGCCGTACGTGCCGATATCCTCGCCCATCACAAACACCCGTTCATCACGGGCCATCTCTTCGTCCAAAGCCTGTGAGATCGCTTCCAGGTAACTGACTTCCTCGGAAGTTTGAGTCACGGTCATCATGATAGAAGGCTCCTTCCGTGCCGATAGCGAACAGCTAATAGCTGTCGGCTTTGTCTGCAAACACGCCTTCCAACACCTCCGGTCCTTCCGGCAGCGGGCTCTGTTCCGCGAATTCCACACCGGCCTCGACTTCGCTCTTCACGCGTTCGGTGACTTGTTGGAAAGAGGCGTCATCGCCATAGCCGAGTTCCTTGAGCAACCGCTCGGCTTTTACGATCGGATCTTTCTTCTTCCACTCTTCCAACAGCTCGCGCGGGACATATTTGGCCGGATCATGTTCGGAATGGCCGTGCATCCGCATCGTTTTGAACTCGAGAAAGGTCGGCCCTTCCCCTGCGCGCGCGCCGGCAATCGCCCGTTTTGCCGCCAGATGGACTGCCGCCACATCGTTGCCGTCCACGATTTCACCCGGCATGCCATAGGCCTTCGCCCGATCGACGACATTCGGAATCGCCATTTGAAGACGAAGCGGCGTCGAGTAGGCGTATTGGTTGTTGTTGCAAAAAAAGACGACGGGGAGCTTCCGCACCGCTGCAAAGTTCATCGCTTCGTGGAAATCGCCCCTGCTGGCTCCCCCGTCACCGGTCCCTGCAAAGGCCACACGAGATTCACCTCTCATCTTGAAGGCCAGAGCCGCCCCTGCTGCCACCGGCAAATTATCCGCCAGATGGCTGACAAATCCGAAGACACCCCGCTTGAGATCTCCCATGTGGACATTACCGTCTTTTCCTTTGGTCGGGCCGGTCCTCTTGCCGAGATATTGAGCGAGAATCTCGCCGGTCGTGAAGCCTCGAATGAGGAAGGCCCCCATGTCTCGATGGAAAGGCGCGATGATATCGTCGCGCTCAAGCGCCGAAGCATACCCGACGGCAATCGCTTCCATTCCGTGGCTTGTATAGACTCCACCGACGATGCGTCCCTGCCGGTAGAGCGCCGTGATCCTGTCTTCCAGCGCCCGAGTGAGCTTCAGGTAATAGTACATGTGGAGGAGATCGTCCCGCTTGATCTCCTTGGCGATGACTGCACGATCCATGACCACCTCCGAGTCGGTGCTTTACAGAGCCGGCATGTCCTTCCAGAGCAGCAATGGTTTGCCTGCTCGGCACAGCGGACAGTGCGCCGGCTCCCATTGCGGCATGTCGAGATCCGTCGTGTAGTAGAACGGATATTGGGCGAGTAATTGGTTCACCAACGGAAACTGACCGCTGTCACGCCGGGCAAAGACCATCATCCCCGCCGGCATCCCTCCATGGTCTGCGATGACTTTGCCCAGCTTGCTGACGCAATTGCCGCGTGTGGTGACGTCGTTGAGCGCCACGAACCGTTCACCGGCTTTGACGGCTCCGACCACGATGTCCGTTCCGATCCGTCCTGTCTCGCAACTGTACGGCGTCAAGACCATCTCCAATTGCATGGAGACTCGCAGCTCAGCCGCAATCTCTTCCGCGAGTTGCTTCGCGGCAGAACTGGTCGCCATGAGGCCCGTGATCGGATTGCATTCGAACGTCCGTCTGATCCAGCCTGCCATATCTCCCGCGATCTGCCGGATCAGGTCCGGAAAATGGGCGATGGATTCGAAGCGCAAATATGTCGCCGTATGGTGACCTGACACCACTTCCACGTGGGTATCGAAGAAGACGCATCGGGACGTACGGAGAATCCGCAGGACGTCCTTCTCCGTCAGATCGGTGTGCAAGCCGACACGGACAATGCTCCTCAGCATTGCGTCGATCTCCGACCTTTCATAGAGCGCTTGATGCCGCGCCACCGTTTTCATGAGAACCTGTTCAACCGTGCCGGCCGGCATTCTCACCCCCATGCGTTGCGCTCACCACATGAGTCCTCAGCACGCCGATGGGCTGGATTTCCAGCTCCACCACGTCACCGGGCTTCAAGTAACGGTCCATCTCCAAACCGCACCCTCCTCCCACCGTTCCCGAACCGAAGACATCCCCAGGATAGATCGTTTCTCCTCGCGACACATGGGCGATCATTTGGGGGAATGACCAATGGATCGCCCCAAATCGCCCTCGCGACCATTCTTCTCCGTTGACCCTGGCAATCATCGTCAAGGCACCGAGATCCGCAATCTCATCGAGGGTTATGAGGCAAGGGCCCATCGCCGTGGCAAAATCCTTGCCCTTCGCCGGACCCAGCCGACAGGCCATTTCTTGAAATTGAATATCCCTCGCGCTGAAATCGTTCATGATCGTGTAACCGGCGATGTAATCCTCCGCGTGCCGTTCAGAGATGTCACGACCCTGTCGCCCGATCACGCACGCAAGTTCCAGCTCATAATCCAATTTGGCCGTATCCAACGGCCAGGGAAGAGGCTCGTCAGGCCCTATGATCGTGCGGTGGTTCCCTTTGTAGTAAACCGGAGCCTTGTACCACTCCGGTGGGATCGGCTGGCCCCGCTTCTTCGATGTCGCGGCGATATGATCTTCAAACGCGATAAAATCCCGGAGCGATGGCGGATCAGGGAGAGGAGCAGCGAGTGGCACATCGGCGAACGAATAGATAAGCGTCTCACCGGACGGACCGTTGAATGAAGAGGGAAGCGCGGTCACATAATCTTTCGCTCGACGGGCCGCCGCCAGCGTGGAAGATCCTCCTTCGAGAAACTCCAGCATGGTCGCCGGAACCTGCGCGTCGGCCAGCCGGCGTGGTTGTGCCTCCTGTTGATCCGCCAACCAACGGGCGTAGGCCATATTCAAATCCACTATTCGTTGGTCGTGTATCGCTCCGACTCTTGTAAATGTACCGAGGGAAGTGTTGACTCGAAAACTGACGAGCTTCATCGACGGCTCCAGCTCAATGCGTAGTCTTTGATCTCCACCGGCTCCATCTCCGGTTGGACCGTGAAGGGAGTCTTGGATTCGATCATCACCGCCACTTCGGTGGTGTGCATTTTCGTCTTACCGGCTTGGACCGCCTGCGGTTGTGGTCCGTGGTGGATACCCTGCGGGTGTAACGTGAGCATCCCCGCTTGGATCCCCGCGCGGCTGAAGAATTCTCCCTCATGATAGAACAGCACTTCATCGTAGTCGGTATTTCGATGGTAAAAAGGCACGCGCAAGGCCTCCGGATCACTTTCCAACGGCCTCGGAGCAAACGTGGAGATGAGGCATCCTCCGGCTTGGAATGTCTGATGGACGCTCGGCGGCAGATGGTAGCGGGGACTGACGACCGGCCGGAAATCCCGCACGTTCAGCTTCGCAACCCACAGATCTCCTTTCCACCCGACGACATCCATGGGATAGAAGGGATAGGTCACTCCGGTCCATTCACCTTGACGCTTGATGCGGACCTCCCATGTTTGAAATCCGGTTTCCGCCGGTTCGACCGTCTCCAGCTCAGGAGCAAGCAACACGCCTTTATCGAACAGCGCATGTTGTCCGAGGGGACCTCGATCCGGCATGACCGTAGGAATCGGGGTCTCCATAATCAGCGAAAAAGAAGGTTCCGTATCGACGTGAATTCGATAGGTCGTCCCTTTGGGAATCACCACGTAATCGCCCGGCTCGTAGGAAAGAACGCCATAATCCGTCTCAAACCTGCCTCTGCCCAGATGGACGAAATAGACTTCGTCTCCATCCGCATTGCGCACGAAATAGGGCATGGTCTCTCGCCGGCAGGACATGTGGAGAGAGACATCCCGGCTTTGCATCATCAATACGGATTGCGTGGTATTGGATAATGCGGCCTTGGGAATCTGCGTGCAGGCGAAGGCCCGCGGTCTCAGCTTCCCCTCGATAGCGATCCACGCTGTCGGCGGATGTGTCCGGTAGAGATGAGAAACCGAGCCCACGAAACCGTTTCGTCCATGCTCTTCTTCATACAGCCCTTCGGGAATTCCTACATGGGCCTGGTTGGGAACTTTTCCTCTCCGCTTGAGATACATGGCCGACTCCCACAAGGAGTGGATCGTCCGGCTAGGACGCCTTTTTCAGCGGTTTCTTTTGCTTTTGCCCTGACAGCGGCGATGAGTCGTAATCAATGATGGTCCTCTCGACCCCGGAAGTTTGATCTCGTTCGATATCCTTGTACAGTGACTCCACCGTGCTCCTGACAAAGGTCCTCGCCGCCGCTTCACCATGCTGCCGCTGGGTCAGTTCGAAGAACAGCCCACTGTGGGGAAAGAGAGGATAGGTGAAGCGTTGCTTAAGCGGTCCAAACCCATCCCGTCCCTCTTTGACCGGCCCGCTGAACTTGACGCCATGCGCCTCCCACTCTCGGCACACAGCTTCGATATCATCGACTTCGAGAGCCACGTGCTGCACGCCTTGTCCATACCGTTCTATGAATTCGTTGATTTGAGACTTTCCCGTCTTGTCGTGACCCTGCATGAGGGCGATCTTGGCCGTTCCGCGCTGTACGACGATCGTATCCATCGATGAGGTGTGACTTCCGACATCCCTCGCCGACCAGATCACTTCAAAACCCAAGATCTTGGCGAACAGGAATTCCGCTGCTTCAAGATTGTCGACACAGAGAGTCACATGATCAAAACCGGTGGCCTGTTCCATGGCGCCTCCGCCTCACACCGCTTTGAATCTTCATATCTCCAGCATCTCTCCATATACATCATAATAATTACACATTGCATGATATGATCTTACTATGATCAATGAATCATTACAAGAATGGACATACCCATATTGGGATACTATTACTCGCATACTTATTTATACAACAGGCAATCATCGATTCTTTGTCTATTGAGATGGCAATATAAAAACGTTATTATCAATCGAGACCGGATCCGCACCATCAAGAAGATAAGTTGGAGGTGCCTATGACCTTCTATCAAAGAATGAGGCGACTCGTACTTGAGCATGGAGCCATCAACAATTCCTATCTCAATCGTTTTCGCTCAGGCGAGCTCTCCGACGAGGATCTCCACGAATTTGCGGTGGAGTTCTATAACTTCGCCAGATTTTTTCCTCAGATTCTGGTCGCTCAGCTTGTGAACACGGAGGACGAGCAAATCGCCGACGAGCTGACCAAAGTACTGTATTCCGAACTTGGCGACGGAGAGGCCCGGCGTCGCCATGAACTTCTATATCGAGACTTTTTACGATCCCTCGGTGTCGATGTTCATGATGCCATGACCCGTTCGATGCTTCCTTCCACTCGCGCCTATATCGAAGGGATGGAACGGCTCTACAGCGATGGTAACCATGCGAAAGCCTTGGGTGCCTCATTCGGCCTGGAAAATATGGCTATCACGATGTGGGATCACCTGATCCCGGGTCTCGTCCATCTCAGAACGATTCGTCACCCACACATGGACCTGACGTATTTTACGTTTCACCGGGAACTGGAGCAGAGTCATGAGGAGGCCATGAAACACGCCGTTCAAGTCATGGACGACGGCGTTGGCTCGACGACACTGTCGTTTCACCAGCAAGAAGACTTTCGGCTTGGCGTGACGGCCGTCCTAGACTATCTGGAGGGATTTTGGATGGGACTTGAGAGCCACCGTCCTACCGACGTTGGCCGGTCCGCACGACATGAAATGAATGCAGCGGCCTCCCAATAACCACAGGGGAGCGATAGCGCTCCATTTCCGGCGCAAGCGGGCGGGAGGGTCATATGCAACAGCCCTGGATCAGTCAATACGATGCCGGCGTTCCGGCGAACATCGGGTATCCCGATTGGACCGTGCCGGACATGTTGCGACATTCAGCGGCACGCGCTCCGGGCTCGCCCGCCTTGCTCTTCTATGGCACCCGCATTTCTTATCGCGATCTCGATGACTTGACGACTCGCCTGGCGGTCGCTCTTCACGGACTTGGAGTTAAGCGTGGTGATCGGGTCGCACTCATGCTCCCGAACATTCCACAATCGGTCATCGCGTACTACGGCATCATGAAGGCCGGAGCCGTCGTCGTTCCCACCAATCCGCTCTACGTCGAACGAGAAATCCAGACGCAATTGGTGGATTCCGGGAGCGACACCATTGTCGCCCTTGACCTGTTCTACCCGCGCATCCGGACTGTCCAGACGGCAACCACCTTCCCCAGGAAGATCATCATGACAAGTATTCGTGACTTTCTCCCGCCGTGGAAGAAGTTCCTGTATCCCCTCAAAGCTCGCCTAGCCAGGCGATGGATTTCCACTCCAACCGGACCATCGATACACAACCTCATCGAGCTGTTGAACTCGACTCCCGGTATGGGTTGGGATCAGGCTTCCGACGTACCGAGGGTCAGCCCGGACGACCTTGCGCAACTCCAATACACAGGCGGGACAACCGGCATACCGAAGGGCGTGATGTTGACCCATCGGAACGTGGTCGTGAACACTCTCCAAGGACGCGCGTGGGATCCGCATTTTCGAGACGGCGGGGAATTATTTCTGGGGGCGATTCCCTTCTTCCACTGCTACGGCCAAAGCACCTGTCAAAACTTGGCCGTCGCGACCGGATGCCCGATCGTGCTTCTTCCGCGTTTTCACCCCGACGAGGCGGTAAAAGCGATCCACAATCATCGCATCACCATCTTCTCGGGCGTCCCGATGATGTTCGCGAAGATCAACGAAGTCTCCCACATCGAACGCTACAATTTACGTTCTCTGCGGGTCTGCCTGAGCGGTGCCAGTCCGCTGCCGGCGGACGTGCAAAAGGAGTTTGAGCGGACGACCGGAGTGAGGATCGCGGAAGGATATGGGCTGACCGAAGCAGGACCGACCACTCACTGCAATCCCTTACATAGCGACCACCCATCAGGCGCGATAGGGCTTCCATTCCCGGATACGGAAGCGCGCGTGATCGACTCAGACACGGGTCTGCACGACGTTCCCGACGGTGAACCGGGTGAATTGATCGTGCGGGGTCCCCAGATCATGCGGGGCTACTGGAATAAGGAAGAGGAGACGCAGGCTGTTTTGCGGGACGGCTGGCTCTTTACCGGTGACCTCGTGCGCAGGGACGGCGACGGCTACTTCTTTTTCGTCGATCGCAAGAAGGACATCATCAAATCCCATGGTGAAACGGTCTATCCGCGAGAGGTTGAAGAGGTGTTGCTCCAACACCCGGCCGTCTCCGAGGCAGCCGTCGTGGGGGTCGCAGATCATATCTACGGTGAACTCATTGAAGCGTACATCGTGACGAAACCCGGGTCACTCGTCACGAAACAGGAATTGATTCGGCACTGCACCGGACGACTCGCTCGGTACAAGATTCCGTCGGCCGTTGAATTTCGTGAGGAATTGCCTCGGACGATCATCGGCAAAGTCCTGCGCCGGACGATGCGCGAAGAGGCGGTTCGCTCGCGCAGTGCCGAAACAGTTGAACATCAAGCGGTATGAGGGGGAGCCCGTGAAAGATCTCGTGATCGTAACCGGCGTCCGAACTCCGATCGGAAATTACGGCGGAGTGCTAAAAGATGTGCCGGCACAGAAGCTCGGAGAACTGGCCGTGCGCGAGGTCATTGCGAAAACCGGCATCGATCCGACGGTGATCGAAGAAGTGATCATCGGTTGTGTGGGGCAGCCGAGTGATGCGTATAACATCGCCCGCGTCATCGCCCTCCAGGCCGGACTCCCCATCAAAACTCCAGCCTATACGGTTCAACGCAATTGCTCATCGGGCCTTCAGCCGTTTGTGAATGCCTACCAGAACCTCCAAAGCCAGGATGCCGATGTGCAAATCGTGGGCGGCGTCGAAAATATGAGCCGCGCCCCCTATCTCTCTCGGGACATGCGCTGGGGCAAGCGGCTGCGGCACGCCGAATTCATCGACAGTATCTGGGAGGGATTGACGGACCCGGTCTGCGGCCAGCTCATGGGCCGGACCGCGGAAACGTTGGCGGAGGAGTTTGGAATCAGTCGTGCGGAACAGGACCGGTTTGCGGTGGAAAGTCATCGCCGCGCGTTTAAAGCCATGCGGGAAGGCCGACTGAAAGAGGAGCTCGTGCCCGTCACCGTCTCGAAATCAGTGGCCGGACGCGAGGTTCCTCCGCTCGTGGTGACACAAGATGAAGGTCCAAACATCGGTCTGACCGAACCCCAACTTGCCCTCTACCCGCCCCTCTTCAAGGAGGGCGGCACCGTCACCGCAGGAAACAGTTGCCCGCTCAACGACGGGGCTGCCGCTGCGATCGTCATGTCGGCGGAACGAGCGCGTGATCTTGGCCTGCGTCCGTTGGGCCGTGTGAAAAGTTATGCCTTCGTGGGAGTGGACCCGGCACGCATGGGGGTCGGTCCGGTAGAAGCGCTCCCAGCAGCACTCAAGCGAATAGGCCTTAGCTTGGCCGATCTCGAGCTGATCGAAGTGAATGAGGCGTTTGCCGCTCAGTATCTTGCCGTCGAACGACTGCTGGGACTCAAACGAGAACTCGTCAACGTCAACGGCGGGGCTATCGCCCTGGGCCATCCTGTCGGAATGACCGGCACACGTCTTGTCATGACAGTTTTGCATGAAATGCGACGACGCGGCGCTGCCCTGGGGGCGGTCGCTCTGTGCGTCGGTGGTGGACAGGGAGCGGCAATGGTGCTGGAACAGATCTGAACAGCACACTCGTTCAAGGAGCGCGACATGTACATCTATAAAGTCGGAGTCGTCGGTGCGGGGATGATGGGAGCCCAAATCGCGGAAGTGGTGAGTTATGCCGGACTACCGGTCGTATTGGCCGATATCAATGAAGCCTTGGCGAAACGAGGCCTCGAATCGGTCCGAGCGATCTACCAGGCACGAGTCGACAAAGGGAAAATGACGGCGGAGCAACTCGAGGAGAAGATGTTGCTCGTGACCGCCTCGGCCGGTCTGGACGGCCTCAACGAGGTCGATCTTGTGATCGAGGCGGTATCGGAGGATGCAAAACTCAAGGCACAGGTCTTTCATGAGTTGGATCAGGTTTGCCCGCGAGGCACGATCTTGGCCAGTAACACGTCGGCTCTGTCCATCTCGGCTCTTGGTGCCGCCACGACAAGGCCGGATAAGGTGCTCGGCCTCCACTTTTTCAACCCAGCCTATGTGATGCGGCTCGTAGAGGTGGTGCCGGGACTCGCGACTGCCGCTCAGACGCTCGACGATGCGGTGGGTTTTACCGAAAGCATCGGGAAACTGCCGATCGTGGTGAAGGAGTGCGCCGGCTTCTTGGTCAATCGTGTGCTGATGGCCTATGTGAACGAAGCCGTTCGCGCCTTGCAGGAAGGGGCGGCCACACGACAAGCCATCGATCAGGAGATGGTGTCATTCGGCATGCCGGTCGGGCCGCTGGCTCTTCTGGATGCGGTGGGTCTCGATATCTCGTACGAGGTCGCACGCCTTCTGTACCGCAGCTACGGGCCCCGCATGACACCGGCTCCCCTGCTTGAAGCCATGCTCAAGGCCGGCCGTCTGGGTGTCAAATCCGGCCATGGCTTCTATGACTATGTCGGGGGAGAAGAAGGAGGTCGCGATCAGGAAATGGAACACCTTCTCCAGGCGGTGAGGCCGAACCGTGACCAAGGAGTGACGCGATGGAGTCGCTCGCGGCTCCTCTGGGCGATGACAAACGAAGCCGTCACGGCACTTCAGGAAGGCGTGGCGTCGGCCGGCGACATCGATCTGGCGATGGTGGCAGGGGTCGGCTATCCCAAAGACAAAGAGGGCCCGCTACATTTCGCGGATCAGCTGGGGATCGATCAGGTCCTGCACGAGCTTGAGGACTTCGCTCACACGCTCGGACCGCGCTTTTGGCCGGCACCGATGCTGCGCAGGATGGTGGATGCCGGATTCACCGGGCGGATGGCGGGGCGAGGATTCTTCACCTATTGATGGTCATAATACTGCCGGAAGAGGAGACACATCATGACCAGCACGACGGGTACGATGCACAGTTGCAAAGTTCAAGAAGACGTGGCATTGGTCACCCTCGATCATCCACCCGTCAATGTCCTCACACCCGAACTGCTTACAGAGTTGGACGGCGCGTTCGATTCGCTCGCGAAGGATGACGCCGTCAAGGCGGTGGTGCTCACGGGAGCCGGCCGATACTTCGTTGCGGGAGCCGATATTCGAGTACTGGCCTCCATTCCCTCTTCAGCAGAGGGCGAAGCGCTCGCACGTCACGGCCAGATGATTTTGAACAAGATTGAGGCTTTTGAAAAACCGGTCATTGCCGCGATCAACGGCGCCTGCTTGGGAGGAGGTTTGGAATTGGCCCTGTGCTGTCATATCCGCTTCGCGGCGGAAGGTGCCAGACTCGGCCTGCCGGAAATCAACCTGGGCATCATGCCGGGATTCGGCGGCACTCAACGTCTTCCCCGACTCGTCGGCCGACCCAAGGCCATGGAATTGATTCTGACGGGTGCGCCGGTCTCAGCCCAAGAAGCCATGAGTCTGGGTTTGGTGTCCCGCGTCGTATCAGCGGATGATCTTCTGCGCCAAGCACAAGGACTGGCGCGTAAAATGGCCGTGAAAAGCCGGGTGGCGCTCCGTGCGTCGCTTCGAGCGATCCGTGAGGGCATGAAGCTTGACCTTTCCGACGGCTTGGTCCTGGAGGCCCGTCTGTTCGGTGAATTGTGCGATACCGACGATCGGAAAGAAGGAGTGTCGGCCTTCTTGGAGAAACGACAGCCTCGGTTCAAGAACCATTAGTGGTTGCGAAGGAGACAGCGGGAAGGGGTTATGCAAGCTCAGCGTTCGACAAAATTGGCCCTGGCTCTAGCGGGAGGCGGCTTCACGGGCTATCTCTTCGAAATCGGCGCGTTGACAGGCCTGGACGACTTCTTCGGTGAGTCGTTCACCAGCAATGATTTTGACGTGTATGTCGGCGTGAGCGCCGGCTCAGCTGTGGCTGCCCTGCTCGCGCAAGGAGTCAAGCCGGAAGAAATTCTCGAAACCAATTTATCCGGGAAACGTCCGTATTACTTTGACCACCGGGATATTTTCAGTCCTGCCATCGGGGAAGGCGTAAAGACAATCTGGCGCGCAACAAAGCAACTCATCCCTCTGGTGCGACTCTATACGCGCAATTATCAGGAGATGACGCTCATTGATTTACTGGACAAAGCTCAGGATTCACTCCCCAGCGGCATTTACCGGTTGGAGCCCTTCGCAAAATACCTGGAGAAAACATTCACGGCCAAAGGGCTGGGACTCCGCTTTGCCGACCTGCGCAAAGATCTCTATATCCCGGCCATTGATTTGGAATCCGGGGAAAGCGTGATCTTCGGCGAAAAGGGTCGGCGGGATATCTCCATCGCCCAGGCCGTGACCGCCTCCTCCGCTGCGCCGATCTATTTCTGTCCCGTGCGTATCGAGGGTCGCGATTATGTCGACGCGGGCATCGGGCGACCAGCCTTCTTCGATCTGGCCGTCGCCAAACAGGTGGATTTCATGGTGATGATCAATCCGATGGCTCGCATTCGACTCGCCGTTTCGTCATGGCGCGACTCAGCCCGAACCAAACGTCCGTCTCGCCTTCGCGACAAGGGGTTCTTGACCGTCGGCGAGCAGGCCGGCCGCATTAATCTCGACGCTCGTATTTCACAGGCGTTGACCCTGTTCCAGCAAGACCATCCGGACAAAAAACTGCTGGTGATCACACCGGGTATCAACGATGCGCTCTTGTTTGAGCGGAGTTTTCTGAGCTATCAAGACCGCGTGCACCTCCTGCGAGCCGGATACCTGTCGGTCGTGACGCTGGCGCGCGACCGATATCATGACCTGCGGGCGCAGTTTGCGCGCCATGGAATCGCGATTGTCCAGGCCGAATTTGAGGATCGCGTCACGTCACGTCTGGCGCAACTCGATCAGATCATGGCTACTTCCCCTCAATCAAAGCCACCGATCAAGAAGGGCGCTCCGATGGGAATCGGACAGGCCGGCGCGGCTTGGTACCAGGTGAAATGGTGGGGCTCACGATGATGGCGCGGAAGAAACCTTTCTTCCAGGGATCCCTGGCGGTAGCGGAAGCCTCGCGGGATCGGACTCCCTATTCAGGTTTTCTGGCAGGTCTGTTCGAGGGGGTCGTGCGCCGCGATCTCTTCCGATCACAGACGATTCCGCAGGCCGGCAAAGCAGCAAAGGATTTTCTTGGACATTTGCGCCTCCTCCTGATCGAGAAAGTTGATCCAGAGAGCATCGACCGAGAGGGGGAAGTCGGCGAGGATGTGTTGACGGCACTCAAAGACATCGGCGCCTTCGGCCTGAAGATTCCCACGATCTATGGAGGACTCGGCCTCACTCAGTCGGACTACCACCGCGTCGCGACGCTGCTCGGGAGCCATGATGCTGCGACCACGGTCCTGATTTCGGCGCATAATTCGATCGGCGCGGCAGAACCGGTCAAGCTCATCGGAAATCTTGAGCAACAGCAACGATTGTTGCCGCGCCTCGCGCGTGGCGACATTTCCGGCTTTGCGCTCACGGAAAAGGGTGCCGGCTGCGATATTTGGGATCTCCGAACCTATGCCATCCCGGTGCGCGAGCACGGTGCCCTCGTGGGCTATCGACTCACCGGCGAAAAATTGTATACGACGAATGCACCCCGCCGGGACAATGAGTTCTTGGCATCGCTTCTGGTGGTGATCGCCCAAATCGTACAGGAGCCTAGGGAGATCGCTCGCCCTAAGCCGGAGCGGCGGTTCGGCGCCTTTGTCGTCGATACCCGGACACCGGGATGTCGCTGCACGCGCCTCCGCTATATGGGGGTCCGCGGGATTTACAACGGCGCCGTACAACTTAACGAGGTCTTCGTGCCGGTGGCCGACCGGTTGGGAGAAGAGGGAGAGGGATTACGACGCGCTCTGGAAAGCTTGACCGTAGGCCGGCTTACTCTGCCCGCCGCCTGCTTGGGCAATTTGAAGCAATGTCTATGGCTGGCTCGACAACGGGCGCAAGAGCGCATTCAATATGATCGCCCGATCGGTGAGCACACGGATATCGGGGCC
Organism: Nitrospira sp.; assembly: GCA_024998685.1. Classification (GTDB taxonomy): domain Bacteria; phylum Nitrospirota; class Nitrospiria; order Nitrospirales; family Nitrospiraceae; genus Nitrospira_D. The sequence goes on from JACOEH010000013.1 coordinate 90,248, forward strand.
AAGATTGTCCGTATAGCCTCGCGGGTCCTGGCGTTGGAAGCCTTGGTCACCATCACAGGGACCTGGGCCGACTCCAAGGTTGATGTGCGGCTTGAGTCGGCAGCCGCCAAAATTCTCGCCACCGAATGGCTGCTCGAATCGGTGCTCGATCTCTTCCGCATTTATGGTGGACGCGGGTTCGAAACGTCGGAATCGCTTCGGCTCCATGGGGACGTGCCGGCGCCGATCGAACGCATGGTCCGAGATGCCTTGATCAATGTCATTTGGGAGGGAACGAACGGGATCTTGACCCTTTGGATCGGGCGCGAAGGATTGGCGGAGTACGTCTCTCATGGAAAGGCCTTCTTGGAATTTCAGATCAGCGAGATGGTACAGGCCCTGCCGTTCTTCGCCAAAGTCACGGGCCGCTCTCTCAACCGCTTGCCCATGATCAAAGGATGGCCGGCGGCTGCAACGCCCGAATCGGTGTGGGAGTGGTTTGTCACGAAAAAGGCGCGAGAACTCGCTCAAAAGTCGCTCTGGGTCACAGCCCGCCACCGTCAGGGACTCGCCCGCAAGCAACTGTTGATGACTCGCCTGGTCAAGGCCGGGGTACAACTCTTTGGGACGGAAGCGTTGTTATGGTACGCATCGCAGCAAGCCGTCCGCGATCATGTGTTGGCTGATGAACTTCTCGAACACTTCTGTTCCCAGGTCAAAGAAGGATTCCACCCGACGCCCTTGCTTTCCCTGAGACAACCGTTGTGGCAAGACGACTCTCGAGTGTTCCATTTGGCACGGAATATTCTGGCGGGAAAGGCTGAGTGGTTGGAAGAAGGGATCCTCGCTTGGAGCCCCGTTGGACACAGTGGGGAGGGCCGGCTCATGTCCACGATGAGAGAACAGATGGCAGGATTTCCCACAAAACATTAAGCGAAGAAGAAACATGTCGTCTCATCCAGATCACCCGTTAGACATGAGGATCATGCCATGATGAGGTCAGCATGACGGAAATTGCGGAATACTTCGAATTGGTCAAGGGGAGATATGGATTGAGCAGTGATTATGCCTTGGCGGAGAAGCTGGGAATCGCTCAACCCGAAGCAAATCTCATGCGGCGTGGGCTCAAAATCCCGAAGCCGGAATTGTGCATCAAGATCGCGAAACTTTTGAACAAGAACCCGGTCGAACTCCTCCTGATCGCTCAAAAAGACAAGGCTCCGAAACAGGCCAAAGAGTACTGGACCTTGGCGCTGACGGCCGTCGATGTCATGCTTCATGTCCCCAAAAGTCCGAAATACATTCCCCGTAAGGTGGCGGCCATCGGGCAAGAACTCCGCCAGCTTGAAACGCAGACCTTGCTCTACGAAGGAGCCGAAGCGAATGCGGAAGCCATTCGACTCGTCCAGACGGCCGAGGAGTCCATCGACGCGATCATGGAGCGCTGGAACATCTGGAAAAAGGGAGAAGCGCTCTATCCAAGCTACCTCCTGGCGAACCAGGCGGCGGTCAAGCGGGGCGTCATGATCCGTCGCCTCTTGGTCCTGACGCGCGAGCAAATGCAGCAAGAGTCGGTCGTTACGGATGCCATCCAAGTCATGGACGACCAACATCGGGCCGGCATCAAGATCTTCTTTGCATTCCGTGAAGATCTCCAACGAGCGGCCGCCTTTCAACGTTTCGAGGAAGACTACAGGCAGCAGGGGGCTGCGCGGGATCTCAACACGGTGATCTTCGACCGGGAAATTCTGATTTTTTCCCGGTCCTACGGCCAAGTACAGCTCGGAATCGTGGGTCCCACCACACCCATTACCATGATCAATCAACTGGAAATCACCTGGAAGCCGGAGTTGCTGCGGGAGCTTGACCCGGCTCCGCTCTTCGACATGACTCGATACGTCTTCGACTATTCCGGCCCACGGGCTTTCAAGATGGAATTGGAACGATTCATGAGAGCGATCACATGAAATTCCCGTCGGAGCCGTTCAAGATCAAGGTGGTGGAACCCATCCGCCGCACGACCCGTGAAGAGCGTGACACACGGCTGCGCATCGCCGGCTACAATCTGTTTCAGGTCCCGGCCGAAAGTGTCTACGTCGATCTCTTGACCGATAGCGGCACGGCAGCCATGAGCGACAGGCAATGGGCGGGTCTGATGCTGGGGGATGAGTCCTATGCCGGCAGCAGGAACTACTACCACCTGGAAGAGACGGTCAGATCGATCTTCGGCTACAAGCACGTCATTCCGACGCACCAGGGCCGCATGGCCGAGAATCTTCTCTTCTCAACTATCGTCAAACCTGGAATGTGCGTCCCCAACAACATCCACTTCGACACGACGCGCGCCAACGTCGAGCATCAGGGGGCGGAGGCGCTCGACGTCGTCGTCAGGGAGGCCTACGATCCCCGCTGCGACCTGCCGTTCAAAGGGAACATCGATCTGCCCCGATTGGAGGAGACGATCAATCGAGCCGGACCGGACAAGATTCCGCTGGTGATGATGACCATCACGAACAACAGCGGCGGCGGGCAACCGGTCTCGATGGATAATATTCGACGGACCCGTGGGCTGTTGGATCACTACCATATTCCGCTATTTTTCGATGCCTGCCGATTCGCAGAGAACTGCTTCTTCATCAAAGAGCGTGAGCCTGAATATGCCCACACATCGATCCTCGACATCGCACGGGAACTCTTCAGCTATGGAGACGGCTGCACCATGTCCGCGAAGAAGGACGGACTCGTGAACATCGGGGGATTTCTCAGCCTGAACGACGGGCAGTGGGCACAGGACATTACCAATATGCTCATCCTGGTCGAAGGTTTTCCAACGTACGGCGGATTGGCGGGCCGTGACCTGGAAGCGATGGCCAGAGGACTTGAAGAGGTGCTCGACGAAGAATATTTGCGTTTCCGTATCGGCCAGGTTCGCTACCTGGGCGAATTGTTGGAGGGAGGTGGAGTACCGATCCTCAAACCCGTCGGCGGCCATGCGGTCTACCTCAATGCCAAAGAATTCCTCCCCCACATTCCGCAATCCGAATTTCCAGGACAAGCGCTGGCTGTCGCGCTCTACCGGGACTTCGGCATCCGGGGGGTCGAAATCGGCACCCTCATGTTCGGCAAAAAAGATCCTGTGACCGGCGGAACAATTCACCCCGAGCTGGAGATGGTCAGACTCGCCGTTCCCCGGCGGGTCTATACGAATATGCAGATCACGTATGTCGCGGAATCAATCATCGAACTCTATCGAAGGCGCGAACTGATCCACGGCCTCGCGTTGATCCATGAGGCGCCGATGCTGCGCCACTTCACGGCGCGATTTGAAGAACTCCAAGGATCACCGTCCCTGGAACCGATGACCGTCTGAGGAGACATCATGGCCACCCTGTTCAAAGAGTTCGAGCGGATCGAGGCGGCGCGAGAGCGGTTGGCAGGCCGGAGTTTCATGGTGGGGCTGTTCGCAGGAAAACCTGACTTTTCGCTCTTCCTCACGCCGGAAGAGTCACCGGAAGAGCAGGCCGACTGGGAAGAATTCCGACCACGCTTGGAAACCTTTCTCATGACGCAGGTCGATCCCGATGAAATCGAACGGACCGCGAAGATCCCCGACTCCGTCTTGAAAGGGCTCTTTGCGCTCGGCGCGTTCGGCATGAAGATCCCCAAACAGTATGGGGGGCTTGGATTTTCGCATACGAACTATGGGCGTGCCCTCATGCTCATGGCGAGCTGGAGCAACGCGCTGGCTCTCACCGTCGCCGTGCCGCAATCGATCGGCATCGCGATGCCGATCCTCATGTTCGGCAATGAGGAGCAGCGACGCAGGTACCTTCCCCTCGTTGCACGAGAAGCCGTGTCGGCCTTCGCCCTCACGGAACCGATGACCGGGTCTGATGCCGCGAACATTGCGACGGAGGCTGTTTTAGATTCCGCCGGGACAATGTTTGTCGTGAACGGCGAAAAACTGTGGTGCACGAACGGTCCCATCGCCCGTTACGTGACGTTGATCGTGCGAGTACCGGCAAGGCGGACACAGCAGAACGGGCGGACAAGGTGGACGCCGGTTCCCAACGGCAAGGAAGCAGACGAGCATGTTCATACCGCCTTCATCCTTGATATGCGGACACCCGGTGTCCATATTCGACAACACTGCCGATTTGAAGGCTGTCGGGGCATCGAAAACGCTCACATGACTTTCACCGATGTGCACATCCCGACGGAAAATGTCATCGGTGAAGTCGGCCGGGGGCTCAAGTACGCCTTGACCATCCTCAATGTGGGTCGGGCGGTCAGCATCCCGGCGATTTGTCTGGGCATGGCCAAACAGGCATGGCAACCCACACTCGATCGGGCCAATCAACGATTTACTTTTCAGAAACCTCTCGGCACCAGGCAAACACAGCGCATGAGAGTCGGCCGCATGGCTTCGAATCTCTTCGCCATGGAGGCGCTCGCGTTCACTGCGTGGCGTATGGCCGATCAACACACCTACGATGTCCGAATCGAGGCCGCCCTGGCCAAGCTCTTCTGCTCCGAGAAGACGATTCAGTTCTTAAAAGACGCTCAAATCATTTTCGGGGGGATGGGATATGAAACGGCCCATTCCAAGCGGCTTCGTGGAGAGCCCGCGTTCGGCATCGAACAGCTGGTTCGCGATGCGGAGATGTACCGCATCGGCGAAGGGGCGACGGATGTCTTAAGACCGTTCGTTGCCCGCGAGGGGCTCAACCTGCATCTTGAGCGGGCCGGGCATGTCCTCGATGAACAGACGACGGACGTTCGCCGACTCACCGAATTGCGGCAACTCGTGAAATTCTACATTCCTTGGTACAGAAGCCAATGGACGAGCAGCCCATTGCCTCCTCGCGCGGAGTTCGAATATTCGAGAGTCTGCTCCAAACTGCGCTTCGTCGAACAAGCAAGCCGTCGGCTTGCACGGACGATTTTTTACGTGATGCTGCTCCATCGACAGGCGCTTCGGGATGATCAAGGACGGCAAAACCGGATCGAGATGATCGGCGAAGATCTCTTGATGGTCGCAGCGACGGCGCTCTATGCAGAAGCTCAGGAGCGGACCGGCGGGCATCCGGAGGTGTGGGATCTCGTGGAAGAGAACTTCCGAGATGCCCAACAGCGTGTCGAACGAAACCTTCGAGAACTACTCCGCAATCAGGATGCAGCCGTCGCAAGCGTCGGCGAAAAGGCCCTCAGCGGTCGGTATCCTTCACTCACGTGCGGTATCATCCAGCGTAATCTTCAAGACTACTTGCGACAGGAGCGTACTCCCAGTACCGATGAAAAGAGGGAACAACAAGTAATCTGAGCTGCTTTACCGCCTCGCCTGAGGCACAGGTGCGGGCCGCCGTTCTTGGTGGGACGATCAACTCATCCTTGCGGCAACTTCGCAATGAAGTGCTGAATGTGGTCCAAATACACGGGAATCCGGCGGACCGCGACAGGCAACGCCTCATACACTCGCTCAGGATCGATGTCGTCGTATTCGTGCACAATCCGGTTGCGGAGTCCGGCAGCGATGGCCGTCTCCTTGGCAAGATCGGCCGTCATGACGCCGAGCGTGCCGAGGCGCATAAAGGATTCGTGATAGTCCTTGGGCGGCGCGTGGCCGGACTCGGTGATCAGATGAAAATTGATGTCGATCATACGGCCGATGGCCCGTTCGAGATACCGCTCGGCCAAGGCTTCATTGATGGAATCCTCCAGGTACTGCGCGCGTGACAATTGGGACAGCCGGGTCATCGCGGCCACGTCATCGAGGATGAGGCGCATCTTTCTGGTGATAAGTTGTCGGTCGATCATGGGCGGGAAGGCTCGGCTACCAAGTCCGACAATCGCCGGGCGACATACCGGCGCTCCAATTCCAAGTAAGGTCGAAAGTCTTGGTACGCTTTGAAGGCGTGGAGACGCAGACGGGCGAGGTCTTGGGGCATCCCGAACAGGACACGGCAAGACTCAACGATTTTCTTGAGGAAGAGAGGGTCCGTCCCATTGAGGATCGCCAGATCTACTGTGCGTCCAGGGAACCGCGTCTGCAATGCCTCTTGCACATCTAGAACGGTCTGAAACGAGGCGTAGGGTGTCTCAAATTGAATCGCCAGGTCCAGATCGCTGCGATCATGGGTCGTTCCTGTGACCGTTGACCCAAACTGGAGGATCAAACGAATCTTGAAACGCTGCGCGAGTTCCCTCAACCCCGATACTGCTTCTGTGATGCCTTCCTCGCTCATTCCCCGCTCCGAGGGTTTCATCCAGACCGTAACTTAGCTGAGAATCGTTTCGTTGTCTATGCGCCCCGGTTGTTGCGTGTGTTGTAATATCATGACGGACGCATGGGTAATAACTGTGACCGCCATTGCGTCTCGCCAAGAGGAGGTAAGTCTATGCGCGCCTGGTTGATGGACTCCTATGATGGAGTGGAACAGTTGCGGCTTGGCAAGGTGCCGGAGGCTCAGCCAGGCCCGACAGAGGTGCTGCTCAAAGTGAGGTATGCCGCACTCAACCCCGCCGATGCATTTCTGGCGCAAGGGCTCTATCCGGCCAAGCCCACCCTGCCGCACATCCTGGGGCGCGATGGTGTGGGAGATGTCGAAGCCGTGGGATCGTATGTAGAGCACATCCGTGTTGGTGAAACCGTCGGGATTCTGCGCTGCGAAACGGGAGTGGAAACGCCGGGAACGTTGGCCGAAAAAGTCGTCGTGCCCGCAGAAAGTCTGGTCCGTATTCCTGCCGGTTGGTCTCTCGAAGAAATGGCCGGTGCGCCCCTTGTCTTCTTAACTGCCTGGCAGGCTCTCACACAGTGGAGCGATCCTCCGGCCCCTCCAGTGGAAAAATCCATCCTCCTCGTGACCGGCGCGTCAGGCGGAGTCGGGGTTGCGTCCCTGTTGCTTGGAAAATCGATGAACCTGATTGTGATGGCTTTATCGCGCGATGAAGAGAAAAGAGCCAAGCTGAAGACGCTCGGAGCTGATTTCGTGTTTGATCCGGGAGACAGGAACCTAAGGCGATCAGTATCTGCTGCGATCAGTCCGAGGAAAGTCCATTTGGTGATCGACTGCGTGGGCGGCAAACTGTTGCCTCACGTGATCGCCATCCTTGGTTATGGCGGGCGGATCAGCATCGTCGGCAGGAGTGGAGGAACTGTGCCGGAGTTTAATACAGCCACCTTGTTGTTCCACCGCATCCGCATGGGCGGTGTCGCAGTCGGAGACTATACCGCTCAAACAGCTCAGACCGCGTGGAAGGAGATCGTCGATCGGCTGAGGACCATCGGGCGTCGTCCACAAGTGGACAGTATCGTCCCGTTTGAAGATGTCAAAAAAGGCTTCGCACGATTGGCACGGGGTCCCATGGGGAAAGTGTTGGTGCGCGTCGCGGCGGAGAACAAACACGATTTGTAGGACCCGTCCCTGAGAGTGGGATCAATGATGCCGCACTGTGTGTGAGGTTGCGGGGGAAGTCCGGGGCAAAGTGATGAGCGTCAACGCTATAGGGCCACTGGTCTCAATTTTTGATAGGACAAGAGATGTTGCGATCAGATTAACAGCCTCGCGCTGCCCGTGGCCCCCTGTCATCAGGCTGCGCTTTTAGCGGACCGCACTCGAACTTTCACTTCGACCCGCGATCCGAGACGGTTGAGAATCATGATCAGCCGGTCAGCGGTGAAACGTCCGAGATCGGCGCGGCGAATACGCGAAAAATCGGCCGCGGCGACGCCGGTCCGGACATGGGCGCCACGGACTGTCAAACGTTCGCGGTCCAGCACCTGTATGATCTCGGTGGCGAGAATCGCCTTGAACTGTTCAGCGTCCGCATTGTTGCGGCCGAGATCGCGAAACACATTGCCACTACCACGTCCGACTTCCAATTTATCTTTCCCCCTCATGAGAGCATCTCCTTCAAACGCTTCAGACGATTCCTGATCAGCTCAATCTCGCGTGGTGGTGTCTTACTGCCCGTGGTGGATTTCTTCTGAAAGGCATGGACCACCCAAATCTCATGCGATAACTGGACGGCGTACACAACTCGGAACGCATCACCTTTGAACGGCAGCGCGATCTCAAATACGCCGGAGCCCAATCCCTGGAGCGGCTTCACGAGATCGGCCTTGCCCCCTTCCGCTGCGATTGTTAGGGCCGCAAGGCACACTGATTGAGCCCCTTCGGGAAATCGTCTGAAGTCGTTCAACGCGGCCTTAATCCACGAAACGGGGCGCGTCTTACGGATTTCGGTCATCGGCTACGCCGCACATACCGTATGTTGTCACATCTGACAACATGTTTCAAGGGTGCGCTGCGACACACTGACGGCATGACCACATCGTAAGAACTTCCGTTATTGACTCCGGCACTGGTATGTTGAGCAGCGTGGACGGCACGACCCAGACGCGACCATCAGGATGATCGTTCACATTCCAATGAGGCAACACCCAGATTCACGACTTCAGTCCTAACTGTTTACGAATCTGTTTATAGAGGGTTAGGCTGGAACAGTCGGCGGATAGAAATGGCACAAGCATGTACTCCATGACTACGCACGCACTCTTCATGACTACCAATTTATAGGCTTCTTCTTATTGTTATGTCGCGCATAGCCCATTTCATCGAGCACCCATTGATGGGTCGTCCATTTTCCACCTTGTTTTGAGTCACGTCTGGTCAGAACGGCGACAAGGGCATCACTGTCCTTGATGCGCTGCTGAACAGCTGGCGTGAGTTGTTCTCCTGCAAGACGTTCTCCCGTTTCGACATGAATCAGATGGCTGGTCCTCCCCTGCCAAGGCTACCGGCTGTTGTCGAGACTCCGTCGCTATAGGTGAACCTTCTTGAAGCCTTACTGCTTCGAGCGGCGTGCGAGCTCGCTCTCAATATCCTCGGCCCATTCGATTCGTTCCTTTCGGCGCTCTCGGGCTTCGCGGATCAATTTAAGGTTTCTTGCTGTTGTCTCCGGCTCCCAGGATTCGCGGATGACTGCCAGTGCATCGCCCAGTGCTGACTCGGCCCTCTGTTGGTCCTTGGCTAGCACCGCGAGCTCCAACAATGTGGCATGGTCCCAATAGTCCGGCTTGCCGGAGGCGATACGTCGCTCCACGGCGTAGGAGACGATTGGGATAAGTCGCTCGCGTCGCAGATCCGGAGGCTCTTTGAGTTCCATCAAGGTGACAACGTTGACTCCGGGATAGGCATCGCGCCAATCTGCTTCAAATCCTTTGAGGTAGGCCGCAATGGCTTGGTCCAACAACCCACGTGCGAGTGACTTTTCACCGAGTTTGAGCGCCGCTTCCCAACGGTCTTTGTAGACGCGGCCGAGAATGCCATAGGTTTCGCTGCTCGGCCCACGGTTGGCCAGCAGATCGAGCAACACCCGTTCTGCCTCTGCTCTGCGACCGGCTCGATTCAAGGCCAGTCCCAGCTGCTCTTGGACCAGCACCGTGGCTGCCAATGGCGCCGACATCTTCTGCACCAAGGCAATCATGTCGTCCCACCCCTTCACGGCCCGATAAGAGAGAAACAAATCGATCACTACTCCGGCCTCAGCATCGTGCACCGACCCGATTTCTTGCTCGACGACCCGTACCGCATCAACACCTTGCTTGCGGGCTTGAGCTAGTTTCTGGCGAAGCGTGGTGGAATACTGGACGCGATCTCGAAACACATCGGTCTTCAGCCGTTTGATTTCGGGGAACCCTTCGACGAGTTGAAAGACGGGGCTGTCGGTCATCATCTTGCGGGCATCACGCAGCTTGCCGGCCAACATCTCCAAATCCGTGCCATTTGTCGACGGCTTGCCATCCGCGCCGAGTTGATAAGGAACGGCGCGAAGAGGACCAACATCAAATGGAAGCTGCCCCAAGCCTTGGGCGAACAGGAGGACGGTGCTGGCTGGTCTGATGGCGTGGCGCAATCCAAGTTCATAAAAGACGTTGGCATTCGCCGTGGTGAGGTCGGCGACCGCATATTCGCAGAGGATCAGCCGCTCGTACATGGGCTTGTGGATCACGCCACCGGTCATCTCCTCATCGGCACGCAACGGTTCGAGCCCTGCTGCAACTACGGCCGGCTTGATGAGCTGGTCGTAGACGGCATCAAAGTCCACCAACCGGCCGTCAGCAGCCGGTTTTTTTCCAAATGGCATGAGCACAAAACACAAGGGCAACATGGTCACACTCCTAACGGCATACTAAAAAGTCCGCAAACTTCATGAAGGTCAACGGTGAGCCAAATCAAATTCCCGTCCAACCTTCAGAAGAACGTCATCAACATCAGCACTCATACTTGCACGATTGCGGGCGATCTCGGCTCCCTGCCGTCTTTCTTCATGCCGAACGACATGGCGGCAACAGCGTGGAGGTTCATCTTATCTCCACATGTATCAGCACGTTCCTGATTACTCCTGCATGAGCATCTGGCGAACGAGATCGAGGTTGTCTTCTTTGATTGAAACAGCGATTCCTCCCACAACTTCGTCCTTCGGAGGGTACGCGATCGATAAACCCGCGGTCAGCATGATGGCCTCGTCGTTGAATGCATCACCGACGAAGGCGGCCTCCTCTTTTGGATGACATCCAACCCTCTTACAGATGTCGCTGAGGGCCTCGGCTTTCCCTTCAAAATCATATTCTGTAGCCACCACGTCGTGCAACGCGCCGTTTCGGTCAAACAACAATTCGTTGATGAACACAAAGTCGAACAGCTCACGATAGTCCGGCATCTTCTCCTCGAGCAGGACGTTGACGCCTCCCGAGATGACGGCCAGCACAAATCCTTCATGACGCATCTGCTGTAGCGCCTGTCGGCAATTCTTTGTTAATGCCAGCGGGGCAAACATGTCGGCCAGCTGCTTCCTCGTTACCTTTCTCGTCATGAAATGCCCGCACGCCTTCTGACACCAGGTTCGATAAGCCATGATGCGTTATCGGTCGTCCTTCGCCTCTTTGGCTTGTTTCGATACTCGCGGCTCAAGCCTTGTTGGATCTTCTTGGCAAATTTCAGGTTGTTCCAGATAAGCTCCCAGGAGAACTGGTAGTTCTCCCCTCTGAGCAATGTGCCGTCCAAATCAAACCCGACCACCTTATAGCGCCAACGATTCTTGTTGAGGGGAGGGACCCAATCGGCCGGTGGTTCGTGCAAAACCCCGCGGTGCCCACCGTCAGATGCGACGATCCCTTCCGAAAAATACCGTCCTAAATTTGAGGCCACATGAGTGGCGACATCATCTTTGTTGGTGAAGCCTTGCACGATATGCCGTTTCAGCAACCGTTGCTTGAACGCCGAGAGTTTGCCCGCCGATTCCCCAGAGTCCTTGAGATCCACGGGCCACGCTACCTCGTGTTTCAAGATATATATAAAGCGAGGCAACTGGGCTGCTGTCGCCGCATCATATTCTGCTTCATTATCAGAAGCATGAGTGACGATGAATATCTACCCCTCGCGACTAGTTATCTCAGCAAGGTTATGGCGTCTAATTGATTCTGGTGGTTCGTAGGAGAGAGTGACAATAATCTTGTAAATTCCGAGGAACAGAACATGCCAAAGGGCAGCACTGCAGATTGCAACCGCAACACCGAGTGCGACTCTATCTAGCTTCCCTTGAAGATGCTGCTTATATCGTATCTTCCCTTCAATGAGTCCTTTAAGGAGTGCATATTTGAGGGGGTCACGATCAGCTACTAGTTTAAAACGAAGCATCTCTGCCTGATATTCCTCGTACTCCTCAGAGTCTGTGGCAGGAACGGGCAGAGTCGATGGATCTCTTTCCCAAGACTCTAACCTACGCTCACCTGAACTATTCTCCCGTACCGTTTGATAGCTTTTCAGCAGTGCCGCAGGGGTATTATCAGTCCCACAGCTAAGTGTTCCATTATGATCAACGGAACAGGCGTATTCCTCTGCCGGAATGCCCTCGTAGTTTGGCTCAAAACTGTATGAGTTGGAATAGCCAAGATTCTCCGAATTTACAATGAAGGCATTTCCCACAATTACTAATACAGCACCTGTGCTCGCATACTTCAGGCCTCTCAGGGCACGAAGCCACCATTTGTCAGGCCCCAAGTGCCATTCATCGCTAACCGTGAACTCGTGGCTGCATTTCACGCACTCATCGACATTGACGATAGAATCAGAAACGCTGTCGCGGAAACTAACACTGCACTTCGCACAGCTGGAATCCTGTAGCTGTGCTCGACGTGCTGGGTCAAGATATTGTCCAAGGAGGTCTAAGCGTTTTGTCAGGGATTTGGACTTTGACACGAGTTTCATTCGATTCCCATTGCTGTCAAAGGAGATTGCCATGAGGCCTCGATCCACCTCCTTGTCTATGGCGACATGACTCAATAGTTCCCGAACTCTCTCGAAATCTACATCAGTCAGCGATGGAGGGAAAAGCAATGTCACATTCCGGTTTTCGAATCGCGGCATGACTTGTTCCAACTCCCATCGAACTCCAGGTGTCGTATCAAGGATAATCACGAGGTGGGAACTCTTTGCCGCGAGATCTAATACCTTTGTCTGCCATTCCTCGTTGCTTGCATATGTGCGGGCAGCTCCCAAAGGTCGAACGGCATCTACCGGATTTCCAACAGCAATGACTGGACCTACCACTTTGAATGTTTTAGCCAACTCCTCTTCGAAGGTGGTGGCTCTCTTCTGCGTAAAAAACTCTGTCCAAGTAAATCGGCTCAAGATTTCGCGTTCGTCCATTCTAAAAGAACGCAGCAACAGTACGGGAGGTCGTGTATCTCGGTTGAGTAGCTCATCAATAGTCTCTTGATCCAGCTTCCTTCCGTACAGGTACGCACGGCCGCCAAGAAGAAGCAAGAGGGAACCAGCAATCGACCGGATAAATGCCCACACACTCCAATCCACCACTCCATCAATTCTATGTAGACATCCTAATCCTACCAGGATAGTCACGACTCCCATCAATTTGTAAAAAATCCCATCAGCGAATTCACGTGTGGGACCAGTCATGAGTTACCTACCTCCTCGATGGTGAGTGTCGGTAACATGATTCGCTCAGCCATCCCACGCTGGATATATTGGACGTTAGAACTATCAAATGTCCTTGAGTGAATAGTAATCAAACTCCTGATCCGATCTTTCGACTTCGCTTGCACGCGAAAAAGATTCACTAGTTAAAGTCTCTTCAATAAAGCCGAGAAACGCTCGTATCGCCACCTACTCACCGCTTCTCTATTGCGCACATTTGTCTTTAACCCGTTAGGCACCAGGTTTATGCCAACTCTATTCGAGCTCCTCGCCATAACCTGCCAACTCAGTTATCGAGATCTTTCATCAATTGCTGAGCTGGCACTGACAAATCTGACTCCGCTTGCGGGAAAAAGCCCTTTGCCTTCGTCCACCAGGTGGCATAGCGGTTCAATTGGCGTCGAGTGGAGTCGATGGCAAACGCCTCCTCTTTCGAATTGGCGGCTCGTTGCTTGAACGTCGCCAAGGCTTGTCTTGCCTGTTCGAATCCATCCTGCTTTGTAGTACAGATGGCCAAGAGCCACAGCTCGGCGACCGATCCCCACGCCCAGTACTCATCGGGACGTTCGGCATCCAGCCTCGCCGCCTGCATCGCTGCATGCCAGTACCCAGCTTCTGCCATCACTCCCTTTTGGATGATCTCGAGGGACAACCACTGCACTCCAGTCCAGTGATCAGAGAGATTCTTGTCGTACCCTTTTTTGTAGGCCTCACGAGCCTCATCAAGTGCGTTCGAAATCTCGCTGGTTTGCACCGAGGGATCACGTCGTTGCCGTACTTCTAGAAGCTCCGCCAGGCGCTTATAGGCGCTCCCCACCAGTCCGGCATTTTCCTGATACAGTGAATCGTTCCGTTTCTCCTGCTGTCGTGCCTTCAAGAGCGACACCAACTTTGCTATGCTGTTGAGCAATTTCTCCTTAGCAATCAGAAAATCGGTTTGTGCCGTCGCACCGCACTTCGCCACTTGATCAGCCCACTTTTTGGCGACTTCCAGCGAAGCAAGATGAGCTTTCAACTCGACCTCTTCGAGGTGTTCGGCATAACCTTCCGGCAGTTGCACATAAGACACCAGGCTCATCCAATCATGCGACTGTAGTCGATCCTTTTCCTTATACAGTGCTACCCTGGTGCCGTGGAGCGCCTGCCGCACATCTGCCCCTTCCAGGTGCTTATAAAACTCCTTAATCAGCAACACGGATCCGTCGAATGTGAGCGGCAGCTGAGAACCGACGACTATCGGAATTCCGGCTAAATGCAACCGTTGTGCGAGACTTTGGTACGGCACAACGGTGTTGGCCTGACTAGCCCCATCGCAAATCGCCAATGTCACCACCTGGGGCAAGGTGCCTTGGCTTTTCAGCACCTCCACCAAGAAATCTGCATCTATTGCTTTCTTTTTAGGCGTTGCGAGAGCAAACCCCATTTGGGATCGCAATTGATTCGTCTCGTTCTTTATATTAATGCCGTGGGCAAGAACATGAACATGGGTGAATGGTTTCTTGTCGGTCTTGGCTTGCGCGAACAGGGCACGTACGTCATCCGGAGTCGCTTGTTTGAGAATATGCAGGACCTTTCGGTCATCAGCTCCCCCACTATCATATCCAAGCAAGGGTTCGATCCACGGCTTAAGACTCTCCCGAATCGCATCCTCATGTTGAGCGTGCGGCACAGGAAGGGCTTTCAACCATGTGGGTGAGGCCGAGATAAAGACAATACGAGGGACTGGAGACCAGTTTGGCGGAGTCTCCTTAAATTCTCCACGAATACGGCGGGTCAAGACAAATTTCTTGTCCGACTGTGCGAATAATGGAGTTTCCGCATCGTCGATGACCGCCTCGAATGGTAACAGCCACAACTCCGATGCGCTGATTACCAGATCCACTTGTGTAGGGCCAGGGCCAAGTTGTAGTTTGCCGAGCATTTGTTTGGCTTCACCCGCAAGTCTCTGTATGGCCTCATTTCGCTGCCTTTCGGTTATGGAAGTGGAATAGCGTAACTTATGATATTCATCGAAATATTGCTCCTGGCCGTAATTGGTTCTGCATTCACGCACCGGGGTCGTTCCTGAGACCACGAGATACGGGTCACCTTTTCTTAATATCCCACTGGAATCTCCAAATCGAAGAAACTCCATCATTTCTGAGCGCATTGTGAGACTCCTTGATCTTCCCGGATGAGCCGCCACACTTTTACAAATCGTTCTTCAATTTTCCCGTGAGCATTTCCGCTTTGATTTGAGCTGACTTGCGCCCCTCCTTTCCCAGCAGTTTAGGGCCGCCAAAGAATCCCAATTGGAACAGGCGAATCCCAACGACCCCTGTCTCGCCAATACTTTTAAAACAGGCATTACTGGTCGATTCGAACGATGGACCAAGCTCGACTTTCCCTAAGTCCACCCCCTGGAGAATGTTGGCTTTACCAGTGAAGGAGACCTTGGTGCCTGCTTCTCGGCAAGCAAGGACCACGCATTTCTCACCCGAGTAGGTGCAGCTCACCACTTTGAAATCGTTGTCCCAATTATTCAGGTCCTTGAGCTTTTTCGCCACCCCATGGATATCTTGCATCTCGATCACCGAGAGTTTTGCCTTGATCATGCACGAATTATCCCTCGTAAATTCCAGCTCGAGCTTGGCTTCGAGATCGCCCACTGGGGGGAACCTATCGACCTTTCCTCCCGCCACAAATCTGGTCACGGTGGTGCCTTCGGACACAAAGTCTATGTCGGCGTCCTTTCCCGAGGCGGTCACGACCTCAATTCCGAATTTGGAGACATTACCCATGGATCGGAACACTCCGCTTTCGATCAATCCAAAGTCCCCAACCTTGATCGTGTTCACGACCGGAAACCACGCCGCATACACCTGCAGCTGCTCATGTAAAGTGTCACTAAACGCCTCGGCTAAGCCCATGATGCCCTCCTTAAATGGTTATTATGTGTTTGTCATACCAATGGTTACCTTTGATAGTATCGATATCCACGATCTCCAAAGCGAAAGTACCTTGATGGATGCACGGGTCTCCTAGCTAGGCGTCATAGCTGATGAAACCTTTGTTGATGTCGGAAAGCTTGCGGCTGGTCCGACGGAACACCCCCACGCCTTCGCGATCGCCGGGAAGGTTCGTGTTCCCTTCGATGGTGACGAGCCGGTCATCACGAAAGTCTTCAACAATTCCCATATGACCTTTCCCCCCTCCGGTGCTGATCACAAAGATCAAGCCGGGTTTCAACAGAGAAAAGTCTTCCTGCACGTCGTCGGCCCACAAGCGCGTAATCCCTGACCGGCCCGCCTTGTTCCAATGGTCCAAGACTCCAGCCGTCTGGATGCAGGGATTCTCATCTCCCACATGAGCCGCAGCCTGTTGGAAAGTCCAATAGACAAAGGCAGCGCACCAGGGATAGCTGTCATCTTCGGGATCTAATCCTACGGATACCAGGTATTGATCGACTTGAGGCCCACGATTCGAGCCAGGCGGTTCTTCCAGGACACCGACTTGCGTAGCGGCAACGATGAGTGTGCGTTGCACGAGGGGTGACGCCGGCTTGCTGATACTGATGGGAAGACTCGCCGACCCAAAGAGCGCAGCCCAGGTAAGTGGTCCGACAACGCCGTCGATCTTGAGAGACTGTCCCTGGCTATCGACCGAACGGGCTTGAAAAAGCTGGACGGCGGCAACTGTCTCGCTATCAAAATTGCCATTCTCAGGAACCGGACCGCAGCCGACTTGGTTCAGTCGTTCCTGGACCGCGCGAATGGATGCGCGGTCCTTATCCCCAACCGTGAGGTAATGGCCGGGATACTGAGGAGCAACGGAACGAGCCAGTGTTTTGCGTCTGGCATGAGAGCGGCGTCGTGATGGCATGGCGTGTCCCTCCGTCCTCACTCGCAGAAGCGGTCTTTCTGCGAGCCTTATATGGCGAATAACATCTACGTGCTAAGTGGAAACGCTACGGTTTAATGAGCGACGGTGCAGCAATTCTGATGCCTAATAGCGCTATGCTGAATGATTGTTCTACCAATGGCGGGAAATTTCAGAAGAGAACGCAAACGTGGCGGTATTCGATAAAAGCAGAAACACTACTTAGTCAAGTCAGCACGGTCGGGTGGATCTAAAAAGATTCAGTCTGTATCCTTTTAGATTCTATACGTAGACTCTGTTACATACGTACTCCCTTGAACTCCATCTCAACAAAGCATCGCTCATCATGATGGTTTCCCATCGAACGTGCGGAATCTATTACGACTCTTAGTCGATAAACTCAGCAGGCATACGGATGACGAAGATGGTCGAGTGGACAGAGAATCAAGCCATAGCGGCGTGGCACCATTCCAGCAGGTGAAAGCCTCAGACTAACGATCGCATTGTGACTTACAAGACTCTTGTTAAGGAGGAGACCATGGCTGAAGTGCTTGTCTGTACCCCGAAATCGTTACCGAAAGACAAATGGATTGAAGCAGCTGAACGGGCCGTGAGGGTGAATCCGGCCAATCATCCACGGATGGAGAAGCTGGTGCGCGCGATGCCCGACATCAAGTTGGATCGCTTACGCATTGCGGTGGTCACGGCGAAGTACTGGGGCGCGGAAGGCGTGAAACTGACGGTCGGCTTTCTCGACAATCCGCCACGGGATCTTCGCAAGCGGATTCTGCTGCATATGAATGCCTGGGCCAAAACGGCCAATGTCCAGTTTGTTGAGAGCAAATCGAGCCCGCAAGTGCGCATCGCGCGAATTGATCAAGGCGAGGAAGCCGGGTATTGGTCGTATGTGGGCACCGATATTCTTTCTATCCCCAAGAGGGAACCGACCTTAAACCTTCAAGGTTTTACCATGCAGACACCGGAGTCCGAGTTTCATCGAGTCGTGCGTCATGAGACCGGACATACTCTCGGATTCCCTCATGAGCATATGCGTCGTGAGTTGGTGAACAAGATCGATCGGCAGAAGGCCATCGACTATTTCGGCGCGACGCAAGGGTGGTCGCCGGAAGAAGTCGAGCAGCAAGTCTTGACCCCGATCGAGGAATCATCGATCCGCGGGACGGCACATGCCGACCCACGCTCCATTATGTGTTATCAGATTCCGGGCACGCTGACCAAGAATGGCAAGCCTATCGTGGGTGGTCGGGATATCGATAAGAAAGATTATAAATTCGTCGGCGCGATCTATCCACGACCGAATAAGACTTCAAACGCCGGTAAGAGGAACGCGTCACAACGGTCAAGGTCTCGCTCAGGCAAATGAACCGGTGTCGTCTGGCCATTTGCAACACTTAGCCGATGAGACTATTAAAGAGTCCGACTGCCATCGAACCGTATCTCGTGCGACCGGGATGGTGACAAGAGGATGGACTGAAAGACTTGGCTATGTTTGCACTCTCACTGGCAGAAAATCTGGTTCTTGATGAAGACTAGACCCTCGATCCGCTAGATACGACGAAATTTCGCCGCTGCACCGAAGGGCTGTTTACCACGTTCGTCCATCACCATGATGCCAAAATTTGGTTCAACGATTGTGCAGTGTGCAGCAACGATGGGCTATTCAGCTATAAGCCAATAGTCATGCCAGGCCTCATGAGGTTGGTTCATAAATTTTCGGCGTGGAGTACATCCCACACCTGTAACTTAAACATAGAGAGCCCGTATGCCACCCAAGCTGTCTGACTACGTTAATGCCACCGAAGACTTCGTAGCATTTGAGGAGGAATTCGATGGCCTACTTATCCCCATTGCAAGCAACTCCTTTGAAGGAGCGGGTGTGCACGACGAAGAACTTGCTGTCAGTCGCCCGGCAACACCGTTGGACCTTCAGAGCATTGCACCACCAAGCAATTGGGACGATTTCAGTCGAGTGGTTGGCAAGATATGGGAAGAGATAGACCTGAAAGACGTCGTGTTGAAGCAAGTGATGACCAATTGGATACAGATGCTTAGTGTCGCAGAAAATCCAAGTGTTTTCACAGAGGCAGTTGGCAAAGGATACTCCGACTACATAGCATCACAAGTGGAAGGTTACGTTGACTTCATGAAGTCAGCCATCTCGGCTCTTATCGACCTTCAACAGTGCCAGTTTGACCTAATTCAGTCATCTCAAGAGGATATACTTAACATTCTGTTTTCAGAAGATGGTAAAACCTCTCTTGAACAAGCTAAGACAAGATTAATTCAGCACGCCTCAACAGATGAGAAGTGCAAACTTCTAATTAGTATTGTTGATGCAATGATCTCACTGCATGAAGCATGGTTGTGGTTAAGAAAAATTCCGCTAACTGAAATTTGGGAAGAGATTGGTCACTTTGCAACAGTAATGGCTGAGCTTTTTCGAAGAGCAGAAATTCAGCAGACAATTCTTTCTCTCAGTACAGATGCTAGTAAGCTTGGCCAGTTATACGGTACGCTAATGGGTTTCATAATTTGGGAAGTTAATGAAGCTCCCCGCAGCAAGCTGCGGGGTATCACAGAACTAAAACATTCGGA
>JACOEH010000079.1 GCA_024998685.1 Nitrospira sp.
CCAGATCCGGCTCTCCAGTTCATGGGGCTTGTTTTAACCGGACACTATTGATTTTGCCTATTATGTGAATTGGGCCATTCCAGGGTCTCCCCTCATGGCTCCTCAATATGCCGGCTCGAAGTTTCGGCTCCGCGGCCAGTTTTTTGAAAAAGACCAGCTGCCTATAAACTTGGGATGGTATTCGGAGATCGAATGGTGGAGCAAGCAGTTCGAGGATAACCTCGTGGAGGGAGAGATCATGCTCATCGCTCAAAAGGATATCGGTCGTTGGACGTTCATCGTGAACGCCCCCGACCTCGACCACGGCTTGGTCGGAGCCGACGCGAGCAAGTGGTTTTCGTTGGGCTATCGAGCCGAGGTTCGGTACTGGATCAGCAAAAATCTGACTCTAGGGCTCCAGGGCTATGGGACGAGCGGCCAACTACAGAATCCGCACCAGCTGGCGGATCAGGGGCACTATATCATACCTTCCGTGCATGTGATGCTGCCGGGGGAAATTCCCGAGAATTTTGGGATAGGGCTCGGCCTCACGCCCAATTCCGATGAGGTGATTTTCAAGACCATTATTTACTTTGGAGGGAAGGGGAGCCTCGCACGAGATATTCGGCTGTGGCGCTAGGTGTGCGCCGATTCGGCGCACAATCTGAGGGTCGATGTAAACGAGATGTGAAGTAATGAGGCCCGAGGTGGCACATCCGGAGTGCCGGGCAGAGCTTGTAATCCTCCGGACGCATTTCCAAAAGCCCGACGTGGCCCAGGTGGCACATCCGGAGTGCCGGGCAGAGCTTGTAATAGCCGGTCAGATCGAGGCAGGCACGACCACTCGCCGCCTATGCCGTCCTAGACGAATAGACCTATCACCTTCGAGCGTTATAAATTCGACCTCCGGATCGCTCATACCGCCTAAAGACGGCGATGGCTTCATCTCGGCAGAGATCGCTGTTTACCGTAATCCTGCGTTTCTTCAGCTCCGCTATCCAGTTTTTGGGTTTCGGAGCCTCGTCGAACCCGATCGTCGCTGCGTCGGGCCCTCGCGCGCCGCAGACAAGTTTCCGGACACCGGACCAAAGAACCGCCCCATAGCACATGGCACAGGGTTCGCAACTCGTAACCAGTTCGAGTGTCGGCATGCCGTGCGCGCTCAGGTCGAAATGTCCAAGGATTTGATGGGCATTCGCGAGCGCCACCATTTCGGCATGGGCGAGGGAACAGTTGGAGGGCTCAACGACGTTGAGCCCAACGGCGATGAGTCGTCCCGTCTCGGTTTCGAACACGGCTGCGCCGAAAGGTCCACCGGTCTTCGCTGTGACGTTGGTCAGCGCAAGTCGGATGACGAACTTCATGCGATCATGAGCCGATCTAATGGGCTTTTGCCGGCGCCATGCAATATGGCTGGTCCAAGACGGAAGGTGAAAGGGAGAAGTGGGCGAACGGCCGGATTTCACGATGGCAGCGAAAGCTTCAACGCTTCGAGGTTTTTTGTGACCATGGCGTCGCCGTTTTTTGTTGAAACATCGATGCCTGTGGCACAGACGGTTCGGCACTCATCCAGACGTCCGAGTTTTTGGAGTGACTGAGCGAGTGCGAGATAGGCGGCCGAATAGGTTGGTTTAACGGTCACGCACTGGCGCAAGGATTTGGCGGCTTCTTCGAAGTTCCCATCGTCCATATAGGCCTTCCCCAGCCCGAACCAGGCGACGTCGTCGCTCGGATCCATGGAGAGGACTTTCTTCAGTGGCTCAATTCTTGGATTCGGCATACGTTGCTCCTATCGTTGATGGCAGACGATAGCAGCGCTGAAACACATTGTCTATGGAGTTTTCTGCATGATAACCTGAACAAATCGTTCGTCTCTCGTTCGAGCGTAGAGCCTATGACATACGGGCAAGGGCATGAAGCGCTGGCTCGGTTTGTTCGTTGTCGAGCTGTACGCCATGTGCTCTTCTCTTCCGAAGGGCTCTTCATGTTTCAGGGGTAATTGAATATGGGGAAAACCGGTCTCGTCTATCATCCCGCGTATCTTGAGCATGACATGGGACCCGGGCATCCGGAGTCCCCCAATCGGCTGCGCGCGATCATGCACCAGCTTGAACAGAGGGGTACGATGGCCCGCATGACCAAGATCGAAGCGCGCAAGGCGGAAGATGAATGGCTGACGCAGATTCATTCACCGAGCTATGTTCAATCGTTGAACCGGCTCGCCCCTACGAGCGGTCGTGTCTCGCTCGATGCCGATACCTCGATGTCACCAGGCTCAGTGAATGCCGCGTACTTGGCGGCGGGAGGCGCTTTGGCGGCGGTCGATGCCATCATGGCACAGCGAGTGGATCATGTCTTCTGTG
Organism: Nitrospira sp.; assembly: GCA_024998685.1. GTDB lineage: Bacteria > Nitrospirota > Nitrospiria > Nitrospirales > Nitrospiraceae > Nitrospira_D. The sequence goes on from JACOEH010000079.1 coordinate 2,343, forward strand.
CCGTCCGGCCTCCTGGTCACCATGCTGAAGCAGCGCATGCGATGGGATTCTGTCTTTTAAATAATGTCGCCATCGCAACCCGTTATGTCCAAAAGAAATATGGGATTACCAGAGTGCTGATCGTCGATTGGGATGTCCATCATGGGAACGGGACCCAACACAGTTTCGAGGACGATCCTTCGGTGCTTTTTTTTAGCACGCATCAGTATCCACACTACCCAGGGACGGGACGAGGCAGCGAGCGGGGCAAGGGAGCGGGAGCAGGATATACCGTCAATGTCCCAATGGAGGCGGGGGAAGGTGATGAGGCGTACCTCGCGATTTTCCTCAAAGCGCTTGTTCCCGTGGCCGACGCATTCAAGCCGGAATTCGTCATGATCTCCGCGGGATTCGATGCGCACACAGACGACCCGTTAGCCGGCATGGGTTTGACGGAAGCAGGGTATGCCGATCTGACTAAAATCGTGATCGATATCGCCAAGCGCCATGCGAAAGGTCGTATCCTGTCTTCTCTTGAAGGCGGGTACAATTTGACTGCGTTGGCTCGCTCAGTGGATGAACACATCAACGTGTTATTGCATGCTTGAATCACGCTATTGCGGACTGTAAAGAAGACATCATGAAGCATCCGTTATTGATCGATACCGAAACGCTTCAGCAGCACTTAGGCCGTCCTGATCTTGTCATTATCGATGTTCGCGGCAAGGCGACATACGAATTCGGCGGACATATCCCCGGAGCCGTGCATTCGACGTGGCATGAGTACAGTGATCCCAATGCCGTGCCGAAGGGATTGCTCAACCCCGATCTCGGCCAGATTGAACGTACACTAAATCGGCTCGGGATGAATCAAGACAGCGATGTCGTGATCTACTCCAATCCATTCGACAATTGGGGCGATGAAGGGCGAATGTTTTGGATGCTGGAATATCTGGGGCACAAGCGTCTGCGTATTTTGGACGGCGGATGGGTGAAATGGACGGCCGAGAAACGACCGTTCGAGCATGGGACGGTCTCTCCAACCTTGGGACATTTCAAGGCTCAACCGGTGCGGGCGTTGATCGCGTTGAAGGAAGACCTAAAGGGCCTTGTCAGGGAGCCGCATCCTCAGACGGCTATTTTAGATGCGCGCAGCGTTGAAGAATATCTTGGGAAAGAAGTGTCCGGTCTTCCGCGATCCGGTCACATCCCCTCGGCCATACACGTGGCGTGGAATGGCTTCTTAAACAAGGATGCAACCGTCAAGGATTTCTCCGTAATGAAGGAGATATTGGAGGCAAAGGGGGTACGGAGCGGGCAGGAAGTCATCTGCTATTGTACCGGTGGTGTTCGATCGGGTTGGCTCTATTTCATCCTTAAGCTGGTTGGGTATCCGAAGATCAGCAACTATCCAGGATCGTGGTGGGAATGGAGCCGGGACTTCGCGTGCCCTGCTGAAAAAGATCTTCATGCACTTCAGAAAATCCTCGGGTTTGACCCAGCCGCCAAACCTTCTTGACAGTCTGAGGAGGGCTGTGTAAAGGTGAATTCACGGTCGATTGTTCTCTTGAGCAGCGAATTTCAACCATAGAGGAGGCAGCGATGACGACCACGATTCGTCGAAGTGCTTTGATAATGGCTGCAATTGGAGCGCTCGTTGGTATGCCAATGCTGAGCGGAGAGGCATTGGCCGGTGACAAGCATGTTGCCGAAGCCGTCGAACATGCGAAAGGCGCCGCGTCGCATGGGAAAGAAGGCCATGCCGATGCGTGTGTCGAGCATGCGAGTGAAGCGCTCAAGCATGCGCAGGCCGCCGGAATGAAAAACCCGCATTTGGCCGAAGGTATAAAACACCTCACGGAAGCCGTTAAGCATGGCAAGGCCGGACACGCCGATGCCTGTACCGAACATGCCGAGGGGGCGGCCACGCATCTGGCTGAAGTGAAGTAGTCGACGAGAAGCAGCGATGGCTGCTGCAAGGTGCCTTTGTTGAAACGGGCAGGGACACAATCCCTGCCCGTTCTTGTGTGAAGGGAATGTGCGGTGCGAGTCGGGTTTTACCAATTCGATCCACAGTTCGGTGAGGTGGCCAAGAATCTGGAGACGGTCACGGCCACGCTGGAACAGGTAGACGCGGATCTCATCGTGCTGCCGGAGTTGTTCGCGTCCGGCTATCAGTTTCTTTCGCAAGAGGAAGCGCAACAGCTCGCTGAGCCGGTTCCGGACGGTCCGACGGTACGTCGCCTGATCGACATTGCGAAACGTCGCACGATGCATCTTGTGGCGGGACTTCCTGAACGATCCGGTTCCCGCTGTTACAATTCCGCCGTCCTCGTGGGACCATCCGGGTTTCTCGGGCGCTATCGGAAGACCCATCTGTTTTTCGAAGAGACGCAGTGCTTCACTCCGGGCGATTCAGGATTTCATGTGTGGGATATCGGGCCGGCGAAGATCGGTATCATGATTTGTTTCGATTGGTACTATCCGGAGTCGGCGCGGACCTTGGCGATACAAGGAGCCGACATCATTTGTCATCCATCCAACCTGGTCTTGCCGAACTGCCCGGATTCCATGCCGATCCGGTGCCTCGAAAATCATGTATTCGCCGTGACATGCAATCGCATCGGCAGCGAAGAACGGGGTGGCAAAGAGCGGTTGACCTATATCGGCCAGAGCGAAGTGGTCACACCCAAGGGGGTCATTCAACATCGGGCGTCTCGTGACCAAGAAGAGCTGACCATCGTTGAGATTGATCCGGCCCAAGCCCGCAACAAAAGTTTGAATCGCTACAACGATCTGCTTCGCGACCGCCGCACGTCGCTGTACAAGATGTAACCCGAGCGTCACCTCCTGTTGAGAGAAGCCCGGTGCTTGCGGAAGTTGCGTGTGCAGGGTAGGATTTCGTTCATGAACACCGAACTCCGCAAAGGCATTTTTCTGATCGCTGCGCCGAGCCTGCGTGACCCGAACTTTCGCCAGACCGTCGTGTTGTTGTGCGAACATGGATCGGAAGGAGCGCTCGGCGTCATCGTGAATCGTCCGACGGCCATGTCCATTTCTGAAGCCCTGCCCCAAGTTCCGGTGATCGAAGGGGCAGGTCATGTGCTCTATGCCGGTGGTCCTGTGCAGACAAATCAGGTCATGCTGCTCTATCGTGGCGATCAGTTTCCTGACAATGCCCACCACGTGTTCGACGGCGTCTGTCTTGGCGGGGATGTCGGCATGGTCGAACGCATTCTCACCGGTGTCGGGACAACAGAATCGTTCCGCGCCTATCTTGGATATTCGGGATGGGGGCCTGGACAGCTGGAAAATGAGATGAAAGCCGGCTCATGGATCACGCTGCCCGCAGACCCGCAGGCGGTGTTTGAAAAAGATCCGACCCATGTCTGGGGGGATATCCTTCTCACGCTGGGTGAAGCCTATCAACCGTACGCTGAAATGCCCTTCGATCCATCCTGCAACTGAATACTCCGGGGATTCCTGCCGAAAAGCCCGCTACATCATCGTTGAAGCGTACCGCGACGAATGGTAGGGTTCATGCCGATGCGATCCTGCCCACCCTACTCCGCTTTCCATTTCCGTTCACTAGCATGGGGCATCGCCGTCATGGTGTCGATACTATCACCCGGCTGTGGCGTGGGTTACACGATCGTCAAATCCGAAGCGAAACTGGACCGATTAGCGGTTCCCATGACCAAAGCGCAGGTCCTACAGGAAATCGGGAGACCGGACCGAATCATTCGTGACGATGGTCGGATGCTGGTCTGGGAATATTCGTTGACGACAAGGAAGCAATGGCTGTACGAGATGGTCTATTGCCCGATTTCGGTATGGTTCGGTGGATGCATCCTTTATCCCATGACGAATTTCGTATCTGATCAGCGTGAACATCCGCAACATGTCGTCTTGGTGGATGATGAACTCTGCGCCTGGGGCCCCCCGGCGGCCATTCTTCAGCGGCGGCGCGTGTGTGTCACTGCCGGAATGACATCGACACGATATGGAGGAAGGATTCGTCCGGAGCCGGTAGTGACGGGTAACGGCCCGATCAATCGCGACACGATCGACCGGTATCGCACGATGGCCGTCATGCTATTCAAAGATGCCGATGGCATTCCTGGAACCGGCTCACGTGTAGCCGGTATCGTGACGAATCTCATGCTGGATCTGGATGTGCATATGGTTGAACGGTCCAAACTGGATGAAGTGTTGAAGGAACAGGTCATCCGATTGACCCATACCGACGATGCGGATGCCCTTGAGGTGGGTAGGTTGATCGGTGCGCAAGCTATTATCGTCGGAGAAGTGCAGCAGTGGGAGCGGCGTGAGCAAGAACGAACCCATAGTGTCTCGCTGGCCTTGCGGATGATCGATGTCGAGACGGGCTTGCTGTTGTTCAGCGGGCAAGGGCATCTGACCGATCCGACGACCGACGATCCTGAAGGGTCTGCTCGACTGATTGTCCATAGGATGCTTGCCAGGTTCGGCGCGCAGACCGGTCTGTTGGGATCCGGCCACATCGGCGTGAGTTGGGAGCTGCAGGGAGACGATGTGAGCCGATTCTATGTCGTCAAAGAATTAAGGAGCGGGATGCCGGCGGAAAAGTCCGGACTCAAGGTGGGTGATCGGGTCATTGCCTGCAATGGGGCTTCGCTGTTCGACGCCATGACTGAGCGGGAAGCCAAACGATTCTGCCAGGTTGAGGCCGGACAGGTCTTGCAACTCAATGTGCGCCGGGCCGATCAGTTGCTCATGATCCCGGTCACGGCTGAGAAGCGGCCCGGCTTATAACACGCATCCGCACAACGTGTCATGGAGGAGGAGACGTGCATCAGTCGGATATGTCCGGATCGGAGACTGAGAGCTTCTTGAGAAGGCTGCACGAACGCCCGCACCAGCCGATAGGGAAATGGTTGCGTACGCCGGCCCATGTGCACTACGAAGCGTTTCGCATGTCCGACCCGCCGACGCAGCGTCCGGCCAGTCGGTCGGAATTCCAGTCGCTGTTGGGACGTCTTAAAATTCCAGCCGAGACGACTGATCTCCGGGAAAATTTCGGCTACGGTGTGAAGGAGTCCCAAAACGGAGATCGGCTCATCCTCATTTGGCAGGCGCATACGGAATACTATAACTACCAACTCTGGCATGTGCCGCCGCAAGGGAACGGCGCAGTGACCTTCGGGCCATTGGGGTTTCCGGATTACACATTCCTCGTAGAGCCGCTTGGGTCAATGGTCTGCCGCTTGGACATTCTGCTGACGTCGGGCATGCTGCCCGCGCGGAGCGAACTGCGCGGGCTGATGCCCGGCCACGTCTTGTACGGAAGTCGAATCTTCAATGAACAGACCTGCGTCGCGACGAGCTTTACGCCGGACAACCAAGGACGAGAGCGGTACTGGGTCGGCGTCGGACCGTCGCAAGGCGATCCGTCACGTTTGAAAGACATCGTCGATGCCATTGTGCGGATCGAGACCTACTATCATTTGTTGTTGATGCAAAAGCCGCTGTTTTCCGCCGCCATCGATCAGGTGCATAAATTTGAGCAGGTTCACTTGAAGCAGCGAGAAATCATTACGTCTCATATCAGCCACGCCAATTCGGAGACCTTGCAGCGATGGCTGAACAGTCTCACGCGGGACTTATTAAAAACGAATCGGATGGCGGGGACATTACATTTTGAACTGTCTGCGTCGATTCCGTACGACAAGATCGTGCACACGACGTTGATGTCCATCGCCGAGCATCCAATGGACTCCTACCGTCCCATCTCCGATTATGTGTTGGGCGGCATTACGGGAGTTGCGGAAGGCTATCAACAGCTCTTGCGTCGCATCGACACGCTCCGTGGCGGATTCGAGGGCATTATCGCGATCATTCGAACCCGCATCGATTTGATTCTGGAATCGCAAAACCTCTCGCTACTCCAAAGTGTCGACAAAACGACCAAAAGCCAAGTCATTCTGCAACACACGGTAGAAGGTTTGTCAGTGATCGTGATTGCCTATTATCTGGCGGGACTGGCCGGGTATGTCTTTAAAGGATTTGCCGAACTCGGTTGGCTCAAGAACGTGAATCTCGCCTCGGCGATCTTTGTCCCCATCGCGATCGGGCTTGCTTTTTCCATTACGACGTTCAGCAAAAAATATCTGCACAAGAAGCTGGAAGGTGAGCAGCCGGCGACGAAAGGCGACAAGCAGGAAGAATAATAGAGAAGCCGGTTCAATTGTGGAAGCCTGGTCCGTCGAGTACACGGGGGGCCTGATTTTACCGCGAGGTTCCAGGTGAACGCTCATGAGGAAAAGCAAGAAGAGGGACGGATGGCTGGTATTCGCCTGTGCATGCCTGCTAGCTGGCCGACGACGCTTCCGCCAAGAATCTTCCCGTATATGAAGCGGCCACCTTTGCCACCTGCTCCGGCCTCCCTTCGGCGACAATCCGACCGCCGTCGGCACCTCCTTCGGGGCCGAGGTCGATGATCCAGTCGGCGGACTTGATCACGTCGAGATTATGTTCGACGACCACCAGTGTGTTGCCGGCATTCACGAGTTTGTGAAGAACGGCGAGGAGCTTCTTGATGTCCTCAAAATGCAGACCGGTCGTCGGCTCATCCATGATATAGAGCACATCTTTGGCGGAAGCGTCTTTCAGCTCGGCGGCGATTTTCAAGCGCTGGGCTTCGCCGCCTGATAGGGTGGTGGCTGACTGGCCGAGGCGTAAATAGCCAAGGCCGATAGAAATGAGAAGATGCAACCTGTCTTGCAATCTCGGCGTGCCGGTGAAGAAGGAGCAGGCTTCCTCCACCGTCATGTTGAGGACTTCAGAGACATTCTTGCCGCGGTGGCGAATCTTCAAGATCTCCGGTTTGAAGCGTCTGCCTTCGCAAACCTCGCAGGGCGCATAGATATCCTCGAAAAAATACATTTCCAACTTTTCCACTCCGCTGCCTTCACAGCGTTCACATCGGCCTCCGGTGGTATTAAAGGAAAAATGGCCGGGGGTGAATCCTTGCCGTAGCGCTTCTCGTTCTGAGGCGAACAGTCGACGGATCTCATCGAACGCTTTCAGGTACGTAATCGGGTTGGATCGAGGTGTGCGCCCGATCGGCTGTTGGTCGATCAAGCGGATACCTTTGAGGTGCTCGATGCCTTTGATCGCCTTGAAACGCCCCATGGGAAGAGATTCCACACGGAAGGCACGGGCGACGGATCGGTAGAGGGTCTCTTCAACCAGCGTACTCTTGCCTGAACCTGACACGCCGGTCACACAGATGAGCATGCCGAGGGGGATGCGAACGAAGAGATCCTTGAGATTATGTTCAGTGGCACCGGCGATCACCAGCATCTTGCCGTTTCCGGATCGCCGTGATCTGGGTTGGGAAATCTGTTCTTCACCACGCAAGTATCGGGCGGTGGTTGCCCGACGATCTTGGGTGAATTCCTGCATGGATGCCGCGCAGACGATCTCACCGCCCTTTTCGCCGGAATGGGGACCGAGTTCGACTGCGTAGTCGGCCGATTCGATCATGCGGCGGTCATGTTCGACGACGACCACCGTATTACCGGCGTCGGCCAGATCGTGGAGGATGCCGGCCAAGAGATCAGTATCCCTTGCATGAAGGCCGATGGTCGGTTCATCGAGGACGTACAGTGTGCCGACCAACTGAGAGCCCAGTTGGTTGGCAAGTGCGACCCGCTGTGCCTCGCCGCCGGAGAGGGTCTTGGTTTGCCGATTGAGCGTCAGATATCCGAGGCCGACGCGCCGGAGAAATCCCAGTTTTGAGCGGAGCTGTCGGAGGATATCCGCAGCGATTTCTTGCTCAAAGGACGAGAGAGGCAAGGACTCTACCCATTCCGAAAAACTCTCGACGGTCCGCTCCATCGTTTGATGAATGTCGGCGCCGGCAATTTTGACGAACAACGCATCCGGCTTGAGGCGACTGCCATGGCAACCGGGGCAATCGAAGGGTGTGCGGTAACGGCTGAGGAAGACGCGGACATGCAGTTTGTAGCGCTTCCCTTCGAGGTACTCGAAGAAATCATGAATCCCGTCGAAGGATTTGTCGCCCTCCCAGAGCAATCGTTGCTGGTCTTGCGACAGAGACTTGAACGGAGCCATGACATCGACCTTGTGCCGTTTCATCGCGGACAACATCTGTTTCTGCCACCAGGCGGAGCTAGGTTTGCTCCAGGGCTCGACCACCCCTTCGGCGAGCGATTTAGTTGGGTCAGGGATGACCAGCTCCGGATCATACCGCAGCACGTTGCCGAACCCTTTACATTCGGGACAGGCGCCAAGCGGATGGTTGAACGAAAAGAGAATCGGCTTCAAGGGTTCGAAAGTCCGTCCGCAACGCTGGCAGAGAAATCGCGTGCTGTAGGATTGGCGTCCATGGTCGATGATGTCGATCGAACAGCGGCCTTCTCCTTCACGAAACGCCGTTTCGACTGCTTCGGCCAGCCGAGTGCGGTTGTCCTCCCGGATCACCAGACGATCGAGGACGATAAAGAGTGAGGGACATTTATGGAGCGAAGGTTGTCCGATCTCGTGCAAATCAACCACATCGTCGGTGGTCTTAACCCGGGTGAATCCGCGAGTGAGCAGTGATTGGACAAACGCAGGTTCTTCCTTAGACGAAGGAGTCGCAATCGGGAACAATATCATCGCCCGCGCAGCGGGCCATCGCTTGAGCAGGTCGTCTGCCACGCTGTCAGGCTGAAAAGAGCGGGCTTCTTGATGGCAATCGGGACAAGTGGGTTTGCCGATCTTGGCAAAGAGCAGACGCAGCAGATCGGCAATTTCCGTCGTCGTACCGACCGTCGAGCGAGCGGTCCGCACCTGGTTCTTCTGCTCGATGGCAATGGCCGGACGCACGTTGAGCAGGCGATCCACATCGGGGCGAGCCACCTTGTCGAGAAACATGCGAGCGTAGGTCGAGAGCGATTCGATATACCGCCATTGGCCTTCCGCAAAGATCGTGTCGAAGGCCAGCGAGGATTTCCCCGACCCTGACACGCCTGTGATGGCCGTCACCTGATTGTGGGGAATCTGCAGCGAGACATTCTTCAGATTATTCTGCCGCGCTCCCTCGATGATGAGGTGGCCAGAGAAGGAATTGGGAGTCAGAGGGCTCGGCACGGTGATCGCTCCAGCCAGAGAATGACTGACCATGGTAACAACTGGCGCGGGCTGGTTCAACGCAGGAGTGCAGGAATGTAGTGAGGTAAGTTCGAAAAAGTGGACGCCTTCACCCTATGATCCGAGGGGTGGAGGTGAGAGATGGAACACCTACCGCGACAGCCGTAGACGAAGGAGTTCCGGGAACAAGCCGTGCCGCTGGTCCTGGAACAGCAGGGGCCGATTGCAGAGGCAGCCAGGCGCCTGAGCATGTCAGGCAAAACGCTGAAGAACTGGGTGGGGCGAGCCCGGCGAGGCCAGCTCGCCACGCTGGGGGAGAACCGACGACCCGTGACGGAGCTGGAGGCGGAGCTGTCCCGACTCAAACGCGATCTTGCCGAAGCACGGATGGAGCGCGACATCCGAAAAAAAGCCACCGCGTACTTTGCGACGGCACAGCTGCCCGGTACGCACTCATGAGGACGCTGCGTGCCCACTATCCGCTGCGTCTGTTGTGCCCGAGTGCTGGAGGTGTCTCGAAGCGGGTACTATGCCTGGCAGCATCGGCGTCCGTCGCAACGCGCCCGGGAGAATGCGCGGCTGGAAGTGGCGATCCAAGCCGCCCATGTGCGCACCCGTCAGACGTACGGCCCGGAGGGCCTCCAAGCCGAATTGCGTGCTGACGGGTTCCCTGCGGGGGGCGGGCGGATCAAACGACTGCGCAAGAAGCTGGGGCTGCGCTGCACACAAGTTCGGCGGTTCACCACGACCACCGTGTTTAATC
>JACOEH010000014.1 GCA_024998685.1 Nitrospira sp.
CCCTCCTCTCTAGAAGAAGCATGATAACCAGTTACACAGTTATTCTTACACCCTCTGTGCGACAACAACCGGACACGTTAACTTGCTGTCTACAGAGGGACTGATTCATACCGGAGGCTGCACCAATCGATTCGGTCTGCGTTCTGATCCACCACCCTCCATGCACCACGCACCTTCTTCACGATAGACCTGCCTGCCTGAACACAGTAGAATGGGGGATGCTTCTTCCCCCTAATTGATCACACTCCATGTCGGATTAGGAGCCCATGCCCAGACAGCAGAAATTTTTTCGGCGAACGGAGAAGGTGAATTGGCAGGATCAGGCAAGGCACGTATGGAAATCAAAGGCAAATGGCTCGGCACCGGCTGTGAGGGAATTGAAGAGTAGCCCCGCATTTTGGAGCAAAAGATACCCAATGCCCTGTTCAGATTATAAAGATAGCGATCCTAATGGAGGCGTCTATGAGAGATATGCGTCCACGAATTATGATGACACGACCCATTCTATATGCGCTTATCCTCTTATTAGCGGCAACACCGGAACTCGTATCCAGTGAATCAGAACATGTGGTCTCGACGACACCGGACGGCAAGATCGATTGGACGACAGGAATCGCCACGGCTCATGGAATCGGAATCCCCCCTAGGGAATCCGCAAGCCCTCTGCAGGCCAAGGAAATGACTCGCAAGGCGGCATGGAACGTGGCTCTGCGTAACCTCCTGGAAGTCGTGAAGGGTATACATGTCGATTCGACAACCACGGTCAGTAACTATGTCACCACGAACGATGAAGTACGGACACACATCGATGGTTTTGTGAAGGGGGCTCGACTCATCAGAGAACAGGAAATGCCGGATGGATCGGTCGAGACCACAGTAGAGATGACGCTGGGCAGAGAGTTCTCCAAGCTGCTCGTCCCAAAGGTGGATTCCAAAACTGTTCCTCTGAGCCGATATCAAAAGAAGATCACGAGTCCATCAAAACCTTATACGGGGCTCGTGGTGGATGCCCAGGGACTAAGCGTCCATCCGGCTCTGGCTCCCCGATTGCTGAATCAGCAAGGTGAGGAAGTGTATTCCGTCGCCTACGTCGATCAACAAGCCACCTCAAAACATGGGATTGTCCTCTATGAACCGGATCTTGCGAGCGCACAATCGAATCCCCTTGTCACTAACACTCCCCTGACCATTAAGGCGTTACGGGCGGAAGGCGCAGATCTATATATCAGTGATGCGGATGCCCAGACCATCCATGGCGTACCGAGCTATTTCAAGCTCCTAAAGCAGGCCAAGGTCTTGGTCATCCTCGACAAAAATAACCCTTAATGCCGGAGCACGGGAACTGCCATGCAAGTCAGTGTTTTAATCATGTTGTTTGTCTATCCCCTCCTGGTCACTTTGTCCGACGCAGCCTATGCGGAGGGAGGAAAGGGTTTGGAAATTGTGCGAGGCCATGCGTGCTATGGATTCGGCGACGACCAGACGCCCGCCCAAGCCAGACGCGGTGCCATGATAAAGGCACAGGAGGACGCTGTTCGAAATCATGGAGTGTTCGTGAAGTCGTCTTCGCGGATCAAGAACTTCCAGCTGGAAGAAGACATCATCCAAACAACCAGCGCCGCGATGTTGCAGGAGATCACCGTTGAGAAGGAGGAGCGCAAACCTCAAGAGCTGTGTCTCACTCTCCGAGCCAAAATCTCATCGATTTCCGTCGAAGATATGATTAAACAGCGGATTGCAGCGAAAGAAATCGCTCAGGAGGCTCGGACCACGCTTGTTCCAGCTCAGCCGAAGTTCGGCCTGAAAATCTGGACGAACAAACCTGACGGGCATTTTATCGAGGGTGAAAAACTCATTGTGTATGTGCAGTCCGAGCGGGATGCCTATCTCAAGCTGGATTATTTCCAAGCCGATGGGACTGTCACGCATCTCGTGCCGAATATATACCGCGGCCAGGCCTTTATCGTCGGCGGGAAAACCTATTCGTTCGGTGATGAGACAAGCCCTGAGCAGTACGTCATCAACGAACCCTATGGCGCAGAAACCATCAAGGCCATCACGGGTGTCCAGCCATTTGAAGCCGCGGCAGATGAAGCCGGCGCAACCGGTGATAGCCGTAATTACTTAGGCCGACTGCGGGGCATCAAAGTGGTGGCAGCCGCATCCTCGGTGGAATTGAGCACCGAAAGTCGGACGGTCGCTGAGTACAAGAAAGACATTCCGAAGCGCACGCCATCAGAGTAACGTACTCAGTAGATGAAGAAGCCTGTTACGCGTCTCAAGGAGCGAGCTTGATAAGCCTCTCCTTAACCACCCTAGAGATCACTCCACGATAAGCTTTTTCTTGCTCGTTGACGATCCGTTAAGCATGCGGGCGCACCATTTCAACACATGACAAGCAAAGCCTCTTCCAGGAACAGATGTTCGGATCCCGTCATCAACTATTCTCAACGGTTCTACCGGATAGCGATAAACGCACAGTGAATGAATTAGCCTAACCAGAATGCGAGAACCGGCCGATCTTCCGCTTACACAACTGACCTATTCCTGGTTCACTGTGTACTCCATGAGTGCGCTCAAACTCGGGAAAAACTTCTTCTTTTGGTCAGGGATATAGCTGGCTGACACGGTATGCTTGCCGATCTGGAGGCTCTTGGTTTTCCATGTGGCTTGACCGTTCGCATCCAAGCGCACTGGCTTGCCGATCTTCCGTCCGTTGGCCATAAACTGCACACTTCCAGTCGGAATATTCATGCTATCAGCGCGGGCAAGTGCAACCGTGGCAGTAAATCTCGACTCCTTACCATCCGACAGTGTTTCATCATGAATGAGCTTTGTTCGAGTTGAGGTGGTCACAGCACACTGACTACGACGGTAGGTCTTGGCGAAGCTGACATGGCCGGTGACTCTTACGTCAAAGATACAGTTTCTACGCGCATGCTCGTCCGTAATAGCTAGGCAGACTTTCTCAGCGGTTCGCTGAGGAACAGGCTTTACCGGTTTATTGCCCTTCGGCATTACTTTCAGCATCCCTTGTGGAATGGTGCATGAGGGATTTTCCGGGGGCCAGCTTCGCAAAGTGAATGTCTCGGTTGATGTACCGGGCTCATAGTCGAACAGACTAGTTTCGTTCCTCACACGCCAGGCATTCGCAAACGTGTCGTATAGTCCGACATAGCGTTCATGAAGTCCAGCCGGCATTGGCCCAATCGAGCTGCCATCAGGCAATCGAGGTAACCAGTCGCCCGACTCAATAGGACCAGCAACGCCTCCTAAGGGAAAGCTGTTGGCGTCTGCACCATCAATTGCTGGGGGACGGGTAAGATTTATATTGAAATACCATATGCGTTTATCGTCTCCCCACCAGCTCGGGGTGACAAACAAGACGCTGCCATCCGGAAAATCGAATTCAAGTCCACCTGGCATAGTAGTCCTTACAATCCGGTTACCCTCGCCCAGATCAAGGCCGTTTGGACCTACTGAGATCTCGTTGCTATCGATGCGTAGTTTTAAGCTCGTATTGGGATTGGAGTCGCTCCCAAGAATGGGTTGATAACTAACGCGATGATTGCCCATGCGCGCAGCCACTGCAGTATTGATACTCACGCAGACGGCGAGCCCGGTGTATGAATCGGGGTAGGCATAGCCTGATGGAACAGGAGCCTGCCGCGTCTGGATTTCCAGACCATTCGGGTCACGTAACGAAATGAATTCTCCGGCGGCCTGGAAATCGTAGTGTACACCATTCGTCGTGGTGATATGCGTGTCGCCTTCGATGCCTGTGACAGCTGCAGAAAGAGGACCTAGCCAGTTGCTCAAACGCGTATCATTAGTCCCACCGCCAGTCCAGCTCACACTGAATCTTCCATACCAGTCGGGGTTGTTCGGAGTTTGACAGCCTAAGGGGTTTCCCCCATGAAGCTGTCCGATACAACGACCGTGGAGATCAAAAAGACAAGAACCGGATGACCCTTTTTCCGTAACACCAGAGTTCCAAAGAACGCGCCAATGGTTACCTGATAGATCAGTAGTTGATGAATTATACATCGTTGTAGTTGGCGAAGTGCTTGAAGAGCTGATCGCCTTGACTTCGAGCCACGGATGATGAATGCCTACAGAAGAGGATGGCCCTGTGCCTATGGTATCCCACCCCGAGTAAAAGACATTAAAGCTGGGATCGGGCTTTTGACTAAGCTCCAACAATAGGAAATCGCTCGGGGTATAACTGGCGCGAAAAATTGAACCTGACTGATTGTCGGTTAATTTGCCGGGACCGTGCGAGAACTGGTTGGGGTTGCACGTGGTGGGGTTGAGTTTCTGATAGTTCCAATAGACTACGATGGTATCATCGTTCGCTGCATTTACGCCACAATGATTGGCGGATAAAAAATATGGCGTACGGTCTCCTTTAGTACTATTGAGCATTGTGCCGGTGCATATATTTTTGCCCTCGATTGTGTACGCCCCTACAGCTCGGATCTGCTTTGGCCAGTTGTTACCTGCCGGACACATTACATCGATATTGCAATCACCGGCGTTGCCACCAAGTATTCCTGTTTTTTCAAAACCTTGATAACCCTGGTTGACCTTGCGAATTTCAATAATCGGCTTAGTTACGTTGGCTGGGATGAACACTTCGACCATGATCTCGTCGCCTTCAATGACAGGTGTCCACAGACTTCCGCGGTGACTGCGGTGACGGAAGGTATAAGGTCCTTCCACATGAGTACGTTCCGGATCGTAGATCCAAAGTTCTGCTCCATCCGGCATATCGAACCGTGTGATACCGAGATTATGACTTTTTGCACGTTCCGACCGAATGCGCAACCGCCACAGGCTTCCACCCAGTACTTCTTCCGTGGTGCCGGAGTTATCCAAAGTATAAAACACATCAGCAGCGATGGCGAAGCGTAGTGGCCTTGGGGCTTGCAATTCGCTAACGAATTTACGGTCTTCTTCCAGCAACCTCTCGACGTCGACATCGGGCAGAACCTTTAGGTTAATCTGTTCTATAGGGGTAGATTGCTGCAAAGAGAAGCTCTTGGGTTCCTCATACATCCTAGCGAATCCCAGGTCCGATAGCAGCAGGCCAATCAGAAAACTAATACCCAGTAATATGATTGAGCTACTAACTGAACTATCCATCACGAAAATACTTTTTCGCATTTCTCTCCCCTCGTCCATTGTTTGATGTTTCCGCAGAAGATTCGATGAGATCGAACATTGCGTTAGACTTCGCATCGTGATAACGTGTGCATTACTTTTCGGAATTCATCAATAGCGGCGAAAGTGGTCGCTGGCCTTTCATAATCTTGCGATCTATAACTCGATGCGTAGTCCAAAGGTTCCGGCGTAATTACTGAACTGTTCGTTGCCGACCATGGCTCGAAAATTGACGAATGGTTGCCAGCCATTGGGTAAGATGGCCACCATTCCTGTCCCTAGATTGAAGTAATTCCGAACAGGCACCTCATTCTGAAAAGCAAACCGTGTTGTGTTATCACGCTGATCTTCGACAAATCGCACGGTGATGAGTCGCTGCGAATTTGCAAATTCATGGATGTAGTCGGCATTCACCTGGTGAACAAGGATACCGATTCGGGTGCTATAGGCGGCGGACCCAAGTATACCCACGATACTTTGGAGCGAATAAATATGTTGGCTGTCGTAGGCCAATCCGATCCCACCGCCCCCGTTCTCCGCATAGCTGCCGATGTGAATCTGGCTGTAATTCACTCCAACTCGTGGCCCAATGACAAAACGTCCCATGGCATGGTCATATCCCGCAAGGAAGCCGGCACTCGCCACATCTCCGCTGGAATTGCTTGAAGCGAATGCGCTCACCGGCTGACCTTGGGCAACACCATCCAAGGTCACTTGGGCGGTAGTCAATCGAGAGACAAGATAGTTATTCCGTGTGTATCCCGCGGTCACTTGCATAAATGTTTTCTCAGTTGGCAAAATCTGAGCGAACGTGAGAAAACCATACGAATTCGTGCTAAATGTTCCACCGCTCCTGAAATCACCATCGGTATTGGAAAAGCTCCCCACAAGACCAGCCGCCACGTTCTTCCTAAAACGGTAATCCATCCCCGTTGAAAACCCGAGAATCGTTGATTTATACCCATCCTGAAAGGTAGTGATGTCACGATTGAGCGACTCAACTAGGCCTGAGGCAAAGAAGCCTAGGCCCTTCCAACGACTCTGACTACTTGTACCGAACGTGGTAATTGGCCCTCCGCCAGTCGATGTCGAGGCATAGAACGGTGATGAAACGTTTATGTTGGCTCCATGTGTCATGGACATCAAGCCAAGTGGATTGAAAAGCATGGAGGATGGTTGTTCTATCCCTTCTCGCTCCTCATTTTTAAGATCTTCCAAGCGCCCAAGCAGGGTACGATTCAAGATAGAAGCTGCTGACCCTTGAACAGAGGCGGCACCGCCTCCGGCAGTACTAGCATCCTGAGATTGGCCACCCCCTTTATTAGGTAAGGGCGTGCACAGTTGCTTAAGACTCCCAACAAGCCCGGTGAGAATAGGCGTTTGATTTATCCCCCCACCCGTCCCGAGGCCAGCGCAGTTATCAGCCAGGAGACTATTGACTTGCTGATTCAGTGTTTGCGCAACACTGCTGAGAGGAATCAGAAGAAAGAAGACTATGGCGAGGACACTCACAGAGCTTCTGCTACCAGTGTGGCTGGTTACTATGTCGCTTTGCAAATGGGAATGAGCCATTTCAACTCTCTGATTTCAGTACGAGCAATAGCTGTTCATCTTTGTATTCCCTCTTAGCTACGTACACGTAATTCTACTAGACCGGCAGATGCAAATGGCTCTATTGACGCACAATGTGGTAGCGCACTTCAGCTTTTGAGCACGTAATTGTTTACGGTGCCTGTCGCCAGCAGCAAAGACCGTGCTGAATGTTACTACGTATTCGTTTGCCATCTTTTTTGCGGGGATTCTCAGAAATCGATGACCTAGAACCTAGCAGGTGTGCAATCAAGACTGACTCACTCTGCAACAAAAGGATACAAGGTGAATCTAAATAGATTCAGTTCGATCCCGCCTTAGCGAGAGGAAAGCCTACGTGCATCTTCCATTGCATTGCTATTGTCAGGCGATCAACACGCAGCCAAAGTCTTATCCCAACATGGCCTTGCTCTGTGTACTTTGGGTATAATTACAGTCCAGTCATTGCGAGACACATCGTATGGCCCCACAGCTCATAGCCGGCAAATACGAGATCCAAGAAGAGATCGCAAGTGGTGGGATGGGGGTCCTGTACAGAGCGTTCGACCCTCGAGCCGGCCGCGTGGTCGCGATCAAGCGCATTCATCCCCATCTCAGCGGGGATTCCTCCTTTGTCGAACGATTTTTGCGGGAAGCACGTACCATGGCACGGCTGCAGCATGAACATATCGTGACCCTGTATGCGGTGGAGGAAGAGCAGCAGACCTACATACTCGTCATGGAATTCTGCCCGGGCAGTAACCTGCGCGCCATGATCCGAAAGCAGTCGCACCTTCCTGTTCGCGAGGTCGTCCATCTTGCCCGGCAACTGGCATTGGCGCTCGGGTATGCCCATAGCCAAAAGATCATTCATCGGGACATCAAGCCGGCCAATGTGTTGTTGGACAAACACGGTAAGGC
The DNA here is from genome assembly GCA_024998685.1 of Nitrospira sp. Lineage (GTDB taxonomy): Bacteria > Nitrospirota > Nitrospiria > Nitrospirales > Nitrospiraceae > Nitrospira_D. Next base: position 7,654 of record JACOEH010000014.1, read on the forward strand.
AAAGCTCACGGATTTCGGCATCGCCGCGGCGCTGGATGAAGCAAGGATAACAAGACCGAAAGAGGTTATCGGTACGCCGGAATATATGTCTCCTGAGCAAGCCCGTGGCCGGGACGTTGATAGCCGATCCGACCTCTATTCCCTAGGCATCGTGATGCATGAAATGCTGACGGGAAAGACGCCCTATGCGGAATCCTCGGGAACCTCTATTTTCGGGAGATTGGCCTACGACCGGGAAGAACTCGCCTTGCAATTCCCCGCGCATGTGCCGTCGCTCGTGCAGGGCGTCGTACGAGATTTACTCCGGCGTGACCCAGCTGATCGTATTCCCGATGCGGAGACATTGGCCAACCAGTTACACGAGATCTGGTATACATTGCCACAGATCTCGTCATGTGCTGTACCGGACGAATCCCAACCAACGATTGTCTCGCGACAGATGCTACCTCCCTGTGAAGAGCCTACTCGTCACATTTCGCAGAGTACGGTCATCGCACCATCACAAGAATCAGCGTCGAATAGAGCAGCATCTGTCGTTGATCGAGAGGCTCCACCAGCCAAGAATCATACAATTGTGTCACCGGATTGGTCGTTGTCGGAACGAAAGACACCAGACCCAACCAATTTCTCTTCTCCGAAACCCGTTGCCTCTCCCCCCGCCCGACCGCTCGGCCTGATCATTGCGGTAGGAATCCTCATCGGAGGGTTGACCGTCATCGGACTCATCTCATTCTTCGGGTCACAGGCGGAGCGTAGTAGTCCCGAGAGCACACCACCAGAGACGCGGGCACCCCTTGAGCCATCACCGGATGGTACCTCTAAAAAAATAGCGGAGGAGCTTAAGCCGCGTGAAGAGAACCTGGCCAAGCTCAGCACTTTGCTTAACGACACCGTGAACCGTCTACAGGCAGGGAGCCAGACTTCGGACTGCTCGGACCTGAAGGCCCTCGCGACGGAAACCTACGGCAAATATGAGGATACAGCGCGCGAGGTCAATCGTTTGCGACGTGAACTGGAACGAGAACCAGCCGGCCTAATAAGTAGACCGACCATACTCGATATGGAGTGCGAAAGCCGAAAACCCGTTCCCCCAAGGACCTTGCTGACGGCGCCGGCCCCACCGATCGCGAACGCCAAACCCAACTCAGAACCGACACAGGTTGTGCCGGTCCTAAAACCGGATGTACCGGCAACCAAAGATGGGCTCCCGCCTGTCCCTCCGAGTCAAATTGCAACTATATTTCCAGACGCAGCACTCCAGTCCCTGCTTGACCAGTTCACGCGTGCATACGAGGGGCGAGATGTGGACACACTGAGCTCCATCTCGCGTATGGACGCGGCGCGCCGACGTAACGTCGAAGAAATGTTCCGGACCTACAAAACGTTGAAGCTCTCTCTCGCAAGCATGACACGAGAGGAAAACGGCGCTGTCGTGGTCCTCCTGATCGATACGGCCGTCACGACTGCAGGGGAAACCGTGGACCTTTCCCCCATCGCCAAGAAAATTACACTCCATGTCTCTCGTCAGGGAGACACGTGGGACAAGATCGTGTGGTGACGAGCGGAAGGTCGGTGGCCACAGCGATCGCTATAGCGTCTTGGCGTTAGGGAATGGGGGGGGGAAATTGAAGCCAAAGAGCTGCGGATTCTCACCGATGACGGCGGCCGAGATGATGTAAAAGACATAGTCATACGTTTCTTGGGGGATTCTAAACTTTTTCAAGAGTTGCCAAAAATTTCGCTCTTGAGGGTTCTTCGGCAACTGCCTGATCATTTTGATGACATTCCCCTGTCCCCAATTATACGATGCAATCACAAGCAGTCCCGAGGCTTGAGCATCCGTCAGATAAATCCGTTTGATGTATTTGGCTGCAGCTTCGGTCGCCATCTTGGCGTTGAAGCGATCATCCTCTGGATCGAAGCTCGGTTCGTGTTGGAGGGGACCGGGTTTGAGGCCAAATTCCTTCGCCGTTTCCGGGACAAATTGCCACATGCCTTTCGCATAGCCCATCCGAGTCTTGGGGCCGACTGCTTTGGGATCGAACCCGCTTTCCTGAAGCGCCACGTAAAAAAAGTTGGGAGGCAGGTTATTGGTAAACATGGCATTGGAAATCGTGCCGGTATAGCCTGAAGCCAATGCGCGCCGCATGCCGGCCTGCAGGCGTTCCGTGCTTTTCCATTTGTGAATGTATTTATGGACCTCGGCCAGAAAATCCTTCGGCATCGCCGCCTCACACTCACCGAACAGACGGGCGACTCGAAACACCGCCCGATCTTGTTCGCTCATGTTCGCATAGAGACCCAATTCCTTGATAAATCGCTCGTACTTGCTCTGTAGATTCTTAATTTCCTGCTGCTTGATCAGGATGTCTTGCAATTCTTTCGCTTGGGCGTTCCGAGCAATAATCTCCTCCAGCTGGGCAACCTGCAGTTCGACGCGCTTCATTGCATAAAAAATATCTTCGGCGGTCTTGCGAAGCGTCTCAATTTTCTGGTCTTGGACGCTGATCTTCTGCGACTGATAGAGGGCAAGACCGGCAACGATGATGAGCAAGACTCCCACAATTCCAAGCGTGATGTAATGCCGGCGTGATCGGCGCTGTGCAATCCGCGCGACCGCTTCCCGGTAGCGTCTGGTCTGCGGTCCGGCACCGGCGATCTCGCCTTGGTGCTCTAATCGTTCCATGAGTCGAGTCACCGACTCTTGCTCTTGGTAGAGGGCGGTCCGATCGGATCCCTCCTGCAACGATTCGGCGGGCCGATCCACGGTGATTTGCAACAAAGCATGACCTTGTCCAAGCATCACGTGGCACGATGCCGGCAACCGGGCTTCATGGACCTTCACGCCGTCGAGATAGGTTCCGTTACGGCTTCCAGCGTCGACCAGCTGCCACACGCCATCCTGCCACCGAATCTCCGCATGGAGTCGACTCACCGCCGGGTCCGTGATCACCACGTCACAATCCGGTGCCCGCCCGATGGTAAACGAGTGCGTAAACGAACGTTCATCCGTCCACGTGGTGCCCTGTTGGAGTCGCACAAACACTGATGGTGGGGTACCGATAGACTGGGGATGCTTGGGCATCAGGCAAACATCTTCCGAAGTTGGTCCGTCATGAGATCGATATAGCTATGGAGCGAGTTCGATCATCCCCGGTTACCGGTGAACATTCCTGGAGGAGCGGCATTATTCTACGACGATTCGGTAATAGCAAGCACCTGCGACGAGGTTGCCTGACGGGTAATACCGATGGGCTGCGCAACATACGGGACGTGAAGAACCCTAGATTGACCGGCTTGTGCAGTCGGCATGGTGGTTTACCATCCGTGTGATTCTTATGCCATTATTCAGTTTGACACCTCCTCAGTAGTGCCTGCTGGCGGAAACCGGGGGCGCTGCGATTGAAGAGCGGCTGGCCTGGTTGGCGCACGGCCAGTTCAATCGCCGCGGCGCGGCGCTGGCGTCGCTTGCCGGTCCTCAACGCGTCTGTGAGCGAATCAATGGTCATGGGCTTGCCGAGTAAGTAACGCGTCCCACTTGTGAATTCAAGCCGATGTATCCCCCACCACTTCTCGATCAATCGCGGATCAGGCCAGGGCAAATCTTCATCGGCATCCATTGCCACATTTTCATCTTCCGGATCTTCCGTTGGCCCCGCTTCAAAGCCTTCAGGCTTATCGGTGTCCAGGTCGTCATAGGCGAGATCGATTCCAGTGATGAGCATGAACGATTCTCCCACCACACGAGCGACAATTGGATTCTCCATCTGTTGAATCATCCAAGGAATGTTGGCGGGATCACCCATCACGCCGGTTGCCTGAACGGCAAGACGAAGTGTGTCAGGCGCACTGGCGAGCTTGTTCAGCCAGATCTGACCTGCTCTATAGACATCCGTCTTAGCGACGTCGCACAGGCCTGTTCACGCTGCAGACCCGCACATTCGACAAACCGTTGCAGGATGGGATTCGCTGCAGGCTCTCCGAGCAAGGCCCCGGACCAGGCAGCCCAATACCGAACCTGGTCATCCTCGGCGAGAAGATTGTCCTTCACCGCCTTCAGAAGATCCTTGCGGCCCAACTCACCAACAGACTTCAAGGCTCGGGCACGGAGGGGAAGATTTCGAGATCCCACCGCCTGGCTCAAGATCTTCCCAGGATCTGCCCGATGCACGGCACATCCTGCGAGGCCAATCTGGCGATGGAGATGGACTTGTGAACCGAGAAAGCGATGAATATGGGGCGAAGCCTGTTCGAAGTTGAGCCACCCCAGGGCGGAAACCATACCAGTGGCGAGTTCCGGTTTAGCAATCACAGCATCAAGCACCGTCTGAATACGGGCCTCGATGCCGGATTCGAACGCCATCACCGAGGCAGCAAACACTTCCCCGGCTTCTTCATTGCCCAACGCCGCCTTGCAGAGTTCCCAGCCCGGTTCTCCGGCCACACGCAGGCCATCGAGATGTGCCTCAACACGGTCGTCCAGTTTGGCAAGATCTTTCAACGCATAGTGCGGCTGACGGACCGCGTTGGACCGAAGCAGCCATAGAAAGGCCGACCCTCGACATGCTGAGATACGATTTCCGTAATGATCATCGCACTTCCATAGTAATGGCTATCTCAACCTTACCGAGTACCGCCTCCAAGGGATGCACTCGCTCACGGAACTCCGTACGGCGCATGGCTTTAACCAATCGTTCATCGGCACAGGCAGCCAAGGGGCCGCTTCTTCTACAAACCACTTCACGGCGACGCCGACGTCCACCACACAGGTCACCGATCTCGATCTTCTCGAATCAGTTTGGTGGAATCCGTCTGACGGCGTTTAGGTGTCAGACCGCGAATTCGGCCGCTCCTGGCTAACGTAACTATTCTGCCAGAAAGTTCTCCTCTGTGACTGTGCCAACTTCTGGGGAGCGTACAAGCCCTGTCAGTTTCCTCTGCTTTGTACTACAATAACACGCATTGTGAGGAGGATTGCACAATGCGGTATCGCGTCGTTCTTGAGCAAGATGAAGATGGGGTCTATGGCTATCTCAACCTTGCCGAGCACCGCCTCCAAGGGATGCACCCGCTTACGGAACTCGGCCGGTAACGACCCGCCTCAGCTGCCTTTCGCAGATCCTGGTCCAGTGTGGCCAACGGCAATCCCAGCCGCATGGCTCGCTCAAGATATGCCGCATCATAGCTGCTCAGCTTGTGCCTTCGCCCTAATGCAAGTGTGGGGGTCGTGGCATCGTGTTCCATACGCACATCAGATTCGATAGCCAGCTTGCTCAGCAAAGTCAAAAAATGAGTGGTATCAGCCGTCGTCTTTTGCTTGGATAGTTCGGCGTGGATATCACAAGGAGACGCACTCATTCAGAAGCAGACACGATTCGTCTCTCCTTTCGCACAGCGAAACGAAGCAGATATGCCGACAAGATACGCTGAGCACCAGGTGAAGCCGGGTGATCACCATACCGACCGACGTGAGGTTCATCTCGCATCAAGACTCACCGTCGGACATGTCAATGTATCTTCCACCCCTCATCTGGCGGTAGGCCAATTTGGAATCGCACGGCGGCAGCTCTTCACTTTGCATTCATCGACGCAGAATGGTTTGAGGCGCGCTATTCAGTCGAACCACCGGCGGTCCGCACGATGGAAAGAACAGACGCCGCAATCGTAGGTGTTCGCGATTTGATGATCACCGTACGGATGCTCAGAGCCGGCGACGAGGCACTGCTGGCCATGTACAGATCGGTGTCTCGAACGAGTTGCTTCATCAAGTCGACGAGGCAAGCTTCCGTCACGTGCCCTTTGAGCTCGTCAATCATGACCGGCGTGGCGCCGAACAATTTGTAATGAACCGTGCCGAACGAACGAGCATCGTAGCGCCTGATGTTGCCGTCCCATCGTTCGAATTCGAGGCCGACCTTGGCCGCATAGTCGTACGTCAGCTCGATGAACGGTGAGAAGAGAAACATGGACCCCCCGATGGCGATACCTTTTAGCGCAGACAGCCCGGAATGGGGCTCGATCGTTTCGTCGACCGTGATACGTACAGACACGATCTTTTCATCGAGCGAATCAGACTTTCCCCCACGCGGAACCAATGTCGAGAAGAGACTCGTCTCTTGGATGCTGTTCAAGATCCGTCGTTCTGCTTCAATAGAAGGCTCTTGCGGTGCGCCGTTCCTCGAAAGTTGAAATGAGTCCATCACCAAGGGAACCCGCTCATTTCCCGGAAGCGAGCGGAAGATGTGTTCCTGGGGACCGGCTGAGGGAGGTTTCACATCGATCCAGCGGCTGCATCCGATCGTGTTGCACATCACGAACCCGGCGAGGCACGGGACCGACCACCAAAAAAAGTTCGCCGTCATGATCATCGTCTCCTCAGAAATAGAATGAAAACCCGCCAAAGGGCAGGCTCGCATTCAGGCCAAGATTCGGGATTGCCGTACCGGCGTTGGAGATATGATGAAAGCGATAGCCCGCATTGAAGGCGAGTTGCGGCGTGAGAAACCACGACACTCCAACCCCCGCGGTCAGCACGAAATTCAACTGAGTGGGTTCTTCATGAATGCGACCACCAAGATCAGTCCAAAACGGTCCGCCGGCGAATTCCGCATATGGACGGACTCGACCCAATGCGACGAACGTGTACTTCATCCTCGGTGTGAACCCGACGCCATGCGTCAAGAGCGGTTCTCGAAACTCGAGGTAGACCATCTCGGCGCCGAGCGAGACCTGTCCTCGGTACCAGCTGTCGCCGATCGGATCGGTGAGAGTCATCATCCATGACGGCATCAAGGCCGGTCCGTGCTGTTTGGTTGTGTGACGTTCGGTCAGTCGGTGGCCGAACAAGTAGCCGGCGGTCAGCCCGACCTCTTGGGTGCCGACCGTGATTCGAGGCACCATGTCATCGGCGTGAACGAGGGATGCGGTCATCAATGTTCCGAACACCAAGGCATTGAAAGTTCGAATGAGTAAAGAGATGCGGCTAACCAACCGAACGATTTCTTTGGGTTCGTTTGAGCTGCGTATCCAAGTATTGGTGCTCTGATCCCACATTGAACGGTTCTGCATTGTGAATTCCCTCTCTTCTTAATGATAGGGTGCCAGTGCATTTCTTGGGCCACACGGTCTTCAATAATCTGTGGATTTCAAGGGCATACAACTGTCTGCTCGTGCTCTATAGGGCTTGCTTCTGAATCTAAATGGATTCCGAGGTGGATCGGATTTGATGCGAAGCACTAATGAAGGGAGGATGGTGAAGGTCTCTCGATCTGTTATTCCAAGCGAGGCGAATAGGCTCCTTGTCCAACATATGTCTTCCACTCCTCATCTGCGGCATCGAGCCATGCTCCCCGGTTCTGCTGGCGGCTGGTGGAATACTACGTACAAAAACGAAATGATACGGAACCACGCCGCTGCCGACTCAAGGCTGGGCCTGGATCAGCACGGTGGACGGCACAACCGACGAGACCGATTTGGCGATGGAGATGGACTGGCGAAGTGCGGAAACGATGAAGATAGGGCGAGGCCTGCTCGAATGTGAGCCACCCGAGCGCGGAGATCACACCATTGCGAATGGAACCTTGCAAAAGACATCCAGAACATCCGGAAGCATGGAGTAAGTTTTACAGAGGCCGTCGAATCGTTTCTCGACCCACATGGGTTTCAACTGACAGACAGTAAAGAACCCCGCCCGGAAGGGCGAGGTTCTTTACTCATCAGCGGCTTTCTGCCTCGCTTTCAAGTAGTCTGATTTCTTTTTCCCTACCTCGTCTGTCCGTCTTTCAGAGTCATCATCCATGTTGTCCCAATATTGGTACCAATCGTTCTGGAACTGAACTTCTGCCTTCTTATACTCCACTACTGTCATTCCAACCTTCCCCTTAAAAATTGGCAATAGCTGCTCCTTGAGATATCGGAGAAAGTCTTCACGATGGCAAGATTCATGAAAGCCCAAGCTGGTATTGCCGGCTTCGATATCTTCTTTAGTTGTTCCTCGACCATATGCAGAGATTGATTTCGGAGAGGCAGTGGCAAGGTATAGAGTCTGAATCGTTATGGTCCCTGTGATCGTGAATTTACTGACAAGCTTGGTAACGGTTCTTCTCTTGTTCTTTTCGATGTACTCGTATTTTGGCAACTGATATTTAACATTCGGAGTATCAAATTTGGTTTGTGCGTCTTTGGGCAAAGCCTCACCTGGGCCATCAGGAAGTACTTCGACATCGACTTTGATATCCAGAAATTCATTTTTCTGGCTCATCACTGAAGATTTGCGTGGTACGGTCTTAGGAGGAGGCTGCTGAGAAACAGATTTGCCTGCAGAAGCCGGTTCCGCATTTCCGGCCTGCATATCGGCCAGCTCATAGGGATACTTGGCTGACTGCATATAAGAGATGGGAATGGTTGAAGAAGGATTAATTCTTAATCCGCTAGGACCAGCTATGCGGAATTTACCAGGTCCCCCACCTCCCAGTGGGGAATCCGGATGAGCATAGTGTTCGCTCCATCCCAGCCACCAGGTAGTGGTTTGCTTGGCTGGCTTAGGCTCAGGTATTAACCAGTAAATTACGCCATGCCCCATAAGACCTATTCTAGTGAATCTACGTCATGGCCTAACTGCGCCAACGCTCACATCAACGCTTAAGGCCAATGACTCTTGTTGACGCAAGCCGGAGCCTGGTGTTGGAGAGCGGCGTGTCACTGCGTCTTATTCGACTATCGGACCAATTGCTCGGTTACATACCACGCTCCTGGCTTGAACCGCTTTTCGTTCACAATTGTCCAAGTCTTCCACTTCCCAATCGCTTCTTGTTGTTGCCGCACCGGCATGTCGGTTTCGAAGGGGATGTCGGCGCTGTAACGGATGACTAATTCCTCATGGGCCAATTGCCGAACTATTCGAGGCGTCTTGGGAAAGGCCAGATTGTCTATCAAGACCACTGGAGTCACAGGCACCCCACTGCGGTAACGAAGGCCCCGTGAGAATCGGTTCTCATTCGCCGTCCACCAGCCTTTCCACTCTTCAGTCTTCTGAGACAGCCGAATCACATTCTCGCCGTATGGCTTGCCGTCTGGACGCAAGACCGGCTGCCCTTTCCTGACCTGCTCTTTTTCCTCGTCAAAGAGCTCATCTTCGTCCATGACTTCAGGGATGAACACCTTCTCATAGAGCTCTGCCCCTGTAATCAGATTCAGGCCCAGTGCCGCAGCAGGAGCCATGGCTCCATCGGCAAGGTGGGACAACAACACCGGCACAGCGGTGATCTCTCCCATGATACCTAAGGCCATCAGACTGTCTGGTTCTGACTTATTGCGACCGACCTGTGCCAGTAGCAATGTGAGTTCCTTCGAAGTTGCGGTGATTGCCCGTATCGACCAAGGCACTGCAGATATACCGTTCTGAATCGTCGACTCTTGAACGAGCTTCTGGTCTCCAAGGCGAAGTAACGCAACCGCCGCAGCCGAGCGAACGGATTCATCTTCATGCTTGAGACAATCCTGCAATTGAGACTTGCCTTGCTTGTCACCCAGCCGACCTTTCGCCCATGCAAGCGTTTGAATGACCGCAGGAGGTAATGTAGCAATGTCTGCCACCAATCCTTCTCCGAACTTTTTACGCCGATATCCATACAGAGTGGCAAGAATGAATACCTGCCGTGGATCAGTGGCTGGCAGCACATGAGCAATCTCGGACTCCCACTCAGGTGGACATTCATACTTCAGCGCATCGGCGACCGCCTGTAGTTTCTCGAGGTCTTCTGGATCAAGCGGCTCCAGCATATTCTTGAGCAAGTCGAACCGTCTCTGCCGACAAAACACGGAGATCACGGCAAAGAGCAGGCCAAAGTCCCCTTCCGCCGCCTGTTTCTCACAGACTTCAAGCGCAAGATCGTCTCCGATAACCAATGCATCAATGTGTGCTTCGAGCCGTTCCTCCCACTCCCCGATAGTGACCCACGTGATCTCAGCATCATCGAAAAGCGTCAACCGCTGAGCATAAAGGAACGAGGCTTCTTCGAGATGCTCTTCATAAAGTTCGACATAGAACCGGCGCGGCGATCGAGCCACACGCTGGGGCTTCGTGGCTTTCGATGTGACATCAGAGGGAGATGGCGCCGACGTCTGTGTGACGGGACTCTGAATCGACACGATGAGAGTGGTGTACCCAATACGAATCTCATCCCCAGTCTTCAGCATGGCCTCGGTGATCCGATGGCCATTCACAAACGTGCCGTTGCGGCTATTCAGATCCTTAATCCGACACGTCTGTCCATCACATTCGAGCGAACAGTGCAGGCTGGAAATGGATTGATCGAGAGCGAGCACTACATCGGCCTTCGGATTTCGGCCAAAACGCAGGACTTGATTGTCTGATAGTTGAAGAGAACGCCCTTTCTCAGGGCCTGAGACAATTTCAATAAAGATATTCACATTCGCAGAAAAACTGTTTCTTTCCGTATATCTGGCTTTATAGAGGACGCTTCGCCAAGGCTTATTCGCCAGGAAATGGCTTTGTCATAGGGCTCCTAGCCAAAGCTGGACAGTAGCGATACTCGGGGGCAGTAACTAGGCCGACCTTATCAGCCAGTCTTAGCAACCCAAGCCCCTCGATCCAGACACGTTGGTTAGAGACAGATATAGCTTCTTCCATTACACTCCTTGCCCGTTGAGCTTCGAGGTCGTTGTCGTGCTCTGCCAGCAACTCCTCAAACGCCTCATCAAAGTCACCCTGGCTCCTAGCCGCGAGAGCCTGACACACAACTAACCTGGCAGAGGCCGTTCCATCTAACGCACGCTCAAACTGGGCCAGAAGAGCTGGCACATCCTCTGCTGATGAACTGCCTCCTTGCAGCAGTTGATAGATGATTTGCGTATACATAAAATCGTCCTCGTATTCAGCATTCGACAGCCACTCTCTTGGAGACAGTTCAGCGATACGAGCCGCCCTTTCAAAATCTCCAGCGGTCAAGGAATCAAATAATGCCTCGTTTCGACTAGATGCACGACGGAAATGCTGGAGCTTGTTTTCTGCAACACACCCTTCAAGGAAGTGAATCCTCACGCGAGCGCTTCTGATAAGATGATGATAAAACACATTCATGTTGGCATCTACGAGAAGTGCTGTCACCGCGAGAGTGCGAAGTTTGCTACTTAGATCCTCACTCAAGGCACCCATCTCTTCTACGGAATGAGCGTCTTCAAACATCATCATGAGCCAAGCTGCAACTTCGAGCGACAGCGCATCTTTTATATCTCTCAGTTCCACGACCTGCTTCTCCAGCCTAGCCCTTATATTCCAATGGATTCTTCCAAGCCAACCCCGAAAACCCCGCAACTACAATCTCATTCGCTAATTCTGCTCTTACCACGATTGGGTTTCCGAAGTTCTTTACACGAAAGATAGAAACCTCAGGGGAAATTTTTTCCGGATCCAGGACCAGCCTCTTCACCCTTCTTACCTCTGTGGGTGCGATATTGTAGTAGACCGGTTCACTATTTTTCACGTCTAGACAGTCTTGGGGATGGATGAGGTTGACGATAAAATACTTACTGACTACAAGTTTGCCCTTGTGATTCATGATCCCAACCGGCAAGAACTGTGTATTCGTAACACTCTTCCCCTCTAGAAATTGCCTCAAGGCGGTAGAAATTACCGCCACGCTGTTAAAATTCTGCAAGTTATCCGCTAGAGCGATATTCCTTGGAAAATCAGGATCCATTGGGAAATAAGCGTCAGAAGGCCAATCAGGAAGAAGGTCTATCCCAAGACTTAGACGGCCTGTTTTCTTGACTTTTTGAATTACGGACAAGACACAGGTGTTCCCCTCATCCTTTGAATCCCAGACATAGAAATCTTTCATCCAATCCATTAATTTGCCCCTCCAAAGTGCTCCAGCAACTCTTTCAGTCTCTTTATCTTATTTTCGATACGTAATGGCGGGCGATATGTCGCATTTCCCTTAGCGGCCATAGAAAATGGCTCATACCAGTTTGCCTGGACTGCCATATTTCCCCAGGCATCGTGAGTGCCTTCGCCTCTCTCCTTAATTTCTGCCCGCCAGTCATTTTCCATACCTATCAGGTCATCCCTGATCGACTTCGCCGTGACTGTATGCCCTTCTACTTGGAGCTCAAGTTTGCCGTAGAAATCCAGTACGGCCTTCTTCACATCAGCACAATAACCTTTTGCGCTGTTGTGGTCCCAATCATGCTGAGGAAGGTCTTTCCATTCGGGAGGATCAGTGTTCTCATCGATGACATACCATTTGAGGGTATGTCCAAAGAGGGGAAGAGCGATAAGGTTATTCGCGTTATTTATATTCCAATCCGTTTCGTGGCAGCAGCGTTCGACCACTTTTTTTTGATCTTCGTCCAAATCGCCATAACCATTTACGCATGACACGGACAAGATATGGTGCGCTTCATGCTTCACGGGATAATACTTGGTGGTCTTATTGCCTTTGTCGTCTTCAAATGTTTTCCTCCCAATGAAAGCAAAAGCATCAGTCGATGCATTAGCGCCCTTTTGTTTCCCTTTCCATCCTGGGTCTCCACAGTTGTCTCGGTACTTGTCATCCGGCTCGGGCACAAACTTGTTTATCTTGCCTATGGGATTGTGTTTATCAGACATTGCAGCACTACCGTTCCTAGGAGCTACCCATAAGCCCCACCGCTCCATAACGTCCATCGGATGATGACGTGACAACCCAGGCCGCGGATGCTGGAGCGTATCTTCTCTCGAAGGCAGACATAGCCAGACACGTTCCTACGGCTCCGCACGCCGCTCCGGTGTCTCCAAAGCTGATCGCAGGATAGGCAATCGAATGAGTGGCAATGGTCGGATGAGTAGCAGACACTCTGGTTTGCGCCAGTCCCCACTCATAGGCCCTATACGGTTCACCGTTTTGATCCGTGAGTACCCAAACCTCTTTTCCGAACTTCGAATAGGATTTTCCTAGATCGGTCAGCAGCTGACTGAGCCCTGTCCCATCAGCAGGATTGCCGGATAACAGGGACGTCTCTTGCTGGACATTGCGCACATATACAATGTGCGTTAGCAGATCGACAGGCTTTCCACCAGCCTTGCCAGGTTTTTCAAGCGACATAAACACCGCAGCTTCCCCTGGCTGAAGACCTACAGGCATATCGCCACATTTCAGACGTCCTGTTTGATACAACCAGATCAGCACTTCGTGATCAATGAGTGAATCGACTGCTCCCACGATGGCCTGATCGATACTCCCTGCCTCCAATGCGGACATGGCAGATCGGACTGCTGTTGCAAATGCTTCGTGTTCTCCGTGTATGATGCTGCACGAACTGAGTACCAGTGGAAGACCGGCAACGCCAAGAAGCCTTTTGAGAAATGCGCCATCCACCTCAATTACTTTCTCAGACGTTTCGACGCCCGCATCCTCTTTTTGTTTCTGCTTCGTTTCTTTCAACACTTCGTCTTGAATCAGCTCAATGCCCTTTGAGGTCCGCATGGGGTCAGGCAACCCCATGAACAGTCCACACCGCCTCCAGTTAATGGAACCTTTGTCCAGCAATCGAAAAAGATCCCACATGGCGGCAGAAGCCAGGGCCAGGAGGCGACCTTGTCCTTCGAAACCCGTTAATCCTGCTACCGCATGCCCAACCACATCTTGAAGTTCTCCATCTTCAGAATTTCTGACTTTGAGAACTCCGAGTTGCTTCGCTCGCGTGAGACCTGCACGTGCGCCAGCACATGATGTCGCCAGATCAAGCCCTAGTGAGGTCACCATACCGGCGGCTTTTATAACTACATTCATAGAAGTCTCGAGAAAAGAAGCTGCCTTCTAGTATGACTCTTCACACTGAAAACAGATTCGTTCAGTCATTACCACAGCCGGAGCGGGCGGTTGAATGACAGGAAATGGAGGGGTATTTTTATCATTATGGAGCATTAAATCGAGAGCCCGGGCTACATTCTTCCCCTCTGCTTTTACATCAAAAGAAAAATTCACGAACTCCGCTTTCCCTTTGATTTTGTTCGAAACCACCCCTCCTCCTGCACTTCCAGCCTCATCCCCTGTGCTCATGCTAAAATTTGAATCCTTCAGGCAGATTGGATTACCGTCGCACTTCACCTTACTGCTGCCCTTAGCGGTGTCGGAAGACTTTGCTATATTTGGATAGGGGATGGGAATAGGCCCCGCTGGCGATGGAGTTTTGCACACATCTGGGAACGAGGGTGAAACCCCACCACTGTCGGCGTGGACCACTGACAGCATGTTTACGCCTACTGTGACGCCCACGGGTCTTTCCCATCTTTATGCAGTTGCTTCACAGTAAATTTCCCTCACATTGTGAAGTCGGCGATGGATAATGGTCCTCGCGCCCCAGACAATCGTTGTCCGGGAAAGATCGGGCTCTACAACCAACGTATCTATCTTCGGGGCCGGTATAAGATCACAATCTTTTATTCGCACGACGACCTTGGGCACTACACGCGGGAGCTGAAAACGAAATTCCATTGAAGAAGACAGGTTCACCCCTCGCAGCCATTCACCTCCCTTGAGCGCATCTTTGATTACCAGAGTAGGATGGACACTGAGGAAGTATCGATCATCAAAGTCTTGTGGTAGCAAGGGATTGCGCAATTTGGCCCACGACTCGTCATATGTTCCCGCATAGCCCCGACGTGGCTCCCAATCCCTTCCAATGAATCCGAACGCCGCCGGTTCTGGGCAGTCTTTCCAACTGCTAATGAGTTGTTTGGGGTCCTCGAGATTGGGGAGTCTCGTGCCATCAATCTTTTTTGAGCTCTTCATGCGATAGCCGGTGCCTACTGGATTCCGAGTTTCACTTCCATGTCGCATAGGATCCATATGTGTCGTATCAGAACCACCAAAGGCTCTCTCGTACACCAATGGAATCTTGTCGAAATACGAAGGGCTAGATATCGAGAGCCCACTAATTCCCTTTTCCCATACTCGATCGCCAAAGACTCGCACCATTTTTCTGATCGGTCCGATTTCAAGGCTCACATCCACCTGCTTCCCCTTTCCTTTCAGCGCATATGCATGACCAAGAAGGGCTACGTCAGTCCCGGGTTTAGATACAGCCAAATCACTCGCATACTTGACACTAGATTTACCAGGCTCACCGTAGAACACGTCGGCCATGTGAATCGGAGCTTGCTCGTCTGCTGGTGCCAGAACCCCTTCTTTTACCCACTTATATGTTGCCTTGATCAAGAGTAACAACATCTCCTGACCATCTTTGTCTAACAATACCGTGGCTTCCGCCACGAAAGGTGTGTGATTGACAACTTCCATTAGTTTATTTGGACTGCACTGCCCTTTATCTTATTCACGCCAGAAGATCTGGATACAAGCTGTGTTCCTTTAATTATGATTTTCCCATCTCTATGGATCGCAATACTTCCCTTTCCGCAACGAAGAACAATTTGATCCGTGGCGTCCAGAATCAATTGCTTCCTGTCTATTTTCACATCAAGCTTCTCCTTTCCTACTGAATCTAGCTGCACCTCCTCGATAACCTCGTCAAGGGGAGAACGCATCACACCAATAATTATGGGACGTACTGGATCACCTAGCTCGAATATAAGAACGACGTGGCTATTTGCCGACCATGCGGCCTTCCATCCGCCGCTTCCAGGGGAAATCGTATAGCGAGCTGGAAGTGGCCCTTTGGTATTGTCTTGATAATCGACAAGAGGGAATCCTGTCTCCTCAACTCCAACCAACCAACCTATGAGGCAACCAGGAATTCCGCAGTTGCTGATCAGAGGAACAGCGTCATCGGGCAGATACATTGGAGCTAGCTGTTCTTCCATATGACCTCTTCACCCAAACAGTGAAGTTATAGACTCTGTTCGTTTCTAGGAGTCTGGTTAGTTCTCGGATATCTTTTGTCCTTTTAAGTTGATCTCTCCAGATGCTTTGACCGTGAATTTCTTCGCTTGAATCTCTATATCGCCATTCTTTTTCATCAAGATACTTGCACTACCTGTCTTGATTAGAATTTCATCGGCAGCTTGAATAGAGATCTTCTTCGAAGACTGAACTATATAATCCTTCTTTACGCTTAACTCTGACTTACCAAGAATCTCCTCTGAGCTATCTTTGGCCACCGTAACCTTATGGTTACCCCCAATGTTTTCAGAGAAATCCTTTCCCGCGCTGAATGTCTTTCCTCCTCCAATGCTTTCGCTCTTGCTTCCCCCTACCGCCTCGGACTTTGCCGCTCCTACCTGTTCAGCCTTCAGGCCCCCCACAGTCTCATTCATTGCAGCAGCAACACTTACTTGATAGGCAGCTCCAATAGTAAGGGCCTTCGCACCCCCCACTGTCTCGGTCGACACTAACGCGACGACCTCTGTCTTAGCACCACCAATCATCACGGTTTGGTTCGAACCTATCTTCTCTGTTTGATCCACTCCGATTGTAATAGCCTGAATGTTTCCTACGATGAGGGTGTCGTCATGCCCGATTTGCGCTGTCTTGTCGTTTCCAACGCTCAATGTTTCGTCATGACCAATCTTCTGGCCCTTATCGTTCTCGATCAGAATATTCCAGTCTTTCTGCCCATGAAGATAAACTTCTTCGCTGCCTTTTTTATCCTCAAATCGCAGCTCGTTCGAGCCCCCGCCCCCTTTGGAGCTGTTCGACTTGACCCCACTCTGCGTCTGGTTGGCGGGCAAGGCATAAGGCGGCATCTGCTCGGCGTTGTAGACACGACCGGTGATGATCGGCCGATCGGGATCCCCTTCTAGAAACTCCACGATCACTTCCTGTCCGATGCGGGGAATGAAAACCCCTCCCCATTGCTTACCGGCCCAATTCTGCGAGACCCGCACCCAGCAGGAGCTGCTCTCATTCATTTTGCCGTACCGATCCCAGTGGAACTGAACCTTGACCCGACCGAATTTATCCGTCCAAATCTCTTCACCGGATTTCCCGACGACCGCAGCCGTCTGAGGGCCCTGGACCATGGGTTTCGGCGTCACTTGGGGTGGACGGAAGGGTCGCTTCGCAGGGATGCAGGTAAAGGAGTTGGTGTAATCGCCTTCGTTTATGCCTCCGGCCGCTCCGGTTACATAGGCGTTCCCCACCGATGCGATGTGCTGAACCTGCGTGAGGACATAGTCCCCATTGACATCCTTCCGGGCATCATAGTCTTGCAAGGTGAATTTGTAGCCGGTCGTGAACACCCGGGCCGTGCCGGAGCCGCTCATCACCTTATACTGCGCCTCTTCTTCCTGCATTCGAATTTTGGCAAGGCTGTCGCCCTCGGCCTTTTTCCCATATTCCCCAGGATAGTCGTAGATCTCGTATTTGCCGTTTCCGCCGACTTCGATTTGGGTTTTGACTTCGGCGCGTAAGCTCGTGCTCGGCGTCTCGAAGTTGTAGTCGGTGACGGCGTATTGTCCGAAGCGGAAGGTCTCTTCCCATTGGAGGCCGGTGATCACGTCCTCATTCAGACTGGCGCTCCCCTGCGGATTCCATGAGACCTTCGATTGTTCCAAACAGGGCTGATGGGCCGACAAGTCGTCCGATAACACCACGGTATGTTTCTTTTCTTCATGCTCAAAGAAGTAGAACATGCCGTACTGCTCCATAAGACGAGACACGAAATTGAAGTCCGTCTCTCGATACTGCACACAGTATTCTCGTGGCTCGTAAGTCGCCTTCAACACCGTCTTGATGTCGGTGATCCCATTCTCTTTGAGGATTTCTTGGATAATGTCCGGCACTTTTTTGCTCTGAAATATCCTGCAATCCGCCGTGCGTGTCAGAAACCAGAGAGACGGCACCATCGTCGCGCGATAGTTGACGAGGCCGACCGTGCTTCCCGTCTGCACAAAACGGTTGATCATCCCATGGAAATACCGCTCCTTGTCTTTCCCTAACCTCACTCGAATGGTGACCTTTTGGCCGATGATGTTCTCAAATTTGATTTCTGGATCGGTAGAGAGGAGATCCAGCTCAAAGCTGAAGAGCCGTGACATGCCTTCTTGGCCGGAAAATCCCCTGAGCAGGAGTACGTCCTTGCCGAGCGGCGTCTCGATGCCAATCAGCCTATTTTCTTGTGTGGGTGGCATAATCAGCTCCGTTCACCTGCCTCTTCGTCGGCTCCCTGCTGGATCAATTGAGCAATGATCGTGCC
The DNA here is from genome assembly GCA_024998685.1 of Nitrospira sp. GTDB lineage: Bacteria > Nitrospirota > Nitrospiria > Nitrospirales > Nitrospiraceae > Nitrospira_D. Next base: position 25,810 of record JACOEH010000014.1, read on the forward strand.
GTCTTAGCACATCTGCTCAATTCCTTTATATTCGCTCGCATCGGGCCTGCGCTGCGCTCCGCAATAGATTGGCCCAGTCTTCGACATATCGAATCGGATAACGTCCTCTTCGAGAAAAGATACGTTCATGCATCAGTACCGCACCCGTCGGCTGAATGCCGGTTCCACGTCTGGAACCAGAGAATTACAAGCATTTTGATACACCGTGTTGCGCCAAGCTTTGACCTCCAAACCGATGAACGGCGCTGTAATCTGATTGAACAGCGTTTCCGCCACTCCCACCGCTTTACCCCTCAGCCGAATGGTTGCTGCGAGCGCCCCTCGATTCACGAATACCAACATATTCGCGTAATCGGCTGGCGGAAGGCAGCCCACGTCCCGGATCGCTGCCGCCAAATCAATGTGAATGTGAACATTGGCCATGGTGGCCCCACACAGTTCGACCTCGCCGACCAAGAACAACGTGCTGGAACCTCCTTTTTCGAACGCTTTACAAACGCCGAAGGCTTTCTTCCATTTTTCATGTGGCTCACCCGCCACGGCTTTTAAGAATTCTTCCGCAAAATGGATATTGAATCGGAGGAGCGCGTTGGGCCGCTGAAATGCGGTGAGATTCGTATTGATTTGCTCCGTGATCTTGGCGTGGGCGTAGGTGAAGAACCAGCGAAAATCTTCCTTGGCGTAGTAGGCATCGGCCGCCTTCAACATCCTCTGTTCGATATTCCGGTTCATCGCCTCCAAACATGGATCAATCAGTTCGGTGCCAGGCGCTGCCGGATGAAATGTCTGCGGACCATCGACCGCCGCATTGCACCCCAAGGACGTCGGCGAGGGCATCAGGGTCAGGGCCGACGTGCCGCCATCCAGCGGGCCCTCTTGGCACACAGGGCCGGGGAATCTGAATCCTGGTCCTCCCATCTTTGCCTCCTCACCGAACCACGCTAGATCCCGATGCCTCGCCGCTCCGGTGGCGTGGACATGAACTTTCGAAGCTCACTGCTACACGACACGACCCAGGATCACCTCGTCAGGCCACCTCATAGCGGAAGTTGCCGTCGGTCCCCACCGTGATATGCACCTTGGTAACCGGTTCCCCCTGCGCCATTCGAGCCAGGAACTCCTTTGATAACTCCGGCAGCATCGTACGTGTGAGGATATGATCCACATTGCGCGCGCCGCTGTCGACCTCGGTGCAGCGGTAGGCAATCGCGGTAATCAACGACTCATCGTACGTGAGCTGGGCACGATGATTCTCCCGGATCCGCTGACGGACACGGCCAAGTTGCAATTCGATAATTCTGCGCATGATGTCCGGTGCGATCGGATAGTAGGGCACGACAATGACCCGACCTAGAAACGCCGGCTTGAAGGATCTTAAGAGATCGGGCCTGATGGCCTCGGCAAGGGCCTCAGGGTCCGGCTTGGTGTCCGGGTCGGCACAGAGCTTCATGAAGGTGTCGGTTCCGGCGTTCGATGTCATGATGATGACCGTGTTCTTGAAATCGATATCGCGCCCTTCTCCGTCTTTCATCATGCCCTTGTCGAACACCTGATAAAAAATGTCCTGGACGCCGGGATGAGCTTTTTCCATTTCGTCGAGCAACACGACGCTGTAGGGTTTGCGCCGCACTGCTTCCGTCAGCACGCCGCCTTCTCCATAGCCGACATACCCGGGAGGCGATCCCATCAAAAGCGAGACTTTGTGCTCTTCCTTGAATTCGGACATATTCAGGGTGGTGAGATTCTGGTCGCTCCCGAACAGAAGCTCGGCGATCGCCAGCGCCGTTTCAGTCTTCCCTACTCCGCTCGGGCCGACAAACATGAAGACACCGATGGGCTTCCGGGGATCTTCGAGTTTGGCGCGGGCTGTACGAAGTCGTTGGGCCAGCGCATCGAGGGCATGGGACTGGCCGATGATCCGTTTTTCCAAATGCTCCCGGAGATTGAGCATGGTGTTGATTTCATCTTTGACCATCCGCCCCACGGGAATACCGGTCCAGGCTGAGATCACGGTCGCGATGGCTTGCCCATCGACACAGGGTTGCAGCAATGGATGTTCTCCTTGAAGACTCGCGAGTTGTTTATTGAGCTTGGCCAAATCCGCCTGTAATGATGCCACCTCCTGAGGCGTGAGCGGTCGCGGAGAATCTTTGCCCTTCCCATCTCCTCCGGCCGGTCGCGCATGCTGTTCGAGCTTATGTCGAATCTCTGCAATCTCGCCCACCAGTCGTTTCTCTTCTTCCCAGCGCGTCCGTAATTCGGTGAGTCGAGCCTCTTCCGTAGCCTTTTCATTGCTCAATTCTCTGAGCCGCTCACTGTGATCTCCCCCGGTCACAGCTTCTCGCTCTCGGATATCCATTTCGGTATTGATCAGCGAAATCCGACGACGGCTGTCCTCCAGCGCCGATGGTTCAGCCAGTAACCCCAGCGCGACCCTGGCACAGGCTGTGTCCAACACGCTGACAGCCTTATCGGGCAGCTGTCTGCCCGAAATGTACCGATGCGAGAGCTTCACCGCCGCTTCGACGGCTTCATCCAAGATTCGCACCTTGTGATGTTGTTCCATTGTTTCGACTAGTCCCCGCATCATATTGATCGCCGTCACTTCCGTCGGTTCCTCGACTTTCACCACCTGGAACCGGCGAGTCAAGGCCGGATCCTTCTCGAAATACTTTTTGTATTCCGCCCAAGTGGTCGCGGCGATCGTGCGCATTTCACCCCGTGCCAGAGCCGGTTTCAGCAAATTCGCCGCATCGCCTTGTCCCGCCTGCCCGCCCGCTCCGATCATGGTGTGCGCCTCATCGATAAACACGATGATCGGCTGAGGCGACGCTTTCACTTCGTTGATGACGGACTTGAGCCGATTCTCAAATTCTCCCTTCACTCCGGCTCCGGCCTGGAGCAACGCGAGATCCAGCGAGCGCAGCGAGACCTGTCGCAGCGACGGAGGCACATCCTTGGTCGCAATCCGCAGGGCCAATCCCTCCACGACCGCCGTCTTTCCTACACCGGCCTCACCGGTGAGGATCGGATTGTTCTGCCTGCGTCTGGTCAAAATATCGATGACCTGCCTGATTTCCGCATCGCGCCCCAGCACCGGGTCGATCTTGCCTTCTTTCGCCTTGGCCGTAAGATCCACCGTGAATTGATCCAGCGCCGGAGTCTTCGTTGAAATGGGCTTCCCCGGTTCGGCCGTATCGATCCCGCCGGTTTGTGTTTGCTCCGTATCTTCAACCGATCCGGCAGAGAGACTCACCATCTGTTTGTGCAGATCCTCAGGAGAAATCTTCTGGAACTCCGCCGAGATCTCCTTTGCCATTCTCACCAAATCATCTTCGCTCAAGAGGGCCAACAGCAAATGCCCTGAGCGGACTCGGTTCGCCCCATACTCGATCGAGGCCAGCGACCAAGCCTCGTTGATCAATCTGGGGATACGCGGCGCCAACGTGGGATTGCGGGCATTGCCGGTCTTGAGCCGATCCAGAGCTCGTGTGAGGTCACGTTCGAGCCTGGAAGTCTCCACACCGTAGCGCTTGAAGATTTTCTGGAGGTCGCTGTCGTGCACGTCCAGCAGTTTGACGAAGAGATGCTCCACATCGACATCATAATGTGTTCGCGACAGGCAGAGCCCTGCTGCTGCCTCTAAGGCCCGGCGACAAGAGTCATCCAGTTTTCCAATCAACCCTTTCAAATTCACGTTCATGGAAGCCTCTCTTCTCTTACACGTTTCTTAGCCCACAGCCGCTCTTCTGTTGGAGAATTCGCCGGAAAACATGACGTCCTCCGCATCGGTGACTCGCGGCATAGAGGAAAGCCAGGTCGTCCAGCCCAGCCGTGGCACGTAGGCGTCGTTCTCACGCAAGCGACAGGAAGGGACTTCCGACGCCTTCAACGCGAGGTTCACATGGAACTCAAATTCTGGTCCAGCCAACAACTTGGTCACGCGGACAAGCGTCGCAAAGGCCTTGCCGGACGGCAGCAAACCGGAAAACGTTTCAAAATCAAGCGGCCCCAGACGCACCTGAAACCCCGCCTGCTGATCCCAGACTTTGGTGCCGGCCACTGCCGTTTGCCCCAAGCGATTGTTCGTTCCCGGCGTCCCCAGCCTGGTCCAATCCTCTTCTTGGACCGACAGCCACGCCCCGACGAACTGCGTGATCCGAACGGGAACTTGAAAGGAGTCGGTGAGGCAGTGGGCCAACGCCTGAGCCGAGCGCGGCCGCTGAACGATCAAACCCGCATAGCGTAGCAAGCTGCCGTCGTCACCACCCAACCGTTCGCGTATTCCCCCAGTTCCCAAACCGAGTAAGGCATAGAGCAGTCCGGCAAACCGGTCCTCTTCTCCGGTCTCACAGGCCCGCTCATAGTCGACCACACAGTGATGCTTCTCCCAGGCCCGGTAGAACAACGAAACCAGCCGATGGGTAAAGAGATCCAGAAAGTCCCGCAACGCGTGGTCGTTTACCTGCGCGCGTTGCAACAGCAGTTCCGTATAGTATCTCGGGAGAGCCCCTTCTGAGCCCGTGAGGCCCATGAAGGCCACCGTCATGCCGATCGGTGTGTGTTCATATTTTCCCGGCTCAATCCGAAGGATTTCACTGGGAGGGAAACTTAGGGACAGATGCGAACGGAACCGGAGGATTTCTTCTCCCGGCATGGCACGTCGGCCGACCGGCTGACGCGACGGGTGCCACCGTGTCAGAAGACGAACGGCTTGGAAGAATTCGAATCGAAACCCACTGGTGAGCAGTTCTTCCTTTAAAGAAGAACCTGTTCTCCCGTTCGCGGTGGCCATAGTTTGATCGGTTTGTCTCGTTGACGGGTTGTCGCAACCAATTGTGTGAAGGAGTTCAGTGTCGTATAGAGTCCCAGGAACTTCTCCAACACCGACGCGAACAAGAACAGGCTGCTTCCCACATATTTCTCTTCATCGAATTCGATCGTAATCTCCGTCCCGCGGCAGAACCCATGCCAACCCATGGTGCCGGGACGTCGAACCACTCGACGCGAGCTCACCGCCACAATGCCGGCAATCTGCTGGCGGATAACGGAGGATCCCGAGAAATCGTAAAGACCGAGAATTTCCTGGAGCGCCTCCGGTCCTTCAGCAGTCAGCGACAGGTAGCTCAGAGATAAGTGGGAGATCAACCGCCACTGGCGTTCGCCGCTCAACGGCGGGCGCACCGGTTCCGTCGGCTTGATCAGCGCCCGTATGCACGCGACCGGCGCAGCGCCTTCGAGTTCGAATTCTCCACGCACCTCATCCGCCGACAGTTTACTCGGGAGATCGCGATTCGTGCAGAGGGTGTGTAACGTGACCGTTTCAAAGGGAGGGAGCGTGGGCTTCATGTCCAGATCAACCAGAGATAGAAACACTTCGGTTCCGTTATCGCCTTTCCTGACGGCGGGCCGTCTGACGGCGTGCCAATAGGCCGGCGGTTTTTCGTCCGTCCCTCCGTGCCTGATGGAATAGAGGGGATGGACCGGCTGTGCCGTCTCAGAGTCGGCGGCGGTCAAGCTCACCTCGGTCACTCCATAGACCTCATGGGCCTGTTGGCGGCGGATGTCCGGGATGATCCGATATTCATGCTGTGTATGATCGAGGCGGATCGGTTCCGCGACCAGGGGAAACAGATTCACGATCGGTGTACAGCCCAGCTTGAAGTGCTCCGGTCTGATGACATGATCGGCCCGTGGAACCTGGTCGAGGAAGATCAACACCTCGGCCTTGTCCCCAAGGTCACCGGGCGAGCCACTTGGAAATCCGGTGAGGTCTACGAACAGGAATTTCTGGGGAAACGTGAAATATTCCTGCAGCAGTCGATAACCTATGAGTGCATGGGGAGGATAGGGCAAGAGCCCGTCGTCTTCTCCGAATCCCACCGGTTGAAGACAGGATGGAGGCAAGGCAACCGACTTACGCCCGGGCTTCGATCCAGCCGGTCTGATCCAAACCTCACGAGTCTTGTTGAGGAGCAATTCGTAGAGCACATGTCCTACCTGCCCCTCTCCATCGAGATAGAACCGGAGACGATCGAGCTGGAGCTCGCCAAAGGAGACGCCTCCCTGGCAGTGCAGTTCCAATCGGATCAGACCAAGCGCCTTGGAACCGGTGGCCACCCGTTCAGGCAAGTCCACACAGGCGGACGTCACCGTTATCGGCCAGAGTGTCAGCGGGTACCCGGTTCGAAACCGGCATTGAATACCCTGGATCGGGCGGGAGTAGAGCAGTGTGTGGCGGGGAATCTCATAGCCGCTCGTTAACTTGCCTTGCGCAGGATCCAACGTAAACTCCGCGACAGACATCGATGGAATCGGGGCCAGGTAATGGGGATAGAGGAGTCCGAGCAACGCGGTGGTAATCTCAGGAAACTCGTCGTCGAGTTTGTGATGAATGCGCGCGGCGAGGAACGCTACGGCCTGAATCAGCCGTTCAACATGAGGGTCTTCGCATTTTCCTGGCTCTAACAGGAGCCGGTTCGCGACTTTTGGGTAGGCCTGCGCGAACTCCTGCCCCAGTTGGCGAAAGATCGTCAACTCGCGTTCATAGTATTCCAGCAAGGATTCTTGCATTACAGATCCCCGCGAACGGTGTACTGGTTGGTGACCACGGAAAGCGACGCGTCCAGTGTGATCGGCTCCGGCGCCGGGTCGGTGCGGAGGAGCGCGTCGATCCGAAACCTCAAGGTCGTATCGTACTTCTCCCGCGTTTCGAGTGTGACGCGAACCGATTTCAATCGGGGTTCAAACGTCACCAGCGCCTCTTCCACGGCCCGCCGGAGGGTCTTACGATCTTGTGAGTTCAGCAGACTGTAGCTGGTGAAATCCGGCAACCCGAACAACAGAATGGACTTTCTCACTTCCTCCATTTCCTGAGGCACATCGAACAGCAGTTCACGCCTCGTATTCAACAACGTCTCAATGTCTCTGGCGACCGAGGCTCTCAGCTCGCGCAGCGACAATGAGGATGGAGCCGGCTTGCGCATCTTCTCCAACTCCTCCGCATAGGCTTCGTCCAGCAACATGCGATTGAAGGACGATACATTCTTGCTTTTGCGACTATCTTCCATCAACGTGACGGTCTCGGCGCTCAGCCGGATGTCTCCGAATCGCTGACGCTCATAGAGAAAAGGCCCGAGGATCACACGGTTGAGAATGTCTACCGCTGCGGCGACGACCGGATGCGGCGCTGGAGTCGCGCCGTCATAGTGGTCCAGAGTGGCGAGATCTTCCGGATAGGCTTGGTCCCGAATGTAGCGGGCTAAGGGGTCATGGCTGGACTGAAGCTTCTTGAGCAGTGACGGGATATTCTTGAGATCGAGGGAGTCGATTCGAGGGTCGCCGGCGCGCGGATCGTCATCCAACAATCGATCTAAAATGGAGGCGGCTAATCCCCCTTCTTGTTCTCGCTTGACCACGGGCGAATCTCTCCTGAGAGACAGGTCTTCGTTTCTCTCTATTCAAGACTGTGCTCAAGGCGGACGATGTTGAATTGTAGGTCGAGAGGAATCCTCTTGTCTAGTTCGAATTACGTATATCAGGTCGTTATTTATACCAGGGTGCCTGCGGCATCACACAGTCGGCACCGGCGACATTTAGAAGGTGCGGACGAGCCATGTGCGACCTGTTTCGGGGCCATGAAGAGAGGTCAGCGACCGGACGTTGTTGGATGGCGGTGAAACGTGGCTATACCAGTTACGCAGCGCCTGTTCGTTACAGATGGCGAAGAGCGTCAAGGATGCAGACTAGCCGTACGCTGGACGCGCCGGACACGGATACGCTTTGCCCGCTTGCGGGTCTCGGCAATGTCGTAGGCAGATTGCATCCGCATGAGCGTGTCCATCTTGACGCCGAAGGCTTTCTCGATACGGAGCGCCATGTCGCCGGACAAGTCGGCCTTGCTGTTGAGCAAGCTGGACAGGGCTGGACGGGATACCTGAAGCGCTGCCGCAGCCGCCGTGACGGACAGTCCTACGGGATCGATGATCTCCGTCCGAATAAACTCTCCAGGGTGGGGCGGGTTCTTCATGGGCATAGCCGGCACTCCTTTTTCTAGTGATAGTCCTCTAAATTCATGTCGCACAGTTCGCGCTCGGCGGCGTCAATGCGGAACGTCAGACGCCGATTGCGGGTGACGCTAAGGCTCCATATGCCTTTGCGATCACCGGTTAAGGTATGCACCTTCCAAGAAGTCAACACTCGCAATTCTTCAGGGTCTTCGATGGTGTCAAGGTACGCGAGCATCTTCCGCAGCTTGTCTACCGTATCGGCCGGCACACCCTTTGTGCTGCCGTCTTCGTAGAGCCGCTTAAGACCCTTATGAATGAAGTTCCGTATGTTCACGGCAAGACTGTAGCCCGTAACGCAACAATTGTCAATACAGCCATCTGGTACAGACTTGATCGGAGCATTCCAAGGAATACGTGAGGTGACCAGAATTTCACATGAACACGGGAATAAACAACTCAATACGAGAACGGCACAACCGGGGAAGCTTGAATAAAAACCGGATGGTGCCGAATTCACAAGTGAAAGAATGAGGTCAGCACAGACAGTTGCTGACCCTATTTTTACTGCTAGGCTTAAAACCTGGGAGACGCATCCTTCCTCGGGATGTAGAGCACCGGCAGATTGCACTTCTTGGCAAACGCCATCACCCGCTTCTGGCGATTTTCGCGAGTGTCTTCGGCGCCCCGGATCACTCCGTCAACGCCAATCGACATGTAGAGACCGACGACCGACATGACCCTAGTCACTCCATGAGGCAGGCGCACACCGGCCTTGCCACAGACGACGACCTCGTTGTAGTAAGGGTATCCTCGGACATTCTGCAACAGGTAGTTGGGGGACTTCAACCCGTCGGTGCGGGCGGCGATGTCGAATAGGTTCTCGGTGATGGTCAGGGTATTCGGCAGGTTATCAGGCTTGAAGCCGGGAGCATAGTTCTTCACGCCGACGTCGGTTGGCGATGCGGCCAGGATGTTGTTCTGGTGCACCCGCAGGATGACGCCTTGCGGGTCGTGAGCATGTACGTTTAAGTTGCTCATCAGACTCATGGAGAGCACCTCGTACTGAGTCAGGATGGTGGGGTCATCGAAAACTTTACCCATATGGTTACCGACGCCGTGGATGATGAACCGGAACGGCGGGAGTGGATGACAATACTTGTACACCCGGGGCCGAGTGAGGCAAGCAAGCTGCCCGAGGCTATGCTTGTGGAGGCTGGTGAGGTGTATTGGATCCCACACCGACCGGTTGTTGTCACCTGCAAAGCCAACTGGGAAGCTGCTGGCGAACGCGCGTTTCAGAGCCGCGAGATCGAGCTTTTCGCACCTTTCCTTGAGCCGGTCCCGGTACTGCACGGGGTAACTTTTCATCAGGAAGTTGACCAACAACACGGCCCGCAGCGCGGCCCGCTGTTGTTTATTTGCTTCGCTGTGCCCCAGGTACCCGCCCAGGCTGAGAGCCGCGTCGATCTGCTGTTGGTTCGGGGCGGCGTTGAACTTTGTCGTCAAAATATTCTGGTAAGTGGCACCGGCTTGCAGTCCGAAGAACCATGGCTTAACGAGTTCGGCGACTGTCTTGTCGAATTCGGGATAGGGCATGTTAGAGACCTCCTGAAACGTGGTGGCGAGCTTGAACCCCTGGCCATCAGTGCGTCGCGGACGGGACCAGGGCGGCCAGGGGAAATAGCTTAGCGGAAAGTGGAAATAGTTTAGGGTCAGATCTTGAACTGTGCATCAATATCATCGTCTTGCCCTCGACGATGCCAATACCTCCCTGAACAATTCTCCGTCCTAAATAGCTTCCCCCGCTCCTTGAGCAGATGGTCGCGGCCTGCATTCTCCCTGAATTTTGCTTCTCAGGCCGCCGGTCTGTCTTACACCTTGACATTCTTGTCGAGGTCATAGCCGCCCTTGGCGGTGCCGTATTCCCAGGTCCCTTTGCGAAAACTGAGCATGAACGACTCTTCCGGTTCTGATTCCCCGCCCTTGATCTCGGTGGAGATGGTGGTGACGATCACCTTTTCCAAGGTGAGCTTATAATAGGCTTGTTTGGTGCCGGAGGTGACGGAAATGACGGCTTCATTGTACTGTGTCTTCAATGCGCAGGCAGTCGCCAGCGCAGGGCTGGCAGCATCCATGATTTTCACACAGGACAGGTCACTGAACGTCGTAATCCGGCCCGACAGCTTGTCCTGCTCCTCCCATTGCCCTCCCTGAGTGATGCCATAGGATATGCTCTTCAAGACGATCTGATCCTTAAACCCGTCGCTCGTGGCCTTGCCCTTGATGTCGCCCAACTTCAGAAAAATATACTCCTGCTGCGCCATAATAATGCCTCCTGCATTGATGGTTATACATGACGATATACGTTCTGCTCTCTTCGTCATTCCGGGCTTGACCCGGAATCCAGTCCTGATCTGGATTCCCGCTTTCGCGGGAATGACAGGCACTGCTCTGATTAACGTCGCTATATTTAAAAGTTTGTGGTTCTGTGTGCCTGCGTCTCACGCTCTCTTTCGTCTCGAACGGTCGCGGGATGACCATCGCTTAATCCCTTCTGCTTGCTGCCGCGACCGGCACCCACAGGTGGCGCCGGTCGACGTGCTTGTACGACCATGTTACTTGGCCGGGGGCGGCAATTCGGCCACCAACCGGAGCGAGACGGTGAGCTCGTCCAGTTGGAAATGGGGCTTGAGAAAGCACACCGCCCGATAGCAGCCCGGTTTGCCCGGGATGTCGGCGACCTCGACGCGCGCTTCCTTCAGAGGATGCTTCGCCTTCAACTCCATCCCCGCGTCTTCCGAACTGACGACATAGTTGCTGATCCAGCGGTTCAAATAGACTTCGCATTCTTTGCGGGTCATGAAGCTGCCGATCTTATCCCGCATAATCGCTTTCAAGTAATGAGCGAAGCGCGACATGGCAAACAGGTACTGCAATTGAGTCGACAGCCGCGCATTGGCGTTCGCGGCATCGGTGTCGTATTTCTTCGGTTTCTGGCTGGATTGCGCGCCGAAAAAGGCCGCGTAGTCGGTGCCCTTGCAATGCACCAGCGGGATGAATCCGAGATCGGACAGCTCTTTTTCCCGGCGGTCGGTGATGGCGATCTCCGTCGGGCACTTCATCGCGATCTCTCCATCGTCGGTGCTGAAGGTATGGGTCGGCAGCCCTTCCACTTTTCCGCCGCCTTCGACGCCCCGAATCGTCGCGCACCACCCATACTTGGCGAACGAATCGGTCAAGCGGGTCGCCATCGCATAGGCGGCGTTGCCCCACAGATATTTGCTATGGTCCGTGCCGTCGACGTCTTCTTTAAAATGAAAAGTCTCGACCGGGACCGTATCAGGTCCGTACGGCAGCCGCATGAGTACCCGCGGCAGGGTGAGCCCCACATAGCGTGAATCCTCCGACTCGCGGAAGGACTTCCATTTGGCATAGTCGGGCGTTTCGAATTTTTTGGCTAGGTCGCGCGGGTTGGGCAGATCGGTAAAGCTCTCCAATCCCATCAGCCCGGGATCGGCTGCGGCTAGGAACGGCGCATGGGCTGCGGCGGCTACATTGGAGATTTTTTCCAGCAATCCGATGTCCATGGGATTCCTTCCGAACTCATAATCCCCGACCAAGGCCCCGTACGGCGCTCCGCCGAACGTCCCATATTCTTCTTCATAGACCTTTTTAAAAAGGGCGCTTTGGTCGAACTCGGCCGCCTTTTCGAGGTCCTTCGCGAGTTCTTTCTTGCTGATGTTCAGCACGCGCAACTTGAGCATGCCGCTGGTTTCCGATTGCATCACCAGATAGTGCAGCCCGCGCCACGCTCCTTCGAGCTTCTGAAATTCAGGCGCATGCATGATCGCGTTCAGCTGCGCCGTCAACAGTCGGTCGATGTCGGCGATGCGGGCGCTGATGGTCGCTTCAAGGTCTTTCGACACCCGGAGCTGTCCCTTCATGACCTCGTCGACAAGGGTGGCGATCTGGCGGCGGGACTGATCCCGCTCCCAATCGTCTTTCCCGATTTTGGTTTGGCTGATAATCTGATCGAGTACTCCGCCGGCTTCAACGGTCGTGGCTTCGGCCGCCTGCGCTTGTTTCGCTTCTTCAGCCATTGGACGGCTCCTTTCCCTCTCCAAGGCCGGCTTCCTTGCCGATCTTTTGCTGGAGTTCGGTGTCTTTGATGATTTCCTGGAGTTTCTCGGCCAGTTTGTCGTTCCCGTCCGCCTTCGCGAGGAGGGCCGACAGCTGCTTGCGGATTTCCACGAGCTTGCGCAAGGGCTCGACTTGAGCGGCGACTTGTTCCGGCCCGAAATCGTCGATGCCGTTGAATTTCAGTTCCACTCCGATTTTCGACTCGTCGTCCGTCAACTTGCTGTCGACCTTGTAGGCGAGCCGAGGAGCCATCCCTTTCATGACACTGTCGAAATTATCCCGATCGATTTCAACGAACTTGCGTTTGGGATCCTTTAACATCGGCAGCGGCTGTTCCGGGTTGCCGGAGAGGTCGGCCATGATGCCCATTACGAACGGCAACTCCTTCATTTCGATCGCGCCGCCGGTTTCCACGTCATAGGTAATCTGCACACGCGGGCGTCTGACCCGGTCCAATTTATGTTGTGTGCTTTCCTTTCCCATACGAGTCCTCCATGTTGGTGTTGATGATGGCCTGCCCGACTGCTGGGGAGATCGCGCCGCGCTCACCCCCACCTGCTCGACACAATCAATGTGGTTATGACTCTTCTTCTTTGATACCTAACGTCTCGCGAACTCCGCCCAACACCGAGTCGTCCTTGATCACCTCACGGAGCCATTCGTCTAACGGCATCTCGCCCCACCGGGCCGCCCGCTGAACCAGATACGAAATCGGGCTATGTGGTTCGGTTTTCCGGAAAAATTCTGCGACCGCCGTCAGGCGACGGAGGGCGTCGGTTCGATCGCGCGGCTCCATGCCGCCTGAACATGTGGCGACAGTCGCCCCGCCTTCGGTCACCCCGGTTTCTTCCGGACTCGTCCCAGGAGTCTCTGCGGCGCCCAGGCCGGCGCCCCCCTTTTTCTTCACGATGCCGTTCATGAGCAACCGGCACTCGCCGACGGCGTCTTTGACCGCTCGAAGACTGGGCGCCGCCTCTCCATATTTGTCCTCAAGCACTTGGTCGAGCTGCTCATAGACGTCCCAACAGTCCGACAATTGTTCCAGGAGTTCGTTGCAATGCGTCAAGGGAGTCCCGGCCACCGCCTTGTCGAACTTTTCGCCTTCGAGCTTCCCTTCTTGCAGCGCTTCATCCAACTGTCGGCGCTTCTCGCTGTCACCGGACGCAGCGCGGCGGAGATTTTCAACTTCCTGGGATTCTTTCCAATGGATGTACGTATAGGACGACCCGTCGCTCGCCCGCACCAAGGGGGTATTGTTGACGGCGAATGGAAGCAGTTTGTTGAGCGCCTCGAGCTTGCCGGAACGATATTCCAAGTCTCCGTCTTCTATCGCCGGATACAGACTGTCCCAGAAGGTCGCATGGAGACCAAACAGAATCTTGAGACCATCTCTCAAGCCGGCAAACCCATGCCGCTTGATCAAGGCCTCGACCAGCCAGACAGCGACCTGTAGATCCTTGCTTTGCTCGGTCAGAATTTTCGTGGCGATCTGAATCGCCTTAGGCCAATCGGCGACTTTGGTGTCTCGCTGCCAGTCGCCCTGACTCAGGACTTCCTCTTGGCGACGTGTTTCCTTCAGCGCCTCAAAGTCCTTCCCATCGCGAACGTCCTTTCCGGCAGGGTTCTCGCCTGGAATCGGCGCGAGGATCGCATCAATGTCGAGCGTCGGTGCTTTCGCCATATCCGTCCTTGTGCTCAGGAATCGGCCTGCTTATTCAATCTGAAATTCCATCTCTCGGATTTCCAAGATACTGAATTCACGGTCATCGACCAGAAACATCTTTTGGCCTACCCCACCCACAAGCCCATTGCCCAATTCTCGCCAATCGGTCATTCTTCCGAGTCGAAGCTGATCATCGTTCTCGCTCTGGGAACCGATATAGAGCACGGGAAGGTACACTTGCCCGGCTGCTCCCTCTTCGATCTCGATTGTCGCCGGAAGCCATAGAAGATCACGCAATTGCCTGGGTGGCGGAATGGTAATCTTCCTCACTTGCTCGATCGGCAACCAGACATAGGTCTCACGGAAGAAGACCTCCAAGACCGCGCCAAGCCGATCGTCGATGTCGCGAAACTCGGTACAGCGCGTTCCGTTCACCAGTCCTGTCAGCTTGGGGCGGCTGTGTGCGGCTTCTTCAAGGAGTGCGGCCGCTTCTTCCGCCTGCTGCCCGCATAATCGGTGACCGGCCTCCATCTGTTGCTGGATCCAAGAGGGAGGCTCTAGTAGAAACGTGGGCCTGAGTCCTTCGGCAAACCAGCGCCGGCGGGCCTTGTCGGCTCTCAGTAGCTGTCGATACACCTCGACCCCGATGCCGGCACTTTCATGTTGAAGTCCGATCACATCGAGCTGGCGTTCCGCCCTCTCATGCGCGCCGTCGAAACACAACAACTCGAAAAGAAATGTGCGGATGCGGAGGTCGGTTGGACGTTGTTTGACTTCTTGATTCAGCTCAAGGATTGCGGCTGAAAGCTGGTTCGCATCGAGAAGTTCCTTGGCCTTCACGAGACCCTCCACCCGCAAGTCCTATTAGTGCGGCATCCTACGCAACTCGGGAATGAAACGCAACGTCACGAACGTGTTCATACGTATATGATTCCTACGCATGTGAACGAGGCATATTCCTGCTCCGCCTTTTCTTCTCTTGCTATACGATCCTATTCAGTCCATCGAATCGAGATACTGTCTCAGGGAAATGTTGCGGTCTTCCATCGCTCGCGCAGGGTTACCGGATGAACTCGATACGACCTCTGGGGAATCCTCCATCCAAGCCACCCCGGCATCCCACGCTTCATCAGCCTCGTTGGGAGAGACGATGAACCTCGTCAGGTTCGGTGACGGACACCCGATGGACAGCAGGACGCACGGTTCGACTTTCGACGGAGCACGGTTCCAGAAGGCGATCGACGACGGCACCGGCCCTGTCTTGACATCAGACCGCCGAGCATGCAATTCAAGCCAAAAAGGGACATCGTAGGTTTCGATCGGTTGCTCCCTTAGTAGGGGGAGATACCGCCCGCTTCTAACCTGCTTGCCGAATGGTTTGCCCCCCGATGGCCGATAAAAGGTGGTTGTCGATCCATGACCTTCCCGCTGTGGATGGTCCGATGTGCCACCGAGACGGCTCTTGAATTCTTCGATGGTGGTGTGAGCCAAGTACTCTTGAAATCCGGTCTCAATCACGGCATCGGGATCCATCTCAGGAACCAACGACTCTGCGCTTGCGCGAAAGGTGTTCCAGTTGAGGTCGGTACGAAGCTGCTGAATCAGCCGTCCGGCCTTTTCCAGGAAAAGGCGGCACTTCAGTGGGATCAGCCATGGAGCCGGCGGAACCGGTCGACACTCAAGAAGCAGAAACGTCAGGAACGGAAACGATCTCCCCGCTCGGTCTCGACTGGCAAAGACAAGCCCACATACGACGCGGCCATTCGTCTCCGGCACAAACAGGAAATTCCACATATCTGCTTGGGCCACGAGAGCCGGCCACTCCGGTCCTGCTCTTGCCTTGGCATACTGGATGCCACGCTCAAGCCACTCGTCGAGTTCGCGCACTTCCGGCCCTGCCGCATGGAAGCGGAGGAACTCAGGCGAAACAGGAAGTTTTCCGTAATATCCGCACACCGCCTCGGTCATCGCGTTTCCTCAGAGATGCTCGACACAACGGAACTGTTCAAACAAGCCGGGCCGGAAAGGATTCTTGTGGCCGGCGGCGCGCAAATCGTATTGGACCTTGGCCGACTGTCCGTCTGCTGTCGGGAACTCCCATTGAAGGCGATACGTCGTATCTCCGGCCATCGGTTTGAGCTGTCCGGCCTGAATCAAGCGAAAAAGCCCCCACCAACCGGCAAACTCCTTGGTGATCCAGGTTCCCCCCACCTGCATCTGGAGCACGGCCCCCGCTGTCGGAGTCTCACCCGGCCATTTGATCTCATGCCATTCCTGCGGCTCCATCCGATAACGGAATGGCTGTCCCCCCACTTCGAGACGAATTTCTGTGACGGACCTGACTCCACCGAGCGGGGGATAGGGATAGAGCTCGAACGTGACGCCGGGATTCGCGCTGCCTTTCGGGAACAGGCTTTCCGAGAGTAGCCTGGCATGCACAAGGGAACCGAGAAATTCATCGGACAACCCCATGCCCACGCCGGCCCATTGTCGCGGTTCCCAACGATCCGCTCCTTCCACAATGAAGGATTTCAGCTCCGCCTGATAAAATTTCCATAACAACCCGTTGTCGGGGTGAAACAGATCGGACAAATCCGCCATGGGTGCATCCCCACCCACCAGACGGAACGGGTACCGTCCTTCCACATTTCGCTGGCACGCGGCATACACTTCCGCTTCCCACCGCTTGGCCGCCTCCGTTTTCGCCCGCTCCAAGATTCCCCGCATCGTCATCATCCAAGGTTCACTGAGCAACGGCGTGATCGCCTCCGTTGTTTCAGAATCGAGCTTTTGCAACATGCCGTCCGTCATTTTCATGGCTTGGAGAATGTCGCTCGGCTCTCCAGACACAATGCTTTTGGCTAATGCCTGCATGTCTGCCGCCGGACTTTCGGCCCGCAAGATCGGACGCACCGCTTCGTGAACTTTTTTGACATCGGTCAAGTACTTGATCAGCGGGGCCTCCTCTTTGGCGTCCTTCGGAGCATGCAGCAGCTGATCCAGCCTTTTGAACCGAAGCGATACGGAGCCGGAGAAATCGTTGGGGTCGCCCAAACGCCGAATGAGTTCTTCCGTCTCCCTCGGCGATGCGCCGACCGCTTTGTCGCCCTCTTCCACGCCCAACTGCTTTTTGATCTTGTCCAAAATCCCCGTCGCCGTCTCCTGGAGCTTCGACAATCCTTCGGCCTGCGGTATGGTGTTCTGCACGACGGCATCGAGAACGCGCTGAATCGGTGAATCCGCCGAGGCGAGGAGACCGAGTTCTTCTTCCACATTCGCGGGAGTCACCACAGCCTTGATCCGCAAAGAACGAAGAAACTCGCGCCAATGCCGGACATAATCCTCGAAATAGAGCCGTTTCATGCCTTTGTCCAGCTGAGTCAACTCCACTTCAGGCTCGCCGATAATCCACCCTTCATCTCCTGATTGTTCGAGCACCTTGGCGACGCTGGCCTGAAACGGACCTTTCCAGCCGACCAACGTATAGACTCCCGGAACGACATACTCGCTGGTCACGCTGCCCTGGAGCGTACCTTGGAGGACGAGATCAACCGTGAAGGGCTTGACGAGATCTTCCGCTTCACGCCGACTGAGCGCATAAATACGTTGGACTCGTGGAACCTTTCTCAGCTGTTCCTGCACGTCACGAACTAATCGGACGTTCAGCGCCAGCCGCCCACCGTTTTCCTGGGCTACGTAGTGACTGTACAATGACATTTGCTCGAACACCTGATCTTGAAGTTCTGGCGGGACCTCGGCTTGGGAGAAGATCTGCTTCAATCTTTCAGCCCAATACTCGTTCAACCAACGATTCAGATACTGCGCGTTGAGATGGCTGGGATCCCCCAACATCAGATAGGCTTTGAGCAGGGCATAGTAGTCGTCGTACTCCTTTCCGTACGAGCTGTCGTTCGACTTCAAGATGAATTGCGTGAGCCGTCCTTCCATCTCCCGCTTCGTCTGGTCGAGGAATAATTTCGAAAAATACCTGAGGTAAATTTCTCCGAGATCCTCCCGCAGTTGGTGCCCTTGATAGAACCCTGTGAGAGCCAAAGGCACCCCCTGTCTCTCGATATCAAGAATCTTCTTGAACCGGCCGCCCAGTTCGCCGACGTATTCG
Source organism: Nitrospira sp. (assembly GCA_024998685.1). Classification (GTDB taxonomy): domain Bacteria; phylum Nitrospirota; class Nitrospiria; order Nitrospirales; family Nitrospiraceae; genus Nitrospira_D. The sequence goes on from JACOEH010000014.1 coordinate 43,742, forward strand.
ACACTCTTCGGGAATTGCGTCGGCTCGATGGTCAGCTCCGGAGGGTGAAGCGCGGCCGACAAGGTGGCATTCAACAGGTGCTTGTTTCCGATGAACGAAATCACAAGTCCGGCGACTGCCGACAGCACAAGCAGCGCGGACAGAGTAAGCACGGCTACCCGGAGATAGCCGCGTTGTTGATACACCGTTGATGACGGGCTGACGAGATGCTGGTCGGGAAAGATAATGTCCGCAAACAGTTCTTTCAGGAAGTAGCTCTTGGGCTCGGTTGGTGTAAACGCCGCCAGGCCCACGTCGGACAACCCCGATGCACGGCTGACCGCTCCAAGTATCCGATCGATGGGGGTACCCTCTTGTGTGCCGCTGGTGAAATAAACTCCACGGAATAACGGGCTTTCTTGATAGGCATTCGCTTGAAACAACGTTTCAATAAATCTGGTGAGCCGATCACGCGTCGACGCCATCTGCATCGGAAACCCGAAGATACTGACCTTCTGACTGCCTCTCGTCGAGGAAAGGCGCGCCAACCGTCGCTCGTGCAACACCGACAGCAAGCCGCCGAACTCTTCTTTAAATCGAGCGGCAGGCGGTTCGTTCCCATGACCCGACTTCTTAAAGGTACAGCCCCAGATACGCTCTCGCTCGGTCCGATTCAGCTCGTCGAAGAATTCGACGAATCCCTGCACCAGGTCGCATTTGGTAAACATGACGTACACGGGAAACACGACGCCGAGCCGCTTAATGAGCTCATCGATGCGGGCCCGCATCTGCTTGGCATGGGTCTCGACTTCTTCGTCGCCGCCCTGCATCACGTCGGCGATGGAAATGGCGGCGATCACTCCGTTGATGGGATTGTTGCCGCGATACTTTCGAAGCAGGTCCAGAAACGCCAGCCACTCTTCTTGATCTTCAGCCTGAGTGACGTAACGTCCTGCCGTGTCCAGTAGGACCCCTTCATTGGTGAACCACCAATCGCAGTTTCTCGTTCCGCCCAGTCCCTGCACCCCCTGTCCCGTTTCACTGAGCCCTGGGAACTGCAGACCGGAATGTCGGAGCGCCGTACTTTTTCCGGACGCAGGCGGGCCGATGAACATATACCACGGCAATGCATAGAGTGCCGCTTTGCCGCTCAACCCCTTCGCGAGCTTCGACTCCTTGAGGGCCGCGATACCTTTTTCGAACTGGATGCGAACGGCATCGATTTCTTCATGTGTGCCCGATCGCACCCGTTGCGGTCCCTGCCTGAGCGCTCCCTCGAGCTGTTCGGCGCGCTTTTGAGCGAGCAGGTATCGAACGACGTAGACGACGGCCCGCAGCACGACGATGCCGATGATCGCCTGCACACGCGCGTCGAGGGACTCGAGCCCGACCCATGGGCCCGCGAACCACACCAGCACAATGAGGAACGCAGCGGCAATCTCCGCGGCAAGCTGTGGTTGCTTCAGCAGGACAACCAGGGGAGCTGCAAGGAGGCCGAACGCTCGCTTCATGCCGGTGACTCCTGCAACAATTTCTTCAGCTGGTCCAGCGCATGACCGACATCCTGGTTGATGAGAAACGTGAGCGCCAGATAGACCAGCAATACAATCCCCGCGCTCGTCACCACCACCACCCACACGGGCAACTCGCGCTTCACCAGTTCCATCAACTCCTCGGGACGTTTTCCGTGAGGAGAGAGCGCGGGCACATCACCCCGCTTCGCCTGAATTTCTCGGGTCACGTCTTCGATCACCCCTCGTAATCGTTCGCGTTCGTGAACACGATACTGCCCCTCAAACCCGAAGATCATGCACAAGACATACACTTCCAACAAGTTCGCATCCAGCGGAAACGCCCGCCTGATGCTTTCCAGACGCTTAAAGAATCCCTCGCCCGCCACATATTCCCCGAAGAAGTCGTATTGAAGCGGCCTGGACGCCCACTGTTCACGGTGGGTCCAGCGGGAGTTGATGATCATCTCGTCCAGATATGCGGCTACGGCATAGCGAGCATGGGCCTGCGCATCGGACGGGACGCCGTGCGTCTTCGCCGTTTCGTCCGCCTGATGAAACAGATGGTGGAGCCTCGTGCGTAGATGGTCGGGACTCCCGATATCTTTCGTGTCCTTCAGATACGTCCCCAGCACCAAGAGGTCGCTGAAGACATCCGCTATTTTTCCGCTGCGCTGTTCCGGCATGTGTTCCCTATTCTTTTGCGGCCACCAGCTGAATCTTCACGCCCTGAAGACTTTCAGGAACGTGCAACGCCACGACCTGCGACTTCTTGATGTCCTCCCAAAACACACCTCGATCGTCCAGACGGAAATACTGAGTACCGATTTTCATCGGTAGGGAGGTGGGAGGACGCGGGGTATGGTACAGCTTGACACCCGGCATGGCCGCCGCCACGATTTCTTTGAGCTTGCTGGGGGATCCGATCTTGACCTGATGCGGCACGAGGTTGCGGACCTGATCTTCGGGTAGGTCGCCTGACGCCATGACAAAGAACTGCGCAGAGGCGAAGAGTCGGCTTTCCGGCACGCGACCGACCCACACATTGTCGCCACTGCTGTCCAATGGAATGGTGACATACCTTGTGGGCGTGACGCCCTCTATAATGGAGCGAATCCGTTTGTCCAGGGCTTCAAAGGTCGCGCTCAGGTTTTCATGTTGGTACGAAGGAAGATCCGGTGATTCGCCGGGAGGAACGAGCATCAGCAGTTGACCGGCCAGCCGAACCAGCGCCGAATAGAGGGATTCCGGATGAACGTGCTCAATCCGGCTCAAGTGCTGGAGCAGGGGCAAGTGTGTTGAGATCGCAGTGACCAGCGCGAACTTTCCCAGATCTGCACCAATGAGCTCCATCACACCCCGCTGGGCATCCGAGAAGGTCGCCCGCTTGGCCACCAATAATTCAATCAATCCTCTCAGCAAGCGCAACAAAAAAGGTGAGGCACTCATCCATAGACAGGCTGGTATATGCGTTTCTTTCAGCCCAACCGCGCCTGTCGGCATGCGGACCAATTCGGCAATCTTGATCGAAACCGTGTCGGCTGTTTCTTCTCCACCAAAGAAGATCCGCAAGTTCTTTTTCGCCACCAACACTTCGCGAGGATTGTCACCGGTGGTGGTATCAACCGCTTCGATATGCTCAGCCAGAAATCGTGGCGGCCGGGCCCCGGACTCCTTCCCCAGTTGACAGGTCATGCCGTCGGACCGATCGATAGGGAGCCCCAAGTAGACGCTGAGGTTCTCCATGGTGGAGTGAAACAGCTCCGCGAAGACTCTCGTTTGCGGGGCAGCGTCTTCATCTGGAATATCAATAATCAACCCATCAGGCATCACGACGGTGCACTTCAACAGCGCAAATCGTCCGTTGACGAGCCCATCATGGTTGATATCCAATCTGGTGATGCCCCAGGCAAACGGATCATGCATGCGAAAGCGATCCGCGATAAGCCCTCCGAGATGCCGATCCCACTGCTGAAAGTGCTGGGGAGTGAGCAGCATGCCTTCGCTCCACACCACCTTGCGATTCATGGCCATGGTCTCAACGTCTTCCTTCGCCGTTAATCAGCGAGCTTAACCAAGTTTTTGTCGACTATCAGTTTGACTTTGGGAGTCATGGGGTTCAACGCAGAAGAACTGGCTTCTACAATCTGCCTCCAGCCTTCCACGTCATGTTTCCGGAACAATGCCATTACTCCCAGGTACGTCGCTCCGCGCTTCACCTCGAGATCGATGTCCAGCTCCGCTTTTGTGCTCGGTTGAATCGTAATTTCTTTGCGGTCCACCAGATCGTCCCCCAGTACTTCCTTGTCACTTTTCCAAAGATCATTAAATGTGGCCTGTTGAAACTTGTCCTTCCCTTTCAATTGATACACCCGCACCAAAACCGGAAGGGAATACCCGGTATCGTCTTGATTCAGTGTACTTGTCGGCAGGAGTAAGACCCGCCATTTCTCGGTATCGCTGCTGCAACCGATGCAGAGCGCCAAGGCAACGAGCAAACAGGCCGTGGTGGTGCTACGTTCGGGTTCGAGCCTTATGAACCGACAAATATCCTTTTGTAAAATGAGGAGCCAAGATGCGTTCAAAAACTTTCACCTCCTCTTCGGTCAACTGCCGATGTTTTTCCATATAGCGGCGCCATGCGGAGGCTTCAGATCGAATATTCCCGCCGGTCAGCAACCCTATTCTCTTCCCGTTCGATTCACCGGGCCGGGCCTTCCCAAGCACCTCGGGATCCAACTCCTTGAGGAGTCCGCGGAGGCATTCACGAAATCCTGCAATCAGCCCCAACTGATGCAGCGTCAGATCCTGAAATACCTCTTTCAGGCTCTCAATTGCTTCCTCATCCGACAGTCCAGAGGATGTGGGATCGAGCAGGATGGTTGCAATCTCCACTGCATCTTCCGCATGTTTGATGGGATTCGGTTTCCACGCCAAAATCCGGGTGGCCTCGACTTCGAACTCCTTCTGAAACTCTCTCCTGCCCCGCACGGCATCCGTCAACCCGGCACAGACGGTCTGCAGCACCTTGGTAAGCTGCTTCGCCATGTGATCCGGATTGAGGGAAGATCCGGGCACAGCCAATTCCTCGTAGACTTCTCTCGCCCGGTCGCCGCTAAGAAATCTCTTCTTGCTTTCCTGCCGAAGCGGTTCCACCGGCACGGGCTCAACCTTTGGGGGAGGGGCTTCGTTCCGTACGTCGATGGGCTGAGCAGTCGAACTATAAAGAACTGTCCGCAGGGACTGCACGGCGGATCGTATCGTGCCTCGGTCGCAACCTTCGAGCGCTCTTCGAAGGACTGACTCCAAATAGGCTTCGATATTTTCACCCGACGAACCGTCAAAGTCCGCGTAGGCTCGTTGCAAGACATATCGGAGTCGTTCAGGATCTGTTGCCGATGTGTCCGACGACGGCACGACCGGTGGAGCAGATTCTCGACTTGCGCCGGGAGTTGTTGTTGATGGTGCGACAGATTGAAAAAACAACTGATATGGACCGACCGTGATCCGATCGCCGTCATGCAGCTCGCGCTCCTCTTGCGGGGCAATCTTTATTCCATTGAGGATCGTTCCATTGGTACTTCCGACATCGCAAATACTCCAGACTCCCCGCCTCTCACGGATTTCGGCATGCTTCGTCGACACCACCCGTGTCGGATCCTTGAGAACACAATTGCTGCCGGCTCCGCGCCCAATCGTGATCCGGTCATGATCGAAGGCTCGTTCGACAGGTTGCTCCTGTTCGTCTTCGAGCCGTCGCATAATCAGCTTGCAAGGCATGCCGTCGCTAAATACCAGCCTCAAGGTGGTCCATTGCTCGGTCACAGGCGCGCAGAATCATGGCATCTCGCTCGCGAGCCTCGAATATCTCGGTGCGCGCACGTCTTGCCAACGAGACCAGGTCGCGCCCCAACAACCGTGCAGGGTTCGGCTCGGACAGAACTGCGTCACCCGCGTAACTGAATCCCTGTATGCGTGAGCAGGCACGAAGCACGGCAATCAATGAATCCCACCAGAGCACTTCGGGTCCAGCTCCTGGTTCAAAGCAATCGGCCGATTCTCTCAACCGGTCTCGGACTCTCAGATGTATGGTGTAGTCATCATCTTCGGCGATACCTTGGACGATCGGCTCCAATCCCTCTGTGATCGAGCAGAATTGTTCACCGGCTCGAGCCCAACGGCTTTTATCCGATCCGAGCAGCGCCCGCAACAGCAACATGCCGCAACTGTAAACATCATGTGCCGGTGAATACGCTCGATACACGGCGACCTCTGCAGACGAGCGAACATCTCCCAGCGTACGAGTAAACAACTTCCAGGAATCGAGCGACACAACGTCCGTCGTCCCGCTCATGATAATCCCGCGCTCCGCCGACTCGACTTTTCGTGCCCATAGTTCCATGCAGGCACCACGGCTTCCGTGGAGAGGGAGTGAGACTCGAAAGACGTCACGGTCGGAGAAGTCCCGTGAACTGAGACCATCAGCGATCACATGGACTCGGACCAATCCCTTCATGACCTGATCGTCATCCGGAATCGGATCTGCCGACTGGACAAGAGCCGTGACCGACATTTTTCTTCCGAGCGGCCAGTCCCTCACCAGCGGTGCGGCATACACAAGGTTGACTCCGTCCGGCATCGCGATCAGGTTGCGAGCCATTTCCTCCGGCATGTTCGCAACCGAGAAAGCTGCATTGTCACACCCTGCGGCGGCCAGAGACAGCGAGGCGCTCCAGCGAGTCGGCAATATGGCAGGGCGATGCTCTGGAAACCGGACGAGAATATGTTCAGGGGCGATCACACCTCGCGAACGATGGGTACGCTCATGTTCATCCGCGATGAGTGAGCACAAGTTACTCAATAAACTGAGTTTCACACATAAGACTTCCAGTGCTCGCTTCTGCGGATTGGTTTCAAAGAAATACTGGCCGGGAGACGTCAGCCATCTGGGGAACTGCATTGCCGGCATCGAAGCACGACGCTCCGACGACGAGTCGTCGAGGAGTTGACAGAAGTCTTCCCATGTAAACGAGGGAAGACCGGGATGAGACGCGAGTTCGGAGTCTTGAAGTCCAGGCATCATCAGGTGCAAGGAAAGACAGCGCTCGTTCTACCCAAGCACAATTATCGCGATAGCCTGGTGTCAGTCAGCACTGTAGACACACCTAGGCGGAAAGAGAAGCAGAGCAAGCCTAAGCGTTCTTCAGGGATAAATCAAGACGGCGAATTGCTTCGTAAAATCCTGCCAAGCCATCTGTCGATGCCCGAGCTGCAAATACTCCCCTCAAAAAGACGCATGGTGTCGCTGACGGCTTTACTCTATTCCTTCGTTGCGATCATCTACGTACGTATCTATAATTCGATTTCTCAAAAGAGAACAACGAGAACATGAAGGAGCGCCACCGATGAACGCTCTCGCAAGCGCAGATCGATCGAGAATGGTGCAGTGTGCGGTTCCGCCGGCAATTGCCTTGTTATTACTGATGATCGCTCCGTTTGACGCTTTTGGACAGGTGCTCGATCAACAGGTCAATGCATTGCTGGCCAATAACTGTGCGGGGCTCGGAAACGACGGTGTAACAGGCTTCGGTCCCAATCTGGCTTCCATCTGTGCATTTCCAACGACGACCGGATCCGTGTCGTCCGGCGGCGGAGCCGCATCGTTTCAGGGTTCTACCGTATCTATCTTGAATCGTGTGCTGCTGGGCCGCTTGGAGGAACTGAGACAGGAAGACCAGGGGGAAGGCCAAGAGGAAGGTCGGCAACCGGCGTCCATGCAATTCAACCCATTGGGCATGCTGTCGATGGCAAGCCTGGGGAATTTGAATGTCACCTCTCCCTTCTATGCCGCGTCCACCGCGATGGGATCATCCAACACCGGTCTCCTGACGAGCAGCCAGAGCCGCTGGAAGGGGCTCGGCTTTTTTGCGACCGGTCGAGTCGAGTCGCTGAATCGTGACATCACTCGCTTCCAGGACGGCTATCAATCGACCATCCTCGGATTTTCGGCGGGCGTGGATTACCGGGTGAGTAAGACCGTCGTCGCCGGAATGTTGGGGAACTTTTCGAACACCGGCGGCGATTGGCGCGGCGGAGGCACGTTCAGCACCAATTCATATGGCTGGCTCGCATTCGCGCATATCCTGCCGACCGAGAAGACCTTTATTCAGGTGACCGGAGGCTATACCCGGAACAATTATCTGGTGAATCGACTGGCGACCGCCGTTGTGACATCGACACAATCTAATGACGATCGCATTGTCAATTCTTTCGCGTCGAGTAATTCCAACGGAGACGTCGCCAACGCGAGCGTGCTCGCCGGATACGACCATCCATTCGGACGGTTCATCATCGGGCCACGCGCCGGCGTGTACTATACCCGCACGCATATCGGGAGTTATGCGGAAAACGGCGGAGGGGGGATCGGATTAGCCTATGGCAACCAAGACATCGATTCGCTCCAAAGCACATTTGGTCTGTTCGGATCGACGGCGTACAGCACAGGTATCGGTGTGCTTGTCCATCAAGTGAGTGCCGACTATGTGCATGAATTTATGAATCACCAACGACAAATCGACGTGCATTTTACCGAGGATCTCCGGGCCAATCCGACCAGATTCACCTTTCAGAACGAAAGCCCGGCGCGTGATTACGGCAATATCTCGACCGGGCTGGTCATGGCGCTGCCAAACGGTTGGCAACCGTTTGTGAATTTCCGGGCCATGGTCGGGAATGATCAATTTACCAACTATGCCGGAACTGCAGGGGTACGCATCGCGCTCTAGCAACTGGAACCAAAGCCATGCGACATCGGGGGTTTGTCGGTAGCGTTCGGAGGCTCGCGAAACGGTTTCTACATGCTCCTGCTACATGCTCCTGATTGACACCGCTGAATCATAAAGGTCCTCAGCTCGTCCGTCCCATCGCCGAATCCTTGAAATCCGGGCATCATTACCTGCCCCCAACTTCTATCCCGCAGGTGTTCATTGCTCAGGGGTGGGAGATGAATCAGTTTAGATACGTACTGGTGAATCTATTTTGATACCACCTGGTCGGTATCTCATCGCCCGTCTTCCGCTCGTCATACGCAGTATCACCGAAACTCAAGCAATCGAGTGATGAAAGCTTGCAAGCGAAATGGAACCACCGAGCATCGCTCTTGCTTCTCGAGCCATGTAGGCAATTGAAATGCGTACAAGACAAAGTGCTGATGCATAGCGTGGATCAGCGGCATGTCGGGCCAAATGAAAAACTGTGACAGGGCCATTCGTACTTACTCATAGATCTGAACTTCCTCATCTGGAATGGTAATTGGCCTAGTAAAACTGAACTGCTAACCTCCCTGCCCTCCAGTGGAGATGACTATGGTGCTTCACCAAGCTCACTCCATACATACACTGAACAGCCTGGCCCCCATAACACATTGCCGAGGAGCCATAGGATGAAGAACCCCTTGTCGTCCGGTAAGAAAGTGTTGCTCGTACTTTTGCTGATCGCGATGTTTTCCCCATCGAACGTATCCGCGCAAGTTCTCGATCAACAGATTAATGCATTGCTAGCGAATAACTGTGCAGGACTGGGAACAGGCGGTTTTGGAAATTTCAACGGCGCAGGCCTCGGCCCTAATCTCAACGCCATCTGTCAGCCTCCGCAGACGTCCAGCGCCGTGTCGTCCGGCGGTGGAGCCGCATCGGTTCAGGGTTCTACCGTGTCCATTTTGAATCGTGTGCTGCTGGGCCGCTTGGAGGAACTGAGACAGGAAGGACAAGAGGAAGGGCGGCAGCCGTCCTCCATGCAATTCAACCCATTGGGCATTCTGTCAATGGCGAGCCTGGGGAATGTGAACGTCAACTCGCCCTTCTATGCTGCGTCCACCGCTGGAGGGTCCAGCAGCAGTTTTATCACAAGCAACCAGAGCCGCTGGAAGGGGCTCGGCTTTTTTGCGACCGGTCGAGTGGAGTCGCTGAATCGTGACGTCACCCGGTTCCAGGACGGCTATAACTCGACCATCCTCGGATTTTCGGCGGGTGTGGATTATCGGGTGAGTAAGACTGTTGTCGCGGGAATGTTGGGGAACTTTTCGAACACCGGCGGCGATTGGCGCGGCGGAGGCACGTTCAGCACCAATTCATACGGCTGGCTCGCATTCGCGCATATCCTGCCGACCGAAAGGACCTTTATTCAGGTGACCGGAGGCTATACCCGGAACAATTATCTGGTCAATCGACTGGCGACCGCCACAGTGACCGTAAATGGGATTCCCCCCACGCGCACGATCAATTCTTTCGCGTCGAGTAATTCCAACGGAGACGTCGCGAACGCGAGTGTGCTCGCAGGATACGACCATCCATTCGGACGATTCACCATCGGACCGCGCGCCGGCGTGTACTACACCCGCACGCATATCGGGAGTTATGCGGAAAACGGCGGAGGGGGGATCGGATTAGCCTATGGCAACCAAGATATCGATTCGCTCCAAAGCACATTTGGGCTGTTCGGATCGGCAGCGTACAGCACCCGGTTCGGCGTGCTGGTCCATCAAGTGAGCGCCGACTACGTGCATGAATTTATGAATCATCAACGACAAATCGACGTGCGCTTCACCGAGGATCTCCGGGCCGACCCAACCAGATTCACGTTTCAGAACGAAAGCCCGGCGCGTGATTACGGCAATATTTCAACCGGCCTGGTCATGGCGCTGCCGAACGGCTGGCAACCGTTTGTGAATTTCCGGGCCATGGTCGGGAATGAACAATTTACCAACTATGCCGGCATGTTGGGTCTTCGTATCGCACTGTAACCGAGGAGTCTGCACGGAAGAACCGTTGTTGTAGAAACGGTGCCCTTTCAGAAAGGACCGGCCATGAATGTTACGGCGGGACTTGGAGCAGTGGGCCTCACCATCGGCACATTACTTTTGACAGCCTGCTCCGCCGGTGACCAGCCGTCGGCGGAAACCACGCCAAGTCTTCCTACCTCGATCGTCGCCGATGCAGGCCCGGACCAAAGCGTCTTTCTCGGCACATTCGTTACCCTGAACGGCAGCAAGAGCACCAATGCAAACCAAACAGGCCTGACCTATGCCTGGAAGCTGGAAAAACCGGCGGGCAGCAAAGCCGCTTTGAGCGATCCGAACATTGTCAATCCCACTTTGACCGTCGATGTCGAGGGAACATACGAAGCCACGCTCATCGTCACTGATGCACAGAACACCAGCTCGGCAAGCGAGCCAGACACGGTGATTGTGATTGCTTCGAAAACAAATCCTCCTCCGGTGGCCAATGTGGGAAAGGCCTCGCTGAACGTCTTTACCGATCTGGCTGTTTTACTGGACGGAAGCAAGAGCAGTGATCCCAATGGGGATCCTCTGACATTTCAATGGACCATTGCGGGTAAACCGAATGGAAGCGCGCCCGTCCTGCTTGAAGCCGCGACGGTTGCCCCCGTTTTTACACCGGACATCGATGGCACCTATATTCTACGCCTCGTCGTGAACGATGGAACCAACAGCAGCACACCGGCTTCAGTCACGATCAAGGCCTCGCCCAAACCTTCCCCCACAGCCAATGCGGGGTCCGATCAGTTTGTCCTGCCGAACACAAAAACTATCACGCTCAACGGCGGGAGTAGCCACACCAATCCTTCAACCAATCCCCCGGATCTTGAATATGAATGGACTATAACTTCCTCCTCTTTTCCGGTGACACTCAATAATGCCCGACAACCAGTTGCGACGTTTAACCTTCCGGCAAACACTGCCGGAACCGTGGTCGCACAGCTGAAGGTGACCGATAAAGACCACCCAGATCTAACACGAAACTCTGATCTTGACACCGTGATGGTGACGGTGGGGCCACTTATGACTATCCAAGTCTCAAGAACAGATTTGACTACTCCATTGTTGACTTGCTCAAGTTTGACAAGTAACTGTCCATCCATCACCGTTCCGATCGGAATCACGCTTCGATTCGACGCAACCGCAAGCGCAGTGCAACCCTTGAAATACGACTGGGTTGTAACGCCGAATCCGGAGAGTGCGAGCTTTTCGCCCTCCAGCCTGTCCGGCCCAACACCCACATTCACTCCAAAAGCAGATGCTACTTACACCATCAAGCTAACCATCACCGACGAGGATAATCCTACCAATACGCGCACCGTTACTCGATCGTTCGACATTACCGCAACAGTCAAACCGTCAGCAGACTTCACTTGGTCCCCTCCAAATCCTGGATCTGGAAGCACGGTGACATTGAATCCCACCATTGATTCCGATCCTAACCTCACATATGAATGGACACTAAAAAGACCCGATGGAGCCAGTACAGGTTTACCTTCTGTCCGACAACCTTCTTTTACGGCAGACATAGCTGGCGACTATATCGTCACACTAGCGGTCACAAATCCGACGCTAACCACTGACCGGACCGATACCAAACAAAAGACAATAAGAGCTAACACCAACCCAACAGCAGATTTCACGGTATCGCCGAATCCTCCTGTTGTCTGTAGCAGTGTTAATCTGAATGGAACATCGAGCTCAGATTCAGACGGCTCGGTGACATCTTACATATGGACCCTCACACCACCTGATGGAAGCAGTTCTGTCTTAGCCAAAACGGAATCTTCTACGACTTCATTCAAGGCTGACAAACAAGCCGCTTATACGGTGATGCTCACGGTCACAGACAATTTAGGGGCAACCGCTACAGTTACGAAGATACTTACTCCGGAACCGAACCCTACAGGCAAGGCGATTTTTAACAGCAATGGACTGTCTGGCATGACTCAAACTACGTATAAGGGAGCGCTGCGAGGGCCCAAGTGCATGGATTGTCACGCACCCGGTGATAACCAATCAGGCTTTAATCTTAGCAACCCCATATATTCTCCTGATTTCATTAAATCGAAACCCATAGTAACTGGTGGTCATACCGGGACAAAAACTAACTTAGCTGGTGAGCAATTAATTTCTGCACTTACTGCATTGAGAGAGTATTTGGATTCGACGTTGCCGACTTGTCCATGATCAAGCTGCATATATATAGAAGTGTTATTTCGCACCTTGTCCTTTGCTATGTTTCAGAAAGCGACGGAGGATAGAAAAGATGACGCACTGGGAAGCAGCCGCCAAATTTATTGCAGGAAACCTTCTTGTAGTACTTTTGATGACTTCCTGTGGTACCAACGACTCTTCCAATGACTCTTCGTCACCACTCCTACCGCCAGGTGTCGTCGGCACCACCGTGCAGGTCTCTGTCACCGCGACCGACCCAGATGGCGATCAGCTCCACTATCGCTGGGCGGCGACAGAAGGCACGATCAATAACGTCGATGCAGCCAAGACCACCTGGGTGGTGCCGCATGGATCGGGCCTTCAGTTTGCCTACGTGGTCGTCTCTGACAGCAAAGGCGGATACATCGAAAGCCGCGCGGTGGTGCTGACCTTTGACCCGCCCACTGTCACATCGACGATGGCTCCAGCACTGACTCCACCCGCCCCAACTGGGCAGCCCGGCTTTGTCTGGGGTTCAGTTTATTCGGCTTCATTCGGACGAAATGTGTATCTCCCCGGCGTCACCGTTGAGCTTTCCAATGGACTGTCAGCCATCACCGACATGAAGGGCCAGTTTTTCATCTCCAATGTCGCGGATGGAACGTATACCGCGACCTACCAATTTCCTGGAAGACCAGCAGCAACTTTCAAGACAAGCTCAGTACCCAATTCATCAGATTTATCGATTGGCGTTGCTGCTGCCGCGAATGACTTTCCGACCAGCCCGAGTTCAGGAAGGTATGTTCAGGGACGGGCAGATCTTTCCGATACGCTCTTTGTCGTAGGCAGCGTTCGACTAGCTGACCATTCATATTGTGGAATGCGGGACGAATTCTTTACTCACTCCAGTGCCCCGAATCTCTTTCGTGGACCAGTTTCTGGGACAGCTCAGCTCCTGGACGCCGGCAATAATCCGCTCAGTTCGTCCTTTCCCATTAATCACTATGGGGACTTTTTGATTGTACGGAGTCCCGTTGCCGCCAATACTAACGCAAAGGTCCGCATCACTTGTGAAGGCGAAGTGGTCGATTCACCTGCACTCATATTACCGGCCTCTGGAGCTGTGAAACTCCCCGCAACGGTCACCCTTCCCAATAACAGACCGATGATCACGAAGATGAACGTGCTGCTCGACGGCCAGGAGATCGGGCGGCCTGATCTTCCCAAACCACGGACGCTCTTTACCAGTATGAATGGTACCCCCCCTCGCTTTGGCGACTCCGATCTGATCGCAGAAATTATCCACACGCCTGGTGATGATGCGTTCTTTACGTATAAGGGGATCGATACGAGGAAAAGCGCCTGTGCCTATTACCGCGCGATCGGAGCAGTCCAAGGATGTACCGACGATGGATTCCCGACCGGTGCCCAACTGACGCTGGCGCAATGGAGAAGTAAGTTTAATCTCTCTCCGTTTCCCAACGGCAACCCTTCAAATCCTCCGGCCGCCGACGGACAAGAAGTTCGACTCCAGTACATCAATCGCAGCGACCTCAATCTTGGTCGCGATATGCAAGCAGTTAAACTGGACAATGGTGATATCGCCTACAATGTTTGTAATTATCCAGGTCCGCTGGACGTGAAACATCCTTTGGCAGCTCCCAAAGCGATCGGATTGGAAATGCAAACGGATATCGACCGCTCCATCCAGAACATTCATGATAACCTCAGCATGATTGTCTGTGTCGCGATGGATTACCAGGTACAAGATGGCTTCACGCGGTTCTATACCTTTGGTCCGACGGGACAACTGGTACTCTCCGTCAGTCTTGATGGACGTCGCGAGAAGTTCATGCCGGGCACTTGCACCACCTGTCATGGAGGTGATGCCTACGGTGGTCAATTTCCGGACGATGGCAGCGGACGACCAGATCTGAAATCGCGCTGGCAACCGTTTGACATGGCAAATCTACGATTCAGCTCCATTCAGGATATGGCGGCGGCAAATAGAGGAATAAAAATACTGAACGAACGTATGGTCGGTCCTCGTCTGGAGTCCATAACCACTCCACGGACCAAAGAACTCATCGCAAATTGGTATCTGAATAATCGGCCGGATCAAAATCAGGACTTCATCCCATCGCAAAGCCCTACGCGCGATCCTAATATCTATAAAAAGGTCATCCAACCTGGATGTCAAACCTGTCATGCAGCCCAAAAAGCAAATGAAAATATCACAGACAAGACTAAGGTTTGCGGAGGTAGCCCCACGTTAGAGCAAAATCACACGATGACGAACTCGCTCGTGCCTTTTGAACGGTTTTGGATTGACCCCACTATTCCACTGCTCTTGAATGTGGGTTGTAATGACAGACCACTGGGACATCCGGGCCTGTAGTATTCAGAAAGCGAACGGTCAGATCGCCGTTCTATCGAGTGGGAGCGGCCACCGGCACAAAGACAAAATCTCCGAAGCCTTCGTGTCCGGCCATATGGATAGGGCCATAGGTGGGAATTTGCTCGAACTTCATTCTTTCCGCCGCTTGAACCACTCGCGATCGGACGGTCCAGTACAACCGCTCGGTTTCTAAGGCTTCGCTATTTTCCGCCAACACGCCCAGCATGGCCGTGGCAAAGATCGAATGTCCCGCTCCTCCCTCATCCAGCACCGGCTTGGCTCCGCCGGAAGTCAATGTAGCGCGGATTTTCTTCTGTGCCATGGTCTTGAGGAGCGACTCCCTCGCCTGCTCATCGGCATCTGGATTCACGCGCCCCATGGCGGAACGGGTCAATTTTCCGGAAAAACAGGAATCCGCAACCACGAGAATTTGCCGAGCGGGAATCAGCTCCAACAAATCCGTGACGGCGGGAAATTCAATCCAGTCGGTGTTGTCGAAGAGGTCCCCTTCGACCGGGATCCAATACCCGCGATCGATTTCCGGCTCAAGGAAGCCATGTCCGGCGTAATACACCAACAGATGGTCTTGGTCGGAGAGCGTTTTCCTGTAGTCATTGAGCGTTTTGAGAATCTGTTTCCGATCGGCATCCTTCAATACGGTCACGCGAAATCCATAGCGGTCTTGCAAGACCTTCGACATGGCCTCCGCATCCGCGACGGCGGTACTCAGAGGCGTCCACTGACGATAATGGTCGTTCCCGATCACCAAGGCATGGTATCCGCCGACACGATTGGTCGTGGGAATGGCTCCATCGATCGGCGGCGGCGTTTCTCCTGAACTGACGATCAGCTTTTTGCTTCCCTGCTTCCCCTGTTGATCGACTGCAACAATATCGACCGGCACGCCTTTCATGGCTCCCTTCAAGGAATCGAGCTGGATTACGAACGTGCCTTGTTCGTCAAATCTGGTTGGCGATCCATTGACGTCCAGACTCCGAATTCCTCCTTCCGCTAGGACACGCCCTGTGAGTCGATGTGGCCTTCCGCGCGGAATCATCACGGCAATTCGACCTTCCTCCACACGGATTCCCCGCGTCATCACCATCAAGGGATCGATAATCTGAATGGATGGGCCACGCAGCCCCTTATCCTGGGTCGGCGATTGTCGCGCTCCGGCCAGTTCGTGTTGCACAGTCTCTTTTAAAGAAGCAACCTTTGCCTGCAGCTTTGCAATTTCCTCTTGGCGCACCAGAGCCACATGCTCTTGCTTGGCTATCGCGTCGCTCGATGCTTTGCCTTGTGCAGATGAACCAAACTGATGTTTCAACCGCTCAAGCTCTCGCCGCTCATCATCAAGCAAACTCATCCGCTCAGTCAGTCTTGCGCGGACATCAGCCAGCTCTTGCTGTGCGATTTCCCCTGTCCCGAACAACCCGGCGGCCGCATCTCCGCCCACATCTGCAACGCCATTTGCTTTCGCAAACCATTTACGAGCTTCACTCTCGCTCTTTTCGACTCCCAATCCCTGTTCATACAGGCGTCCTAGATTGATCGCTGCGCGCCTTATTCCTCGATCGGCAGCCTGGCGATACCAGCCGGCAGCTTTTGCATAGTTTGGTTGCCCTTCGGCACCCTTTTCGTAGAGAGTTCCGACATAGTACTGCGCATCGGGATCGCCTCCTTGGGCGGCACTCATCCACACCTTCAACGCAGTTCCGTAGTCGGCACGATCGAGGGCGACGTATTCGCCGCCCCGGATTGCACAATCTTCTGCCGTGGTTCTTATGGGGCGACGTTCCGTCACATACGTCACTTGAGTTCCAAGTTGCCGAATTTGGCCGGGAAGGAGACAATCCACCACATCGAAGGGATCCGCGGATCGAGGGTCTTTCAACTTCAGTTGCCCCTGGTCGATCCTTCCATCGGAAATACATCCAGAACAGAGGGAGACCGCGATACAGACCGTGATGGCTCGGCTCACGTCATGTAGAGCAGTCTTCATTCGGTCACCTATTTCTTCCATATCCATTGAACGTAGTTTATCCTAAATCAATTTCTCTTCCAATGCGTTCCAGCGGGGAATAGCGAGAGATGTACGTACCAGGTCCATGGAGCCCATAGAACGATACCTCGTCGTTCCTATTTTTCAGCCCATGGAAGTGTCCGCGATTTTCCGCTAGACTGACCGGTTAGAAATGACCACGGCTGTCTCTGGGGGGCCTGCATGAGGAGGAGCCGTGATCGACTATCCCAATCGGCGACGCAACATATCCAGTGACTTCTTCCGTACCGGATAAGACGCCCGGTAGTCCGAGACCACATGGTCTGGTGCAGGTGCTGAAGGCCGGCACCCTGTATTTTCTTATCGTGGTCGGTGCGGAGTTTGTCCTGGAAGTCATTCGTCTACAAGTGGTGGCCTTGCATGTCGGCGAAAGGCTTGCTGAGATGCTGGAGATTCCGAACGTGCTTCTTGCCACCATTATCGGGGCGCGGTGGATCGTGGATCGCTTCACCCTGCCTCCTCTTCCCGGCATCCGACTGGGTGTCGGCCTCGTCGCCCTCATGTTCTTGCTCATCGCAGAAGGAACGGTCATACTTCCCCTCCATGGCCTCACGGTCAGTGAGTATCTTGCCGGCCGGGATTCCGTCGTGGGAGTAGCCCCTCTCGGCGCGCTCGGCGTGTTGACGGTCATGCCGTTTCTCGTCGGGTATCGATGGGAACGCTGATTCGATTCTTCGTTCATTTCTGAATTGAGGATCCAACAGGACGAAAACTTGAATGAGTGGATGAAGGAGTCCTCCATGACTTGCCGCAGACTCTGTGCGTGGTGTGCCCTGACACTGTTCATCAGCATGCCGACCGCCGCAATCTCATCGGAACTTTCCGATCCGGAGTCGGCCATCCGCCGAATGGTGCGCGCCAACGCCGAAAAAGACCTGCCGACGCTTTCACGACTGATGGCGCACGATACCGATATCATTAGTTACGCGGTCGCCGGCCGGAAGTATATCGGCTGGACGGAGCTTGAGAACGGCATGCGGGAGGAATTCATCAATTCCCAGAAACTCGAGATTCCGATTCATGAGCTGACGGTGTGGACGAAGGGAGACCTGGCCTGGTACGCGATGGAACTCGACTATATCCGCTATGTTGCCGAGGGATCTCACTTGAAGCGGACCGTGCTTCCGATGCGAGAGACGGGGGTTCTCGAACGTCGCAACGGCACGTGGCAATTGTTGTCCTGGCACGAATCTTTTCGATCCGCTCAGTCCGGCGGGCCCCTCGTTTCACCATCCGCACCTTCCGGCCCGGCTCAATAATAAGACATTCCAGTGAGACAGTAGCGGCTTCATAACCGGAATTGATAGAGTGCGGCGATGGAATCAGAAGAACAGGCCGCGATGACGGAACTGCGGCTGAGTTACCGCTATATCAAGGAGCATCCGTGGGTCGTGACGGCCGTGAACGGCTTTCTTTCGGCCTACTTCATGGAGCAGCCCGGATTTCGCGTCCTGCGTCATTTTGATGAGCTGGAATCCGGCATGCATGTCTGGATTTGCGAAGTGCCAAGCACGATGAAGATCACGACGCTCTTACGGAGACTGCAGGCCGATATTCCTCCCTGTCGATACAGTCAAGTCTCAGGAGCGCCGACCAACCGACTGCAGTATGTCGTCGATGCTCTTGAACAACAGTGACGACTCGGCCTGTCAGGTGCGCCATTTCTCAAAGCGGGTGGTCAGAATTCCATGGTGGAGTATAATGCACCATGATGAATCGTGTGCTCGTCCTCGGTGCCGGCAAGATCGGGTCTCTGATTGCCTGCCTACTCAATCAACATGGCCGGTACGAGATTCATCTTGGCGATATGACCTTGGATGCCCCGAAGCATCTGGTCGAACATCTCGGTCTGGAACGGGTCACTCCATGTCTGCTGGATCTACGGCATCCGGATGCCGTCGGCACCTATCTCTCGGCGCATCGATTCGACGCCGTTCTTTCGAGCCTGCCCTATTTCTGTAATACGACCGTCGCCGGACTTGCCCTGACTCATCATCTCCACTACTTCGACCTGACGGAAGATGTCGAAGTGACGAACCAGATCAAGGTCTTGAGCGCCGGCGCGCAGCATGCCTTTATGCCGCAATGCGGCCTTGCGCCGGGTTTCATCAGCATCGTTGCGCATGAACTGATGACTCACTTTGAAACGCTGGACACGGTCAAGATGCGGGTGGGCGCGCTGCCCGTGCATCCCAGCAACGCCCTCAAGTATTCGCTCACCTGGTCCACCGACGGACTTATTAATGAGTACGGCAATGTGTGTTACGGGATTGAACAAGGTGAGAAAGTCCCGCTGCAACCGCTCGAAGGATACGAAACGATTGAGTTGGACGGGCTGCTGTACGAGGCGTTCAATACGTCCGGAGGGTTGGGCACCTTGGCCGACAGTTATGCGGGACAAGTTCGAACCATGAACTATAAGACGCTCCGTTATCCCGGCCACTGTGAAAAAATCCATCTGTTGATGAAGGACCTCAAACTGAACGAAGATCGGGAAACGTTGAAGTGTATTCTCGAACGTGCCGTTCCCCAGACCCTTCAGGATGTCGTCTTGATCTATGCCTCGGTCACCGGAAGAAACGAGGACGGATTCTTCGAAGAGAACTACGTGAAGAAGATTTATCCGCAATGTATCAAGGGCAAACTTTGGTCGGCCATCCAAGTGACGACCGCGTCCAGCGCTTGTTGCGTCATGGACCTTGTCTTGAACCATTCTTCGAAGTACCATGGATTCGTCACTCAGGAATCCGTATTGTTGAAAGATTTCTTGGACAATGATTTTGGAGCTTGCTTCCGATGAGCACCATACACACTGCGCTGAGAGACTTGGGTATTCAAGCCGTGAATTCCGGTGGGAGTACCGGCAATGCCTGGTGGTCCGGTCGTAATGACGGATCCCTTCTCCCCTCGATCAATCCTGCAACCGGCGAGCAAATTGCCGGTGTCTATCCATGCTCATCCGAAGATTACCAGCGGATTGTAAAAGAATCGATTGAGGCGTTCCGCATCTGGCGTATGGTGCCGGCCCCGAAGCGTGGCGAGATGGTCCGGCTGATCGGCCAAGCCTTGCGTGAAAAAAAGGATCAATTGGGCACGCTTGTCTCGCTGGAAGTCGGCAAGATCAAGGCGGAAGGCGACGGCGAAGTGCAGGAGATGATCGATATGGCGGATTTCGCCGTCGGTCAATCGCGAATGCTGTACGGCGTCACGATGCAGTCCGAGCGGCCGGCCCACAGAATGAGCGAGCAGTGGCACCCCCTAGGACCGGTCGGCGTCATCACCGCGTTCAACTTTCCTGTTGCCGTGTGGGCTTGGAATGCGTTTGTGGCCGCCATCGCCGGCGATACCATTATCTGGAAACCGTCGCCGAAGGCGCCGCTCTGCGCCGTCGCGGTGCAACAGATCTGCAATCGTGTCATGCAGCAACAGGGGTATGCGGGCATTTTTTCACTCTTTATCGCCGACCAGCCGGCCCTTGCCGAACAGATGGTGCAGGATGAGCGCTTGCCGCTCATCTCGTTTACCGGATCGGTGCCGGTCGGTCGAAGGGTCGCCTCGTTAGTCGGACAGCGGCTGGGCCGAACCCTCCTCGAACTCAGCGGCAACAATGCCGTGATCGTCGACGAGACAGCGGATATCAACATGGCGGTGCGCGCCATCTTATTCGGAGCCGTCGGAACCGCCGGGCAGCGCTGCACGACGACAAGACGTCTGATCGTTCATGAATCACGCTACGAGGAATTGGTCGGCAGGCTCGTGAAGGCCTATGCCCAAGTGCAGATCGGCAATCCGCTGGAAAAAGCCGTGCTCATGGGGCCGCTCATCGACCACGTAGCCGTGGAAGGCTATCGCGCGGCGCTCGATGAAATCAAAAAAGAAGGCGGCGAGATTCTCTGCGGCGGGCATGTGTTGAACCGGCCTGGGTATTTCGTGGAACCGACGATCGTCCGAGCACAAAATGGATGGCCTGTCGTGCAGCGCGAGACCTTTGCGCCGATTCTGTACGTCATGACCTTCCAAACAATTGATGAGGCTATCGCGATGCACAACGACGTCAAGCAGGGACTCTCGTCCGCCATATTCTCGAACGATGTTCGACGCGGCGAGCGGTTTCTGTCGGCGGCCGGAAGCGATTGTGGGATCGCCAACATCAATATCGGAACGTCTGGAGCAGAAATCGGCGGAGCGTTCGGCGGGGAAAAGGAAACAGGGGGAGGGCGAGAAGCAGGATCGGACTCCTGGAAAGCCTATATGCGCCGTCAGACCAACACCGTCAATTGGGGGGCGGAATTACCTCTGGCTCAAGGCATTAAGTTTGGATCGTGAACGAGGTACGATGATGGATCAGACTCAGGAGCTCGATGATCTCATGGAAACGATGGTGGCGACCTATGTCGCTCGTAACCGGGCGGCAGGGGTCCTGAAGGCGATGCTGGACGAAACCGGTGTGGGCTTCTCGCCGGTCATTGACCATGTCACCATTCGCACGCTCGACATCGATCGTGGAGCTGAACCATTCGTCAAGTTGGGCTACGTCTATGATGAAACCCTGCAGTATGACGATTGGTACGCGAAGGTCTATCGTAAGGTCGGCTACCCTGCCCTATTTGTCGACCAAGCTTATCCGGATGCACGAGGGAAGACCAGTATCATCCCCGGCTGGGTGAAGAAGTTCGGTGACAAGGTCTTTCATCATGTGGCCGTTCGGGTGGAGGATATCGAACAGGCCGTCGCTCGGCTGCAGCAAAAAGGTGTGGTGTTCGCCGGGAACATTGTCGGAGTCGCGGGTGGGCCGCTCAGGCAGATTTTTTCAGCGCCGGAAACCGTCGATGGACAACCGTTTTCAGTTCTCGAATTAGCCGAACGCCATCGCGGGTACCAGGGGTTCCTGCCGCCTCAGGCGGACAGTTTGATGAAATCTTCTACCGGACGCTAAGCAGCGCTACGGCGGTCGACCTGCGTACTTCCTTCCTGTGAATCGAATTCTCGCGCGATCATATGTTTAACTTCAACGAACCGATGTATCCCCAGGGCGAGACAACCGAGCCCCACTGCCAAGGACAACGCTCCCAGACCTTGTACATAGGGATGGTCGATCCACCAAAGAGCCGGTACGCCTACAATCACGAAACCTAATGCAGTTCTGACATAAGCCAACAATGTCCGCTCATTGGCCAACTCAGTCCTCTGCCGCGCCAGCTGATCTCGAATCTGCATGTCCATCGTGGTTCTCTTTTCTTATACCACACGATTGTTTCCTATGGTGCTCCGAGGCATCACAAGAAGGCGGCAGGTGTGAGCCGAGATTGAAAACCGGCATGACAAGACTGCGAGTGATGAAGCAAAGTGTCAGACACCTTTATGCGTGACGAGTTTTATGGGCGAAAGCGACTGTTTCAATCCTTGCCAGGAACCGAATATGTGGCAAGCCCAACTCAATTGAGTGATTCAGCCGCATCCCGGAATCATGCGCGTCCATCCATGCAGCGGAGAAGTTGTGGATGTGGCGGAGCAAACAATCACCCGATGCCGTGTTCTCACTTGTGGATGCACATCACACTCATTCGGAAACGCCACCTAGGCAACCGCGTATTCGACGGATTTGGGATTCTGCACTCGTTTCGAGGCATTGAGGATTTCCATGCCGACAATGTTCCCATCCTTGTCGTAGTCCAGAATGACTCCGGGCTTGTCTTGGTCGCTCTCCTCGACCGGAGCATCACTGAATTCGATCGTGAGCACGTCCACTTCTTCGTCGTATTTCACCTTCATGGGTTCCTCCAGTATTTCCTGATCTTGCTGGTCCGGTATACCGTGACCACGACAGCGGGATGTACCGTTTCATTGACCATGGCTCGTAACAAGCATGTCTTTCCACCAATCTCTACTCGCGACTGGTAGCACGTAATATCGTCTACTTCAGGGGCCTTTTGTTCCGGCGCATGGAGAGTATGCTCTACAAGCTGCTGTGGTATTTTACGCTTAACTATTTCTTCAAGCACGTGCCGAGAAAAATGGAACGTCATCGCGATGATTCTTTCTCAATCGTTTACGACCCAGCACTGCAGGACAGGATTGGGATGCGATACGATTTCCACCACGTTCGAGCGCTAATCCGGCAAGGTCACATGCCCTTCGGTGATATTCCTCAGAACTCATTTCCCTTCAGCGAGCTGCTTTCGGAGCACGCCAAGAGCCTCTTGTACCGTTTGTCCATGTCGCTCAATAGATTCTAGAATTTCACCGACGGAGCGCGTATCTCGTATCACGCGGGCTCTGGGGTTTACGGCCTTAAGGTCAAATGTGGCTGCATCAATGACGTCGGCCTTGGCTTTCGCCTCGCGTTGGGCTTTTTCGACAAGTGCGAGTTCTACACGGCAAGATTCAATGTTGGCTTCGGAGGCTTTGGCGCGCTTGAGCGTGGCGATCTTATCCTTCAACGCAACGGCTTCGTTGATCCGCTTTTCGACTTCGGCCAAATGGGGCGCCATGTCCTCACGAGCTTTCGCACGGCGAGCCGTGAAATCAACCGTCCAAGAAAAGTCACTCTCGGCTTCAGGCATGCCACGTTGGGAAATCAGCCGGGCGAAGGTTGGAAAGGCCTTATCCTTGTGGCCATCCTGCTTGGACCAGTCACCGACGAGTGTGGCAGGAAGCGCAGGATCATACAGCACTTCGCCATTCGACCCCCACCCGAAATGAGCGAGCGTCATCGGCGTCTTCTTGCCCACCTTCACATGCGAGAGATCGTAGTACCAAATTCGCTCTGTCCTCTGTCCTTTGGTGAAGAAGAGGAGGTTGGTCTTTACACCGGCGCCCGCTGTCGAAAACACGCCGCCAGGAAGACTGACGATACACCAGAGATCACATTCATCGAGGAGTTTGCGCTTCGTCTCGACGAAAGCGCTTTCATTCGTGCGAAACAGCAAGCCTTCGTCCAACACCACGCCGCAACGACCGCCGGGCTTGTCGTTCAACGGAGGCCTGAGTTTGGAAAGGATATGTTGTAGGAATAGGACTTGTGTTGAGCTGGTCTCAAAACTGAAATTCTTTTGGGCGTCTTTGCCTTCTTTTCCGCCGAAGGGTGGATTGGTCAGCACCACGTCAAAGGCATCCGGCGCGCCGCCGAAGAGACCGGCATAGGTTGGTGTGTTGGACAGCGTGTTGCCGTGCCAGAGATTCGGCTGATCGATCCCATGGAGGACCAAGTTGGCCAGCGCGATGGGGAACACTAAGTTCTCTTTCTCGCGACCGTAGAAGGTGTCGTGCTTCAGACGTTCCAACTCGGTACTCGACGCGGCATGGCCCAGCTTCTTCTCAAGAAGTTCGTACGACTGAGCCAGAAAACCGCCGGTGCCACAGCACGGGTCATAGACCGTCGCACCGGGTTGCGGATCGATCACGCGCACCATGGCCCGGATCACTTCGCGCGGGGTGAAGAACTGGCCGCCGTCCGAGTTCTTCTCTCCCATCTTCAAGAGGAGATCTTCGTAGACCTGCGAGAGCGTGAAGAAGTGCCGGTCGTCTATATGATCAATGCTGATTTCGTTGACTCGGTCGAGGATGTCGCAGAGGTTTGTTTCCGAATCCACGCGAACTTTCTCCACCGCCGTCATGATGCGGCCAATCACCCGCTGCTTCGGCGTGGCCGCTTCATTCGCCCTGCCGTCCGGTAAGACATCGAGGGTGTGAAGGTACGGCAACAACTCTTTGTTGACGAAGGCGAACAGATCGCCGATCTTGCCGGCTAATTGCTTACGTTTCCAGCCGACCGGTTTGCCTTCCGGAGTCCGTGCGTCGTTCTTTTCATTGTAGGGCGCGGCCCAATCCTGCCAGCGATAGGGTTCACGCAGCGCGGGTGTGAAGGGTTTCCCCACCGCCTCCGCCGCCTCACGGGCCTTGGCTTCCTGAGCATCCAGAATGCGCAGGAACAGAATCCAGGTCAGCTCCGGCACATATTGCAGAGCGCTCGCACAGTTCGACCGGCGCATGATGTCGCAGATGGACTTCACAAAGGATGAGAGAGATTGCTTCGAGGCGATTGCTCTCGGAGCCTTGGTGCTGGCAGAGTTTTTTTCGCTATTAGATCTTGGCATGATCAGCTGTCTGCAAAGGTCTGTGCGAGGAGACGAGCCGGAAGTAATTCGATTTCTTCAATTTGATTGTTAAAGGCAGCCTGCAATCGTCTGACGGTCGATTCTACATCACGTGCACGCTTGGCTATCTGTCGTTGGATCGTGAGCGAAGGAAGGCGGACTGGGGTCGCTCGCAGCGCCTCCTGCGAAATGTTGCGCATGGAATCACTGGTACCGGTTGCATTTTGTTCGATGTGCTCCCTAGCCTCAGGCATACGAAGAGCTTGAACCAAGTAGTCCGGATCAACCAGCTTCTCATTTACTACCAATCGCAGGGTCTTGTCCGAAAGTAATCTAAAAGGATAATCCCGGTCCACACGAACAACGGCTCCTACGAGTTCAATTGTATTGGCACGTGACACAATTATGTCTCCGGCTCTGACTCTGTGGCGATCTTCAGGCTTGTATACTGCGCCTATTGCTTTGGCCTCATTTGGCCGAAACTCAGTCCAGCTTATGGCACTCACCTTTAGCACAGCCAATTCTTCATCTGTTGCTAAGCGCTCTGAGGTCTGGATACTCTTCCCGGCTTCAATTCCTTCCAGCAAGCCTCTCATGGGAACGCATTCAGCATTCTCTAACTGCTCTGAAACTTCCTCTCTATATCGACGTATGAAATGAACAGAATCTTTTACCTGGGCTTGCGCCGCCTGTCGTGTTTGCTCGACGATGGCGAGGTGTGCTTTCAACTGTGCAGCGATGCGGCGTTGCAGAACGAGTGGGACCCAAGGGATTGAACGTGATAGAACTTGTTTGTCTGTCACTGCAGGGTAGAGTGCCCCTTTAACTAGATCGACAAGGGGCTCAATGAAGGCATTTGACCGAACAAAACAATATAGATAATCTGGGTCAAGTTCAGGGCCACATCGCAAGACGCAAAACCCAGTACTGCAAACTTGTTGGTCATACTCATTGGGCACTAAGGCAACGGCGTTCAAGTTAGGTCTCGTAGTAGCCACCAAAACATCCCGTGCTTTGATGAGCTGACGAGCACGGACAGATGCCCGTCGGCCTTTCACCCGCTGCGGCGTTGAAATTGTCTTAGTGATGTTGTTGACTGCCGAGATATCTACGTACCAGAATTCACGATCCTGATTTCGCTTGTGGTCTATGGTTTCAATCGCCGGATTACAAAGGTCGGCCAACGGACGCATGTTCGCGCTCATATCCCAAACAGCCTTGTCTTGGCTTCGCGCATCACATCGGACGGTTTGCCCAGCACTCGCAACGCTGTCAGTCCGCCCGCTTGCTTGATCTCCGGCACGTCCCACAACAGCTCCGACTCCAATGCGTCAGTACCGCCCGCGCCAAATTGATGGCCGATGCCGCGTAGGACGATGGCGGCCCTGCTATCCACGGAGGTAAACCAGGGCGCTTCGTGAGTCAGATAGGCTGATTCACGCTCGCGGCGCTTCAACGCTTTTTCTCGATACCCGAAATGGGCAAAGAGGTCGAAGTGGTCACACTCGACCATATCCATCAATTCCCGCACGGTATCAGGTGAGTATTGTTCACCCAACAGATGGTTGATGAGGGCTCGGCGCTTCTGCGTCTCGACCCAGAGGCTCCGGAAATCATGAATCGTTGCGGCTTCACGCAACACGCGCTCAATCATTTCTCGGCGGTACTCGTCGATCGGAATGGGCACGTCACGCCCATCTCGCCGCTGGAGAATGTACCGCCCTTGCGGAGTGATGCTGACTGTTTGGCCACCGCGAATTTCCGGCAGCGGGAGAGGCTCGCTCTCACCTCCTCCTTCGTCATCTCCACCTTCTTCTCCGTCACCTGACTTCTTCACTCTTGGTTTCGGTGGCAGGCTGATAAAAGCTGTGCCGAACAGATCGATGACGCCGGTGTAGTCGTAGAGCCAGAATTTATATTTTTGAGTTTCTTCATGGATACGAGTGCCACGACCGACCATCTGATAGAAGGTGATGGGCGATTCCAGGTACCGGAAGAACACCACTGCATTGAGCCGCTCGATATCCACGCCGGTTGCCAAGAGGTCCACGGTGCAGGCGATGAAACAACGTTCGCCGGAGCCGCGCATTTGCTCGATGAGGTCTGAGCCACCCTCGGCGGTGCATTTGAAGGCGTAATGTTCTTTGGGAGTGATGCCCTTCTCCTTGCACCAAGTGGCGTAAAACCGTTGCATCTGCATTTGCACCCGATCGGCATGGAGATCACGGGTGCAGAAGATAATGACCTTTTGTTCAGGCCCGCCATGATCACACAGACGCCTGAACAGATCCTCACACATGGCCGTAATTCGTTCAGGAAGAATGAGAGAGCTATCGAATTCTTTGGCGCTGTACTTCTGATTCAAGTCCTCTGCCATGACGGGTAGGCCAGTCCGTGCGTCTTTGGGTTTGGCCGCCAGTACTTCCTCGCGCGTAAAGGTCTTCCAATCGATGGAGGGCTTTAGCCGTACGATCTCACAGGCAGCCAGGTAGCCATCTTCTTGCGCTTCAATCAGCGTGTATTCATAGACTGGTTCGCCGAAGTACTTCAGATTGTTCGAGGTAATCTCAACGTCCTCCTGTGTCCTCTGTTGAGAGTCATGCAATTTGCGCGGAGTGGCGGTGAGGCCGATATGAACGGCGCTCGGATTCCGTCTTAGAACCTCAGACCACTGCCCCCAAGCTGATCGGTGGCATTCGTCGATCACGATCACCGAAAAGCTGTCGAGTGGGTAATACTCGGTCAGAAAGCTGGCGTAGTGATGATCTATGTCGTCGAGCCCCAGCGTCTGATAGGTAGCGATGTGCACTTTGGCATTCTTGGCGGCGTTCTTTCCCTGTTCAGACTTCACAATGCGCACACTGCCCTTGGGGAAGGCTTTAGCGAGTTTGTCATAGGCCTGCTCGCGCAATTCGTCGCGATCGCAAAGGAAGAGTGCGGGCTTGGTCAGCCGACCGGCCTCGTGCATCCGCCACAAGAGGTTGGCCGCGATCACGGTTTTTCCTGAGCCGGTAGCCAGGCTGAGTAAGACCCGTGCCGGTTCACCCCGCTGCTCGCACCGAAGAATTTTCTCAAACGCCGCTCTGATCGCAGCATCTTGATAATAGCGGGTCTTAGGAAAAGCCGCGCTGTCAGGCATGAATAGTATGGCAGCTTGCGGAGAGGCCACATCAATGCCGCTGTCTCTGGCATATCGGGCGGTCAAATCGTCATGCATGGGAAACTCAGCGAAGGGAAACGGCCCGCACGGCATCTGATTTGTCTTATCGAATTCGCCATACCGATGGCCGTTTGTGGCAAACACATAATGGACTTGGAACCGCGTGCAGTCAGCGTATCCCTTGCCCTGTTGCATGCCTTTGAGAGGGTCTTCGGTTTCGGCTTTCGCTTCAATCACCGCAATCGGAAGTGGCCTGGGCATCGTGCCGATATGGGCGCAGAGTAAATAATCAGTGCGTCCCCCTCCGGGACGGCGTCGGCCTTTAGCTCCGGTGGGTTCAACTGGGGCAGGGGTTTCTAGCTTGAGTTTCCAGTGCTCGTTGTAGCCTTTCCCACGAAGAACTGGATCGATCAGATAAAAGCGGGTTTCGGCTTCGTTATAGCTCATACCGCTAAACCACCATTTCGAACACAGACAGCGAAGCAGAAAAGCCGCCGCAGCTTACCCGTTTCGCTCTAAGAAATCACGTTTTCTATCAAAACAAGAAGCCTGCTTTGTCGAAAGGGCCTGCCCTGAGCACTGCCGGAGCGCCTGAGACCATCGGAAGCGGTGAAAGGATGGCTGTTTGAGCTTACCGACTGGTGGGCTGGGCTGCTCGGCCAATGGCAGCGAGGATTTTGGCGCGGGTGTCGGCATCGAACTCATGCCCGTAAAAGCGGAGAAAGAGGCCTTTGCGAATCGTCTGCACCGTCGCCTGAGGATCGTCCGCCCGCAAGGAGGCTTCCACGATCATTCTCGCGGAATCCCGCATGGCACATCCCATGATCAGCCGCTCTTCACCGGTACGCGCCATCAGCATGGCCCGAAACCGATCGTCGACCTCGGGGGCGGTATCGTTCATGGACACACCTCGCGATACAGCGCAGCCAACCCTAATCGATCGGCCCAGCGGGGGAGATAAAAAAGAAGCAGGCTACCCCATATCCCGCAGGACATGTTCGGGATTCCGATCGCGGGCGATGGTTTTCATGAGCTGATCGCCGAAGAGGACGACGACTCGATCCCGTTGGTCCTTCACCATCATCGAGGCCGACGGTGACTTGAAGGTGGTGGGATCTCCGTCCAGCCATGCACTACAAGTAAAAGGCAGTGCATCCAAGATGGTTTCCACCCGGTACTCATGGCGCAGTCGGTATTGCAGCACATCGAACTGGAGACGACCAACGGCTGCAATCAGGGCTTCCTGATCATTAAGGCTTCGCATGATTTGCACCGTGCCCTCTTGCGCCATTTGCGAGAGGCCCTTGTCGAACGCCTTGCGTTTGCCGACATCCGTCGGTCTGAGACGCGCGAATATTTCCGGTTGGAATTGTGGGAGCGGTTTGAAATTGAAGCCCCCCGTTAAGGAGACCGTATCGCCGATGGCGAAGACTCCAGGATTGACGATGCCGATGATATCGCCGGGATAAGCCTCTTCGACCGTACTGCGTTCCTGCGCCACCAGACTGTGCGGTCTCGCCAGTCGAATATCGCGACCCAATCGGTGATGTTTGACCACCATATCCCGTTCGAAACGTCCGGAACAGATCCGAAGAAAGGCGGTGCTGTCTCGATGTTTGGGATTCATATTTGCCTGCAACTTGAAGACATAGGCGCTGAACGGCATGTCGATTGGATTCACAGAGAACTCGGTCCCATCATCGCGGTCGGCCGGCCGCATGCCGGGACTCGGCGCCAAATGCACAAACGCATCGAGAAAGCTTTCAATTCCAAAATTCGTGAGCGCGGATGCAAAAAAGACCGGGGTGACCTCACTCTGAAGAAACTGTTCCCGCGTGAAGAGATTGCCGGCAATCTCCAAGAGTTCCAAATCATGCCGCACCTCGGCCATGGTCTCCTGCGAGACTCGGCCGGTTGAGCTGAGGTCGTCCAGCGGCAACGTGTTCGTTTCGACTTTAGTCGCCCCGCCATGCATGGCCTTGCTGAACAGCTGCACCCGTCTGTCGGCACGGCTGACAATGCCCACGAAGTCACTGCCCGACCCGATCGGCCAATTGATCGCGCTGGCATGAATGTCCAATGCCTGTTCCACTTCGGTCATCAGATCGAGCGGTGACCGCCCCGGCAGGTCCATCTTGTTGAGCAACGTCAGCACAGGGATTCGACGCATGCGGCACACGGCGAACAGCTTGCGTGTCTGGGTCTCCACGCCTTTGGCTGCATCGATGACCATGATGGCACTGTCTGCGGCCGTCAAGGTTCGATAGGTATCTTCGGAGAAATCTTGATGGCCCGGCGTGTCCAGCAAGTTCACCACGGCGTCTTTATAGGGAAACTGCATGGCGGAAGCCGTGATGGAAATGCCGCGCTCTTGCTCCATTCCCATCCAATCCGAGGCCGTGGTCTTGCCGCCCTTGCGCCCACGCACCATGCCCGCGGTTCGGATCAGGCCGGAATACAAGAGAAGCTTTTCGGTCAGCGTCGTTTTACCGGCATCCGGATGGCTGATGATGGCAAAGGTCCGCCTCCGCGCAATCGCGGCGGCAAGTTCACTTGACGGAATCGTTTCAGTCGTCATGGTGCGAAAAGCAGCCTCGTGTTGAAAGAGGAATGATTCTCAGGCGGTGAGGGAGTCGAGCCATTGAGTCAGTCCGGTCGATTCGAGTTCGAAGAATGCTTGGAAGTTTCTTGTACCTTCTCCTGACCCATTGCTTAGAGGGAATCCGAGCCCAACGCATAACCGGCCCGCTCCAACGCACGGTGGACCGCACCAAGGACAGCTGCAGTATCGGAATGCGGAAGCACCGCCACATTCGGGGCGGCGCGAAGTCTGGTGATCAGTTGCTCGACATCGGCGCCGGCTAATCTATCACAGATTTCGTACCAACCGTCAGGCCCTTCTTCAGCGAGATTATGCTGCTCCAAAATTCTCTGGATCGTGCCTACGATGTGAGTTGTGGGAGTCGGCATGAGTAAAGCTGCAAGAGCCCCATGATCGAGCCGAAGCTTTGCTGCAATCGGAAGCGACGTTCCTCCATTCCATCGCTGTGCCGCCGGCAGGAGAATTTTCTCCTCCATCCCGATGTGCCGGAGCAGTCCGGCTCGAAAGTGTTCGTACGTTCCCTGCGCCACACGGCCCGTGGAATCAACGGATGTCCGAAGAAGTCGCTCTAATCGCCTGTGATCCTCGGCGAGAAAACGGGTGACGGGCCCCAGCTCATATCCCTGTGGTTGCATCATCGTTTTGACAAGCTGTCTACCGGACAGAGGACTCTCATGCTGTGGCTTGAGGGATATCCATGACGGATTCGAATGAAAAACTCAAGATGTCAACCGACACAAGGCTGCGGATAAACTGCCAACGCTAGAATGCCCTAGATCGCCATAGCGGCGTTCGGGCGGGACTATTTGCATGTTATGGGTTCGATACGCTGCGATGAATCTGGACGATGGAAAGCAGGATGAACGTCACTGTTGATTATGCGGCTTCATGAAGCTTTATGGCCCTCTTATTCCTGCCGGATGTGTCTCCTCCCTCCTGCCCTGTTCCGAAAAGCGAGATGATCAATTTCCCCATGCAAGTGGAAAGTCCCACAACGATGCAGGCGATAATCACGATGGCTCCGATGCCCAGCCAACTCTCGGACGTAGAGAACATAGATGTCCCTCAAGCAACGACTGATCTTTGAAGATTGTACACCGTATCGGAGAAGGAAGAAAATTTCAGTGCCAGACAGCCTGTGCGTAGACCGTCAAGGCGGAGAGAAGAAGGATCGTCAAGGCACCGAAGACCGAGGCTGTGAGCGAGAACGGACCGTATTGTTGGAATTGAGGTCGCCGAATCTGCGGGAACCGCATGAGACAAAATGTTACGAATGACGCGCCGGTCCCGATCAATGCCAGCAGAATTTGATCAGCATCCATTGTGTCGGTCCTCCCATTCCTTAGCTCAAAAAATGCGCAAGCCCGACACCACCGGCCAGCAGGAAGATCAGCCAGCGGACCACTCCTTCCCGTGAATCAGCTTGAGCGTCGTCGATGGGATTCTTGAGGGTCGGCTGTGACTGGACAGGAGCTGTCAGGGCTTCAGAACTTGGAGGCTGAAGAGATGATCGACGCATAGGCTGAAGAACAGCCTAGCACCATCGTTCGAGCAGCCGAAGAGAAACCGAAGAATTGACGACAGGATGTACATGCCCGCAATACGTGGACGATGCCGGTTGTCTTCGTCACGATCAGCTACGGAAGTGGACAAACACACTGACGGCCTGTCAACTGACTCCAAGCGACGCGGGGTCGCAGTGTATCTTGGAAGCAACTCAAACGGAAGTCGGTAGTCGTCAAACGGCGGACAGATTGTGTTCGCTGCGGAACGCGGTCGTGTTGTGGAGAGGCACCAATCCCTCTTGTTGTTGATGAAAGGCGGATATGGCGATTGTTTTCTCGATGTGTGTCAGACCGGGAACTTGAGAAGCGGCTCGTTCGAACTCTCGCAACGTTATTTTCTTTTGACGGCAGAGCCGCTGAATAAAGGGTTTCCAAACCGGATCAAAGTGATCAAACCACCAACTTGGTGCCTCTTCCTCCCCTTCCTGGTGCCTCATGATGGATGAGGCTGGAAAGGCCTGAAGCTGTGGTGTCGGGCGACAGTCTATTCCATCTTGTCCATCTTGACGAAACCCCGGCGTCGTCGGTTGATGCAGACTATAACGATTCATTCTTTTTTTCTGCTTCACGTTATCCACGATTCCCCTAACTCGTTTCGTGCCGCACCGCGCATTCGACTTCTTCAATTTCACAAGCAATTCAGATGCCCGAAGCACAATATTTTTATTTGCTCATGTGTTGTGAACTATTTCGCGAATGGTGAGTCGCTCGATTGTATGAAATCGTATGCATTTGTATTATTCTGGAACAGTATTTTATTCAACTTGTCCCGCTTCTCTCCTCGTTGCCCTCACCTTCACTCGAAAAGATAATTGAATTGCCAAGAATTTTTAAACCCTGACGTTCATTTTTCACCGGACATGAGGAAGATGATTTCCGGAAGGTGTTCTATCATTGGACACCGCGCGAAGAATTTTTGATGGATCCAGCATCTTCTTTCCCGGTGATTTAATGAGATCACCACATGGAATACGAATTATCTTGATGAGGTACACCAAGATGTTGCGGCAAGTCGTCTTCTTCAGAGTGTTTCATGATGAAACACTTTTTCGATGCCGGTTCAGCGCACACAGGGGCCTTGGCCGATTATGCGTCGAACTCCAGCGCTTGAGAGCGAGTGCCTGTAGGTAATAACTTGGGACTGAACAGGAGGTGGGCATGTCTGTCATCGTCGAGCATCGGCAGGAGAGGCTCTTTTCCAACAAAACGCGGTTGCTAGACCGATTGAGAGACCGTCGGTTCCATGGCAAGGTTCACCGCTGTAGATTCACGCGGCATCTCGCCCCCGCTCTCCTGAGCTGAGAATTTTGCCGACTTCTTGGACTTCAGTCTTGTATCGGAAGAAAGCGGAGTCGCAGCGGGTACGAACTTTTCAAGTCCATAGGCACGCAGTTTCCGGTACAACGTTGAGCGGCTTACCTCCAAGTCTCTGGCCATCCGGGTCAAGTTCCCCTGGTGCAAACTGATCGCCTTCACCAGCAACTCCATCTCAATCCGACGGTGAGCCGCCCGCAGAGAATCCAGGGAATCCGCTGTCGGGAGTTCCTCGCCGGCCAGATCCAAATCATGCGGAGTAATCTCTATTCCTTCCGCCATGACCACGGCACGTCGGACTCGATTGCTGAGCTCCCGCACATTTCCCGGCCACGAATGGGCACGCAACACGTCCACGGCCTGCGGCGTATAGCCTCGGATCGTTTTGCGAGAGGTTGCGGCGGCTTGCTTGAGAAAGACCATTGCCATGAGTACGGTGTCTTCGCCCCGGTCCCGCAGCGGTGGCAGATGAATATGCAGCACGCCGAGCCGATAATAGAGATCCTCTCGAAAAAGGTTCTTATCGATCGCCGTTTTCAAATCGACATTCGTCGCGGCAAGGACACGCGCATCGACACGGAGCGTCTCTTGTCCCCCGATCCGTTCGAATGTGCCTTCCTGTAAAAACCGTAGCAGTTTGACTTGTAGGGCCGGCAACAGATCGCCGACTTCATCAAGAAATAATGTGCCGCCGGCCGCCGCTTCCAGTTTGCCTTTTTTTTGTTGGACGGCCCCTGTGAAGGCTCCTCGCTCATGGCCGAATAATTCCGATTCCAACAAGGTTTCCGGGATGGCCCCGCAATTGATCGGCACGAACGGTCCGAGTTTCCGGAGACTTCGCTCATGGATCGCTTGTGCGGTCAATTCCTTACCCGTGCCGGTCTCACCGGTAATGAGCACCGGCATCTCGGTGTTCGCCATCTTGCGAACCAAGTCGAACACTGCGCAGATGGCGGGACTCGCACCCACCATTTCATCTATGGTTCCCATAAGCACCTCCCTGGTGGAGATTCCTATACCGGCATCTCTAGGGTCTTGTCTCTCATAGAACATATGTCCCCGTGTGAATTGAGCCATGGCTCCCTACATACGGATCTAGCGTATATCATAGGCAGGCATGGAGGATCTAGTAAAAATACCTGCACAGTTCTACATGTACGTGCGGATTCTCTCGATGACTCTTTGTGCTCAACATGATTCGAGTCGGCTCTCTTGATAAATAGCATTGGGCGTAATGGAAGGTTAGTGCGTAATGGCCCCCTTGACGCTTCATAATTAGGGCCTTTTGGACCTGACTCTTTTGCCCTATCATCAGAGGGGCCGGAAGGAATGGATATTGTTCAGAAATGATGTGTAGCCGATCATGCGGTGACATGGCACACCAACACTCGATCATATGGATC
This sequence comes from Nitrospira sp., assembly GCA_024998685.1. Lineage (GTDB taxonomy): Bacteria > Nitrospirota > Nitrospiria > Nitrospirales > Nitrospiraceae > Nitrospira_D. Next base: position 78,825 of record JACOEH010000014.1, read on the forward strand.
TCCCTGATTGACTCCTCACGCTGAAAAAGAGACCTTACCCCTGAGCACATTCTGGACCTGTCGCCTCTTGCTGACTGGAGAATCGCATGTTCGATTGGTTGAGCAATTCAGAGATGTGGATCGCGCTGGGCACTCTCACCGCCCTCGAAATCGTGCTGGGAGTCGACAATATTATTTTTATTTCGGTCCTCGTCGGGCGCCTTCCCCAACGCCAACGGAATTTGGCCCGTCGCCTTGGGCTCGGTCTTGCGATGGTGGCGAGACTGGGCTTGTTATTTTCCATTTCACTCATGATGGAGCTGACGGCTCCTCTGTTCACGGTGCTGAATCAAGCCATCTCGGGGCGGGATCTGATCCTCATCATCGGCGGACTGTTTCTCCTCATCAAAGCGACTCACGAGATCCATAACAGTCTGGAAGGGACGGGTGAACAGGACCTCTCGTCCGTTCCAGCCGGCCTTGGAATGATGCTGCTTCAGATCTCTCTATTGGATATCGTCTTCTCGTTGGATTCCGTCATCACGGCGGTCGGGTTGGTCGATGAGGTGTCCGTTATGGCGACAGCGATCATTGCGGCTGTGCTCGTCATGATGTTCGCCGCTCAGCCCATCGGCGATTTCGTCGATGCCCATCCGACGATGAAAATCTTAGCACTATCGTTCCTCATCCTTGTCGGTGTGACCTTGATGGTGGAGGGCTTTGATGTTCACGTGCCCAAGGGCTATATCTATTTTGCGATGGCATTTTCCGTCGCTGTGGAGATGATCAATCTACGAGTTCGAGCACGCACAAGACCGCCGATCAAACTGCATAACCGGTATTCGAGGGCCAAAACGAAGCTTCTCGAGAGCGAACGCTGATATCGGTTCCTTCGGTATGAACCGGGAACAACCAGAGCCACAGGAATCTCAGGCGCACGGAGCATGGACGTGCGCTGGAAAGTCAGAGAGTTCAGAAGAGACTTAGGACGATGCTCGCGCAGATAATGGAGGGGCCAGTTGTTCGAGAGACTTCCCTTCCGCATTGACGCCCAGCCATAGCTCAATCGCCGCGCCAAGGAGCATCATGCCTCCGCCCACGAGATATCCGTAGAAGACACTCGTGGCTGATGTTTCGATGAGCATCCCGTAGAGCCACGGCGCCGCCACGCCGGCTCCTTGCGCCACGATGAAGAAAAAGGCGATGGCCATCGCGCGGATCTCCATCGGAAACACCTCGCTCACCGTCAGATAGGCGGCACTGGCCCCGGCCGATGCAAAAAAGAAAATCGCCGACCACAACAGCATATGCGTGGTAAGCGTCAAGAAACCGGTCCAGAACACATATCCGGTGACCCCTAAAAGGATCCCGGCGACACTGTATGTGAGACTGATCATTGGTTTGCGGCCGACCGTATCAAACAGTCGACCTAACAAGAGCGGTCCCAGAAAATTGCCCAATGCGAACGGGAGGATGTAGAGACCGATGTCGGCGCTTGGTACGGCATAGTATTTCGTCAGCAGCAGCGGATAGGTGAACGACACGGCGTTGTACATGAACGATTGCGTGACCATCAACCCAATGCCTAAGACGGTCCGCCTTGGATAAGACTGAAACAGCTCCCGCGCTACGGTCGCGATCGTCGCGTGTGGGGAGGCATGGATCGTGATCGTGCCTTGAGGGTCCGCCAGTGATAGGCCGCGATCTTGCGCCACTTGCCGTTCGATCTGTGACACGATGGCTTCCGCATCAGGGACCCGACCATGAGTCATGAGCCAGCGCGGGCTTTCTGGAACGAAGCGCCGAACCATGATGACGGCGACTCCAAGCAGGGCGCCGAGGACGAAACAGAGCCGCCATCCGATGAATTCAGGAAAGATAGTCGGATTCAGCAAGAGCAGTGTCATGAGTGCGCCGGCCGCCGATCCGAGCCACCAGGTTCCGTTGATCGCCAGATCCGTGTGGCCGCGATTTCGAGCGGGAATCAATTCATCGATCGCGGAATTGATGGCTGCGTATTCGCCCCCGATGCCGGCGCCGGTCAGAAATCGGAAGAACATGAAGCTCATGAGGTCCCAGGAAAAAGCCGTCATGACCGTCGCCATAAGATACAGCGCCAAGGTGATCATGAACCATTTCTTTCGTCCCTGCCGATCGGTGAGATAAGAAAAAAGAAGTGCGCCGAGGACCGAACCGGCCAGGTAGGCGGACGCCGTGAGTCCTACTTCCGATTGTGTGAGGTGTAATGCGTCAGGGTGGGTCAACGTCGGGCCGAGTGAGGCCACGATCGACACTTCAAGCCCGTCAAGCAGCCACGTGATCCCTAGCGCTCCGACGACCAACCAGTGCCAGGGAGCCCATGGCAACCGGTCCATCCGTTGTGGAATATTGGTGGTAATCGGGGCATGGGAATCGGTGGGCATGCATCCTAGTAATACGGCAACGGGGTGCCGCCTGTCCAATGTCCGGGGCGCCTACCACCCCAGTTGCCAGTCCAGGCCGTTCCGTTCCACCAGCGCGTCCGCTTCCTTTGGGCCCCACGAGCCGGCTGTATAGAAATGCACCGGTCGAGGATCGAGCAACAGCGGGTCGTAGAGTCTCCAGGCTGTTTCCGTAAATTCCGCGGTGACGAACAGCGTCTGGTCGCCGATCATGATGTCCCGCAACAGCGTCTCATAGGCTTCCGGCAACTCGCCGCCGAATCCCTGACCATAGTCGAATCTCAGGGCTCGATCGGTAAACTTGAACGGCCGCCCGGGAGTTTTCACGGAGAAGCAGAGCGAGAAGCCTTCACTCGGTTGCAAGGTGATCAGCAGCTTATTCGGGTTCAGACTGTCCGGCTCCAACGATCGAAAGACTTGGATGGGCGCCGGACGGAAGGTGACGGCCACTTGCGTGATCTTGCGCGGAAGCCGTTTCCCGGTTCTTAAAAAAAACGGCACTCCCCGCCATCGCCAATTGTGAATCTCCAACTTCAGCGCCACATACGTCTCGGTGGTCGAGTCCGGAGAGACACCCGGTTCTTCGAGGTAGCCGGCAATCCTCTGGCCGGCGACATCCCACGCCGTATATTGGCCGAAGATGACGTCCTGCGGGAGAATCGATGAAATAGAGCGAAGGACTTTCAGTTTTTCAGCCCGGATCTCGGAAGCTTCGAAGGAGGTCGGCACTTCCATACCGACGACGGTCAGCAGCTGCGTCAAATGGTTCTGCACCATGTCGCGCAAGGCACCGGCTCCTTGATAGTAGGCTCCTCGATGTTCGACACCGAGATCTTCAGCGACCGTGATTTCCACGCTCTCCACCGTATCGCGATTCCACAGCGACTCAAAAATGGGATTCGCGAAACGAAAGGCCAAGAGGTTCTGCACGGTTTCTTTACCGAGATAGTGATCGATGCGATAAATCTGCGATTCGTCGAGAAAACGGTGCAACAGGGTATTGAGCGCACGGGCGGAATGAAAATCATGACCGAAGGGTTTTTCAAAGACGACGCGCACCCACCCGTGACTTTTCAATAAGCCGGTTTGATCGAGTAATTCCAAGGTTTCCGGGACAATCGTCGGCGGAAGCGCCAGATAGAAAATCCGATTTTGCGGCAAATTCCTGGCAACTTCCATGCGGGTAATACACGTGGCGAGCGCTTCGTAGTCCGCCAATGTGCCTTCCTGCAAGGTCTGATAGTAGAGATGATGTTCGCACCATTGCCGAAGATCAGGAGCGTGACGAGCACCTGAATTGCATAGTCCCTCATAAGCCCACAAGCGGAACGCGTCCGCGCTCATTGCAGGCAATGCGGCTCCGACGATGAGTGTATTCTGCTTTTCCAACTCACCGTAAGTGCGCAAGTGAAACAATGCGGGCAGCAGTTTCCGCCGCGTCAAATCTCCTGTTGCTCCCAGAATAATAAACAGATGTGGCTCGACCGTTTCCTGCATCATCCACCATTCCCGTGACGATTCTTAAGATTGAAGCTATGGCGCATTCTGTCGTTCATCAATCAACGAAATCCCTAAATCTTAGGTCTTCTTTCAGACAAGGCCCCGACCTACTCTTGCGGTTCCTCGATCGGGCCGGCCCATTCGCCGTTGGCGAGCGAGACCTCTTGAAATCCGCCGTCCGGCCATTGGAACTCTCCTGCTTGGTCGACCAGCACGATGAATGGGTCGGCTTCGTGGGCCTGCCCGCGGAACCAATACCAGCCCGGCCTTGTCGGTTTGTCCTGGCTCCAACGATAGGGCGACATCGGTTGTGTCTCATGTTCTGAACGGTTCGCCATTTCTCCCCGTCTTCATGGTCTGGTACAGTACGGCTCTATTGAGTGACCCTATCACGTCATGTCTCCACTTCCAATAGAAGATGTCCTCCCGTCACTCTGCCGAGCATTGGAAGCCGGCCCGAATGTATTGCTGACGGCCCCTCCAGGAGCCGGGAAAACCACGTGCGTCCCCTTGGCGCTCCTGAAAGCCCCCTGGTTGTCGGATAAAAAACTCTTGTTGCTCGAACCCCGGCGGCTCGCTGCGCGAGCAGCCGCTCATCGCATGGCGGAAGGATTACAAGAGTCTGTCGGAGAGACCGTCGGCTATCGGATGCGTCTCGAAACGAAGATCGGACCGACGACTAAAATCGAGGTGGTTACTGAAGGGGTTCTGACGAGGCTGCTCCAACACGACCCATCGCTGGCGGCCTACGGCATCGTGTTATTCGACGAGTTCCATGAGCGAAGCCTGCAAGCGGACACGGGACTCGCCCTGTGCCTCGAAACTCAACGCCTCTTCCGTCCCGACCTTCGTCTCCTAATCATGTCGGCCACTCTGGATTGCGGTCCCGTTGCCGAACTGCTGGGTCGAGCTCCCCTCATCACGTGCGAAGGCCGGATGTTTCCGGTTGAGACCCGGTACCTTGATCAGCCGCTTATCGGACGGCTCGACGTGGCCGTATCGCATCTCATCCGGCAATCGCTGGCAAAAGATCACGGGAGTCTGTTGGTTTTCTTGCCGGGGATGGCAGAAATTCGTCGGGTCGAACGGCTCCTCTTGGACTCCAACCTGGACCGGTCCATACAGATCGCGCCGCTGCACGGTGATCTTTCCCAGGATATGCAGGATGCCGCGATTCGCCGGACGACTCTCGGACGGCGAAAAGTCGTGCTTGCCACGTCCATTGCTGAAACCAGTCTGACGATCGACGGCATCCGCGTGGTGATCGATGCAGGCCGTGCGCGTATTCCACGGTACGATCCACGCTCCGGTCTGACTCGATTGGACACGATTCGTGTTACGAAAGATTCTGCGGAACAACGCCGCGGCAGGGCCGGACGACTTGAAGCGGGCATGTGCTACCGACTATGGACCGAAAAAGAACAGGCTATGCTCGCTCCCCGTCGTCCACCGGAAATTCTCGATGCGGATCTCACGTCTCTGATGCTCGATCTCGCACAGTGGGGCGCGCATGATCCGTCCGAATTGTCGTGGCTCACTCCACCACCGGCCGGTGCGGTCGCTCAGGCTAAAGACTTATTGGTCCAACTCGGAGCCTTCTCGGTTGATGGGAGGCCGACCGACCATGCCGGAAGAATGGCCGAGCTTCCCCTGCATCCACGCTTAGCGCATATGATGCTTGGAGCAGTGCCGTTGGGCCTTGCCGATCTCGCTTCCGAGGTGGCGGCGCTGTTGAGTGAACGAGACATTCTTCACGGACCACGTGAACAACAGAACGCTGATTTGCGGGTCAGGCTGGACGTTCTGCGGGGACAGTACGATTCAATCGGTTTGGAGGTGAATCGAGCCGCGGTTGATCGAGTGAGACGAACGGCTCGACTGTGGCGAAGACGGCTCGTCAGCGAACAATCTCGCGAGGCTGAAAACAATGGATATGATCGGTCAAGCTCAATCGGGCCGTTGGTTGCACTGGCCTATCCCGATCGAATTGCACGGCGGCAGTCCGAAGGGCGTTACCGCCTGGTGAATGGCCGAGGTGCTCGGTTTAAGGCAGCCGATCCCTTGGCCGTGGAACCTTTCCTTGTGATCGCCGACCTGGATGGAGGCGATCAGTGGTCCGAGATCAATCTTGCTGTTCCGATCGCTCAAAAAGATATTGTCTTCCTGTACCAGAACCGATTGATTGAGGAAGAAGACGTGACCTGGGACGACGCTCTCAGAGCGGTTCGAGCCGTACGCCGCCGACGACTTGGAGCGATGATCCTTGTAGAGGAGGCGGTCTCATCGCCAGATACAAACACATTAAAAAATGTGCTTTTACAAGGTCTTCATAGATATGGACTTGAGGTGTTATCGTTCGGTCATCAACTCCAGCAGTGGCGCGCTCGTGTGATGTGGCTGAGACGCATGGATGGTTCTCGATCACAATGGCCTGATCTTTCGGATGAGGTGTTGCTTCAGACAGTAGATCAGTGGCTTGGTCCTTACTTAACCGGTATCACCACCCTCGATCGGGTCAGACGGTTGGATCTTACGGCACCACTCCATGCCTTACTGACGCCTGAACAACTGCGTCGCCTTGACCGGCTGGCCCCGACTCACATGACAGTCCCGAGTGGTTCCCGACTTCCTCTCGATTACGAGCAAGCCGAGTCTCCGGTCTTGGCGGTGCGCTTGCAAGAAATGTTCGGGTGCAAGGACACGCCTCGCGTAGCGGACGGAAAGATTCCCGTGATCTTACATCTCCTGTCCCCTGCCAAACAGCCGGTGCAGGTTACTCAAGATCTTGGTGGTTTTTGGAAGAGGGTGTATCAAGATGTCCGCAAAGAATTACGCGGCCGATATCCCAAGCACCATTGGCCTGAAGATCCCATCGGTGCCGCGCCGACCGCCAAGGTAAAGCAGAGAAATCGAAGCTGACCGATAGGAAAACCACGATCTCCATGCAGGGTCTAGGGATCTTCCTTGTGGCTTGTTCCGTAGGAGAAGGTACACAGTACGCGACTTCATGCACTGAGAGAATTGAGAGAATAGAATACGGACTTATGCCGTCACGTCACCGGTTGGAGAAAAAGCTTCCTCACAACGTGGATATAATGGGGATTGCCGTTGCGCTCGCATTCCTCGTGAGCGTCGGTCTGTTTGCCGGAGGCCAGGACAATCACAGTGTAAGCGAGGATCAACAATCTCCGTCGGCCTCCCAGCAAACCGCACCGACCGTGCCCATGGACAAGACAGGGGCTCTACAGCATCCAAATGACGATCCCGACCTCTCCGATACATCCCGCGAGTTCAAGGCATTCCGCTGAGTCACGCGTCAACCCATCGCTCCGTCCCCCAGTAACAGAACTAAGAGACCTTGAGTAAGGTGATTGCCCATCTTGCACTTGCCATGAGCTTCGGTACAATACACCCCAATCATGGCAAGCAAAACCCTAGTTCATATGCGCTGCAGACTATGGGCGCCACTGGTTTTCCTCCTGCCTCTCTTCGTCAATCTTCTCTGTGTGCCCCATGGGAACGCTAATTTGCTTGAGATGGCCGATCTCGTGGCCCATCCTGAAGTATACGATCATAAAGCCGTTGTGGTTATCGGCCTGGTGAAGGACGTTCAACTGGTCATCGATCAGAAAGGTGAACCGACGTTCAAGTTTCTACTGGCCGACGACGTCGGGACGCTCAAAGTGACCAGCCGAATCCAAGTTCACAATGGAGATCAAGTCATTGTCGAAGGGACGTTTACTCGGCGTCGACAAGGCGGCCGCCTCAGCGTGTACAACGAAGTAACCGCACTCACCATACGGCCGCTCAATCAGTTCAACTCCGACTTGGTAGGATAAGTACCGCCCAGTCGCCTCCTCTTCTTTTTTCTCACTCGGAACGTTCAGTCCTCCCTCGGGTGTCGAGGCAAGCCAGGCTCTTTCCTAGTCCCCATTCGAATGGTTGTCCGCGAAGATAACAAGGGAATGAGGTGTGCTTCTATCACCGATATAAAGAAGGAGTTGGTCATGAAGAAGATTCTGTTAGCGTCCGTGCTGGCTGTCGGACTCTTGGGTATCGGCATCACGGCCCAAGCCGCAAATCCAATGAACGAGAAAGAAGCCTCGCCGACACTCAAAGAGCGTCTGACGAAAGATACGATTAAAGGCACCTTGATGAGAACAGAGGGTGAGTACTACTACATCAAGGATAACGACGGGAAGGAACAAAAGGTCCATGTCGACAAGAGCACCAAGTTGGATAAGGTGCTGCCGGGCGACTTGGTTAAGGCCTATGTGACTGATCAGGGTCATACGACGACCTTAGAGCGTGTGAACTGATCCGGTTGACGTTGTTTTTGACCGAATGATCGAAGTGATTAAATCAGGAGGACGGCATGGCGCGGTACGGAAAACGGGCGCACAAGTCGGTTGAGCGGGCGATGCACAAGCGAAAGAAGGGAACGCTCAAAAGTGGAAAGAGCGGGAAGCCTGTGAAGAGTCGCAAGCAAGCCATTGCGATCGGCCTTTCCGAAGCGAGACGCAAAGGTGCTAAGATTCCTAAAAAGAAGGCTGCATAATCGCCGCACCATGTTTCCCGTTCACATTGGCCGATGCAACGCATCAGTCTTATTCAGTCTTATAGGGGGTCTATTTACTTTGTTCGGCATGCTGATCGGTTTTGTGCCTTTTGGGGGAACCCTCAACTGGTTGCTCATTCCCTTTGCCGTGATCGGGACCATCGTCTCGGCTATCGCGCTCGGTGTGGCACCCGACGATGCAAGTATAGGCAAACGTACCGCAGGGCTGATCAGTTGTGGGATCGCCACGATCTTCGGGTTTCTCCGACTGGTTGCCGGAGGGGCATCGTGTGAGTTATTTACATCTTGCCGTGACTCTGTTCCCAGAGCCGAAATGTCGATAAATCCTGTGCCATGCTGTGCAGAAGGAAAGCCAGTACCGCCGCATCATCGATCAAGCCGATACCGGGAATAAAGTCCGGGATGAAATCGACCGGGCTCAATACATAGATCAGCGCGGCAACCAGCGAAGCGAGCGTGCGCGCGGACAAGCCTCGATAGCTACCGTCTTTCCATGCCTTCAGCAGTCGAAACAAGAGGGGAAGATCCGTCCAGAGACGACCGATCATACGCAATAACTCCAAGAACCTCGTCGATATCTTCATGCTCACCTCCGTGATGACTGGTTTTGTATTAACGAACCAACAGTGCCGCCTAGGATAGCAAGGGACGGCGAGTTTAGGAAGCCCTATCCGGCTTGTGGTGAAATCAACTGAATACCATTCCGAACTCATCTCGTTGACTCGCTGAAACTAAGAGGGTATGCTCCTAATCCGGCTCAATGCCTAACCCGTGAGACTTTCATGTCGCTGTCCGACCGCCTGACCGAAGACCTTAAGCTTGCGATGAAATCGCGCGATCAGCTTCGCATGGATGTTATCCGGATGATCAAAGCCGCCGTCCTGAATAAAGAAGTCGAGCTGAAGCGGGATCTTGATGATGCTGAAATGAGCCGGGTGATGACGACCCTCGTAAAACAGCGTCGGGAGTCCGTCGAACAATTTGAGAAAGCTCAACGGGCGGAACTGGCTGCTAAAGAACGGAAGGAAATCGAAATCATCGAATCTTATCTCCCCAAACCGCTTTCCCCTCAGGAGCTCGAGGCCATTGTCGTATCGGCCGTCGCGGAGACCGGATCCCGCTCACTCAAAGATATGGGAACAGTCATGAAGGCCGTGATGGCTCGCCTCGCCGGACAATCCATTGACGGCAAGCAAGTCAGCGACCTGGTGAAAAGCAAGCTTACCTGATTCGTCTCCGGAGTCGTTTGCTATACTGAATCCTATCCTCCCCTAGCTTCAGTTTCGTTCGCGCATAGCCGTTAAAGTTGTATGGCAATCCTCATAGTCGATGACTCTCCTGACCAGCATCTCTTACTTCGGTCTATCCTGACCAAAGCCGGCCATGATGAGATTATCATGGCCGACTCGGCTTGGGCGGCTTTTACAGTCCTGAGCCTTGACGGCGCACACGTTGTAGTCAATGTCGATCTGATTCTCATGGATGTACTCATGCCTGACATTGATGGCGTGGCGGCCTGCCGACGAATCAAGCAGCAGGCGCACCTCCGCGACATTCCGATTATCATGGTGACGGCCCAGAATGACCTCAACAATCTGCGAGACGCATTCTCAGCCGGAGCGATGGATTACATCAACAAACCCGTGAACGGAGTGGAGTTACTTGCCCGTGTATCCTCAGCGCTCACCTTGAAAAACGAAATGGATTGCCGCAAAGAACGGGAAACGGAGCTCCGCCGCAGTAATGAAGAACTTCAACGCGCTCTCCGCGAAGTCAAAGTGCTTCGCGGGCTGATTCCGATCTGTGCCTCATGCAAAAAAATCAGGAATGACGGTGGCTTCTGGCAACAACTCGAAGAGTATATTGGCGAGCATTCCGAAGCTGAGTTTAGCCACGGACTCTGCCAACCCTGCCTCAAAAAGCTTTATCCTGGCGTTTATCAAGACTAGCTGTTACGATTCGCAAGCTTCTTCTCACGACTGTGTAAAGTTATGAGCATTCTCATCGTCGACGACTCCGCAGACGATCGGCTCCTGTTGCAGGCCATTCTATCGGCTGCCGGCTATGAAAACATTCTGACCGCAGATTCCGCCGCCGCCGCGTTCAGGCATCTCGGCCTGGACGGAAGTAAGCAGGGCGCTGCACGGGTCGATCTGATTCTCATGGATATCCTGATGCCGCAGATGAACGGTATCGAAGCCTGTCGCCAGATTAAAGCCGCCGAACGATTCCGAGATACCCCGATTATCATGGTCACCGTCAAAACGGATCCCGTCGACCTTCAACTCGCATTTGCCGCCGGAGCCATGGATTACGTTCCCAAGCCGGTCAACAAAGTCGAACTCCTGACCAGAGTGCGGTCGGTGCTCCGACTTGTCCATGAAATCGAACGCCGCCGCGCCCGGGAGCAGGAACTCCTCGAGGTCATGCGTCAACTCCAAGAAGCCAATCAGATGTTGCTCCGTCTTTCCTGCTTGGACGGATTGACGGGTATCACCAATCGACGCCAGTTCGATGACTTTTTGGACCAAGAATGGCGGAGAGCGGTACGCGAATCGACTCCGTTATCTCTCATTATGTTCGATATCGATCGATTTAAGACCTATAACGACACCAAAGGTCATACGGCCGGCGACGAATGTCTTAAACAAGTTGCCGCGGCCATTTCCAGCTCGGTGAATCGTCCCGGCGATTTGGTTGCTCGCTATGGCGGAGATGAGTTTGTCACGGTATTACCGGGCACAAGCATCGACGGCGCGGCACAGGTCGCGGAGAGCCTCCGTCGCCGAGTCGAATCCTTAGGCATGAAACACGCAGATGGAGAACTCGTCACGATCAGTGTCGGATATGCCTGTATCATTCCCAACAGAAACGCTTCACCTACCGATCTCATCAAGACTGCAGATCAGGCTCTCTATCAAGCGAAACAAGAGGGACGCAATCGGACCAAATCGGCGAGTATTCTATCGTTGGTCCAAGACTCACACGACGACTAGAGACTCTCGGAACCGTTCGCCGACTATTGATTCCCCATATCACGGTCACGCCATTCCGGCGGAGAACCTCAAGACGCACTGCGGTAACCATGAGCTCCTCTCGGCCTTCCCGCTCTGCAACCGGGCGAACGATCGCTTCTTTCAAGCAGAAGCTTTCCGGACGAACACCTCTTTCATTCGAGCAGGATGCAACTGCGCTGCTTAAGCAGTATCAAGACGCACTCAGTAAACTGGCGAAAAGTGAGGCATTACACAGCGGCGACATTTCTCGTGTCTTTCGCGCCATTACGGAGGCGTGCTGCGGCTTGTTGCAAGTGAAACGCGCCAGCATCTGGCTGCTGACTGAGGAGCGAGCTGCCATTGAACTGATCGACGTGTGCACATCCGGTCGGCAACATTCCAATCCTACCTTTGCGTTCCAGTCCTCGTCCTGGCTTGTGTATCTTCGATCGCTGTCTTGTGGACATCGCCCCATTGCGGTTCGCCATATTTTCCGAGATTCGCGATTCAAGGAGCTGGCATCGTCGTACGTCTCGTGCTTCCATGTCGAGACCATGTTGAGTGCGCCGATCAGGCAGAATGGGAGACTCGTAGGCTTCCTCTGTGCCGAAGCAGTCGGCGCGCCTCGTCGATGGAGCCGGCATGAAGAACACCTCGCCGGCCTACTCACAACCATGGCTACCCTTGCTTTAGAAGCGGCCGAACGGCATGAAGTAGAACAAGCTCTCCGTGTCGCTAAAGAAGCAGCCGAAGTGGCCAACCGCGCGAAGAGTGAATTCCTTGCCAGCATGAGCCATGAGATCCGCACCCCTATGAATGCCATCATCGGCATGGCCGATCTTCTCTGGGATACTCCCCTCACACCAGACCAAAGGAAGTATTTGCGGATCTTCCGACGTGCGGGCGGCACACTTTTGAATCTTATCAACGACATTTTGGATCTTTCCAAGGTCGAAGCCGGTCGCTTGGAGTTGGAATCCATCGGATTCGACCTGAACGAAGTCATCGACAAGGCCATCGATATCACGGCGATGCGCGCCATCGAGAAGGGTCTGGAGCTAGCCTGCCATGTGGATCGGAATGTGCCGTGTCATTTGATCGGCGACCCGACGCGCCTGACACAGATATTGATTAATTTAATCGGCAATGCCCTCAAATTTACCGACAAAGGTTCCATTGTCGTTCGTGTCACGAATGATCCCGACCGGACTATCACCGGTGCCGTTCGATTTTCCATCAGTGACACGGGAATCGGCATTCCCTCCGATCAACTCGTCTCGATCTTCGACACCTTTAAGCAGGCACACGCCTCAACGACCAGGCAGTACGGGGGGACAGGGCTCGGTCTTGCGATCACCAAACGCCTGGTTGAAGGTATGAACGGGCGGATCTGGGCTGAGAGTACAGTGGGAATAGGGAGCACCTTCCACTGTTCCGTCGTGCTTGGTATTCAAACAGAACCCCCTCATCAGAAATCCGTAACACCGATTAACCTCGCCAACGTCAGAGTCCTGGTCGTGGACGATCATCCCACCAACCGCCTCATCCTCCGCGAACTGTTGAGTGCCTGGGGGGCTCAGGTGACGGAAGCAAGCGACGGGATAACCGCGTTGGATGAACTGCGACAGGCATCCGAACGAGGACATGCGTACGAGCTCTTGCTCCTCGACTGCCGTATGCCTGAGATGAGCGGCTTCCATGTTGTGGAACAACTGAAATCCTCGCACAGCGGCAGTTGTCCGACTGTCATTATGCTGACCTCCAATCATTGGGCGGACGAGATCGCACGGACGTATGACCTCGGCCTCGGTGGGTATCTGATTAAACCCATCCGGCGATCCGACCTTTTGCAAACAATCGGGATCGCACTCGGACGGACAAAAGGGACGCAACCGACGGCTGTAGAAGCCACAGCGCCGTCGTCGACCGCTTCGATGCGGGCTTTGCGCGTATTATTAGTTGAAGATTCCCCCGACAACCAATTGCTGGTACGGGCATACCTGAAGCAGACCGATTATTTTCTCGACGTGGCAGAACACGGCGCCATAGCACTGGACAAATTCAAGTCCGCGCATTACGACGTCATCTTGATGGATGTGCAAATGCCCGTGATGGACGGCTATGCCGCGACAAGGGCGATCCGTTCATGGGAACGGGATCATGATCTCCCACCGACACCGATCATCGCCCTCACTGCATTGGCTCTCAAAGAAGAAGGAGCTCGCATCTTTGAAGTCGGCTGCAATACACATCTCACGAAGCCCGTAAAGAAATCCACGCTATTGGAAGTTCTCCGTGCGTACAAGGAGCATGTCGTCTAGCGATGCACGCCTCACATCCTGAACCACCAAACTCGCCACTCACCGTGAAGATTAGTCGCGAGCTTGAAGGGATTGTGCCGATCTTCTTAGGTAACCGGAAAAAGGATGTCCGGACACTTCGAGAAGCATTGGTCACGCAAGACTTCAAGACCGTTCAGACTCTGGGCCATCGCATGAAAGGCGATGGGGGCGGCTTCGGGTTCGATCGAATTACCGAAATCGGAGCGGCGATGGAACGCGCGGCAAAACTGGAGGATTGCTCAACGATCGAACAGCACATCGTCCAGCTGGAAGACTTCCTCACACGTTTGACCGTTGTCTATAGCTAGAGGGTAGAGCAAATCGGCCTGGTCCAACCGTTGACCATCAACGTCGGCTTCTGACAGCAGTTTCCGATCGGCAATCATTCACAATGGTTCCCCATCATCACGTTAAAACCGGACGTTCCGGAGGAGGTGATCGCTGCAATACATAGTCGATTGAAAGTATCAATCGCTTGGTCTGACATCGCCGGGCCTTCTGAAGGAATCCGTCGTGCGTCCGCGTATGATCAAGGTACTGGTAGAGTCTCAGAAACAGGTTGTGTATAATGCAGCTCGGGAAACGTGAGCCTATATTCCTCCCCGTTCTTCGACCGCAGCAACAGACTGCATACTCATATGCAGTAAACCCTGCGGGATCCATGGTTCGCGTGACCCTTTCCGACGGGTGGGGGGCTAGCTCAGTTGGGAGAGCACTACGTTCGCAACGTAGGGGTCGGGGGTTCAACTCCCCTGCCCTCCACCACTTTCGTTGGCCGAGTAATTGAGCGCCATTTTCCCCGCTAGTAGCCCATCAAAAGTCCCGGTAGCCGTAAAGCGATAGCCGGGTTTGCCGTCCTCAAGGATCGGTTCACGCAAGATATGGTCGTCAAGCAAGCTTCCTGAGCATCTGGCTGGCCTGTGGAATGTGTCGGCCAATGAGGCTGGGCAAAAAACGCTTAACCGCCGACGAAGGTCCTGTGCAAGGCGTTTTGTATTCTTTGTATTCTAGGGGTTTCATATAGACGGCTTTAGCCTATCCGATACGGTTCTAGTAGCCCTTATTAGTTCGTGGTGCGACAATAAGCGTAGTCGGTATTCTTGTGATCGTGCGCAATTCGCGAATCAAATTAATCTACTGCCAGATTCAAGTTTTACCAGGGCTGGAAGGTTTGCATGACGGACGGGAAGGAGCGGTGTGTCTTGTAGGTAGCTACGAGGAAGTTGAACTCCTCGATCGCACCTTCCCTCTTCCGAAAGGCCTTGAGCCGCCGAACGAACGCATTCGCTTGGCGCGCCTCGTCTGATGCGCTGTCCTTCAGCAGCCCTGGTGCAAAATCCTTAATAATGAAGATGGTTTGCCGAATGTGGTCAACTCCTCCGAATGCTTCTTGGACGAAGTGTTCCACCAAAGCACAGAACATGTCTCGCGAGGTAAGGCCAAGTTCAGGCTGTCCTCGGCGGCGCTGAGGGGCGCCGGGGGAGACTTGCTTCCTGAGGTCAGGTGCTTCCGCAAGGGCCTTCAAGAATCCGTCGATAATTTCGGCGAGCGTCTTCCGATGATGTCGTTTATGCTCGGCGACGGGTGTGCGGTCTTCGTTCACCTCTAGGGCGTAGTCGAACGTCAAGACCTTCACTAAATCTTGGATCTTGACCAACTTCTTTGCGTCGGGATTTGCCTTTCGCCAGAGCGCTCCCCTTGCTTGTTCCTCGCGGAGATTGTGCTCCCCTCGTTCATAGACGTATTCTCCGGTCGTGTTTTCAAGCTCGAAACGGTCGGCATCCCACAGGAGTAGACCAAGCAGTGCATACGCGGCGTCGGTGGAGGTACATTGATCTTGGCAGACCTCCTTGAGCGACTCGGATTTGACCAGTTTTTCATAGAAACCCAAGAACCAGTTATCCCAGGTCGCGTCACCCCATCGCTCCCTCGCCTTCCAGATGGCCCATTCGGCGTACTCAATAGGCGAGGAGTCCTTCGGGGGGCTTTGCTGGCCGGTGATAGGAACACTGTTGGGATGTCGGCGTCTGAAGAGCCTATAGGCTGCTTCAAATCGAGATGAGGTTTCATTCGAAGCATCCTGACGATACGTCGAATGCGGTCGCTTGACGGTGAAATGCAAGCGAATGGGAGATTCATTCCCGAAGCGCTCGCCTTTGAGAGGTAGGCGCCGGAGTGGCGAACTCTCCAGCCGTTTGGCCTCCTCCTCCCTCATACGTCTGAGCTTCCCAGCCCGTTTCTTCAGCCGTTCGAGATCCTCCTTGTTCATACGCGGCGGCTTCTGACTCATGTGCTCCTCCTGCGGTGCCTGAGGCTATATCACCTAGCTAGAATTTGTGCAAATTGAAGCGGCACCAGTCAGATTGACCAACGTTTGTAGGTCTGCTATTGTCCGTCTCACGCCGCGACCGCAACCCCGCGTAATGTAAAGCGCAACACTGGCGCCAACGATGGAGAACTCCCCTGCCCTCTACCAAACATCTTACTCACCAACAGTCTCACTCCAGTGATCCGCTGGCGGTGAACTGCGACGAGGTTCTGCCAAGAAGGCAGGCGGTCCTACAATCGCGCTGCGGAGGTTGTGAATTTAAGTCCGGCAGTAAATTTAATCAAAAGGAGGCAAAAATGACGAGCCTATTCTACCGTGGTGCGCTCATTGGCGTTGTGCTGGGAGCGTTCGTTAGTGCGCCTATATTAAACGCTCAGCCGTCCCCAGCCGGTAACGTCAGGGACGCCGTTACTCACGCAAAGGAAGCGGTGGACCATGGTAAACAGGGTCATGCCGATGCGGTTGTGATGCATGCGGAAAAGTCGCGGAACTATGCCGAGAGAGGAGGCAAAAATCCTCATTTGAACGAAGCGATTACGCATCTGAACGAAGCCATTGAGCATGGGAAGGCGGGTCATGCCGATGTGGCCACACAGCATGCCGAAATTGCTCTCACGCATTTGAATGAAGTGAAATAAGGTATTAAAAGCCTTACGGCTAAAGAACTGTACGACGGGCGGGGAAGGATATCCCGGCCCGTTTTACAAGTTCTTGAAACCATGAGATCCCCGTTATATATCCCGATAAAAAACAGCTACTGCTTCAAGACCCCACATTCATTCTAGTTTCGTCCACTTATCTTCAGTACAATCGCGCCTTCATGTCTCTCTCTTCCTTGATTCGATTCGGTACTTCAACGTGGACCTATGAAGGTTGGCAAGGCCAGATCTACCAGCACAAGTACGCCAAGACGACCTTTGCGAGGGAATGTTTAGGCGAATATTGTCAATACCTCTACAACGGCGAACCGCTTTTTCGCACGGTCGGGAATGATTCAACCTTTTACCGCCCACCGATCGCAAATCAGCTTCAGCATTACCTAAACCAAATCCCCGAAGACTTCGAGATGTGCTTCAAGGTTTGGGAGGAGATCACGATTCCCAGATTTGCCACACAGGCTCGCTATGACCTCAAGGCCGGGCAATCGAATCCTCGCTTTTTGGATGCAAAGCTATTTATTGACCTCGTACTGACACCCTACCGAGAAGCCAAGTTTGAACCACATATGGGTCCTCTGCTTTTCGAATTCCAACATCACGGGATGTCCGCAGGAGAGTTTTGCTTACGGCTCGATCGGTTCTTCGGCCAGCTACCAAATGATTTCCGGTATGCGGTCGAGATCCGCAATGCAGGCTTGCTTGGGCCAGACTATCGGAAGGTCTTAGAGAGTCATGGCGTGGCGCATGTCTACAATCACTGGTCCTACATGCCGGCGTTGCTGCACCAGCACAAACGGATGGAAGAACGCTTCACAGCACCGTTCACTGTGATTCGACTGCTCACGCCGCTCAACATACCGTACGAAGTCGCAAAAAAGCGAGCCGCGCCTTATAACAAAATCGTGGAAGCATTACCGCAGATGAGGAAGGACACCGTGAGCCTCATCAAGCAAGCTGTGGAGGAAAATCGGCGAGCCTATGTGCTGGTGAACAATCGCTCGGAAGGAAATGCGCCGTTAACGGTGCAGGCACTCGCAAGTTCCCTACGTCATGAAGAAGAACGGTGATGTGAGACCCCTTATGTCGGACTGATGATCGCCTCGTCGCTCGGCTTCGCATCGTCAATCAACACCTGCCGGCCGTCGACTCGCAAGCGTCCCTCTGCAAAGAGTTGTACGGCACGAAGATAGATTTTGTGTTCTTGCACGAGGATTCTCGCGGCGAGGGTTTCGGGCGTATCGTCGTCGAGGATCGGCACGGCGGCTTGGATGATGATCGGTCCTTCGTCCACGCCTTCCGTCACGAAATGCACGGTACATCCCGCCAACTTGCACCCCCAATCAATGGCCTTTTTCTGCACATCCAATCCAGGAAACGACGGCAGCAAAGAAGGATGAATATTCATCATGCGATTAGCGTAGGTATTGACCAGCACCGCCGTGACGATTTTCATGTAGCCTGCGAGCAACACGAGTTCGACGTCATGCTGCTGAAGTATGTCCAATAGTGCTCGGTCGTACGCTTCACGACTGTCCGGTCGTCCGGCAAAGGGTTTCGGATCGACGAACAGATCCTTGATTCCATGCTTCCGAGCCCGATCCAGTGCGACCGCATCCTTCTTATTGCTGATGACAGCGACGATCTGAGCCTGCACCTGCCCTGCTTCGATCGCATCAATGATAGCCTGCAGGTTGGAACCTCGACCGGATGCCAGTACTGCCACCCGCAATGGAGTCGTTCGGCTAATCGACATACTCGACCTCCGGCTCCCCCCCGGTGGAGGAAACAACTTCACCGATCTGCCAGCCTCGGTCGCCCAGTGCGGTGACGCGAGCCAGCACTCCGGACACTGAATCAGGCGGTACTATAAGAATCAATCCAACGCCCATATTAAAAACCCGATACATCTCTTCACGATCGACCCGCCCTAAACGACTCATCACGTCGAAGATCGGCGGCACCGACCAGGCAGCGCGACTGACTCTCGCCCGCACGCCCTTGGGGAACACGCGTGGCAAATTCTCCGTAATGCCTCCTCCGGTAATATGTGCGATACCCTTGATCGGAAAGTGCTCGGCAAGCGCCAAAATCTGCTTCGCATAAATTCTGGTGGGCGTCAGGAGAATCTCGCCGATGGTCCTATCAAGCTCCGAAAGACGGCTGGCAATCGTTAACTTGGCTTGTTCAAACAGTACGCGCCTGGCCAATGAGTAGCCGTTGCTATGGAGACCTGAAGAAGCCAAGCCGATGACCGCATCCCCGGACATAATGTTTCGTCCGTCGATGATCTTCGGACGATCGACGGCACCGACGGCAAAACCGGCCAGGTCATATTCCCCATCAGGATAGAATGACGGCATCTCAGCGGTTTCACCCCCGATCAGCGCACATCCGGCTTGACGGCAACCTTCGGCGATACCGGCGACGACATCCCGAGCCTTCGACACGGATAACTTCCCGGTCGCGAAGTAGTCCAGAAAAAACAGCGGCTCCGCGCCGCTCACTGCAATATCATTGACACACATCGCCACCAGATCGATCCCGACGGTGTCGTGCTTATCCATCATGAACGCGATCTTCAGTTTGGTCCCGACCCCATCGGTTCCGGAGACAAGCACGGGTTCTTTGTATTTGCCGACTTGGAGGCCGAAGAGGCCGCCAAAACCTCCTAAGTCCGTCAGGACCTCTGGACGAAACGTCGACCGAACGAGCGGCTTGATCCGATCGACAAGCTCGTCGCCGGCATCGATATCCACACCTGCATCACGATAGGTCGTCATAGGACAGAGACTTCGGGGCGCATCTTAACGGAGGGTCAGACGGAGGTCAACGCAAGTCGTTCATCTTCTGTTCCGCTTTTTTCTTGCTGCCATGGGAATAAGTCCTATACTGTTATACGTATCTTCCTAAAATTCATCGAGCGCACAAGCCTACGAAGGAGGATATGATGGCCATTTTAATTGTCGATGACTCTCCCGATGAGCGTCTGCTGCTTCATCATATCCTCAAGAATGCAGGCTATCGTAACTTGATCACCGTTTCCTCTGCCCGCGACGCCTTCACGCAATTGGACCTGGAACACGCCGGTGCCAATGGGGTCAAGGTCGATGTCATTTTGCTGGATATCAAAATGCCAAACATGGACGGAGTCGAGGCCTGTCGCCGCATCAAGGCCGTCGATGCGTTTGCAGGGATTCCGATCATCATCGTAACGGCACGAAACCAAAAGGACTGGCTCCAGGCGGCGTTCGACGCCGGGGCGATGGACTACATCAGAAAACCGGTCGAGCAAATAGAACTCCTCGCACGAGTGAAATCTGCCTTCAAGCTCAAGCAAGAAACGGATGCGAGAAGGAGTTGGGAACAAGAGGTCACGAAAACCATCACTGACCTCGATGGCACGCTGCGCGACATCGCCGCATTACAACAACTGATACCCGTGTGCCCATCGTGTAGAAAATCTCATCCCGCGCATATGTCGGAAGCCGCCCTGAACGAGTACGTGCAAGCCCATCCCGAAACGAAGTTTCAGGATCTCGTCTGCTCCGCGTGCGCAGGGCGTTAACCCAGTCGCCGTCTTCCTTAGCTCTCCGGCCGCATCTCCACATCGAGCAATTTGATTTTTCGATGAAGATGACTACGCTCGATCTTGAGATCTTCGGCGGTCCGTGAAATGTTCCAGTGGTGTTCCCGAAGTTTACGACTGATGTATTCTTTTTCGAAGGCATTCCGGGCATCTCGAAGCGAGTCGTAAGATTTTGCAAGAAGTGAGTGCGCCGCCTGATTGCCAGCCGGTACCACGCCGGCGGTTCGTCCCTGTAACGACAGAGTGGCCTGGGAGGCTTCGATCACAAATCCCGGCACCATGATCATGAGCCTCTCGATCAAATTCCTGAGTTCCCGAATGTTCCCCGGCCATTCGTATTGCTGGAATACGGCCATCGCCTCCGGCGAGACGTCCTTCATCCGCAACCCTTGCTCTTCGACATGCGTCTTCATGAAATGCCGCACGAGGGCCGGGATATCTTCCCGCCTCTCCCGCAGTGGGGGCACAACGATCGGGACCACGTTGAGGCGGTAGTACAGATCCTCCCGAAATTGTCCTTTGCCGATTTCCTTTTCCAAGTCCTTGTTGGAAGCCGCCAACACCCGCACATCGACCTTCAGCAATTTGGTCCCGCCGACTCGCGTGAACTGCTGTTCCTGCAAAGCCCGCAACACTTTCGCTTGTGTATTGAGGCTCATGTCGCCGATTTCATCCAAAAACAGCGTACCCCCATCGGCCTGCTCGAACTGACCGCGCTTCATGGATGTGGCTCCGGTGAAGGAGCCTTTTTCGTGACCGAACAATTCGCTCTCAATCAATGTCTCGGGGATGGCCGCACAATTGACGGCCACGAACGGATGGTCCGATCTGATGCTGCGCATATGGATGGCTCGAGCGACCAACTCCTTTCCCGTTCCATTCTCACCCCCGATCAACACCCGACTGTTTGTCGGCCCCGCCGTTTCGATGAGCTCTCGTAGCCGCTGCATGGCCGGAGATTGCCCGACCAATTCAAACTTTTGCTGGACTTTGGTCCGCAGCAACCGATTCTCTTGCGCCAAGCGGAACTGCTCCAACGCGTGTTTGACACGGAGCGTGACATTTTCCAGCGACAACGGCTTCTCAATGTAGTCATACGCACCCAGTTTGATGGCTTTCACGGCCGTTTCGATGGAGCCATGCCCGGAGATCATCATGACCTGCGTCGTGGGCACAAATTCTTTCACTCGCCGTAGGGTTTCCAGCCCGTCCATCTCCGGCATCCAGATGTCCAGAATCATGAGATCCGGCGGGTCGGTGCCATATATTTTCAGCGCCTCGACCCCATTGGCGGCTACCGATACGTCATACCCTTCATCTTCCAGGATGCTCCGCAGGGATGTGCGAATCGCTTCTTCATCATCCACCACTAGAATCGATGCCGACATAACCCCTTTCTCCTTACCACATATCCTTCACCGGACTACCCTACTTACACCGGCAAATCGAACGTAAAGACGGCTCCCTTCGGGTGGTTGTTCCCCACATGGATCTGTCCTTCGTGATCCGTGATAATCCGGCGGACGATCGCCAGCCCCAACCCGGTTCCCGTCTTCTTACGAGTAAAATACGGCACAAACAACCGTTCCTGATCCTCAGGCGCAATGCCGGGCCCTTCGTCCGCCACGGTGCCGACCACGCGACGGCGTTTCGTATCATACTTCGTACCGACCCACAGCCGCCCTTTCTGATTCATCGCTTGAACCGCGTTGTCGAAGAGATTGACGAACACACGCCTCAGTTGTTCCCGGTCGAAATTGATGGACGGCAGCTCCTCGTCCAAGTCCACGATCAGTTCGATATCCTTCTGGGCTTCGCGATAGAGAGTTACCACTTCCCGTACCACATCGTGCAGGGATTGCCGAGTCATTTGCGGAGCAGGCAGGCGGGCAAATTTTGAAAATTCGTCCAGCATCTCTTTCAGGCTTCCGACTTCATTGATGATCACATTGGTCGCATCGTCGAACACCCGGTCCAGGTCAGGAGACTTCTCGAAGAACTTCTTGCGTAATCGTTGAGCCGATAATTGAATCGGGGTCAGTGGGTTCTTGATTTCATGGGCGACCCGTTTCGCGACCTCCTGCCAAGCCGCAACTTTCTGCGCCTTGATCAACTCCGTCAGATCTTCAAAGACCAATACAAACCCCAAGTCTTTGTTCGCCTCATCCCGCATACGAGACCCTTTCAGACCGATCGTGATCAACATCCCTTGGATATCCAACTGCCCTTCCAGATCCAAATCGTCGCGCTCATCGGCCAGCATACGGTCATAGGCGGTCTGGAATAAGTCGAGACCGAATTCCTTGAACACCTCATTGGCCGACCGTCCTCTGAACCGATCGGCATCCAGACCAAGGATGCGCTCGGCCGATGGGTTGAAGGTGGTGATCGTTCCGCTCCGATCGATCGACAAAAGCCCGGCGGCGATCGTATCAACGACCGTTTCGATATAGGCGCGGCGGCGATCCAGCTCGACATTGGTGTTCCACAGAGTCAGGTTGGCTTCCTCAAGCTTCGATTTACTGCCCTGCAGATCTTGCGTCATCCGATTGAACGACTCGATGAGCGTGCCGATTTCATCGGTCGCTTTGGCATCGATCTGCACCGACAGATCGCCCTGGGCGACTGCTTCGGTCGCTTCCGCCAACCGTTGAATCGGAACGGTGATCCCGCGCGCCACATAGAAGCCGAACCACGTCGCGCTGAAGAGAATCAACACCGCCAGGACGGCCACAAAAAGGTATGCCCCGGCTTTAATAGGGTTTTTCATCGCTTTGATTTGCTTGTATGCCGTGTATTGGCGTCCGATCCCTTCCATCTTGGTCAACAGCGATTCAGGGACGTAGGTTTCCACGACCACGACCCCCTCGATCTCACCGCGTCGGCTTCCGGAGGCCACCGGAATAGCGGCGCGCACCAACCTCCCCGTCTGGGCCTCTTGGACAGAGGTAAACTCTTGCTTGCCGTTAATGACTTGTAAGACCAGCTGACTGATCGGCAGATCCAACACGCCGGATGGAATTTCATTATCAAAGGCTTTTGTGAGGGTCTCCATCCTGTTCGAAAACACCTCGATTCCGGCGACGCCGTATTCCATCCGTTTTCGTGCCATCGCGGCGATCAAGAGATCGCGCTGTACCGGAGTCAGCATGTCTTCGCGAAACAGTTCCTGAGAGATGGCCCGTGCGCTGTTGACCGCAAGCGCGACATGCCCCGCATGCTGCATACGCGCCACCTCATACGAGTCCTTCATGACCCGCTCGATGTGCTCGCTGAACCACACATCGACTGCCTTATTGACCAGCCCACTTGCGACGAACGCCAGGAGCAGCGTCGGAATCAATGAGAACCCGATAAACGCAGCGATGAGTTTAGTGCGAAATCCTGATCCAACGAGACGGTGCCGGCGTTCGAAATAGGCCTTGATCAGATTTCTGGACAACAGGAGCACCAACACCACGAAGCCGATCAGGTCCAAATTGACCAGCAGGAGAACCAGCGCATAGCTGGTCGTCGGCAGGAAGGAGCCGTTCTCTTCAGAGCCAGGCGCAACAATTTGTGAGTAATAGAGCGTGAGGGCCACACAGGGAACCAGGAGGATGAGCACGATCCAGACAGGGCGAAGATGTGGTGGTTTTCGCTCCGGTTTCTTGGGTTGATCAGCGGGAGCCGTACAGACGTGTCCCCCCATCACGACGGGTTGAACTTCCGCAAGTCCTCCGGAAGCTGGTCTTAACGCACCCGTGGGATGATTGAGATCAGGCATTCACTTGTCCTCTAGGCCGGTCAATACAAGGGAACAGCTGCCGCCTGCCTCACTATAGCCGACTTACAAGGCAGTCTCAAAGCTTGCCGCACAACCTGCAGCGTCCAGAGACCCGGCGGTACTCAGAGCCGAAAGATGGGATACTATTTCGGTGATGCCAGCGTGACATACTTCATGCGAAGGGCGTACAGCATGTCGCGCAGGACGGTCTGCTCATCAGAGGTCAGATTGCCTTTTGTCTTGTCTTCCAAGACAGACAACAAATCGATGATTTCCTTGGCTTGCGGCAGGTTGACGGGTATCGGTGTCTGATGCGGGTCCAGTTGCTCGCCCATGAGCATGAGCGACGACGAGCCCAGTGAAATGACAAAGGACGAGAAACTGACGGGAGGCGCCGGGGGCGCTTGGGATGGTTCAGCCTGTGCGGCGGCAGAAGGTTTGGCCTCTGTTGAGGGCGAAGATGCGGTCGGAGCGGCCTCGGCCCCTCCGCTTGTTCGCCGATCACGAATGATAAATCCTTGCTCTTCCTCCGCCATGTTTCCCTCTCCCGCATTCCGACGTGTGTGTTGCGTACCCTACCATAGGGTCTATTCGGTCGCAAGCCATGACCGATCTGGTGACCCACGCCAGGCTCCTCCAGGTGGGAGTGCAGTCCTTCGTGAGGAACCCGATGATTTTCCCATATGGTTACGGGCGCTGCAGCACGAGCTTCAATTGCGACACGGTTGTAATGGGACCTTGTCTGAGGCCAACAAAGTGGGAACCACCTGCTGGAGGATTTGGGACTACTGGACCGACGAGGGAGAAAATCTCTTTCGTCACATCACTTCAATCAAATAGGTTGTCATCCAAATGTCGATCTGTTGGAACCGAATCTTGAGCCGTTCTTTGCATTCGACGAAGTACTGCCGATTTTTCGGTTCATCGTCCGCATCGACATAGACACGAATCAAGTCATCGCGGTAACTCTGGTTCTCGTGTCGCCACTGTCCGCGAATGGTTTGAGTGTCGCACGACACGGCCCCGAATTGTTGTTCCAATTCAAGCAATGTGTCGGTGATCGCGTTGTCGGGAACTGCAGTACCGTCATTAAAACGCAGCGGCAGGAGAACCTCGAAACGCCGAACCATTCTGCTCATACGTAGCCGGTCCCTCTGAGGTGAATACGATTCCTTCCATCGCGAGAAACGGCAGAGCGTCCTCCGGCACCAACATTTCGCCGCTCGCCCAACTCTTGAAACGGAAACGACCAGCAAGCCGACCGAGTGCAGCGCGTTTTGATTCCGGATTTGGAAAGCGTATGAGAATCATGGTGCCAGTCTATACCATCGCTCTTTTAGGTGGCAAGTTTTCTAAGCCTCCGCGTCGGCTCAAGAAGTCTTTATTTGCGGAGACAGGTCGTCCCAGGATTTGTGAGCCGGACGCGGCCAAGCAGCTTGCCCATGAGTAGCGGGCCAAAGTCTTTCCGTGGGTCTAAGTTGTTTGAAGTCACTCCAGTATGCGGACTCAACGAAGTCTCTCATAGCCGTCAGGCAGGTCGAATGTCTGCTCAGACAGATAGCCGGGCCCTTGTCGGACGCTGACAATATGCTCTGTCCCATCAGCGAAGCGGGCGTACTGCGTGTAGCTAGACCATGTGGTACCGCTGTCGTAGCTGGAGTGTGATTCTTCAGTTCTCGTATTAACAATTGGGATTAGGCGACAACTAGCGCATCTGTTTCCGGCGTCTGGGGAGTGCCGTGTGCGGCCACAAATGCAGCACGTGCACTCTGCACCAAAATCGTGGCCCACATCTCTTGTCGTGAAGCAAATCGTGCACCTGCATCCTTGCCAGACGTGCGCATCGCGCTTAGCGCCACAACCTGGTCGGCGGCAACCGCAAGCGGTCCAAGCGTGACCAAAGAGGCAGCGAATATGCATAGGTCGGTGTGTGCGACTTAACTATGTTTAGGCGGATCCGCATAACAGCTGGATCTGCCAATTTCTGTCCGTATAATACGCCACTTTTGTTCGTGAACAATACGCCATAACGGTTTCCGCTTCAATGAGTTGCTGCATGACCATTTATTGATGGTTCTTATGCAGACCCGACAACACCCACCCCATGAATGGGTTCACATGCTATCTATGGACTGCGGCCACTCGCCGATCTTTGATGAAGACATGTGTGTAGATCAGCGTCGTATTGACATCGTGATGTCCTAACAACTCTTGGATGGTCGAATATCAGAGCCACTTTTAAGCAGGTCCATGGAAAAGGTATGCCGGAAGGTAAGTGTATTCGTCGTACACAACGTGCATAAGGCACAAGAACAACTCGCGCACATTTTCAGCCTACTCATGCCCACCGTCAAGTTCTCCTGTAGATAGCCGCCATTGAAGCAGCAGCCGTTCTCGGTATAGAGTGACGGCCAAGCTAATGCTTCATCAACGACTCTCTTGATAACATCGATGTCAGAACGATTTACCAAGCTGGTTGATCTCATGGTCGCGCTCCGCGCGCAAAATGGATGCCCGTGGGATCGAAAGCAGACTCACGAATCATTGAAACCCTACCTTCTCGAAGAAGCATACGAAGTCATTGAGACCATCGATCTGCGCGACGAACAGAAGCTTCGGGAAGAACTTGGGGACGTGCTCTTACAGGTCCTCTTCCACAGCCAGATCGCCGCTGAAGCCGGCTCCTTTACGGTTGAGGACGTGATCGAGACGCTCGCCACGAAACTGATCCGCAGGCATCCTCATGTATTTCGTACCGGCGACCAGGCAGGACAGGCGTCGAATAGTGAACAGGTCTTGGCCCAATGGGAAGACATCAAACGCGCGGAGCGAGAAGCCGCCGGCAACACACAATCGGCCCTTGACGGAGTGCCGAAGACCTTGCCGGCATTGTTGCGAGCGTATCAAATTCAGGCAAGGGCGGCCCGAGTCGGCTTCGATTGGCCGCAGAGTGATGCAGGACTGGAACAGGTCCTCGCAAAAGTCACTGAGGAAATCGGTGAACTGCGCGAGGCGCTGATCCTAAATCAGGCAAGGATGGAACCGGAATCCAACAACCGGCACGATGCCCGTGAGGAGATCGAGAACGAGTTGGGTGATCTTCTGTTCTCCCTGGTCAACCTCGCCCGCTTTCTCAAGGCCAATCCTGAAGACGCGCTGCGCCGAGCGACGAATCGTTTCATCGATCGTTTTCACCTGGTGGAGGCACAAGCCCTGGAAAAAGGACGGTTGCTAACAGAGATGACGCTTCCCGAAATGGACGAACTGTGGGACGAAGCCAAACGACAGTTACGGGGATCACAGCCGGACACCACCCCGCACGTCGGAGATCGCATTCCATGACGAAGAACCAAGAGCCCTACGAAGAAGGAAAACGTGCCGGGGCCCATCCGCTGTTGGTGGTATTCGGCATCCTTATCGGACTCTGGTTGTTCGTCGCCCTGATCGTCCCGAGTTCGAGGAACAAACAGGCGACCGGGACTGAAGGTCCCACTGTCTCAGTCATCGAGGATCCGGAAGCCGCGCCTGTCATGTTCCAGGTCCAGACGACCATCCTGGATATGAACACCCTGGGATTGGTCGTTCCCTCTCAAGCGACGGATAGCCAGATTGTTGCCCTTTTGAAACGTCTCAAACAGGCTCGCTTGGACGGCACACTCGGTGACCAGCTCCCATCGACCACACCCGGTCACAAACTCGGCGATCATGCCGTCGCCGACATCTTCATCTTTTCGGACAAGCACTACGCAGAAGCGGATACCATTCGTACGCTGGCGCAAGGAGCCCATGCGCCCGGAACGCTGTACCCGAATGCCGTTCCATTTGAGACGGCCATGGAGCAAGTTCGTGGGCATTACCGTATCGACTTGAATGATACCGGCAGCCCGGACAAGGGGTCGCTGGGATTCGCAGACGAGTCAGGTATCCATTCGAAACACTACAAACGAATCTTTTGAAAGATCACTTGGTGTCTTTCCTGAAAAAAGTTAGGGCCTGTTGACAATTAGGGTTCACAGAATCTCCATTTTCTGATTCACTATGG
>JACOEH010000015.1 GCA_024998685.1 Nitrospira sp.
CATCAAAACTCTCAAGCCGTGAAATGGCAATTATTCACGCAGGATTCAGGTTAAAATCTCAACTGCCTTCTTACGCTGCTCTCTATCCGGATGTGGACCTACAATAATTCGTCGTATCGGAAGTGTTTCTAGCTTCTGATCTTCAAAAAGATGAATACACGGCACAACTATCCCGTTACGGGAAAAGGCATATATTCTGCGAAAAGGCGTAGTGACCTCATTGGCTAGTTCTTGTTGAATTTTAGGTGATGGCTCACCTACTATTATTCCCACTTCTCTCTCCTCCTTAAAGCCCCTATGCTTCCAAAGTGTGGATAACACGGCAATGCTATTAAATGCCTTATAATCTTCCCAAGACGTCTCTTGCTTAAGACATGCAGCGAAGCAATCACGCACACGTTGGACGTGGTCCAGAACCTGTTTATCACAAACAAATGATAACCCTTCGACACCTTCTTCATATTGCACATCACCAAATACTAGCGTCTCCTCAGAATCATGATAGTGTCCGGCATCGTTCCGGAGAAATGAGTCTAGCCCCTTAGTGTCAAAAACGATGGCATAGCCTCCATCCTGACCATATCCACGCCACTGACTCAATAACCCATTTTGAGAAACCCATCCGTCACAGGCTGTACAAAATGAAGTCACATAATGATCCTGCGTTTGTTCTTGTGCCTCTCTGAAAGCTGCAAGAAACTCAGCCAAGCATTGTTCCAGCGATTCAGAAACATGCTTCTCAAGTTCCGGTTTCAGAATCATCCGTAACCGATTGCCAAAAAAACCTATCACCTCTTCGGAATCGTTAAGAAATCCAGCATGAGTCGCCCACAGTGTTTTGCTGGTGACAATCCCCTTAAGTCCATCGGCAGTTGTGTAGTGCATCAGCTCTGAATGCTCCTCATACACCTGCTTGTGGGGTGGCACACTTAGGTTCGTCATATGTTCGCTGACTATACGAGTTTGAAGTGCGATTCTCACCAACAGCTACGGCGCACGCGGGATTCGGTTTACTGTATCGTGATTCGCGCGGCTAAATTAATTAACACTCCTTCCCTCAACCCTAGATCACTCACCAAACACTGTTCTTGCCCCAATGTCTCCATGACCGTCCGAATGATGATCGCGCCGGCGGCGATGACCTCTTCGCGGTTCTTTTCCAAACCTGGCAGACCGACTCGTTCGACTTTCGTTCGGCTGAGCAGTGTCTGCTCCAATTCTCGAATCGTTTCCAGCTTCAGTCGATAGTTATGTATACGTGCCGATTCGTAGGTCGGTAGCTTCTGAGCCATCGCCGCAAGGGATGTAATCGTGCCGGCAGTGCCGACAAACGTTGCCTGATGATAGGTACCCATGCCGGCAACGGCCGCTTTGGTTTCTCGGGCCACCCACTCTCGCGCTTGGCGTACCTCATCGTCAATCGGAGGATCATGGTGTAAAAGCCGCTCACAGAGGCGGACGACTCCAATATCGAGCGAATGGATAATTGGCTTCTGTCCTTGCAGATCCAAAATAAATTCGGTACTTCCGCCACCGATATCCAATGCAAGGATCTCCGTTACCTCGGCCGGCAAGCCGGAGCGAATGCCGAGCAAGGTCCGCCGCGCTTCTTCCTCCCCTGAAATCACGTCAACATCGAACCCGGCTTCTCGTTTGACCCGCACAAGAAACTCGTCCCGATTCGCTGCATCGCGAACAGCACTCGTCGCTACAACTGATGACGCTTCGACATGGTGGCTGTTGACGACATTCTGCCACTTTTGTAGACAGTGGATGACCCGATCCATTGCGGCTGGACTCAGTCGCTTAGTCCGATCGACTCCTTCGCCGAGGCGGAGAATCCGCCGGTCCGATCGGACTTCTTGGGGAGGTTGTCCGGGGGTTAGATCTGCGATTAACAAACGACAGGTAAGAGTGCCGATATCGATACCGGCGAATCGTCGCGCGTGCGGACGCGGCTCGGTCATTGCTCGTTCCGAATTTCTTTCATTTCAGCTTCCAGTTTCTTCCTTGATTCCTTGATCACCTCAACCTCCTTGACGAGACGCACAATCTCGGCGTCGTATACAACCCGCTCTGCCGTTTCGCCCCGTTCCTTCATGTCGATCGCGCGCTCACCGATGTCTTTGTAGAGATCGGAGAGTTGCTGATCGAACTTGCGAAGCTCCAGCCGCATGCGAAGCAATTCCGTCTCTTCCAATGCACGGCCGGCGGCATGAACAGTCCCCAGCCGTAGCGTGGCGATCCCGGCTCGCACATCATCCTTTATTCGCTGAAAGAGTCCCACGATGTCCTAGCTTATCGATCCAAGTTCGAGCTTCTTCTCCCATTTCCGCAGCATCGCCTCTCGCAATCCATGATGGGCCGGCTCTTTCAATCGTGGGTCCGCTTGCAGTAGCGAAAAGGCCTCCTGCCTGGCTTGCTGCAACAGATCCCCGTCTCGCACTAGATTCGCCACGCGAAATTCCGGCATCCCCCATTGACGCAACCCAAAGAATTCACCGGGACCTCTGATCCGCAAATCCTCCTCGGCAATCACAAACCCATCGTTGGACCGGACGAGCGCCTCCAGCCGTTCCCTTGCCATAGGCATCGATTCTTGACTTCCCATCGAACGTCTTCCCAACTGCGCCCTTCTCCGTCCCGGATTCTGAGTCATCAAGAGGCAATAGGATTGCCGGCTGCTTCGCCCCACCCGTCCGCGCAATTGGTGCAGTTGTGCGAGACCAAACCGCTCGGCGTGCTCGATCAGGATGACGGTCGCATTCGGCACATCCACTCCGACTTCGATCACCGTGGTCGTGACCAACAGCTGGATCGTTCCGGCCTTGAAGTCAGCCATCACCGCTTCCTTTTCGGCGGCTTTCATGCGCCCATGCAGGAGGCCGACACGGAAGTCGGAAAATTCCCCGTTCAGTAGCTGTTCGGCTCCCTGAATCGCTGCCTGGAGGTCGGTCTTTTCCGATTCTTCCACCAGCGGATAGACCACATATGCTTGCCCTTTGGCTCGCAATTCATCGCGTACAATTTGATAGGCACGCCGTCGCTGCGCTTCATGAAAAAGAAATGTTCGCACCGGCTTTCGTCCAGGTGGCAGCACATCGATCACCGATACATCAAGATCGCCATACACCGTCATCGCCAATGTCCGAGGAATGGGCGTGGCTGTCAAGACAAGCACGTCCGGCTTGTAACCCTTGTCGATCAGGGTCTTTCGCTGCAAGACACCGAACCTATGCTGTTCATCAATCACCGCCAACCCCAAGTTCTTGAATCTCACCCCCTGTTGGATGAGGGCATGAGTTCCAATCGCCACCTGACTGTCACCTGATGCCAGCCGCTCGGCCTGTGTCTTTTTTACTGAGGATTTCTCTCCGCCACGCAAGAGAATCGTGTGAACCCCTAGGGCCTGCAACGTTCCGGAAAGGTTTCGATGATGCTGCTCCGCTAGAATCTCGGTCGGTGCCATCAACGCGGCCTGATAGCCTGAACCACAGGCCATCACCAATGCATGCAAGGCGACCGCCGTTTTTCCGGCGCCCACATCACCTTGCACCAGACGATTCATGGGACGCGGCGAAATCATGTCTCGAAATATTTCACGAATGACTCGATCTTGTGCCGTCGTGAGACAAAACGGGATGAGACGGCTGAGCTGTTGCAAGAGAGGTGTTCGTGGATTGAACCGCAGTGTCTTCGGCTCTTCGTGCACCGATCGATGCCTGGTTGCTAGCGCCAGTTGAAGGAGCAGGAGTTCCTCGAACGCTAATCGTCGATGCGCCGCCGTCCTTCCTCGTTCCAGGAGCTGAAGATCGGTGCCGGCCCTGGGAAAGTGAACATCTTGCAGCGCTTCATGGATCGGGATCAACTGCTGCCGCGCCCGCAGAAGTACAGGCAAATGGTCCACAAGCTTTATCTCATGGTCCGTCAAGAGATTCTTCACCACTACCCGCATCTGGCGAGAGGTCCATCCTTTGGTCTCATGATAGATCGGCACGATACGACCGACGTGCAGTGTCGATTCGGTATCCTCTCCGATGATTTCGTATTGCGCCACATCCATTCTCGGGACCATCCATCCTTGTCGAGCTGAGAGCACCCGCCCGCTCATCATCACCCGGGTCCCCACCTTCAGAAGCTCCTCCAAATAGGGTTGATTGAAGAAGACCACCTGCATTCGCCCGGACTGATCTTCGACACCGACTTCCACGACACTCAACCGCCGGCTTCTTGTCAGTTTTGCCTCGCATTTTCCTATCACCCCGCAAATCGAGACCATCATCCCAGGGACCAGATTTCCGATCGGTGTCATAACCGACCGATCTTCATAACGCCACGGAATGGTCCAGAGCGCATCCTCCACTGAAGCGATATGCAATCGTTGTAGGACATTGGTGCGCTTCGGCCCGACGCCTTTAACAAAACGAACCGGAAGATTCCAGAGATCGGATCTGCCCGCACTTGTCACTTCCGAGTGACAGGAAGCAGGCCTTGGCGAATCCTTCAGCCGGATGGGTTCCCGTCGGTCAACAGCTCGAAGCGCCTTAATGAGCAATGCTGCGGCCTGCAGTCGTCGGCGTTGCTCATCGAAGGGAAGCGCCGGGTGAAAATCGACAAAGAGATCGCGCAATGCAATCAGACGGGCTTCAATGGCCTTGGGATAAACCTCTTGACGAAGGGCAGACAAGACTTGTGCGGGGATAAATGAACTCAGATTTGTGACGGTCCTTAGATGGGCGCAATCGTCTCGGCTCGCAAACTCAATCGGTCGCGCAATGCGGTCCACCCACTCCTGAAACGGCGTGTGCGGACTCGATTCGGTGAGAGCCTGCATACGGCTGGGATGGTAACACAGCGCCCTTCCACGCTCAACGAACCAGATAAACGCCGGTCGAAGTCCATCGACTATTTTTGTCCGATTGCTTGGTCACATTTTCTTAGGGTGCTACACTCGATATCGACAACTCATGTATCGTCGTAACATTAGACATATTCTGATACCGCTTGCAGCCGGCCTGGTCCTGGTGATTGGCTACAACCTATTCTTGAGGCCTGTCCTACCGCCACAGACGGTGCAGCTCACAGAAACCGAACCGGTTGCTCCTCCTCCTGCTCCACCGCAGAGTAGGTCGCCTGAAAGCGAGGCCAAATCGGTTCGTGTACTCGATCAGAGCGTGGTGCCGCCGACCCCGCATGAGGGCCTGCTGGAAGCCGTTCGCGATGAGATCGAAAAACATAACTTGTCGCTCGCCGAAACGAAACTGAAAGAGCTCCCCCCAGCTGTTCTGTCGGACGCAAAATCCAAACCCTTCGTCGCCATCCTATGGAACAATCTCGGTTTGCAACAGGAACGACTCAATGGCACAAAAGTTTCTATAAATGCTTATAAAAGAGCGTCCGAGCTTGATGACTCAAATTCCGTGATCCTCATGAATCTTGCCCATGCCTATTGGGAACAGCGAGACCGTGCGTTGGATGCAGAATTCCTGATGAAATTGATGAAGGTAGCCCCGGATGAACCATTTCCCCACTTGGCCATGGCCGACTTGTTACAAGAACAGGACAAACTGGAAGAAGCGGCGAAACACTTGGACCAAGCTGCCGACCGAGCAAAGCAGGACCCGGGATTGCAGTCATACCTGGCCGCCGTCACGGCGAAGGTTCGCCGCACTCAGTCGGTTGAATCCCACATGGCGGCAAGAAGCAGTACTCACTTTGTCGTAAAGTTCGACGGTGAGGAAGACCAGAATACCTGGATCTCAGTTCTGGAGATTCTTGAAGAAGCCTATCGAGAGATTGGACAGAAGTTCGGTCATTTTCCCTCGAAGTCGATCATAGTCGTCCTCCATGCCAAGGATTCGTTTCAAGGAGCGACCGGGAGTCCCGCCTGGGCCGATGGTCTCTATGACCCCGCCCTTGGACGCATTCAGATTCCTACTCAAGGGGCGACCACGGATCGAAAGTGGTTGGCAAGTGTGCTCCGTCACGAGTATGTCCATGCCCTACTCCATGACCGCTTAGGGACGAGCAGCGGGGCGCTACCGACCTGGTTGAACGAAGGCCTGGCCATGCAATTGGCCGGAGATGCATGGCCCGAGCTTGATCAGGCTATGAGCGGGGACATCAAAGTGATTCCCTTGATCTATCTGGAAGGCTCCTGGGGCGCCCTGCCGGCCGGTACATCGACCGTGGCTTACTTAGAGGCTAATTCGGCAACACGCTACTTGATTGAGCGATGGGGAATGGCCGGCGTCGATGAGTTGCTGAAGGCTTTGCAAACCAAGTCGACCATGGCAGCTGCACTTCAAAACAAACTGTTCGTCTCATACGAACAGTTCCACCGGCAGTGGCTCGAGAGCTTCGAGCGGAATCGATTGTAACTTTTCCCTGCTTAGATCGATCCCGCTACGGACTCTTCCTGCGATAGATGAGGCCAGGGAGGAAGTATATCGGCCTGATCGCTGTGAGATTGCTCAGGCCCTTCATCGGATCCTCGCTGAGAGAGCTGATCCTCCCACAGAACTTTCTTTCCGCTGGGGTCATACATACGAATCTTGAAATTAAAGGTGTGGGACCTCGTGAGTGAAATACCGTCCGGCTGGATCGATCGATCTGCAATCCAATGAGCTCGCGGAATTTGTGTACGGACGGTCGTAAACTCATCCTCCCACACAAGCACCCCGGTCTCCGCATCCATTGCGCGCAGCAAAAATACCGGCTGCTCCATAGTCGCTTCAACAAGGTGTACCCTCGTAACGGTTGCTCGCCTCGGCAATGCGGTCGATACGACCTTTCCTCCGGCCTTCCAGTCTGGCTGCACGAGGTTTAGGCGCCCCTCCCATTGGAATACGCCGGTATTTGCGTCGTATACCCGCAATACGAAATTGGAGAGATCTGTAGCGCCAAGTCCGACGCCGCCGGCAAAAATACGCGGACCGCGGTTCGATCTCACACCGTCGCTTTCTTTGACGGCTAATTCATAAATTTCATTGGACAAGATGTCGCCCGATTCAGCGTCATACACCTTTACCGCAATCGTTGAGACGCTGCCCATTTGGTAACCGAACCCTGCGGCCACAATCGCCCTTTTGTCCTCTGTGCCGATTTCGCCCCACGCCTGACCACTAGAGAATGAGAGACACAAGACGACTGCGACTAACCCACTCAGGATCTTCGAAGAGTCATGGTCAGCACGACCCCGCAGCTGATCCGTCACATGGACTAGGCTAGAAAAACTCGACAACACATCCCATCTGCGCAACATAGACCCTCCTCAAAAGTTGAACGCATTCTGGAAGAGGGTCTGTCGTCCGTAAATTCCTCGCAGTTAGGAAGAGTCCCCTCGAAAGAGGGGGACCGGCAGAAATCAGGAGTCGCTTACGTCAATCCTGTCGATTAAGGAGGTCGGCTTCGCCAAACCATCGATACCGATGGCGTGCGACCATGCGATAGCCCCATTCGGCAAGCCGTCTGGCAGATGGAAACCGTAACCACCACAGCAGAAGCTTCCCACCGGGGAGATTGGGGATGAGAGGAAGAAATGCTTCGAACCCCTGGAGCACCTCTCCTGAAGGTCGAATCAAGAAGGCTGCATCAGGGCGACCGGGACGATAATTCGACCCTAGAATTCTCTTTGCCGTATCGCTCTGATACGCAAGGAACTTCACGTCGGATTCTGCTTGCCCAATTCCTAGCTCTTCGAGTTTCTGTTTTGTAGACACACACAATCGGCATTCTCCATCATAGACCAGTAGGCAGACTTGCCTGGATAACTGGCCTGCGATCTGCTTCTTGAATTCCATGGTGCAGAAAGGTTAGCACTTTGAAATCGCAGGCAACAAGACAACCATTGCCGACGTTTTCCTCCACGGTCTATAGTCTTCCGATGAAACAAGCCGTCTTGCTGAATCTGCTGATTGGCACGCTTATCGTCGAAACAGGATTCTTCCTCATAGAAAACGGCATACCCACAAAACCGGGCATGGCTTGGAGAATCGGCTTTTTCATCCTCACGCCTCTGACACTCGCAGTATTGATTTGGCTTCGCCTCCGATGGGCCGCCATGGCTTGCGTAACCTACGCCACGGTTGGATTGGCACTGGACATAGCCACAATTATCCAGGTGCTGACAAAAGATTCAGAGGTGGGAGTTTCCTTGATAACCAATGTGGTCAGCGGACTCTTCTATTTCCTTTTGATTATATCCGGCGGCCGGTCGTTTTTGGACGTTGACCCGGCGCCGATGCCTCTAAAATCCCGTCCTCCCAATCCTCCGTCCCTTTCCTGATAGGAAGCGATTTGGCCGTGATGAATCCCGCATCTTTCAGCCACTTGGCCGTTTCCGAGGCTGAATAGGTATTTCCGCCTTCCGTAAACAATAACATCGACACAGCAAACAAACTGGCTTCTGCCGGGTACAAACATTCGCGATCGTGCAGGAACGCGTCTTGGATGATGAATCGACCACCGGGTGTTAATGCGGCCAAGGCTCGGCGAAAAATGGCCCGGTTCTCTTCGGGCGAATAAATATGCAGCACATTCGAGTACCAGATCACATCATATGAGCCGGGGATAGGATCTTTCGAGAAATCGAGCGGAAGGTAGGAGAGTCGATGCCTCGCTTTGTGCCTGCCGGCGATTTCTTTGGCAACTTCAAGAGCGGGTTCTCGATCACAGACGGCAGCGCGAAGCGTTGGGTTCCTCGCGAGAAACGCCATGGCATAGGTGCCTGGCCCTCCACCGAGGTCCAGAAGTGTTTTCGCACGACCCATATGAACTTGCGCAGCAATCGCAGGGGCGATTTCCAAGGTCCTATGGTGCATGGCCCACGTGAATTGTCGACGGTAGTCCGGACTGTCTGGAGTATCATGGTCGATCGGCAAGCCGCTCCGCACGGATTCCGACAATCGTACCCAGTCCGCCCAATGGCGTTTGATCAAATTCAAATATCCGCCACGATATGCGCGATGGTCGGCATTCAGCGCTGTGGCTCCCAGTCGGCTATTCCGATAGCCGGCTCCTTTCTTCTGTAATACCCCGACGACGGCAAGGTTACGACAAATGATGTCCAAACCCCTTTCGCTGACCTTGAGTTCCCTGGCAAGATCCGGGATGGTCCACAATCGGTCGCCGACAGTCGTAAAAAGATCCAGTTCCAGCGCAATCAACAACACTCGTGGCAATCGATAGGCTGAGACAACGTCGCGAAATTCGTCGAATGTCGTGATTCGTTGCGTCATGATGCGCTTCCGATTTGCCTGCAGCACCATCGGAGGAGACCTTCCAGCTTGGCGTGATTCTGCAGATCCGCACTTCGCGCAAATGTGACGGCTACAAACTCGTCGGTCATTTCGGTCTCCTCAACAAACCCGGATTGAAGGAGGAGCGCCCGATATTTGGAAACGGCAGGCTGCAGAAAGTACTTGGCCTGCTTCGCGACCTCATCCGTTCCTAAATCTTCCGGCGTTCCTTCAGACATGAGCGCCATCACTTCATCCATCGCCACCCCATACTGGCAAAGAACCTTCCCGTCCGGCCTGACTTCCAAGAGCCAACCATCGTCACCAAGATCCATGACAAGCGGACCATCCGGCTCCAATTCGTAAAACTGGGGGAAAGATTGCTTGAGATTGGTACGCAGCTGGATCCAGGCTTGGGAAGCTTGCTGCGTCATGCCTGCAGCCCTCGGCAAGGTCGTGACTGGTACGGATCGGTGAGGCGAGCGCGAAGCGCTTGTAGACGCTGGGTATTTTCTTCAAGTTTCGGCAGGCGATACTTACGATCCATGCGCACCACCTGATCAAGGAGGTCTACAGCATCCTGCAAACGCCCCATTTCCTCATAACACTGAGCAAGCACGTATCGGGCGCCGCCGGCGCGAAGCTCGTCCCGCAATCGTTCGGCGACCGACTGGCTGGTTTGGCAACAAGCGATGGCTTCGTCGTATCGCTTTTGCGTCAAGAATGTGCGGCCAATCATGCGCCAGGCGTCCGCAACACCGCCCAGGTTACTCAACCGACGCATTAACTCCAACGACCGTTCATAAAACTGAATCGCCTCTTCAAAGCGACCGGTTTCACGAGCGACCAGACCAAGATCCGAGAACAAGACGGCTTGGGCCGGTTCATCATGCGTTTTGGTCATGAGGTCGAGAGCCTCGAGATAATACGCCTGTGCCCGATCCCATTCGCCCGCATCAGCCCGGAGATTTCCCAGATTTGCCAGCGTCGTCCCGATGCCTTTCTCATCACCGAGGAGTTTTTGCAATTCCAAGACTTCGTGATAATGCGCTTGGGCAGAATCCCGCCGTCCACTGACTGCGCAGATGTTACCCAGATTGCCGAGTGTGGCAACTAGAGCGCGTTGATCACCGGTAAACCGATCATACTCTAATGCCTTGGCGTAACAGGTATAGGCCTCCGTGTAGTACCCTCGTGAGAAATGTTCATTGCCTTGTCGATTCAATTCTTCGGATAGGCTGTGACGCAATGTCATGACGTCACCGACAAGAGTTGTTCCACTTGCTGTTTCCCACCGACAAGAATGGAGGCGCCGTCTCCGACGAGGAGGCTATCGAAGTTGTACTTCAAGAGGCGGAAAAGCCCCTCCTTGGCCTTCTGGATATCCACATATTTTTCGGCAGGAAGCAGACGGACGGAACCGGGCGGCTTGCCGATCAACGCATCCCCGACGATCAGCACCCCTCGTCCTCGTTCGATAAACAATGCCGACTCTCCCAGGGACTTCTGATCCTTCAGATGGATGACCCAAATACCACCGGGTAACAGCTCGCCATCCTTATAGGTCGTCGTTGGTTTCACATCCATCTGGGCGGCATCGGCTTCCGGCACTCGGAGCTGACACTTGAACTCTGCCTGATAGACCACAGCCTCTCGGAGATGATCTCGGTTCGTGACCAGGATGTAGTCAATCGGCTCATGCCGGCGGACGACCACCCTCGCCTCGGCCGTCATCGGAGGTGGGTCTACGAGGATCTTATGTTCACCGATCACCAGGAACAATCCGTTGAAGTCGAGCTGCTTCTCGTCTGAAAACCACGACCATTGCCAGATGCCGGGCAAGATTTGTTTCATAGCAAGAGATGACGCTTAGAGTTGATGGTCAACGGCTTATGGCACAGAGAAAATCACAGATTGCCGATAGCGTCCTGTACCGTTTTGGTGACTTTCGCCTGGATGCTCGCTTCGCGAGGCAAGTCGATAATGTCGTCTTCGGGTACAGTGATAAATTTACGGTTCGGCCCTTTTGTCAGGGATATCAGAAACATGCTGTTGGATGGAGTCACGGGGATCACGACTTGCACTGTTTCGTCGATCTCCTTCACCACCTCCAGAAACTTTTGTTTTCCCTCCTCCATCTCATCCATCGTTTCCTGTCTCCTCACCTGTTCGCTTCCCCGCTCTCCAAAGATCCGGTGATCGAGGCTTCGCACCTGCGCGCATCGACCGATGCTGCATCCTACCATGACATTTTTTTGAGCGGCAACCGCAAGGCAGGGGAAGTCAATCCTCGGCAGGGCTCTCGCGCTGGTTCAGCATATCCTCGAGCTGTTCTTTGGTTCCACCCTCAAAGCGAACGAACTCGAGTCCGAATCGATCTCCATTCTTCCAACGGACGATGGCGCGGGCAATGATAATCGGAGGACGAGCCTCCGATGCTTGCACGCGTAGACTCAGACCGGCTCCGATGGGGAATTGAATCCGGCTCTCGATCTCACACCCGGTAATCGTCAGATTGGTCACCGTTCCGTGTCCTGATCGTTCATCTCCCGTAAATAAAGCCGGATAGTCGACCTGCACTCGGCGTCTGCCCCGTGGCTGCAGTGCTTTCTGATCGTCTTCCGTTGGAGGCGTCATGGCTTCCGTGCAAACGAGTTCAGCGCGCTGATTCGAACAGGCCTAACTGAAGCTCTTCTGCGCGGGTAAACGGGATAGGATAGCGCTCGGTAAAACAGGCCGTACAGTACTGATCGGCTGTCCTTGGGGCGGATTTTAACATGCCGTCAAGGCTAAGATACGCCAAACTGTCGGCCGTGATGTACTTGCGGATTTCTTCCGTCGAGTGATCGGAGGCGATCAGCTCTTTTTTCGTCGGTGTGTCGATTCCGTAAAAACAAGGCGAGACGATTGGAGGAGAGCTAATGCGCATGTGGACTTCTTTCGCCCCTGCTTGTCGAATCATCTTGACGATCTTACGGCTTGTCGTGCCACGCACCAACGAGTCGTCGATGACGACGACTCGTTTCCCCTCCAATACTTCGGGAACGGCATTCAACTTCACCTTGACTCCGAAGTGACGAATCGACTGTTCCGGTTCAATGAACGTCCGTCCGACATAGTGGTTGCGGATCAAACCGGTTTCAAATCGGATTCCCGCCCCTTCGGAATAGCCAAGCGCAGCCGGCACACCGGAGTCGGGAACGGGAATGACGACATCCGCCGGTACCCATGCCTCTTGGGCCAACTGCCGACCCAATGCCTTACGTGTGGCGTACACGGCGTTGGCCCCAAAGATGCGGCTATCCGGCCTCGCAAAATAGACGTACTCAAACACACACATGGCCTGATTCTTCTTTGGAAACGGATGATGACTGTCGAGTCCCTGATCACTGATGACGATCAATTCGCCCGGTTCCACCTCTCGAACATACTCGGCATCGAGCAAGTCAAACGCGCAGGTTTCGGACGCCACAATCCAGCTGCTGCGCAGGCGTCCGATGCACAGCGGTCTGAGCCCGTAGGGATCGCGCGCGGCAATAAGTCCGTTGTCGGTCATCAACACAACTGAGAACGCACCTCGAACTTGGCTCAGAGCATCGATCACCCTTGCGAGAAAGGAACCTGCTCGCGAGTGTGCGATGAGATGGATAATGACCTCGCTGTCCGATGTGGACTGGAAGATCGCTCCGTAGGCTTCGAGTTCGTGTCGGAGCATTTGAGCATTGATGAGATTGCCGTTGTGAGCCAAGGCCAAATTACCGAGTGCAAAATTCACGGTCAGCGGCTGCACGTTCTTCAGATCGTGGCCGCCGGCAGTGGAGTAGCGATTGTGCCCGATAGCCAT
This sequence comes from Nitrospira sp., assembly GCA_024998685.1. GTDB lineage: Bacteria > Nitrospirota > Nitrospiria > Nitrospirales > Nitrospiraceae > Nitrospira_D. The sequence goes on from JACOEH010000015.1 coordinate 13,084, forward strand.
ATGGCCGGGCAGTTTCTCAAGCACGGATTTGTGAAAAATGTCTGCGACAAGACCCATGCCTTTCTGTATAAAAAATTGGTCTCCATCTCCTGCAACGATCCCTGACGCCTCTTGCCCGCGGTGCTGCAGTGCGTACAATCCGAGGTAGGTCAGATTAGCAGCTTCTTCGTGGCCGAAGACGCCGAAGACGGCGCACTCGTCGTGAAACTTATCGGAAGATATGATCGGCAGCTCTCTATTCATGATCCTCAACGGGCCACTCAATTAAGCTTGGTTCAACGATCGCTCTACAGAAAATGCCCATCGATCGAGGAGCACCGTCACCGGTTGATCAATCACCGGTTCCGCCGACCCTTCATTTCCGACGGACACCATCAATCGCTCACCGGAGACCGCCCCAATCACTTCAGCCGGGACACCAAAACGTCTCGCATGGCCGAGAATGGCCCCTCGATGGACCGGATTGGCCGAGATCACGATCCTGGACTGACTCTCACCAAAAAGAACTGAATCTTTTCGAAGCCTGCCTCTGGACAATCTTACCACAGCACCCACGGTCCGCTCGGGACCGGAGATACAGCTTTCCGCCAGGGCAACAGTGATACCTCCCTCCGAGCAATCATGCGCGGACTGTAGGAGTCCATCATGAATCAGCGACAACACGCAGTCATGGAGCATCTTCTCCGAATTCAGGTTCAGATAGGGCGGCGATCCCTGTTCGCGAGCCTGAACGACCTTGAGGTACTCCGATCCACCCAAATCCTCACGGCAGGAGCCCAGCAAGATAATGTCGTCGCCGTCCTGCTTGAACCACTGAGTCATCGAACGTTCAGCGTCATCGATCAACCCGACCATACCCAGCATGGGGGTAGGATAAATGGAGAGTCCGTTGGTTTCGTTGTAAAAGCTGACGTTCCCGCTCACGATGGGGATTTGGAAATGCTCGCAGGCGTCTTTCATCCCTTCGATCGCCATGGCGAACTGCCACATGATATCGGGTCGCTCCGGGTTGCCGAAATTAAGACAATCCGTCAAGCCGATCGGTACGGCGCCTGAACAGACGAGATTCCGCGCCGCCTCGGCCACGGCCAACCGAGCCCCTTCATAGGGATTCAGCAAGCAATAACGGCTGTTGCAATCGACCGTCATCGCCACAGCCTTTTTCGTGCCCTTGATCCGCACCACCGCCGCATCGGAACCGGGTCGCACCGTGGTGTTCGTCCGCACCGTGTGATCGTACTGTTCGTACACCCACCGCTTGCTGGCGATCGTCGGCGATTCCAACAAGGCCAGCAATGCCGCATTCGCATCTTTCACATCGGGAATGGCGTCGTAGTTCAGGTTCGTCAACATATCCTGATAGGCCGGCGGTTGGTAAGGCCGTTCATAGCGCGGGCCGTCGTCGGCCAATGCCTTCGCCGGAATTTCCGCAACGACCTTCCCCTGCTCCATGACGCGCAAGATTCCGTCGGCGGTCACTTTTCCGACCACGGCAACATCCAGATCCCACTTCCGGCAAATTTCGATGCATTCGTCTTCCTTGCCGGCTTTCGCCACCATCAACATACGCTCCTGAGATTCAGACAGCATGATTTCATAGGGCGTCATACCCGGCTCGCGCCGCGGTACCACCGTAAGGTCCAGCTCGATTCCGTTACCGGCGCGGGAAGCCATTTCACAGGAAGAACTCGTCAACCCTGCAGCGCCCATGTCTTGAATCCCGACGAGTAGATCGCGTTCCATCAATTCGAGACAGGCTTCGAGCAGCAATTTTTCCGTGAAAGGATCACCAACTTGGACGGTCGGACGCTTGTGCTCCGACTGATCGTCGAACGAATCGGACGCCATCGTTGCCCCGTGAATCCCATCGCGGCCCGTTTTGGAGCCGAAATAGATGACGGGATTCCCGACGCCTGCGGCAGTGCCACGGAAGATCTTGTCCTGATGGGCGAGACCGAGACAAAACACATTGACCAACGGATTAAGGGCATAGATGTCGTTGAAGACAATTTCGCCTCCCACGGTCGGAACTCCCATGCAATTGCCGTAACCCGCGATGCCGGAAACAACCCCTTTCATGAGATGGCGGTTTTTCGGCTGGTGCAATTCTCCAAACCGCAGCGAATCGAGCAGCGCGATCGGCCTCGCTCCCATCGTAAAGATATCGCGCAGAATGCCGCCGACTCCCGTGGCGGCCCCTTGATAGGGCTCGATAAACGATGGATGATTGTGCGATTCCATCTTGAAAACCACACACAGCCCGTCACCGATATCGACCGCTCCCGCGTTTTCACCCGGCCCCTGCACGACACGAGGCCCGGTCGTCGGCAGCTTTTTCAAGTGTACCCGAGAACTCTTGTAGGAGCAGTGCTCGGACCACATCACAGAGAACATGCCGAGTTCCGTCAAGTTGGGCTCACGCCCCAGGATATCGATGATTTTTTGGTATTCATCGCTCGTGAGATTGTGCTGAGCGATGAGGTCTTGGGTGATGAACGGCATGCCGGCCTGTATCACGACCTAGCAGTCACAGCGACAAAACTTCTATGGGGTGTTCCGAATACCAGGTATGCATGGCACCGCTGCAAGCATCGCTCGACATGATCGGCGAAGCGCGCATCCGGCGCCTCGCCGAGTCGGTCTGTGTGATCAACGAACCCTGATCCTGTTCTACTGCACTTCCACCTTTACGGATGATTCAGCCGCTAAGGTTTCATGATCCTTATCTGCCGCCACGAGCTTGATCTCACGGGTCCCGGGTGACATGCCCTTGACCGTTCCTTTCCATCCCTTCTGATATTCCCCATCCACGAAACAATGGACATGCGTCGCCTGACTACCCTTTTCGAGATCGTAGACGATTTCGACGTCACTTTTCACCTTCTGACCTTGTGCCGGACTCTTTATCGTTACCTTGCTGCCGTCATCTGCCGCAGCCCAAACATTGATACCGCTCCCCAAGGTCAACAGACCGACCGCCGCCAACACTGCACCTACACGTCTCATCTCGACCCTCCTCATTTATATGAAAGAAATGTAAGACTGATGCGCACCAACTGACGCAATACTTTACCGCGACCACTTCTCATCTTCAATCCTCCGGAGAGCGATCCCGGCCAAATCGTCGTGGATACGCTCACCGCGCTCCCGCCAACTCCTTCCGCCCCAAAGACGCGATCATCGATTGGAAGATCGCCCGCCCGTCTTCATTGCCCAACATCACCTCGGCACATCGCTCCGGATGCGGCATCATGCCCAACACATTACCTTCCGCGTTGCGGATACCTGCGATATTGTCGAGCGAGCCGTTCAGGCAAGCCTCTGGCGTCACCTTCCCATCTGCCGTGCAATACCGGAACACGGCCTGTGCATTGGCTTGAAGGGCCGCCAATGTCACTGGATCGGTGTAGTAATTCCCATCCGCATGAGCGATCGGGATTTTGAGCACCTGTCCGGACCTGCAGACATTGGTAAACGGCGTCGCAGCGTTCTCCACTTTGACGTAGGTCTCGCGACAGATAAAGTGCAGCGACTTATTTCGCAACATGGCTCCCGGCAACAAACCCGCTTCCAGCAGGATCTGGAAGCCATTGCAAATACCCAGTACCAATCCGCCCTCGGCCGCATATTGTTTCACCGCTTGCATGACCGGAGAAAATCGCGCAATCGCGCCGGTCCGGAGATAATCACCGTACGAAAATCCGCCCGGCAGGATCACCGCATCCAGCCCGGTTAGCGATGTCTCCTTATGCCAGACCATCGTCACATCTTGTCTCAGCACGTCGCGAAAGACATGCCGGCAATCGTGATCGCAATTACTACCGGGAAAAACGACGACGCCGACGTTGGGCATAATGACAGTTTTTAGTTTTGAACTTTGAGTTTTTAGTTAATGTCCGATCCACTTATTAAACAACTAAAACACTCAACACTACAACTCAACATTCGAGCTGAACGGCAAATCTATGCGCTCAGCTCGTACCGGTATTCCTCAATAATGGTATTCGCCAGGAGTTTTTCACACATCTGCTTCACCTCGATCTCGGCCTTCGCCTTATCTGTCTCTTGGAGATTCAGCTCCATGTACTTCCCGACACGGACATTCGCCGCATTCTTAAACCCCAATGAATCCAGCGCATGCTCAATGGCTTTGCCTTGTGGATCCAAGATGCCCGGCTTCAGTGTGACATGAATTTTGGCTTTCACAACTTGCTCTCCCGCTTCTCTTCGGCTTCGTTCAACCGATCCACATATTTTTTGATCCAGATGATCACTGCGACAGTGAGCCCACCGCAAAATACCAAGGCGACGAACGCCCAGCGCCATGGTGACTCGTTCAACCGATAGGCCATCACGCCCACGATGGCCGCCCAAATCACCACCGACGCGATCAGGCCATAATTCAAATACGCCCGCAACATCTCTTCTTTTTTCCTTCCACCAGAGATCGGGAGGAGACTCCGGGCTTTGTCCCGCGATATCGCGGAAACTCGGGACACCATACTTCTTGAGCCCGAACGGTCCGCGTTGCGGACGGCTCGCGATATTCGATGTTCCGTTTAAATTTCGCTTAGAACAGAACAAGTTTCGCCTGCCGAGCGATGGCGAAATTTAGTGCGGTCGAGTTGACGTGCTTGAGCGGACAAGGCCCAGGTCACCCCTCCTCGCAAACTCGCCTTAACACCTCCTGATACGCCTCCTCGACCTTTCCCATATCCTTTCGAAACCGATCCTTATCCATCGACTCACCGGTCGTCATGTCCCAGAAACGGCAGGTATCCGGAGAAATCTCGTCTGCGAGGATCAGTTTATTGTGAAAGACTCCGAACTCAAGCTTGAAATCGACGAGCTGCATCTTCCGTTCGGAGAAGAACGGTTTGAGGACTTTATTAACCGCATGACCCAGTTCACGCAGCTCACGCAACACGCCTGGTGTCGCCACATTCATCAGCCGCAAGTGATCGTCATTGACCAGCGGGTCTCCCAGTGCGTCGTTCTTGTAATAGAACTCAACGACCGCCGGGTCGATCCGGTTCCCTTCTTTCAGCCCGAGCCGCTTGGCCAAACTGCCCGTCACGACGTTCCGGATCACGACTTCGATTGGTACGATTCTGACTCGCTTCGTGAGCATTTCCCGGTCATTCAATCGCTCCACAAAGTGTGTCCGTACCCCGTTTTGCTCCAAGAGCCGAAAAAGCCGCTCGGAGATCTTGTTGTTCATCACGCCTTTGTCGACGATCGTGCCGCGCTTCTGCGCGTTGAAGGCCGTCGCATCGTCCTTGAAATACTGCACGACCTGATCCGGATTTTCCGTCGAAAAAATCTTCTTCGCCTTGCCTTCGTAAAGAAGCTCGCCCGTCGCCATGATCGGACCTCAGTGGTTCAGCTTACTGCGCCAACAGTTCTACAATCTCGTCCAATGATTTCACCGTACCGAGTATGATCGGATGTCCGAATCGCCGCACATAACGGAATTCCTGCACTTTCTCGAGCGACAGCACCAGGCTGTGAAAATCCTCCAGCCTGGAAGTTTCAAAATACGTGATGAAGTCCGGATCGTCCAGTCCGCTGGAGTGATAGAGCTTCCGTTTGACCGTCTTCACGTAGGGCAGCGTGGCGGCGGTATGTTCCTGCATCATCGCGGCCCGCTTCTCCTGATCCAGCCCCCACCACTCGGCCGATTTCCGGATCGGAATCACGATTGCATATGGTTTCTGGCCAGGCTCACTGATGGTCTCTAAGTCAGCCTTCATCTGATCCGGGAATCCCGGCACATAGTTCGGTTGTTTGGTGAGCCCATGCATGATCCCGACCGTTTTGAGGTGTTTCCCGAATTGGCTGCTCTTCAGATCCAGGAGAAATTCCTGCGTCTCGCGCAATTCCGCCGCATGAATCCTGAACAAGAGGTCGCCTTGATCGGAAAGCCCTCGAAGGAGGTAGAGATCGATTGCCACATGCTCTCGATGCTGCTCCACCACACCTTTCAGCGACGTCAGACGGACGATCCGCGTCGCTGGGTCCTGCTTCGCCCACTCCTCATTATTGAGCGCGAAGACGGCAAACGTACCGTAGACCCCCGGTTCAGAAAGAAGCTTTTCTCGATCTGCTTTCGCCTGAGCGTTCGATACCCAGTGGCCACCGATCAACCATATTAGCATTAGCACTGTGACAGCCGGCCGAAGCATCATTTCGTTACGTTCCCCTTGCGACCGGGCGAATGACGGCGGCCCCGCCCAAACACCCGCCGATAGATCTGATCGAGGTGGCGCAGGTAATATTTCGGATCGAAACAGGCCGCAATTTCACTCTGTGTAAGATGCTGTGAAATAAACGGATCTTTACCGGCCAATTCTTGTAGTCCGCCCCCTCCCCTCCAGGAAGCCATGGCATTGCGCTGAATCGCTTCGTATGACTCTTTTCGCTGCGCTCCCTTCTCAACCAAGGCCAACAGCAGCCGTTGCGAATACACGAGCCCGCCCGTCAGTTCGAGGTTCTGTCTCATCCGATCCGGATAGACGACCAAGTGCTTGATCAGATCCGTAAGCTTGGCAAGCATGTAGTCGATCAAGATGGTACTGTCCGGCATGATGACTCGCTCGACGGACGAATGGCTGATGTCACGCTCATGCCAGAGTGCGACGTTTTCCATCGCCGCCAAACTGTTGGCGCGCACAAGCCGCGCCAAACCACAGAGATTCTCCGAGACAATCGGATTCCGCTTGTGAGGCATCGCGGACGATCCTTTTTGACCTTCAGAGAAATACTCTTCGGCTTCGAGCACTTCCGTGCGCTGAAGGTGGCGGATCTCAGTGGCAAATTTCTCGATGCTCGCCGCAAGCAATGCGAGGGCCGTCACATAAGACGCGTGGCGGTCTCGTTGGACCACCTGGTTGGAGACGGGATCAACTTTCAATCCAAGCTTGGCACAGACATAGTCTTCAATATCCGGTCCCTGGTGCGCGAAGGTCCCCATGGCGCCGGACAGTTTGCCGACCGCAATCTCGTTTCTCACCTGCCGTAACCGCTCGAGATGGCGCCGGACTTCTTCGTACCACAGGACCATCTTCAGGCCAAATGAGATCGGCTCCCCGTGAATGCCATGTGACCGTCCCACCATCACCTGATTCTTGTAGCGGAACGCCTGCTGTTTCAGCACGACGAGGAGCTCATCAACTCCCCTCAAGATCAGATCGAGCGCTTCGGTCATTTGTATGGCAAGCGAGGTATCGACGATGTCCGAGGACGTGAGTCCCATATGGAGAAACCGATGTTCCGGCCCTACCGTATCCATGAGCGATTCGAGAAAGGCGATCACATCATGTTTCGTCACCTTTTCGATTTCGCCAATCCGTTCGACATCGATCTTGGCCTTCTTCCGGATTTTCGCCGCCGTCCCACGCGGCGCCTGTTTGGCCTGTTCAAAGGCCGCACAGGCCTGCAGTTCAACCTCCAGCCAGATCTCATACTTATGCTTCAGATCCCAGACAGCCTTCATCTGGGGACGTGTATACCGATCAATCATGATTTTCTCGTCGTTCGTATCTCGTGAAGCGTCGTTCGTAAGGCTGAGCCTCTCGCAAGATACGCTTCACGCTTCACGCTTCACACGCGCCGCCTCGGCCCGTTTCGCAGCCAACCGCGACTCGGTGGCCAAGGCTTTATCCAGAACCGCGTTCACAAACTTTGAGGCATCGCCATCGCCGAAACTCTTGGCGAGTTCGATGGCTTCGTCCATCGTGACCTTCGCAGGCACCTCATCCAACCACAACAACTCATACAGTCCGGCACGCAAGATGTTGCGGTCGACAATCGGCATGCGACTCACCGTCCAATTCGTCGCATACTTACCGATGGTGGCATCAAGCTCCTGTTTGTGTTCCAACACTCCCCGCACCAATCGTTCCGCGAACGCTTTTGACTCATCGGACGCCGAGTATTCACGCCAAAATTCGTCGAGGTGCACGGCGGCTTTCCCCTGAATGTCATGCTGAAACAGGATCTGCAAAGCCCGCTCGCGTGCCTGATGACGGGCTCCCATAACCGTTACTTCGCAAGCCGCCGCGCGGCCTGCCGTAATCCAGCCGATGGCCCCGCATCCGAATGCTGTCCCATGGTCTTCACGCGTCTCATCACCATCACCATTTCGATCGCGGACTTCGCTGCCTCGCCGCCACGGTTGAATTTCTTCGTGTCCGCGCGCACCACCGCCTGCGCAACCGTCTCAGTGGTCAACACACCGAAGATGATCGGAATATCGGTGTCTAACGCCGCCCGACCGATGCCCCGGCTGACTTCGGCACTAATATATTCGAAATGCGGGGTGTCACCCCGAATGACCGCCCCTAGGCAGACGATCGCATCAAACCGACCGGACTTGGCCATGGCGCGCGCCACAAGTGGAATTTCGAATGCCCCCGGCACCCGCAGGACATTTATATTTTCTTTACGGACACCATGGGCAGTCAGCGTGTTGACGCAGGCATTCACTAATTTGTTCGTGACCTGCTGATTGAACTTCGCAGCGACGATGCCGATTCGAAATCCCTCCGAGCAATCACTCATTTTTCTATGCTTCATCTTTCAATTCAATAGCCGTCTTATCCCAGGCTCAGGAGACGCGAAGTGAGCTGACGTGGCGCGTCAGACCTTCTTGAGAAGATGCCCCAGCTTCGCTTTCTTTGTCCGAAGATACCGGACATTCGCGGCGTGCGGTGAGATCTCGATTGGAACCCGTTCGACGACCTTGAGGCCGTATCCTTCGATCCCAACGATCTTCCTCGGGTTATTCGTAATCAATTTGATCTGATGCAGGCCGAGATTCGCCAGAATTTGCGCGCCGACTCCATAGTCGCGGAGATCCGCCTTGAATCCGAGTTGCAGATTGGCTTCAACCGTATCACTCCCTTGATCCTGCAGCCCATAGGCCTTGATTTTATTCAGCAACCCAATACCTCGGCCTTCTTGATTCAGGTACAAGAGAACACCTCGGCCCTCCTTCTGAATGATCTCCATCGCGGAATGCAACTGATCGCGGCAATCGCAGCGCAGCGATCCTAACGCGTCGGCCGTCAAACATCCGGAGTGTACACGAACAAGTGTCGGTGCCCCGCTGTCGACCGGACCCTTCACCAAGGCAATGTGCGTCACCCCGTCGATCTGATTCTCGAACGCCACCGCCTCAAACTCGCCAAACGTTGTGGGCAATCGTGCGCTCGCCATCCGTTTGACGAAGGTTTCCCTTCGCATACGGTATTCGATCAAGGCCTTCACGGTCACCATCCTGAGCTTATGCGTCTTGGCGAATTTCGTCAGCTCTGGTACCCGGGCCATGGTGCCGTCCGGATTCATGATCTCGCAAATCACCCCAGCAGGCCGTAGGCCGGCCAGCCTGGCTAAGTCGACAGATCCCTCGGTTTGCCCAGCGCGCTTGAGCACTCCACCTGTCTGTGCCTTGAGCGGAAAGACGTGACCGGGACGGGCGAGGTCACTGGGTTTAGACTTTGGGTCGATCGCCACATGGATCGTCGTGGCTCGATCCGCGGCCGAGATCCCTGTCGTAATGTCTTTTCGTGCATCGATCGAAACGGTGAAGGCGGTCCCGAACGTCGCGGTATTCTCCGAAGCCTGCTGTGGCAACTGCAGTTCCTCCACCCGTTCAGGCGTCAGGGCCAGACAAATCAGGCCTCGGGCATGCGTGGCCATGAAGTTGATCACGTGCGGAGTCACTTTCTCCGCAGCAATGACCAAGTCACCCTCATTCTCCCGATCCTCGTCGTCCACCAAGATGATGCACTTTCCTTTCTTGATGTCGCGAATCGCATTTTCGATGCTATCGAAAGGAGTGGCCATGTCTAAGTCCTACCATTTCACGGCACGACAATTTATCATTAAACATCGAAGATTTAGCAACTCGGAGAGTGACACATAACCTTGTTTCTGTCATAACTGTCAATCGAAAAAACGGCCTAGATCTATCGAATCCTGCCTGAGCTCTCAGCGGAGAACATCTGTACATCGGAACATGTCATTGGCAAAGCGTCCCATTCTATCGCATTCGTCACTATGCAATCACGCTCATCCCGGTTTCACCGGCAGAGGAGACCTGGTCGAGGACAATCTCATTCGTCATCCGTCATCACGCAACTCAAAACAAATAGATCGCCTCCAGGGAGAGCGTCGACTGGTAACTTGCGGCTCGTTCCCCAATCTGAAAGACGTTGTGGTCTGACTTGTCATATCGATATTCGAGCCGCGTGATCAGCCACGAAACAGGCTTGAACTGGAACGTGGTCGTAGTTTCCCACAGTGTTTGTGACTCCGGAGGCGCCGGGGTGGTCGGCGTGGCACCGAAGCAGACGTTGGCCTGGGGCTGATACGCGGTCGTGCCGCGACAAGAGAAGAAACCGCCGGAGTCTTCGAAGATTTCGCTTCGAAACCTGATGCCCCATCGCTCGCTGAAATCATAGATCAAGTACCCGGCTACTCCCCCCCACCGTTCATGTGTGCCCGGTTGCACCAGACTGGAGTTTGCGATCGAGGCGTAGAATCCTTCGAGGACCACTGACATGCGTGTGGTCGCTTGCACGGAGAGGAGCCCGCCGCCAAAGAGATTGGCCCCCCAACTGACTTTGTTGGACCCTATTCCTGGCCCCGTGAATCCGTACAGGGTTAGCTTGACGCGGTCCGATGGAACAAAGGTGACGGACGCTTCGATCCATGGCGTCGTCGTGTTCGTAAGGAGATTCCCGTTGATCCGATTGATGACTCCCACCGCAGCCCACACCCGGTCGTTAAATCGGTAGGACACTCGTATGCCACGAGTCGTGAAGGGCTGCCCAAGTCCGAAGAGCCAGGATCGGGAATAGTTCGCGTTATATGGGCTCTCAATCGTTTCATATCCGATCAAGGCATTCATCTGGCCCACCTTCACATCGATCCCATTCCCTTGTGGAACAAGGTATTGGAGATAGAATTCCTGGAAGTCCGCCCACTGGTTAAGTTCGCTCAGATTGGTGCCTCCGACAAATGCGGAATCTCGGCCCACATTGGTCTTTAGTCGAAACCCGAAGCGATCGATCCCATTGCCTGCCTTCGCTTTACGATCCAACACAAATTGCGCGAGATTCGGACGAAACTGATTGGAGTTGACGTCAAAAATCCGGAGTTGATTGATCTTATTCGACGGATTATTGAAATTCTGGGTATAGGAACCGTCCAGATATCCATAGAAGTGAAGATCGAGGCTCTTGGAAAGAAGTCGCTTTTCAACGGCTTGTTCGGTCTCCTTGAGACGAAGGGCGAGATGCGCGAGGCGCTCGGTGGGAGAACTCGACTCACCTTCGGCGAACGCATCACCAGCAGAGTTCAGGATGACTGAAACAGAGAAGGCCAGTCCGATAACGCAGAGTCGTATCCGGTCTCGTCCGCTCACACTGCTTGCTCTTCCTGAGCGAGAGATTTCCGTCTGCAACTTGAACATCCTGGCGTGGAGTCGTCCGCACGTGGCTGGAAGCACCGTCAATTCGGCGCCTCGGCGCTTGCGAATCCATGCTTGCTCCGATGGTGAGAAGGTATAGGACTCCTCCAACAGCCTTGATGGAACATCACACAGAACTTCGACCAAGCACACCACCCTCACCCGACCTTGCGACTTTTCCTACGCTAAAAGTCCATGAGCATTTGTAGCTGAAACAACGTTCCGCTCTGGCCGGAGGCATAGCCGTACAGGAGGTTATTAGCCGGCGAATGGTTGATGCGCTTGACCTCGAACGTGCTCCGGAGGTTCCTGGTCGCTAAGACATACCAATTCATCCCGCCGCCGTACTCGTTGCCGTCACCGAACGAGCCGAATACGCCGGAGGTTCTGGCGAAGAGTTCGAGTCGTTTCGGAAGGATGGCATAGGAAAGCTGTCCCAGCCCGCCCCAGACGAAAAGACTCGGGATCGTCTGTGGGGTCGGTCCCCCGCTAAAACGAGGACTGCCGGTCCATCGAGCGTAATACTCTCCGCTCAGGCTCCAGCCTCGGTACTTGAAGGCCAGATCGTAAGAGAACAGGGTAACGTTGCCCGACGTCAAAGTTACACCGGGAGCTATGGCCCCTGGTTGAAAGAGCGGGGTGCCGTCAGAAAGGCGAAGGATCGTGTTTTCGGGATTGGTCTGTCCGGATTGCGAATCCGGCTCGCGGGTCACTCGCTGGAAGGTCAGGCTTGTGCCCGTACGGAGCACAAGGCTCTCGTGGTACTCCTCGTCTGAATAGCCGGGTCCGAAGGCGCCGAGCGGCTCCCACCAGAGATTGGCTGAGTAAGTCATGTCGGTGCTGGCGCGAAGTGCGTTGTTGGCCGACGCGTTGAAGTTGTTGTAAATCCCCGCATAATAGAATAGTCCCTCCAGCGGTTGGCCGCTGATCCAGACGCCCGGACTAAGCGACGGACGGAAGAAGGTGTTCGCCATCGTCCGGTCGGCGCCGAGCGTGTAGCGGGACGATACCATCCACTCGCGCGTTCCAGGCACATTGTAGTATCCGGTGGAGAGCGCCAGTCCTTTACTGAACTGGTAGGTCAAGGAACCCATGGCTATCATTGTATTGGTCGTTGTACTACCGAAGACTGTGAGGTTGTATTGCAACTTCGGATTCAGGGCGTATCCCGAAAAAACGAACAACCCGCGATTCAGTGAAAAGTCGCTCTGGTTCAGGATGGGGAGCACTTGACCGGAACTGTCTGTAAAAGTGTCTTTTGTTCATCCTAGCGTCCAGCCCCTCACGACACAACGTTGGGGTTGCACACAACCATCGCCATGCGTAATATCTGACGCGGAATCGTCAATTGTAGAGATCGAGAGTCCGATCACTCTCATCGCGAGCGGGAGAATCGTAAAGTCGGATCCGGAGCTCCTGTTCGTCCCAGACAATCCGTCGCCGTTGAAACGACCAGCCCCACAGCCGATCAGGCGTTCGCAAGCGCGGTAATCGAAAGATAGCTGAACTGTGAAAGGGTTCTACGTTATTGTTGCGGCCTAGGAGTCTAGTGTAGTCTGCCGTCTGTTATGTCCATCCTTGACGAGACAGACATGCTGGACGAGCCTGGAGATGCGGATCCTCCCCAGACGGACCAGAACGAGTCCCCTGCCGGCATTGAGCTGAGTCCTGCTCCTGAGCATGAAACAATCCCTCGTTCCGACACGACTGCCGTGGTACCGGTCACGGCTTTGCAGCAGTACTTGGCCGAGGTGCGGCGGTACCCATATCTTTCAAAAGAAGAGGAGCTTCAGCTGTTTCAGGAGTACCAGACACACGGCAGCCGCGAGGCGGCGGTGAAACTCATCATGGCCAACCTGCGTGTGTCGGTTTCGATCGCAGCCGAGTACCTCCATACCGGCGCCGACCACATGGATCTGATTCAAGAAGGCAACGTCGGCCTGATGCAAGCCATCAAGAAATTCGACCCCTCGAAAAACGTCCGCTTCTATGCCTATGCCGCATGGTGGTCACGGGCTTACATCCTCCGTTATTTATTACATACCTTTCGGCTGGTCAAGGTCGGGACGACTCAGGACCAGCGAAAACTGTTCTATAACTTAAAAAAGGAAAAGGCCAAGCTCGAACGGGACGGCTTCGCGCCTGATACGAAATTGCTCGCAGATCGCTTGAACGTACGTGAGCGCGACGTGATCGAAATGGATCAGCGCCTCGGCAACTGGGAGCTCTCGCTCGACCAACCGATCGGTGAAGACCAAGACAGCACGCTGCTTGATGTCTTGCCGTCCCACCAAGAACCGGCGGACGAACAGCTCGCCGATCATCAGCTCAAGGCTCTCTTCAGGACAAAGCTGGCCGAGTTCACCACGACACTGGAAGAACGTGACGAAGATATTCTGAGAAATCGCATTCTGTCCGACCACCCTCTGACTTTGGATGATCTGGGCGACAAATACGGCATCACGAAGGAACGGACCCGTCAATTGGAAGCCCGCATCATCAAACGCCTCCGTGACTATCTTAAAAAAGATATTAAAGATTTTGATCGATTACGGATGTGATATCCCGTCATTCACCCACGAAAAATACTGCTGGAATATTGATTTCTCAATAGGTTAGGATGCACAAATCTCCACAGTGGGGAAAATGTTGGCGCTATAAAAATCCTTTGAGCCCCCTCTTGACTTAGGTGAACGAAGGCCTATCTCCACCGAGTCACAGGCTGCCGGGACTGCAAGCGAGTTCAGCCCAACTTTCAGCCGTAATGCCTAACGAGTTAACTTTCATCAGGAGGAGGTTCTGCTATGGGTACAGCCGAGAAGGAAAAGAAGAATGTGGCCAAGGGATTTCAGCCCTTAGGCGAACGGGTGTTTGTCACCTACACCGAGGAGTTGGATCGGACCGCCGGTGGTATTTATGTGCCGGATTCAGCGAAAGAAAAGCCCCAACGGGGAGTGGTTCAGGCAGTCGGGAAGAAAGTGGAAAACGTCAAAGTCGGTGACCAAGTGCTGTTCGACAAGTATTCAGGCAGCAAGCTTCGGATTGAGGATGAAGAGTGCTTGATCCTCAAGGAAGAAGACATCCTCGGCATCTTTACCACCTAAAGTCCAGCCACAAGCATAGCGGAGAATTACTTAGCTCATTCAAATAATAGAAAAACGATAACAGGAGGAATCCAATGGCAAAGCAACTGATGTACGGCGATACGGCACGAGCCGCCATCCTGAAAGGGGTGAATCAGCTCGCGGACGCCGTCAAGGCAACCCTTGGCCCGAAAGGCCGGAATGCGATTTTGGATAAGAAATTCGGTGCACCGACCATCACCAAGGACGGCGTCACTGTTGCTAAGGAAGTCGAGCTCAAGAACCCGTACGAGAACATGGGCGCCCAGCTGGTCCGCGAAGTAGCCAGTAAGACCAGCGATACGGCGGGCGATGGGACCACCACCGCGACGGTATTGGCCCAAGCCATCTTCCGCGAGGGCGCGAAGAACATCACCGCCGGGGCCAACCCGATGGAGATCAAGCGAGGAATCGACAAGGCCGTCGAGGCCGTCACCGCCGAACTCAAGAAGCTCAGCAAGCCGTGCCAAAGCAAGACCGAAATCTCGCAAGTCGGGACCATTTCGGCCAACAATGACAAGACCATCGGCGATCTCATCGCGGAAGCCATGGAAAAGGTCGGCAAGGACGGCGTCATCACCGTGGAAGAAGCCAAGTCGATGACCACTTCGCTGGACGTTGTCGAGGGCATGCAATTCGATCGCGGCTACATCTCTCCCTATTTCGTCACCAATGCGGAGCGGATGGAATGTTCCGTGGAAGAACCGCTCATCCTGATCAACGAAAAGAAAATCAGCAGCATGAAGGACCTGCTCCCGCTGCTCGAGCAGGTGGCTAAGATGGGCAAACCGCTCGTTATCCTCGCTGAAGAAGTCGAAGGTGAAGCGCTGGCCACTCTCGTAGTGAATAAGCTGCGCGGCACCTTGAACGTGGCGGCTGTGAAGGCTCCCGGCTTCGGCGATCGCCGCAAGGCCATGCTGGAGGATATCGCAATCCTCACCGGCGGCCAGGTGATTTCTGAAGACATCGGCATCAAGCTCGAGAACGTCAAGCTGACCGATCTTGGGCGCGCCAAACGCGTCACGATCGACAAGGACAACACCACGATCGTGGAAGGCTACGGCGATTCCAAGAAGATCGAAGGGCGCGTGAAGCAGATCAAGGCCCAGATCGACGAAACCACATCGGACTACGATCGTGAAAAGCTGCAAGAGCGGCTGGCCAAGATCGTGGGCGGCGTGGCCGTCATCAACGTCGGCGCCGCGACCGAGACCGAAATGAAGGAGAAGAAGGCTCGTGTCGAGGACGCGCTGCACGCCACGAAGGCGGCGGTGGAAGAAGGCATCGTCCCAGGCGGAGGCGTCGCCTATCTCCGCTGCGTGAAGGCAATCGATGGGCTCAAGGATATCCCGGTGGAGCAGAAAGTCGGACTCGACATTGTCCGGCGTGCGCTCGAAGAGCCGATCCGACAGATCGCCGCGAATGCCGGAGCGGAAGCATCGGTCATCGTCGGCAAGGTTCGGGAAGAAAAGAATGCCAACGGCGGATACAACGCCGCCACGGACGAGTATGTCGATATGATCAAGGCCGGTATCATCGACCCGACCAAAGTGTCGAGGACGGCGCTTCAGAACGCCGCGAGCGTGGCGGGCTTGATGCTCACCACCGAGGTCATGATCACGGAACTCCCGGAGGAGAAGAAAGAGCCGGCTATGCCGGGCGGCGGGCACAGCCACGGCATGGAGGGGATGTACTAACCCTTCGACATGCTCAGGGCAGGCCCTTTGAGGCAGGCTCATGGCACGAGGTTCAGCGAAGGGCTCGGTGGGAAACCGCCGGGCCCTTTGTGTTTGCAAGCCTCACCGACGGTTACAGTCATCGACAGGATAGTTAGTCGTTGCCCTCTTGAGATCCGGCAAACGATTCCCTGAACGAGCACTTACCTCAAGCAAAGCGACCGGGTCCTTTTTTCACAAATCTTGAATCCATTCTGCCGACACGGTATAAACAACACTCTATGAAGACATTGCAGGAAATTGAACAAGCGATTGCCACCTTGCCATTACCTGACAGGCTTCGGCTCTATAAGGACATGCCGCAATTGATCGCCCGAAATGCCGAAGACTTGGACTGGCAGTGGCTGGCCCTCGAAGGTTTCTTCCAGGACGATTCCCCAGACGATCACATCTATGATCATCTATAGGGTTGGCGATGTTGTTTCTGTAAAGTTTCCCTTCGCCGACCTCCAAGCGCAGAAGCAACGGCCCGGCCTGGTGCTTATGAGCAACGATATCGACCTAGTAGTCGCCCGTGTGACCACGCACTCTCCACGACATCAGTCCGATGTCGCATTGAACCGCTGGGCTGAGAGTGGCTTGCCACGTGCTTCGACCGTTCGTCTGACCAAGCTCGCCACCGTGGACCATCGGCTTGTTCACCGTGCCGTGGGGCATCTGCACTCGGAAGACATCCAATCAGTCATCCAAGCCTGGGACTATTGGCGGCGACTATCGTGGCCAGTCTGAGCCGGTAAAGATCAGCGGTCGATCCACGAAGCCTCTCCGTTGTATTTTCCGCCACCTCAGATTATCGGTAAGACACCTCCCCAACTACTCGCTTCTTCTCCTTCCGCTGAACTCCTTCAGAGAGGAGAAAAATTCAACGTGCCATTTAACGTAATTCGTGAGTCCGCGCTGTTTGCAGGATCCAACAACACATTCGTGAATGAAGCGGTGCCGGCAGATCGATTAACGCTTATACCACTGCATGGTTTGAATCGTGGATCGTCATCACGGCATTCCCAAGTGCGAGCATCAGGTGTTGCCCCGCTCAGTGATGCACTAAGAAGAACCGCGAAAATCACTCGATTCGTATTGAGATCTATACCAATGTTAAATGTTTCGACATCTGTACCTGAGGATTGTGGTTCTTCCCAAGCTACTTCAGCGGCACCAACGCTCTGATGCACTACACCCCTCGTTCTTTGGGGGTCTGGAGCGAAGACGCCGCCTACCCGCGGTATTGCGCCGGTAATCGTTAATGTGTTGCCGCCACCGGCTCCCCCGGATGGGTTAATCTTCAGGCTGAATTGTTTTTGATGTGCCTGTGGTGGGTTCCCGGTGTCTCGAACTTGAATAGTGAAGGTCGCAGTCCCTTCGGCTGTTGGCGTACCGCTAATCACACCAGTTGATGAATTCAAAGCTAAGCCGGCCGGCAAAGCGCCCACGATCACACTCCATGACATTGCTCCTGTCCCGCCGAACCCCCTCATTGTCTCGGAATAGGCTCGATTGACTGTCCCTACCGGCAGCGATGCCGGGTTCAAAATCAGGAATGGCTCGAAGGTCAGAGTGCCGTTCAGAGTGACTGGGGGATCGGTATTGGCGAGCGGAGCGTTCAGTACCGCATTGGAAAAGGTCACCGTACCGGCGGAGCGGTCTACAGTGATACCATTACACACTGGAGTAACTGGCTTTCCAAAGCAGTGCCAGCTTTTACCCGGTGAACCCTCAACATCTGCACTGAATAGGAGGCTGATCACACGCCCCGTAACGGCATCAAAGCTGATTCCTACGCCTTCAGCATAGTTGTCCTTGACTTCATGCCATACAACACTTGCTATTCTTATGGTTTGATCTTGAGCGATAAATTGAGGATTCGCGACAAAGGTACCTCCAACGCTGGCCGGCGCATTCGAGACCGTCAATTGTCCCCCACCGGTGCCACCTCCCCCGCCTCCAGCAGAAAGGATCGTGATACTCAGTTGTTGTTCTGCCGATTGTTGAGGCGTGCCGCTATCCCGTACACGCATCGTGAGGGGAAATACACCAGCCGCTGTCGGTGTGCCAGTGATGACGCCGGTCGAAGCGTTCAGCGCCAATCCTGCCGGTAAAGTCCCAGAGCTGACGCTCCAGGTCTTAGCGCCGGTTCCGCCCGTCGCGGCCAGCGAAGCATTATAGGCTGTGCCCACGGTTCCGGCGGGAAGTGTTTGGATCGAGATCGACAGCGGTTGCGTGTTCGGCGCAACGATGGAAAGCGTGAATGTCTTCGTCGCGGTCCCACCCGCTGAATCGGTCACCTTGATGGTGATCGTCGTGGTGCCGGCCGCCGTCGGAACGCCGGAAATAACGCCTGAGGGATTCAACGCCAACCCAGCCGGCAAGGGATTCGACCCGCTGTTCAGACTCCACACATAGTTCGACACCCCGCCGGCCGCAGCTAGGGTTTGATTGTACGCCGCTCCGACATTGCCTCCGGGAAGGCCCGTCGTCGTGATCGTCAGTTGACCAGGCCTATTCACGAGGCAATTGGACAGATGAATGTCGGTTGCCGATGGTCCGACAGTCACCGTGTTCGAGATCGGCACAACATTGAAGGTCTGCAGATCGAATTCAAAGAGACCGAGCTTCGCCCGGCTGCTTTTGCGCATGGCCACTGAGAAAGTACCATCGGCTGCGGTCACGTCGACGGCCGTGCCTGTATAATCAAGACCCTCCGTTTGCACGAGGGCATTGGCGACCGGTTGCCCATTGGCATCCTTCACACAGCCGGTGACAAAGATCCGCTCCGTAACGATGTCGGCGTTCCAATAGCTGAAGTGAGCGACCGTCCCCTCGTAATACCGATTCGGAGCCGTGCCTTGTAACGTCGCGCTCCCCTCTTCCTTCCACACCCCCGCCTCCTCATCGAAGAACCAGAGCGGAACTGTAGCTGGAGGATTGGCAGACTGTGTCCCGAGCGGAATACGAATGGTTGAGGTTTTTCCTCCTGCCAACGTGTAGCGAGCGCCGACGCTGTCTCTGATGTCGACCAACATGGCACCGAAGCTTTCGATCGGTTGTGTCGAACTGCCGCCGGCGGAAATCCCGTTGAATCCCCCCGGCATCAAATTGGGGTCTACGGTCGGATTGATCGGGGTCAGCGAAACAGAAACCGTCCCAGCCGGTGTCCCTCCCGCCTGTGGCACTAAGCCATTGGCCGGAATCGTCACCCGAGCCGGTGAATTGGGCACCGAGACAGTACCGCCCGCCGCCACGGACACCGTTTCCGTGGCGCTGGCCAGCACGAGTTTCACACCCAGATTGGCGGTCTGTCCTGGCGTTACACGAGCGACTGAAAATGCTTTGGCAAATCCATTCGCTTCTACATGAACGATGATGCGGTCTCCGGCAGGAGCCGAAACGCTGAATTTCCCATCGGCCGCAGTTGTTGTGGTGCCTGCGTCCGTCTTGACGGTTGCCCCGCTTATGGGTGCGCTGTTCGCTAGCGAAACAACTTTCCCCGTTACCGTTCCCGCCGCCGGTGTGGCTGGTGCAGGCGTACCTCCACCGGAGTCGCCGCCTCCACATCCAGCTACAAGTGCCAGCATGACGTTCAGAACGGCCGCATTAACAACAACTCGACATTGTTTCCCCCCTGCCCAGAGATTGCCCATAACGTCCTCCACATTCATTAGTTTCCGGTATCACACCCCTGACAAACTTTCACACACAGACAAGGCCGACCGACTGCCACACACAGCTCTCGACTTGATTCATACAGCAGAAACATTCTGACCTTCCGGCTACAGACATGCCGACAAGACGCGCTCCACCATAGCGAAACTATTTCTGCTATTCGGTTGTGCGAGGCGAACTGATGAGGAAAACTATGCGGCTTTAAAGAAAAGAGTTTGAGTGAGTGAGTGCAATGGGAGGACCGCTTGGGAATGGAAGAAAAGGTCAGTCATGAGACCAGCCTCTACCTAGTGCCGCTGAGGGGATATCCTTATGGACCAGTACGCTCTTCTACGTCAAGGTTTTCTTGAAAAGAAATTACTTTGGAGATGAGCGAACTATGAACCACTTGAGGACGGCATGGACAGGATGTACTAACTTTTCGGCAAGCTTAGGGCAGGCTTATAGCAGAAGGTTCAACGAAGAGCTCGGTGGTTTCCCGCCGAGCCCTCCGTGTTTCAAGGGCTTTTCATGGCATTCTGAGTTGGTGAGCCCAACCCATGACCGCTTCCCATATCCAGATCCAGCCGACCTTCAAAGAAAGAGGATTCGTCAGATATGCCGGTCGATGTATGCCATGGGAACGGCACATCCTTTCCCATGGCATACATCACGATCCTTGTGTGGAAGTCCGGAATTGCTCGAAAAAAGGTTGTAAGTTCCCGCGGGCTCCCGCCAATCCCAACAAGGCACGCCACACACCGAGACGGGCAAGCGCGTCCTCGATACTGGCCTGGACGAGCAGGTGTTGCGCTTCGGCGACTTCGACGACTGTCGCAAGGCCTGCACGGTAGCGGGCTTTCGTTTGCATTTCGGTGTCTCGCGACGCGGACAATTGGATCGGAGTATTGTCCGCCATACGGCGTGCGGCCCTGACTGTCTCGACGGCTTTGGCGTGTTTTCCGGTGAGTGCTTGAAGCGCCTGATCGTAGGCGGCAAGCTCCGCCAGCTCATTGTGTTGCTCCACGGAACGCTTGGCACGAACGGCGACGAAATCTAAAAACGAAAAGTTGACGGTCAAGCCGCCGGCCCAATTCGGAACGTCGGGGAATAACGCGCCGGCCCCGTTGGTTCTGTTGCCTTGGTTGTCCCAGCCGCTGCCTCGTCCAAAGAAGGCCGCTTGCAATTCAAACCGCGGTACCCATGCATAATCATAGGCTTCCTTGCGTTTTCGAAATACCTCGGCGGTCGCCGACTGAGCAATGGCCAGTGGATGGGTCCACGGGGCCGGATCGGGCAACGGGGTGAGGATCGGTCGATTGAGCAACGGACCCGTTTGGACTTCAATGCGCTCACCGGCGACTCCGAGCATTTCCGCCAATGCGGCCCGAGCGACTTCACGCGCCTGTTCAGCTTGGATAAGCTGGGTACGCGCCATCGCTTCTTCGGCTGTCGCACGGCTCGAATCTACCCCAGGTCGTAGCTTGCTCTTGACGAGAATCTCGACCGTTTCGGCAAACACATGCCGACGGTCCACGTTCGCTTGCATCGCTTCCACAGCTTGTTCGGCCATGATGAGCATGAAAAACGCCTCGCCGACCCCCACGCCCACGTCCAATTTGGTTAAATCGGCACCCGCCGCTCTCTGTCGCTCCTCCGCCCTCGCCGTCTCCATATTCGCCGCGCGCAGTCCGAAATCAAACGGTTCCCATCCAGCCATCACACCTCCGATACTCCCCCACGCTCCGGCATAGGACTTCCGCGCAAGATCGGGGCCGGTAAGGGGAAGGGTGAAGGCGTTTGGAAAGAACAGCCCTGAAACATTGTTGAAGGTGCCGTTGCTGACTTGGTATCCCATATCCAGTCTCGGCAAATACGCGGTTCGTGTCAGATCGACACCTGATTTCGCGGCGGCCACACGGGCGACCGAGACTCGCACGGAGGGATAGTGATCGATGGCGAATTGAATGGCCTGGTCGAGCTTGAGAGGAGAAGACGGAAGGCTCATCGCTTGCCCGTGAACGACCTGAGGCTCTAAGGTGAAACCCAGAGCCAGTAGAACAAGACCGGTCCCAATTATTGTGCATTGCTTCATAACAATCCCTCCCTCCTCCACACAGAGTGTGTAGTGTTTATACTTCATAATGGAATGCTCGATTGCCTAGGACTAATACGAGGGATGACGCTCTGACGAGGATGGGAGGGCGAATCGTCTCAAAAGTCAGGTGCCGCCTCAGCCGATCGCAGATCAATTCTCGTTCCCGGGCGTAATTCATCGGTGCCCCGCACGACCACGGCGTCGAGTGGTTTCAAATCACCAAATACTTCCTGGAGATTGCCCATCATTTCTCCCCGCCTGATAGAGACCCATTCAGTGGCGCCGTTGGGATCGATCCGGATGATGAACGTCTGCTCCGTCGTCGCGACCACGGCACTGCGTGGAACGAAGAGAGTGGTGTACGGACGGCGCACGGGCCACTCCACTTCAGCAAACATCCCCGGAGCCAAGCGTTTCTTTCCATTTCCAACGTCCAATTCGACCGGCATCGTCCGAGTCTTCGCGTCCACGGACCGTGCAATGCGCCTCACCACGCCCATGAATCGTTCGCCGGGATAGGCCGACACCGTAAAGGACACCTCCACGCCTTCGGCGATTTCACCCGCGTTCGCCTCAGGCACAGGAACGACGAGTCTCAATCGGTCGAGCTGTTCTATGCGGAACAGCGGTTTACCTTGCCCGGGAGTCAGGAGGGCGCCTGGATGCGCCTGTCGTTCGGTGACCCTGCCGTTAAAGGGTGCCGCAATAACCAGATAATCTTCAATTTCCTTAAGTGCGACGACACGAGCGCGACTCGCGTCCACGGTCTTTTCAGCGACTTCCAAATCATTCACGGCGATCACTCCGGGAGTTTCGGCTGCTGTTCGAAGGTGCCGAAGCGTGATTTGATCGGCGCGCAGTTTCGCCTCCGCCTCCGCTCGTTGCGCGCGGAGTTCCGGCGCGACTAAACGGGCGAGGACCTGTCCCTGCCGAACGTCATCTCCGCGGTCAATTCCAATCCAATCGAGGAAACCGGCAACCTTGGGATACAGATCAACAGCCAAGTACGGTAAAAGTTCACCCGGCAGACGCGCACTCGTCTCCAGTTGACGGAGTTGAACAGGAACCACCTCGACCGTTCGGCGTCGTTCTCTCGACTGGTCTTCGTGAGCCTGCTCTTCTGACGGCGATGCCGTGAGAAAGCTCGCCAATCCGGCGCTAAGCGCGAGGAGCAAGAACCCGCCGGCCATCATCTTTCCATGGGTCTTCATGGATGATCCTGTTCGACGGAAACGCACGGAGTTTCCTGCTCGGCGGGCGACATCGACGCTTCCGGCAACAACGACGCGGTTCTTGCCCTTCGTTCTCCGTGAGCGAGGGCGAACACAGCAGGCACCACCAACAAGCTGGATAGCGTGGCGGCGACCAGTCCCCCTATCACTGCACGGCCAAGAGGGGCTGTCTGCTCGCCTCCTTCACCGAGTCCGAGCGCCATGGGAATCATGCCGACGACCATCGCCAGACTCGTCATGAGAATCGGGCGCAATCGTTCACAGGCGCCATCGACGGCAGCCGCTGTCGCGGAACAACCGGCCCTCCATCGCGTATCGGCAAAGGACACCAGGAGAATGGCATTGGCCACTGCAATCCCCATGGCCATGATGGCCCCCAAAAATGATTGCACATTCACGGTTGTTCTGGTCAGGAAGAGCATCACCAGCACACCGGCGAGAGCGGCAGGCAGTGTGGACAGCACGATGCCCGCATTGCGCCATGATTGGAAGCTGCCGACCAGCAGAAGCAGAATCACCACCATCGTGAGCAAGAGGCCGGTGCGCAGCCCCGCCAACGTTTCGCGCATGGGACCGACTTGGCCGCGAAGCGTCACGGTGACTCCTTTGGGTAGCTGCCCTAACGCGGCAATGGTCTTCGTGACACGATCGGCTGCCCTGGCTAAATCTTCTCCTGCGACATTGGCCGTGATCGTGATCATCCGCTGCATATTGTGGCGATCATATTCGCCGAGCATCGTCCCTTGGGTCACAGTGGCCACATCCCGCACGTACACCCAGGGATTGCCGTTGACCGGAGTCATGACCGGAATATTCCGGACATCTTCCAAGCCGGCCATTTGCACCTGCGGGACTTCGATTTGGATCTGATAGGCGACTCCCGACGAAGGGTCTGCCCAATACATTCGCTGAACAAATCGACTCGAAGAAGTGGCCGCGACCAGCGAACGTGCCACATCCTCAGTCGTGACGCCCAGCTGTCCTGCTCGGAACCGGTCCAGGTCAACTTCGACTGTCGGATACTCCAATGGCTGTCCGAATTGGAGATCGCGCAGCGTCGGAACGGCCCGTAGCTTGCCCATCAGCTCATGGGCAACCGCCATGTTGGCGTCTAGATTTGGGCTCGTGACGGCAATTTCGATCGGGGTGGGAGAGCCGAGGCTGAGGACTTGGCTGACAAGGTCTCCCGCTTCAAACGAGTAGTTCGTGCCGGGAAGACGTTCGGGCAGCGTCCGGCGCAGACGGTCCTTCAAGTCCTCGACCGAGATCCCGGCGTCCCGCTTCAAGGCGATCCTCAGCACCGCCTCATGAGGCCCGCTGGTCCAAAGGTGCAACAGGTTGACTGGGTAACTTGAGCCGACCGTACCGACATACCCAAGTGTCACCCCTACGTTATCAGGCCCCGCCTCTTCCTCAATCGCGGCGAGCACCTCTTTCGCGAGGACTTCCGTGCGTTCGATCCTCGTCCCATCCGGTGCCCGGAGCCGCACCTGAAATTGCCCGGTATCGGCCGTGGGGAAAAGCTCGGTACCAAGATACTGTCCCACGACAAAGACGACGATCACGACCACCGTTGTGTACCCGATGAACATAAGCCGGTGATGGGGCAGAAGAATCTGCAGGCATCGCCCGTAACCAAGCTTGACGCGCTCGAACATCCCATCCCGTTCCTCAGGAGGTCGCCTGCGGCCGAGCAGCCACACCGCCATGATCGAGACGAAGGTGCTGGAAAGTATATATGAAGCCATCATGGCAAACCCCACCGCCAAGGCGAGCGGGACGAACAGAGCGCGGCCGACGCCCGTCATAAAAAACGATGGAATGAACACGGCCAGCACAGCCAACATCGACACGAAGCGCGGAACGATCGTTTCGACAGCCGAGTCGATCACCGCGCGGGCCGCAGAGGCCTCCTTTCCGAGATGGGCATGAATACTCTCAATAGCGACCGTCGAGGCATCGACAAGCACTCCCACGGACAATGCTAAACCACCCAGAGTCATGATATTGATGGTCTGCCCCGTAACCCACAAGGCAACGATCGACCCGAGCAGCGCACAGGGGATGGTCAGGAGCACAATCAGACTGCTCTTCCAACTCCGCAGAAAAATCAATACCATCAGCCCGGTCAGCAACGATCCCAACATGATCTCGATGGCGAGCGCCTTGATCGTATTGGTCACGATCGCCGACTGATCGAACTCCAACGAGATGTCGATATCATCCGGAATAACGGCTTTGAATCTGGGCAATGCCTCCTTGACCCGATTGATCACCGCCAATGTCGAGGCGTCCGCCCGCTTCGTGACCGGGATATAGATCGCTCGGCGGCCGTTGAAGAGCGCATACCCGGTCAGGATATCCGATCCATTTTCGACCCATCCGACATCGCGGAGATACACCGTTGGCCCTGCACCGGTGCGGATGGGAAGATCCCGGAACTGTTGGATATCGGAAACCACGGCATTGAGCGCGGTGATCGTCATAAGATTGTGGATCCGTACATTGCCTGCCGGTGTAATCACATTCCCTTTATTGACGGCCTGAACCACCTCTTCCGGAGACATTTGATAGGCGCGGAGTCGCTCGGGATCGACGTGAATCACCACGGTGCGGGCATTTCCCCCGAAAGGTGGCGGTGCGGAAACACCGGGCAACGTAGCGAACAGCGGCCGCACACGAAACAGCGCCAAATCTTGTACTTCGCCGGCATTGCGCGTCTCGCTGTGGAACACCAGATACCCGACCGGTGCGCCGCCGGCGTCGTAGCGGATGATGTCCGGAGGCAATGTGCCGGGAGGCATAAAGGCGCGCGAGCGGTCGACATAGGCTATTGTCTGCGCCAATGCTTGATTCATGTCGGTGCCCGGATAAAAGAAGAGTTTGATGAGCGCGGCGCCTTGAATCGATTTGGACTCAACGTGTTCGATCCCGAGAATGTAGAGGACATGGTATTCATAGAACGAGACCAGATACGCCTCCATTTGGGATGGTGCCATTCCCCCATACGGCTGGATCACGTAGATGGCGGGCAATCCCAGATCGGGAAAGATGTCGATGGGCATACTGGACAGAGCAAGAACGGCACAGAGCGCCACTGCGACAATGACCACAAGAACGGTCACCGGCCGTCGCAAGGCGGAAAAAACCATCCACATGATACGCTCCGTCTGAACTTTCGTGATTCTGAAACAGAATTGAGCAAGCAACGGACCACGAGGCCGGGTCGTAGCAACAGAAGATGAGCCTGCTCGTCCCGAGGAAGAGGCCTTCCACAAATATCTGAATTGTTCAGGGTTATTCGCCCACCGGACATCCCGATCGGCGCACCGGTCGAAAAGCAGAGAGGAACGGTGATCGCTCAATTCAGCAAGAGTGGGCAGAAATCCCCCAGGGTGAGGGAGTGCTTCTCAGAATTCGGGCTTTCGGACGAGGCCGTACTCGCGAATCTTGTCGAAGAGTTGCCGACGACTGATGCCCAGGAGACGCGCAGCCTGCGTGCGATTCCATGTCGTATGGCTCAGCGCTTCCTGAATGACGCGCCGTTCGGTCTCCGCAAGAATGTCCTTGAGATGGAATGTGGGTGTTGAAGACGAATATTGAACGGAACTGGAAGACGGCAATCCGTCGGCCGTAAGATCCTCAGGCTGGATGAGGCGGCCTCTCGTCAGGATGGCCGCCCGGACCAACACATTGTGCAACTCGCGGACGTTTCCCGACCATGACCGGAGGGAAAGATGCCGCATCGCATCCGGAGAAATCGCCAACTGCGGCCAGTTGTATTTTCCGGCCAGTGTCCGAATGATATGTTCTGCGAGAACGGGAATGTCGCCACGGCGAGACCGCAGCGGCGGCAATTCGATCATGACCACGTTCAAACGGTAATACAAATCCTCTCGGAAACGCCGTTCGGCGATCAGCGCGGGAAGGTCGCGGTTCGTCGCCGCAATGATCCGCACATCGACCCGAATCGTCTGTTCGCCACCGACTCGCTCGAACTGTCCATTTTGCAGCGTGCGAAGAAGTTTGGTCTGCAAGTCGAGACCGAGGTCGCCGATTTCGTCGAGAAACAGCGTTCCTCCGTTTGCCTGTTCGAACCGCCCGATCCGACGCGTCACGGCGCCGGTAAAGGCGCCTCGTTCATGTCCGAAAAACTCGCTCTCCAATAGCGTCGGGCTGAGCGCGGCGCAGTTCACCTTGACGAAGAGTTTCCCCGCGCGATCGGAATTGCGGTAAATGGCGTTTGCCACTAATTCCTTGCCGGTGCCGCTTTCACCGAGGATCAACACCGGCTCCTGAGTTGCGGCCACCTTCCCGATCGTCTTGAACACCGCCAGCATCGCAGGACTGTGTCCGATCAACTCCTCCCCGGAGGAATCTGCCTCATCATTGTTGCTCATCAATGCCCGCACCTGAGCCATCAAGACGGTCTGCTCCAGGGCCCGTCGAACAGTAAAGAGCACGTCGTCCAAATCGAACGGCTTGGTGATATAGTCATAGGCCCCGAGCTTCATCGCTTCGATGGCCGCGCTACTTCCTCCCAAGGCGGTGATCACAATGACCGGCGTGTCCTCCAACCGGTCCTGATGATCGCGCAAGACGTCCAACCCGGTGCATCCAGGCATCTTGAGATCGAGCAGAACCAGGGTAATGCAGGGGGTTTCCAGCGCTTTGGCGGCTTCCATACCGTCCGCAGCTTCCACGACCCGATAGCCCTCCGATTCCATGAGTACACGAAGGTTTGTCCGGATGACCGGGTCGTCGTCGGCAACGAGGATGGTGTCTGAATCGCGGGATAGCATCATGGTTGTTACCGTTCACCCGTTGGAAACACTACTCGGAACGTCGCGCCCGGATCCGATTGCGTGACCAGTTCGATAACTCCGCCATGTTGAAGGATGATCTCGCGGCACAACGCCAATCCCAGACCCGTCCCTTCCGGACGAGTGGTGAAGAAGGGTTCGAACAAATGCCCACGGTCTTTTGACGAAATGCCGGAACCGGTATCTGCGATGGTCAGCTCCACGGCCTGTGCCTGTTTTTGCCAACGCGTACGGCAATGGAGCCGGCCGCCGTGGGGCATGGCTTGCAGCGCGTTGGTGGCCAGGTTCAACAGGGCTTGACGCAATGCGGTCGGAGATCCCAGCACCGGCGGCAATCCTTTTCCCAGATCAGGCTCGAGTCGCACGTCTTGAGCAGTCGCTTGGGCCTCCAGCAACGTCAATGTCTCCGCCACCAACTCGTTCATCTGGATCGGCCGCCGGTCCGCATGTTCGGCCCTCGCGAAATGCAAAAGACGAGTGAGAATCTCGTTGAGACGGTCTGTGGCCTGCACGACCGCATCCACGGAACCCATGATATGAGCTCGATCGGGAAACCGTTGCCAGAGCTGAATCGTCGAGCGGATGCCGGCCAAGGGGTTTCGAATTTCGTGCGCCACGCCCGCGAGCAATTTCCCGAGTGACGCGAGCTGCTCCGATCGTCGTAATTCTTCCGTGAGTTTTTCCTGCGCCGATCGTTGCCGTGCCAGCGACCGACTGAGCGTGAACGTCAGCACCAGGGCCAGGGTCAGGCCCGCTAAGGCGAGGCCGACGGAAATTTCATAACGACGAAGTTGGCTTTGCAGTTGCTCCGGTCCTGTCAGGCGAACCATCGTCCAGGTCGCAGCGGGCGCGGGACGTTCGGAACCGATCGCCTCCGTCACGACCATGACACGACTGGGACCGATATCCCGAACGGTGAAGAGGGAGGTTTGTTCCGAGAGGCTTTGTTGGGCTTGTTGGCGAATCAAGGGCGCTTCCAAAGGCGGCGGATCGGTCCTTGACGGCTCCACGGGGTGTCTAGCGCCGGCGGTCGGAAAGCCGTATCCGCTGAACCGATTCGCATCGCGTAAATAGAATCCCCCTTCCACACCGGGAAAATTGGTGAGAACTCGATTGGCGACTGAGGCTAACGTTTGATGCAACTTCTCCAGCTGTTCAGGGTTTTGTCGCGACATCGATCGAAGAGCTGAGCCGGCAGATTCAGCCATGAGGTGGCTGGCTTCTTGAAGGGAAGTGCGAATCTGCAGTTCTTGCTGCGGAAGCGTCGCGGCAGAATGCGCGTTGTACAGGAGCGTGCCGATAGCCCCAAGCAAAAGGGCAACGATGACCCCGCCCTGCAGACGTGTGCTCCAGATTCTCGGCACAGGCTCACCCTTGTATTTCCAGTTTCGCCGGGCGTTCTTCGAAATACAAGACCCGTACCATGGCCGCTGAACTTCTCCCACGAACCATGCGCACCAGATAGACACCGCCACGGTATGGAGAAGGAAAGGGATGCACTAAGCAGATGCCCTATACCAATAGCTCGGAAGCTTGAGGGCGCCGGTTGGGAAATCGGCACAACCCTCCCCTTAACGCGAGCATCATAAATATGATAAAATGTGACTAATGAATCACTCAAGAGGCTATGGAGGCTAATATGTCCAGCATAGAACGTATGACTATTACCATGCCAGCCGATATGGCAGCGGTTATCAAAGCTGCAGTTGACGATGGCGACTACGCATCAACCAGCGAAGTTGTGCGCGAAGCACTGCGCGAATGGAAGCTCCGACGAGTGGTCCAGTCGCAGGAACTTGCCGCGCTGAAAGCGGACATTGACAAGGGGCTGGCAGACGTTGCCGAAGGTCGCGTCCGCGACTTTGATCCAGCAAAAATCATTGCGCGCGGGAGGAAGTTATTAGCCAAACCCTGATCCTCCGTCTTACCGACACAGCGGAATCCGACCTTGCAGAAATCTGGGCATATATTGCTACTGAGGCGGATGAAGCGATTGCGACCAATTTTCTTGAGCGTATTGCCAAGACCATAGATATGGTGCGGCAGTCTCCGCTGATGGGAACAGCTCGCGAGCAACTCGGCAGCGGCTTGCGCGTGACGTTTCAGCATCCCTATGCCATTTACTATCAGGTCAGCGACTGCGAACTTATCATTGTTCGGGTTTTTCATGGCGCACGGGATGCCATCGCCATCGCTGAACAAGGCGGGTTTCTGTAAGGATGACATGAAACGAGAATACGATTTTTCAAATGCTGTGCGGGGCAAATTCTACCGGAAGGGAGTGGAGCTGAGTTTCCCTATCTATGTGGATGGGTCCATGCACCAGCGTCTCGAGCGCCTTGCCAAGAAAAAACCGGTGACAGATCTGGTGAATCAATTGCTTAAAAGGGACCTGGAGTTATTGGAAAGCTTGTCGTAACTCCAGGCAATCACGTGACGGCATCTCGTTAACAGCCGTACATCCGGCGCAACTACGCAACGAGCCATCTGTGCTCAAATCTTCTATTACTTTACAGGTGATGCTCCATTTGTTGTAGGTTGTGCGTCTGCGGGTTTAGATTCTAAATCACAGTCCTTTGTGCGGATCGTATCAATGGAATCTCGCTCAACACTTCCTTTCACTGTCATTTTCTTTGCATCGTTCGTCATCTCCGCATATTCACCCGCATGACCATACAAACTAGGAGTCCGTCGTTCTGCCAAACGATCGGGCAAAACAGGAGCACCGCATCTACGTATGAATATCCCCCTTCGGAGTAAGGACAAAATTATCTACTGATAGGGGCACTCGGCTCTATGTGGGTACATATGCTGCACTGTACAAACAGCTGTCCAGCACCAACAATTACTTAAAAGGAGAGCGGGTTATGCAAAACAGGTTCTTGATACTTCCACTGGTTGGCCTACTATTGAGTGGGTTAGTTATCGGTTGTGGACATATCTCAGGCGGAGCCGCGCCTTCAACGGAACCATTGATTCCCGGTTCCTATCGGGAAATCGGACCTGTTTCTGGGGAAGATTGTGTGGGCTATATTCTGGGGTTGATCCCTATTAGCGATGGAAATGAAACCAAAGACGCGATTGCTGCGGCCTTAAAAAAGTCTCCTGGCGCCACAGCGCTTGTGAAGGTAACTGCTGACACATACTCTCAAAACTATATTGTCTATGCGCGTGTCTGCACGCAGGTCCACGGTGTTGCAGTAGCCCCCAAGTAATCTCATAGCCATCCGGCCCCCCTCTTCGCTTGAAGAGGGGGGCCTCGAAACGTTAGCGGCTCAGATAACGCCTTCCGACCATCCACTCCTTTGCCAATTGTTGCGCCTCGGCGATCTGGGCAGGTGTCATTCGTGCAGCAAGTTCATCACGAGACTGTGCCCCCAGATGTTCTCCATTCACTCCACCCAAATGGTACCATTTATAGGCCTGCACAAAGTCCGGTGTCACGCCTTTCCCATGCTCGTACATAAAGCCGAGTTTTGTGAAGGCGAGCGCGTTTCCTTGTTTGGCAGCCAAAAGAACCCAGAATAGAGCTTGCTGATAATCCTCACGGCATCCACGCCCGTTGTAATACAGCGTTCCTAGATTGACTTGAGCATCGACGTTGCCCTGAAGAGCGGCTTTCTCATACCAGTGACAGGCTTGAACATCGTCCTGTGGCCCGCCCTGCCCACCACGGTACAACTGGGCGAGGTTATACTGCGCGACTGCTTGCCCTTGCGCCGCTGCCTGTTCGAAGTACTGCCTAGCCTGCGCATAGTCTCGAACTACCCCGCGCCCATTGAGATACAGCCATCCGAGACTCGTCTGTGCTTGCGCATGTCCATCCTCGGCCAATGCTCGCCATTCATGCATAGCTACGGCATAGTCCCCACGCTTGTAGGCATCCAACCCGGACGAATAGTCAGCCCATACATCGGTCGAGAGACAACCCGACGACACCGCAAGCGCCAGAGGAAGTATTACGCGCACGAGTAATGCCCTTCTTCTCCCATCCTGACAGTCTCTCAACCGGCAACAAAGTTGTACAACTGATGCTTGTACGATAGTATCAGGCGCTACAAGCTCAGCCTGCGCTGAAAAGGTTGGAGACCTGTCTCATGAGAGGTCTATACCAGTATAAATACACCCTAAGCATACCACGCGATGCTCAAAGCGTCGTGCCGCTCATCCTTAGCATCGCCATATGTTTGCTCTCGCTTCCCGGATGCGGCTTCATGCTCCATGGAGACAAGCAGGTTATTACGTTCGACTCAAAACCACCCGGTGTTACGGTCACGCTTGATAACGTCGTCCAATTTGTCACACCTCACACCATCGTCTTAGCACGATCATCGAATCATCAGGCCCTGTTCAAAAAAGACGGATATGAGCCACAACACCTCTCGATCAAGCGCGAATTCTTGATAGGCCCCTCCATCATCGGAAATATTCTTCCGCTCTTTCCGGTTGGCTTGACCGTCGACGTCGTCACTGGAGCCGCGTGGGGGTTTGAAAAAGACTACCTCGCCGTCGATATGGCCAAATCAAAGACACAGCCATGACTGCGTACCCGCTATGGAGATGCCGCGCTCTCTTGCCGGTAAGCTTGTGGCTGGCGGCACTCGGCTCGGCAATATCCGGCTGTACCGGACCAGCGGTCTCTGCATCCACAAGCGAGCGACCGCTGGAGGTCAACGAGGATCACCATGGCATACCATTCGTCACGACGACCTCTCGCCCCATTCCATTTACACTGGCACCCGGATCAAAAATAGGCCTCCTGCACGAAGACCGTGACGAGACCGACCGACAAGTTCGGGTCGCGCTTGAGCAAGCCATCTTCTCG
Organism: Nitrospira sp.; assembly: GCA_024998685.1. Lineage (GTDB taxonomy): Bacteria > Nitrospirota > Nitrospiria > Nitrospirales > Nitrospiraceae > Nitrospira_D. Next base: position 46,035 of record JACOEH010000015.1, read on the forward strand.
CTCAAAGCCTCCGTCTCAAATCTCATTGTCGTGGAACGACGCAGCGTTGGAGATCTTGAAACGGAATTTCGCTTTCAGGCTAGTGGGAAAGTGAAGGATCAAGATCTGGCCAAGATCGGGCACTTTTTAGGCTTGGATTACGTGGTGGTCTTCGATTCCCTCTATCAAGACCTAAACGAACTCTACGGGTTGCGAAACCAGATCGATACCTGGGAGGTCACACTACCGCTGAAGATTATCGCCGTGAACACGGCGGAGATGAAACTCCACTGCCTGGCAACCGCCACGGCCCATGTTGGGAAACAGATGACGGCCGTAGAAGTGCGACTGCTCAATCAGGAAGCCCTCAGCGTCGCAACCGCTCTAGTCAGCCAATGTCTGTCTTCCTCATTGCAAGGAGCATCCCTCCATAGAGAGAACGACATCATTCCGGCCATAGGAAGTGAGGGTCTTACAGAGCAAGATATGGATGGATACAAAATGGAGATGAGACAAGTTTCCCACCGGGGGAAAGAATGCTTCTCTTCCCCCGGTGGTCTTTTCCTAGCTACCGCTAATACCGGTAGTAATACCCATAGTACTGGTAATAATGGAGGCAGTTCCGGTATTGATTGTATGAATACATCAAATTACTGCAGGTCCAGCCGGGCTGCCAGCCGGTCGGGGGATGCAATTGTGGCGGCAGCGTGCCCTTCTGAAGCGCCTGCTCCAAATAAGCCATGATCGAAGCCTTGTCACCCGAATTGAATGGCCGATCCAGCACATTCTGATTCAGCTGCTTCTGCATGGCTTCCATATCTTCTTTTTCTCCGGCCTGCGATGCGCCACTCCATAACAGGGTCGCTATTCCGACGCTCAAGCAGACGGCTAGACTCTTTCGCGTCATCAGCTTTCCTCCATCCACACACCGTGTATGTGCGGCTTTCTAGAACAACCCGGAGAGTGCACGGGTCAGCCCCTGCGTCAGAGCCGGCGCGGCTTCATCATAGTCCAGGTTCGCCTTGTTCGCCGAACTGACCACCCGCGTCCGATACTTCTTAAACTTCGTGACTTCGGACGACGTTTGCTGCTGCGTGCCGCCCATTCCCTGCGCGAGGTTTTGCTGGCTGTCCTGACGAACGATGACGCCGTCGGCTGCTTTCTCGACCACCTGAATATCAGTGATCACAGTGAAGTAGATATCTTTGACGAGCGAGCCCGTCACAAACTCCGTGGCTCCTCCAAGAGCCGCGCCGGCCAGTCCGCCGGCAGCAGCTCCGGTCCAGCCTCCTGCCGCAGCGCCAACTCCCGCGCCAGCCAATCCGCCCACCGTCAGCGCCCCACCATAACCGGCCTGCAACGCCGCCTGCGCCGCCGTCACATCATTCTTCCCAACTTGGAGCACATTGGCTTGAAGCCGATAGTAGGCCTCCTTGGGATCCTGCGTAACCCGGTACCCACGTTTCGTCATGGCGGCCTTGATGGGCCCCTCTAAATCGAAATTGTCTTTATCCGAGGTATTCCGCACTTCGACATACATCACTTTTTGTTCGGGACCGACCGGGTCCAAGAAAATCGTTTCGCTCATCTTGGTTTGCACATCAAGATTCCGCTTGGTGATCATCGTCTGCGAGGCCGCACAACCGGACAACAACATCAGCGCTACTCCCGCCATAGCGACACATGCCGCCGCCAACGATCGTGAGTTTCTAGTCCTCTTCATCATCAGCCCTCCTTGGCTATAGGTGATGGCCCATTGCAGTGAATACATCAGATGCACTATCAATAACGTTGACGGTTCCTATGGAATTACAGATTCGACACAAATCCCCCACTCGACGAGCGCGAGAGGGTGGCACAATCTCTCACTCATTGCCAGATCCACAAGGCCCTATTATCCTGCCAAACGGACTGAGCGCATGAACCGCTATCCGGAGGGCTCGGCGAGTACACTCGCCGAGCCCGGAGCCTTAGTTCACATTGCAGAATGTCGGAGTTCCTCCTGGTGATAGGGCTGGCTCCTGATCAAGCCAGGCATTCACTGGAGTCACTGACACATTGCATTGTGCATCCACGGCGATATTGAAGACATGCCACCAAATCCTCGCGCCTTCTCCAGCTGGCGGCGCAAAGACGGTAGTGTTTCCGGCTCTTATCAGCTCCACACGTGCAGGAGACTCAGTGATGCCCGGGTTCTGCGTCTCGCTGAAATTCTTCACGGCATAAGTGTAGGTCCCCTGCATCAACTTGGTGATTGTCACGACTTCGGGCCCAAAGCTGGTGAGATCATCCACGTCAAGACTCGCAAAAGGCAGGGCAGTCAGGGAACCCTTCGCGCCGAAATACACATGACCGGCGTTGGGCGTAAACAGATGAGAATCAAGATCGAGGGGGCTCGTGCCCCAGGTCAGCTTGATCTTGAAACCGCTGCCGGCGGTGGTCGTAACGAGGCACGGATCCAGCGCAATGTTCGCTCCTGCGGGACCGGCAGTCATTGTGTTGGTTAATAGCGCGCCAACAAGGGCTGTAATGGTCGCCTTACCATTCTTGCGGATAGGAATCTGAAACGACCCGTCTGTTGCAGTATAGACACTTGAAAAACCTGAATAGTCAATGCCATCGCTTTCCACGATAGCGTTGGCGACAAGCTGGCCCGAGGCATTCTTCACGCATCCGCTCACGAAAATGGTCTCCATCACTAGATCCGCATTCCAGTAACTAAAACGGGTCACACTGCCTTCATAGTAGCGATCGGAACCGTTCGTGACGAGTGTCGCTTGTCCGTCTTGTATCCATCGCCCAGTCGAGCCGTCGAAATAGAAGAGCGGAATCGTTGATGGCACATTGGTGGAAGGAGTGGAAGGGGTTCGCGTGCTGACCGGGATGCGGATAGTTGAGGTATTTCCTGGAGCCAGACTATAGCGCGCGTTGTTGCTGTCACGAACATCTATCAGCATGGCCCCGAAGCTCTCAATCTGAGCGATACTTCCATTAGTGGAAGCGGTGAAGTCTCCAGGCATATCACTCGTTGTAGTCGCCACGTTGATGGGTGTGACCGAAACCATGACATTAGCAGCGGGAGATGCTCCCGATTGTGGGATGAGTCCGTTAGGCGGCAATACGATTTGGGCCGAAGAGTTCGGTACGGTTACTGTGCCTCCGGTCGCAATCGCCACATTCTGAGTGACGCCATCTTTCAAGAGTTGTATGGTCAGCGATGTGCTCTGGCCTGCTTGTACGCGGGTAATCCGAAAATTCTCCGCAAACCCATCGGCATCCACACGCACCACAGTTCGATCAGCCGCAGGCACAGCAAGCGTATAACTGCCATCAGCCCCGGACGAGGCCCGCGCAGACCCTGCCTCGATCGTTGCATTCGCGATGCCTCCCGAACCATCTGAAGCAATTACACGGCCGGTAATAGTCCCATTGGGAGAAGGTGGTGGTGCTGCCGGTGGCGCATCCTCCCCTCCGCATGCTGCAAGGGTCGAGAGCAGTAAGAGCGCGGGTATCACACACCAAGCCCGATACCCTGAACACACTGGACGCTGATGGTCTCTCTTCATGCGAATCTCCTTTTTGTGAGTGAAGCTCGATTGTTCCAGCTTGAGTCTTCGACCTGTGCGGCATTCATTTTCGATTTTTGAGTTCCAACTCCAAGTGCACCATTACCAATTTGATTTGAATGGGCTACGGTGTTGCCATGCGAATATGAGCAGCGCACCCTACCGATTTAAGCCCTGGAACTTATATCCCACAAAGGAACAGGACTGAATGTCTCCGTCTGTTATTTTTAGGCCCTACTGTTTAATAGGGCCATATGTGCCTAGTAGGGAAGTCGTGCCATGGAGTGAGAAGTGAGGATGGAGTTTGGTATTCAGACACTTTAAACAACCGTTGGCAGAGAGTTCCTAAGCAAACCTCTGGATTACCCGTATGTCCTAGAGCTGCACGAAAGAGAGGAGGCTTCTGTGGCCGTGAGAAAAACGAGAGAAATTGATCGTGCACCATCTTTGTGCAGTGAGCATGGTCGTTCGAGAATCGCTTGCGGGCCGCTACGCGATCCTCCGTGCCGTACCCCATCCGGATGGCGCAACGCTCCAATTCTTTCTCTTCGGCGGGAAATGAATGGGTCTGGAGGTCATGGACCACTTCTTCTCCACTCACCTCACCACCCTCATCTGGTCCGACGCATGACGGCCTTAATACTCTCGACCGAGGTCGTGATCACCGAACTCCCTGAGGAGAAGAAAGAACCGGCTATGCCGGGGGGCGGACACAGCCGGAGACATGGAGGGATGCACTAAAACTCAAGAGCTGATGGCCGATAGCTCGGAGAAAAGCATGAGGGCTCGGCGGGCAACCGCCGAGCCCTTCGTATTTTTGGCTCCCTGCTGCTGCTAATGCTTGGACGCTATCGTCTTGAGCGTTGCTTTAAAAACGGGCGAAGTCGTCGACTCGACAAAAAACGATCGAAACGTACGGTGAACCATCTCCGTATGGCGTTGATGGTCGGCCTGGAACGATTCGATTGCCTTCTTGCGATCGTCCATTCCGTACCCCATCCGGACCGCGCAGCGCTGCAACTCTTCTGATCTTTCAGGAAGCGCATGGGTCTGGAGATCATGGACCATCTGCAACTTATGCTCGACATCGCGTAAGAACACATATGCGGCAGTCAGCGCATCGCGCTCTTTGATGGAGAGCAGTTTCTTCTGAGCCAGCCGGTTCAGCGAACCGAGCGTGCTGCGATCGAGGAGCGCCGGGACCTTTCGCCCGGCCAAGACTTGAACGGTCTGTACAAAAAACTCGATCTCTCGAATCCCGCCGGTCCCCAACTTCACGTTGCGTTGTGCATGGCCACGGTCCGTCATTTTCGCGTCGATCATGTCCTTTACGGCGCGAACATCCTGCACAATCACCAACGCCTTCTCGCGATCCAATTTCTCCTCTGTCCCCAACACAAACGGCCTGACCACCTTGAGAAAAGCCTGCCCGACTTCGTAGGAGCCGGCTACCGGCGAAGCCTTCAACAGAGCCAATCGTTCCCAGACTTGTCCACGCACCAGGTAATGCCGTTGATAGCCGGCAAGCGAGCGGGCTAATTGTCCGACGGATCCCTCCGCACGTAAACGTAGATCGACTCGAAAGACATACCCTTCCCGCGTAGGTTCCGTCAGAGCCCTCGTCAATTCACGGGAGAGAATTTCAAAATATTCCTCATTGGAAACACCGACGCCGGCCGGCTTGGCCGCATGTCTGCCTGACGGCGTTCTGGTTTCTCCATCATCAGACTCGTAAATGTAGAGCAAATCAACGTCGGAACTGTAATTCAATTCATGTCCACCGAGTTTCCCCATCCCGATGACAGTGAACTTGGTCTCCCCCCATCGTCCCTGCCGGTTTTGATGCATGGGAACGCCATACTGCCGCTTGAGATCCGCCTCGACCATCTCGTAGGCCGCCTGAATCAGCAGGCAGGCTAAATCGGACAATGAGCCGGTCGTCTCCGATACTGTGGCGAGACGAAGAAGATCCCGCACGCCAATACGCAGCATTTCCCGCCGCCGAAACCGTCGCAGAGCGTCCAGCTTTAATTCCTTGGAAGTCAGGTGCCCGATGCTGTTCCGAAGTGCTTTCTCCATCCCTCTCCGCGTCGGAAGTCGTAATAAAACCTCCTCTTCCGCCAACCAATACACCAACGTTGGATCTCGGATCAGCGTAAAGGACAAGGCGTCGCTGTTGCCGAAGATCCTACAGAGAAGATCGAGCATGCGCGGCCACGTGCGCAAGTAATCGAGAAATGAGGTGCGGGATACGCCGGCCAACATGCGCTCCCAGCGGTTCAGCGCCTGATCCGGGTCGGCCGTCCGGGAAATCGATTCCATCAACATCGGCAGAATATCGGCCAGCCGCCGGCGTTGAATCGGGTCGCCTGCCATCGCGTCGAGGTTGCGGTCAGCTTGATCGAGATCACGCAGACCATAAGCCGACAAAATGGCCCGCACTTCCTCGACATTCCGCTTGGCAGCGAGCAAAGCAGGCCTCGGATCCGGCTTGGAGGCATCATTCCGAGCTGAGGACCGGACTTGTGGGCATTCAGGCGGTACCGAGAGACGACTCATGGCGCGGCATTATACTGACTGGCTCCGCTACGCACAATGAAACCCGTTCGGGTATACTGAAGCCCATGACGATAGGCTCTCTCGATCGCACATCGCTTCTCAACTCGGTTCGTCCGCTCTGCCCTGATATCCAATCCGATGTACTTCAAGATTTTTTCGCCCGCATGGACGAGGAATATTTCCGGCGGTTCGAACCTCCGACGATTGCCCTGCACGTCCGATTGACGGCACAACTGACACCGGAGCATCCCTGCGAAATCGTCTTTGCCGAACAACCGGATAAGCGGTTTGAGATTACGATCGTGGCCTATGATTACTTCTCCGAATTTGCCACCATTTGCGGCCTGCTCTCGGCATTCGGCCTCAACATTGAGGAAGGGCATATCTATACATTTGCCGAAAAGACCGTTCCGCAATCCGCGCGCGCCGGTTGGACAGGATACGGACCGCGTGTTCGTGCAAAGGGCGCCCTTGGTCTGAACAGAAAAAAAATCGTGGATGTGTTCCGCGTCTTACCGATACCGGGCGAAGAGTTGGGCGTGACCCAACAGAAGCAATTGTCCGACGCGCTTCATTCGGTGATCACATTGCTGGACACAGGACAATTCGAGGAAGCGCGGCTCGCAGTGAATCGGCGTCTGGTCGAACAGCTCGGCAAGCGACGCGGATCCTTCAGCGGTCTGCTCCATCAGGTACAGATCACGTTCGACAACAGCCGATCTCCTACCGACACCATCATGGACATCCGCTCGGACGATACTCCCGCTTTTTTGTACGCCTTCGCCAACGCCCTCGCGATGCGCAACGTGTACATCTCTAAAGCCCGGTTCGACGTCGAGGATGGGAAGATTCATGATCGTTTTTATGTCCGCAACCGTCACGGCCAAAAGCTCACCGACGCGACCGATCAGCAACAGTTGCGTCTGACGGCGGTCCTCATCAAACAGTTCACCCATGCCCTCACCTGGGCCCCCGATCCGACCAAGGCCCTGGAGGCCTTTGATCAGTTCCTTGATCTGACGGTCCAGCAGGCAAAAGGAAAGGCTCAGCAAGAAACCTTGGCGTTTCTCAGCGACAAGAAGACCTTTCCTCTCCTCGCCCGACTGCTCGGCGCAAGCGATTTTCTCTGGGAAGACTTTCTGCGTCGCCAATACAGCAACCTCCTGCCGCTCCTGCAAGGCTATCGTGACGCCCCACTCATGACCACGAGAACGACGCTTCGCAAAGAACTTGATCGTGAGGTCAACCGGGCCAAAACCCACGAGGACCGGAAGGCGGCGCTGAACAGCTTCAAGGACCGTGAACTCTTCCGCATCGACATGAAACATATCGTTGAGCCGGACACTGCCCTGCCGGATTTTTCCGCCGCCTTGACTCAACTGGCCGAGGTCATTGTCGAACGAAGCTTGAAAGACTGCCAGACCAAGTTGGATAAGCTGTATGGCCCAGCGCGCTTGGCGAATAAAAAGCCCTGTCCCTTCACTGTTCTCGGCTTAGGCAAATTCGGAGGCAAGGAACTGGGCTATGCCTCTGATATTGAAGTGATGTTCGTCTATGGCGACGCAGGCCGAACCGGCGGTAAGCAGTCGATCGAAAACAGCGAATACTTTGAGCGGCTCGGCGCGGAACTCTTACAGTGGATCGAGGCCAAGCAAGAGGGGATCTTTCATCTGGACGTACGCCTCAGACCCCACGGCGGGAAAGGTTCGTTGACGAATCCGTTCGACGAGATCACGAGCTACTATAGTGACCACGGGCTCGCGGCCCCTTTTGAACGTCAGTCGTTGATCAAATTGCGGCATGTGGCGGGTGACGCAGCTCTGAGTAAACGCGTCGAAGCTCATCGCGATAGTTACGTCTACAGCCGTAAACCTTGGGATCTTCGTGTCGCCCTCGACTCGCGCCGTCAACAATTGAAGCAACTCGTGGAGCGAGGCACGATCAACCTCAAACATAGCCCCGGGGGAATTGTCGATATCGAATATGCGGTCCAGTACCTCCAGATCATGCACGGCCATCGACTTCCAAGCCTCCGTACTCCCAACACCATGCAGGCGCTGGCTGCTCTCGTCGATTGTGGTCTTGTCACGAGACAAGACGGGGACGTACTCCGCAAGGCCTATTTCTTCATCCGGATGCTCATCGACGGTCTTCGCATGGTCCGCGGCAATGCCAAAGATCGTGTTCTCCCACCTGTCGATTCCGACGAATTCATCTTCCTCGCCCGCCGCGTGGGCTATACCACCGACGACTGGCAAGCAGGGGCGCGCCACCTTCAGACGGATATCTCGCAGCACATGAAACTCACCAAAGAGTTCTTCGAACGAACATTTGGGCGTCTATAACTCCCAAAGAACCCCCTCCCCACCTCATCCCTTATGAGTTATAGGGAAGTCCTTCTATAATTCATCAAAGTGGACTATCCGACGATAGAACAAATTTCTTCCGAGGATTCGGTTACGCTCGACTTTCTGAATGGGTATACTTCAATCCCCTAAGACTCCTTTGGTTTGCATAGAGTGACTGAGCCAAACATCTTTTATATTCGGCTCACATTTCATACTCATCATGAGCCGAATAGATGTATAATCGGCTCATGAGCTACAACTGGCAACTGAATGACTGGCCCACGTTTCACTATGAGTTATCCGACCTAGAGGATACTCTCCTCTCGTTTGCAGAAAGAACCGGGCACATCAGCGGTCTCGCAAAAGGTTTATCAGCCGAGGAACAGACCGAAGCCGCCATTGAGTTGATGACGACCGAGGCCCTCAAGACCTCGGCGATCGAAGGAGAACTCCTCAGTCGAAGAGATGTTCTGTCATCAATCCGAAGGAATCTCGGCCTAACGAAAGAGGCACCGACCGGTGATAAAAGAGCCATAGGCGTCGCAACCCTGATGACCGATGTCCGTCAGAGCTTTGCGGCGCCTCTCTCTCAAAAGAAGTTGTTTGAGTGGCATCGGATGATCATGGCGGGACATCGATATATCCAGTCCGGCCGATGGCGAACCCACGCAGAACAGATGGAGGTCATCTCCGGGCCAGTTGGACATGAGACCGTTCACTTCGAGGCTCCCCCATCATCGATCGTTCCCCACGAGATGGCGCGTTTCATTGAATGGTTCAATGATACCGGCCCCGACGGAACAAGACACATCAAGAAGGCCGTGGTGCGCTCCGCTGTCGCACACCTCTACTTCGAGTCGATCCATCCGTTTGAAGACGGCAATGGCCGTATCGGTCGAGCCTTGTCCGAAAAGGCGTTGTCTCAAGGTCTCGGACAGCCTGCGTTGCTCAGCCTCTCACGTGTCATCGAGGCTAAGCGGAACGACTACTACGACGCACTGCAGCAGGGGCAACTGACCAATGAGATCACATCCTGGATCACCTGGTTTGCGAAGATCGCCCTTGAGGCACAAGTTCAAGCAGAAGAGCACATCGACTTTACGCTACGAAAAACACGTCTATTCGATCGCTTTCGAGGCCGACTCAATGAACGTCAGACCCAAATCCTCCGACGCATGCTGGAGGAAGGTCCGAAAGGCTTCGAGGGCGGCATGAGCGCTAAGAAATACATGTCGATTACGGGCGCACCGAAAGCGACCGCCACGCGCGATTTGCAGGATCTAGCAAAGAAGGGTATCTTCGCGCCCACCGGCAGTGGCCGGAGCACCCATTACCAGATCAACCTATAAATGAGTCATGGCTTCTTACATCGGCCTATCGGGCTATTCATACAAAGCTTGGCAGGGACCTGATCGTTTTTATCCACCCGACATCAAATCAACCGCTTTCCTTCGCTACTACGCCACGAAGTATCGGACTGTTGAACTCGATGGTGTGTGGTATCGGCTCCCGAGCGAAAAAACTGTGCAGGCGTGGCTCACCGATACTCCTCCTCACTTTCTCTATGCACCGAAAGCCCACCGAGGAATCACACATATCCATCGCCTCAAACCTGAAGGGCTTCCCATGTTAATGGCCATGCTGCAACGGCTCGACCCACTTCATGAAGCAGGTAAACTCGGCCCGATATTGATTCAACTACCCCCTAATTTGAAACGCGATGACGGGCGGCTGGAAACGTTTCTTGGATCCCTGCCGACGACCCATCAGTGGGCCGTAGAATTTCGACATGAGAGCTGGCAGGCTGATGAGATCGAAAGGATCTTGCGGCGGTATTCGATCGCATGGGCGGCAGTTGAGACGGATGAGCATGAAGCAGAATACCGAGACACAACTCGGTTTCGCTATGTTCGACTTCGCAAAAATGCATACGGCCAGACCGAACTCCGACAATGGGCTGAACGATTTCAGAATGCTTCTCAACAGGGACAAGACTGCTTTGTCTACTGCAAGCACGAAGACGATGGCTCTCCCTGGCTCTGGGCAGACGAACTTCACCGGCTCCTGAATTCCGAGACAATTTCAAAGCAGCCTTGGGGCTGAATCGACCTGCCGGCATACTCTACATCGGTACGTAAAATCGACTTCGCTGCGGCGACCGAATAGACCCGCTACGTCGTCCGACCCTCATTTGAGAATCACGTCTCCGCACGACTCACTGGTCTTCGATGGCGCAATTGATATGAATTTCTCCCCCCAAAGGTGGGCTGTTTTCGGATACCTCGCTAGGTATCCTTCACCGGCACAGAACGCGCACGAATAGTGCCCAACTTACTGAACGAGGTGACGGCTCATGATCTCCGGTGAATGCCTCACGCGATTTATCCGTTCAGGCTTCCTGCTCGCTCCATTCTTTCTTCTTGCCTGTTCAAGTGGGGGCGGAGAAGAAAGCGCCCTGTCAGGTTCTTCATTGACATCTGACGGTCCCCCGATGACATGGGCACTGAAGAAGCCAATGCCGACACCCCGCACGGAATTTGGCGTGGGGACCGTCAACAATAAGATCTATGCGATCGGAGGTTACTCGAAATCGGGATCTGTTCTCCGAACAGTGGAAGAATATGACCCCGCCACAGATACATGGACTCGCAAAGCGGACATGCCGACTCCGCGCCGCCAATTGATCGTGGTCTCCGTCAATAACAAGATCTATGCGATCGGCGGAGTCAACTTCTCCTCGGACCCGAATAACTTGAACTATTCTTATTTCACGGAGGAATATAATCCCGCCACCAACACATGGGCCCCAAAAGCCGACATGCCGACTGGTGGAACAGTGAACAAGGTGCTCGGGAATCGTTTTATCGGTGGGGCTGTTGCAAACGGAAAGATCTATATCGCAGCCCACAACGCTACTGGAACACCATCGCCCATCACGCACGCACTCGAGTACGATCCCACTGCAAATGCGTGGACGACTAAGACACAACCTCCGTTTAGTTACACGCGTTATACGGTAGCATCCTTGAATAACAAGGTGTATGCCCTTTCCGACATCGGAGAACTGGCGGAATATGATCCGCTGAAAGATAGCTGGATCATCCGGCCTCCATTATCAACGCCCCGCTTTCGCACCGGCCTTGCCTCCGTTGGAGGGAAACTTTTTTCCATTGGCGGAGCACAGAACGCCTCCCCTGTCAGTACCGTGGAAGAGTATGATCCTGAGACCCAGAACTGGGCCTTGAGAGCATCCATGGCCTCTCCCCGCGTCTCAGTCGCAGTTGGAGAGGCGCTCGGCAAGCTGTATGCGATTGGTGGGTCTTCAAATGCCAGTGAGACCTTCCCCTCTCCCCTTGCTACGGTAGAAGAAGGCACGATCCCTCCCCCTGGGTCAGTCCTTCCGATTCCAACCGGCGACGCAGTCACGACCGGCAATGGTCAAGTAACCGTCAGGTGGAATCCTGTTGCCGGAGCAACATCTTATAATCTCTACATGGCCTCGGACATCAATCTTGATCGAAGCAACTATGTCGGCTTACCCGATGGAGCAAAGTTTGTCGGTGTTCTCTCTCCCCATACGATCACAGGGTTGACCAATGGCAAAACCTATTACTTCTTCGTGACTGCAACCGATGCCGGTCGAGAAAGTGAAGAATCTTTCGGCTCTTCCGCTACTCCGGCAGCCCCACCGGGCCTTCTCTGGCGCACGAGAGCATCGATGCCCACACCTCGCCTCGAAGCCGGTGCTGCGGTTGTGAATGGCAAAGTCTATGTCGTGGGAGGATTTTCAGGAAGCGCGCTGTCGACAATTGAAGAATACGATCCGGTTACGGATACATGGACGACCCGAGCCGACATGCCTACTGCCCGCCGCTCTCCCGTTGTGGCCACGGCAAACAACAAAATCTATGCGATCGGAGGGATGAATTACATTGATGTCAACCAAGTGACATACTCCTACGCCACTGAGGAGTATGACCCATCGACCAATACCTGGACTTCCAAAGCTTCAATGCCGACCGGTAATTCTGTGAACTCCATCCTCGGCAATCGCTTTATCGCCGGTACGGCCGTTAACGGCAAGATCTATATTACCGTGTTCAACAACGGCGGCGCTCCGCCGATTTCCTCGACGTTCGAGTATGATCCAGCGACGAATGCGTGGGATACCACCAAGTCGCCGGTCCCCTTCGGCAATGCCCAGTACGCCGTGGCATCATTGGGCGGAAAACTGTATACACTCACATCTGGTTCATTTGCAGAATATACTCCCGCAACCAACACATGGATCATTCGACCATCCCCTCCACAGACTCTCTCCCAAATGAGACTTGTTGCGGTTCCCACGAAGAACAAGCTGTATGCGATTGGGGGCTATAGTGTCTCGGACGTCCACGATACCGTACAAGAATACGACCCCGCTTCTAATGTTTGGACGACACAAATCTCTGTTCCGCTTCCAAGACATTCTACAACGACGGCTGAAGCAGGAGGAAAGGTATACGTGTTCGGAGGCTCCTTTTTTCCAGATTTTGTCAATGTAGGAGGAGTCCCAACACCCATGAGGCCACTTCCTGTATCAGATGTAGAAGAAGGTCAATAGGATGGGCGTTCCTCTTTCATCATCGCCGCGACCTCGTACGAATGACCGTCACCGTCCGTACTCGTAACGCCACTTGGTTGAATAATCCAGCAGAACACTTCACGGAGTCAGGAGTTGTTTCTAGTCCGCACGGATACCTTCGTCCGACGGCGATACTCATGGTTGATTAACGTCCTCCTCACCTGTTTCTTTCCCGCCACAACCGCGTGCTCTTTTTCCCATAATTTCGTACCCTTAAGCTTGGTAGAGTTCTGACCGATAGAGCTCCTAAATCCCAACGAAGGGCCCCCTATGACATCATCGAGCACGGCCATGGAATCGGCCTTCATCGACTCAATCCGCCCTCGTCTCCATCAAAAACTCAGGCCTCTCGTCGACGAATCCAGCAGCTGTCTACCTATCTTGCAATCAACCTGTCAGCAAATTCTGAATCACATGGGACCGCAGTCCAACGCCGTGAATCTTGCCCGGGTGATCAGCCGAGACCATGGACTGACGTGCAAAGTTCTGCAAGTGGCAAACAGCATCGCCTACAGCCCGCAGCAAACGATTGTGTCGGTCCCCCATGCGGTCAGTTGGCTTGGGCTCGACACCGTCCGGTCCCTCGTGGCTGCGGCACATCTTGTCGAACAACTGCAACATTGGCCGGTTCGCCAACACGAATTCCGAACCTTGATCGCCAAGTCTCTCATCTCTGCGACCTATGCCGGCGAATTGGGAATGGCTATCGGATACCCACAGCACGGGCAGTTGTTTACCGGCGCCCTCCTGTACTCGATCGGAGATTTGGCCATTGCCTATCAAGACCCGGACCTTTTTCTCGCTCTCCAGTCTATTTCCAAGAAAACCAAACGCCCGGCGGAGTGTGTGCTTCAAGAGACGCGCCTCATTGGTGTACCACGGCTGACCTTGGCCCACGCGTTGGCCCATATGTGGAAGCTACCGGATGATCTGATCGAGCTCTTCCGGCATCCAGAGGATCTGCCGATGGAGCATTGGCAAAGTGGGCTCCAAACCTACCGAGGTATCATCGTCGGCTCCATTCGCCTGGTCGCGTCGTTGACCGACCCCGCTCCACGGACCGCTATTGAGGAAGCTAAGAAAACTCTCCAACTCGGAAGCGGACTCTCATCGGGCCCATTCACGGATTTGATGATTCGAGCCATGGATCGGGGACGTCAACTCATCCGCTCAATGGGCTTGGCAATCGACTCCTCCGATGAAGCCCTGTCACCATCACACGAGCAGAACGCCACCGGATCAATCCCGCACCCGCCCTCCATCAAACCGATGATCGGCAAAGAACAGGCGGTATTCCCACCGCGAAGCGAACCGGCTGCTCCCATTCGCACTAAGCCGCTTGAAATACTCCAAGCCTTTCAGGACTCGCTGCAAGCAGCAAAAGATCTCAACGGTCTACTCGGGACATTTGTACAAGCCCTACATCGGGATGCCGGATTTGACCGTGTAGGTCTGTCACTTCTGAACCAAAACGATAGTGATCTGCTTGTCGGAAGACTGGTGCTTGGTGTGAATCCTCCAGCACCCTACCTCCGTTCCCTATCAGGCTCACTCAGCCGGGAGCATCAATTTTTCCTCACGGTTCTCAAGCGAGTCGATTCACTCTTTATTTCTAACTTTTCAGACCAGATGGGCAGGACTTTGAAGCAGGACTTTATCGAGGTCTGGAAACCGACATCGGCGATCGTCGCGCCGTTACGGGTGGGAGCGAAACCGATTGGGCTCATCTACTGTGATCGAGTCACAACCAGCCGACCGGTGCTAGCCCAAGACTACCAAGCATTCCAGCTATTTTTCGCCCAGACGACCCTGGGCCTGAATCGATTGGCCAGCATACTGTAGCTTAACACCTAACAGGTGCTGCCCCTGCTCAATCGGAAGATGCTGTGCATTCACCAAGGTCGGTGAAGAACACACATCGAGCGGTCGGAGCCTATTTCCTGGTCCGGCAATTTGATGAAACACTACGCGGCCATAGCGCGAGGCTGGATAACCGCCAAGGTCTCTTGCAGCTGGGCACAGGCGTCCGTGAGCAGTGCCGGGAGGTTGGCCGGCATAACCCGTGTGGCGGTGACGGCATGGGGGTTAAACGGGAATGTAGCAGGTCTCCGACTCGGCTCGAGTTCTTCGTAGTCGGCGACGACGCCGGCCAGATGGACGATAGACGCATGAATGATGAATTCACCGGCGTCGTTTGGGCTTAGTTGGCAGCGAATGGCCTGTTCAATCTGCACGGGCATACCCCAAGATCGAATGAGTTCGGCCCCCACTTCCGCGAAGTCGCACCCAATGTTGGACTGTTCCACTTCCGCCAGGGATGTTCCGAGATAGCCCGCTTCGATGAGAGCAGACTGGGCCCGTTGCGGAACGGTCTGATAGAGGACAAGGTGGCCAATATCGCGTAGCAGGCCTTCGATGAAAAATCGCTCGCTGTCGTTGATGCCACAGGACTTCGCGATCTTGCCGGCGAGCAGGGCGCAGAGCACACTTTTGCGCCAGAACTTGGGGACATCCATCAGTTGAATCGGCATCCCGGCGAAGGTCCGTCCGACGGTCGTGGCGGTGACGAGATCATTGATGGCTTGCATCCCAACGATGTTGACGGCGCGGGTGACGGTGTCGATCTGTTTGGGAAACTCATAGAGCGGGCTGTTGACGATGCGGAGAAGTCTGGCTGAGATGGCCGGATCCAGCTTGAGGACGTCGGCAAGGTCGGCCATGGTTGAATCGGGGTTGTCCACCACTTCCCGTACGCGGAAGTAAATCTCAGGCAACGTGAAGACGGTGGTGCAGGACTGGACCAATTCACTCGCCGATGGCATGGTGGGGTCCTTTCAGTTGTGACCGGCTTCCGCTCTCATTATCGGTTACTATTGGTCAGGACCATAGAGGAAACGGCCGGAAGAGAGAGAGATTCCATGTGATCAAGCAGAATCAAAGGTGCCGAGAGTCTATTGTAGGCTCATGAGCCGAATATGCAATCAATTCGGCTCAACTTGCAGACACCATCGAGACGAATAGGGATATAGTTTGACGGGATCGCTTTTCGAGGAGATGCGGTTTGGCCGACACCGAATGATTATACAGGGCCATCGGCATATCGCAGCCGGTTGCTGGAGAATGCACGGCGAACCGATGCAAGCGGTCTCCTGGCTGATTGGGCATGAACGCGTGCATTTCGAGACGCCACCGTCTTCGCAAGTACCGGAAGAAATGCAGCGAACATTCAGTGGTTCAACGACACCACCCGTGCGGTCAATCTTCGCGCGATGAGCCGTCACGGCTAGGCGCTATTTGCAGGATTTGGCCAGGAAGCGTATTTTCGTGCCCGGTCGAGAGATCATATCTGTAGGCCGTTAAAGAACGAGCGTATAACCTCTCCAATTCAGAAAGCACCGGGATTGCCGTGTTGAAGGATGAACAAGCTGTCTCGCTATTAAGAAGAGCAGAAACAGTCCTTCAACAGCAATTGCCTATTCTCAGAGGCCACCTTGCCAAGGCAGAACATCGGTCAGGTGCATTATGGGAACTTCTCGTCATAGACGAGGCTTCCCGCCTTGGACAAATCGATTATGAACCTCATGATGCTGGTAGAAGTCCCGATTTGCAACTTCACTTACCAAACAGTCGAAGCATCTGGCTTGAAGCCACGTTCCTATACCAGAGTTTCTGGGAGCAAGAGCGCGTATCTAATGAACTCATTAGATGGATCTATGGGGAAGCAGTTCGCCACGGAATAGATTGTCCAAAAATTGAATATCGGTTAGATGGTGACCCAAATAACCTTGATGGACCTAAACGGAATCTTCCCGCGTTGCATGAGATTAAGAGGTGTATGAAGGAGGCAGGGTTATTGAAGTGGTTTAAAAGCATTCAGTCACAACCACTCGAACAGCACAATTTTGCACCATCACAATATTCACTCACCCTCTACTACCGACCTCATGCAGTTGGTCGGTACGTTTCAGGTGGAGGCCTAGTTCAAGAGACTCCTAAGACTATAACTAGACATGCTGTATACATAAAGATGCGAGAAAAAGCTAAACAGTGCAAAGTTGTCGGTGGGCCAAACCTCATTCTCATAGGCAGTGATCAAAGCTCAGCGGTCTCATCCCTGGCCAGTCCTGGACTTCCTACTTTTCAGAAGGCTGTCATGGCAGCTTTCGCTGCAGAAAGCTCTTTATCCGCAGTAATCATTGTTCAGATAGGGACTCCATCAGCTGGAGTGTTTGAGCGACCAGCACGACGAGCGCGCGCTGAGCTTTTCGTGAACCCATACGCTGCTTCCCCCCTCACACAGCAAGAAACAGACTTGTTCCGTACCATGAACTTCAATCGCTGGAGATACACTTACCCATTGGACAAGTGGGAACACCAAGACAATGACCCGCATAGAAGCATTACGGGAACACTTACCTACAAGATGAGAGACGAGAAAATGGAGCTAGAAATACCAGCGAATATAGTTGTACAAGCCCTTGCAGGACAAACGACTCTAGCCAAGGCCTTTTCACTAAAGGAGGATGATCCTGTAGTGCAGGCCCTCAGAAGTGGTTGGCTTATAGAGTCTTGCTCGATGAAAGAAAGCGATGTAGAAGCTGCAGAATCAACCAAAGTTATCTTGCGCATGACTCCGCCACTGCCTTCCATGTACTGGCCTGAAAAGCGCAAGAATTAGTGCGAAGAAAGAGTGGGGTCTTTTTCAATTTTGGCTTTGGTGCATTTCTGATCTGCCGCTTATTATGCGCGACAGGCATCTCGCTTCATGCTAGGGTTGCGTGCTGCTGATCGCCTGGGCGCGTTTCTCGTCCAATTCCGCCCAGCGGGCGTAGAGACGCTCAACATCGGCCTGCGCGGCGTGAAGTGTTGTATACCGCTCTTGCAAATCAGCGGCGGAAGACGCGATGGAGGGATCATTTGCCGAAACTTGGCAGGCAGCTACCCGCTCTTCGGCTTTCTGAATCGCGACTTCGATCTGATCCCATTCCTTTTGCTCTTTGTACGACAATCCTTTCCGTTTGGACGATCCCGCCGGCGCGGAGCTCTCCTTTGAGATCTGAGATTTCCTCTCCTCCACCGTTTTTCTCGACTGCGCAGCTTCCCATTGGGCATAGTCGGCAAACCACTCGGCGTGGCCTGTCCCATCGAGCGCCAGCAGCCTGGTGGAGACACGGTCTAAAAGCCACCGATCGTGCGTCACCAAAACCAGCGCGCCGGTAAATTCCAGCAAACTGTCTTCCAGCACATCAAGCGTCGGGATATCCAAATCGTTGGTCGGCTCATCAAGGAGCAAGAGATCCGCAGGCTCAAGTATAAGACGCGCGATCAGCAACCTTGCCTGCTCGCCGCCTGACAATCGAGAGACCGGCAGATCCAGCTGCTCCGGCTTGAAAAGAAAGCGCTTGGCCCATGAGACCAGATGTACGGACCGATCCTGGTACACGACGGCATCGCCGCCGGCTGGGGCAAGGGCGCGCCGCAACGTGGCTTGCTGGTCCAATGACTCGCGGTGTTGCTCGAAGGTCACCACGCGAAGCCGATCGGCACGAGTGATGGTGCCACTATCCGGCTCTACTGTGCCGGCTACGAGCTTGAGGACGGTTGTTTTGCCGCCACCGTTGGGGCCAAGAAGGCCAATCCGCTCCCCCGGACCTAACAACATATCTACGCCCGATACAATCAGCTTCCCGCCCAGAGATTTCTCAACCTCTTTTGCGACCAGTAACTGCTTGGATCTTCGTCCAGAGGCTGTGAAGTCGATCCCGGCCGATGTATTCCCCTGCCGCGACTCCATATCGTTTAGCTCGTTAATCAACCGACCGGCCTGATCGATCCTGGCCTTGGCTTTAGTCGTGCGGGCTTTCGGCCCGCGTCTCAGCCACTCCACTTCCCGCCGCACTCGATTGGCGAGCGAGGCCTGATAGTCGGCCTGCGCCCGTAATGCCGCATCGCGCTGCTCCAAAAACTCGCTGTACCGACCGTTTGCTTGAAAGACGCCATCGGCGTATCGGCGATTCAATTCCCAAATTCGCGTGGTCACCGACTCCAAGAATCGCCGATCATGGCTGACGACGATGAAAGCGTGGGGTTCGGTTTTCAACAGACCTTCAAGCCAGAGGATGCCTTCGACATCTAGATGGTTGGTCGGCTCGTCCATGAGCAGTACGTCCGGTTCCAACATCAGCGACCGCGCGATCGCCAGCCGCTTCTTCCATCCACCCGACAGCGTTGAGACGGACTGGTCCGAGCGGGTGAACCCGCCGAGGCTGAGGGCTTTGGCAAGGCGTGCTCCCTGCTCATGTAGGTCCAGTCCCTCGTCTAGAAGAACTTGAGACAACGTTTCTTCGACCGAGTGTTGCGCACCAAACGAGGACTCTTGCGGCACATAGCCGATACGGAGCTGCCGCCGCACCGACCTGGTGCCACAATCCGGGGTCTCTAGACCGGCGAGGATCTTGAGCAACGTCGATTTCCCAGAACCGTTGGGACCGATGAGTCCGACGTGATCCCCTTCGCAGAGTCCCAGCGACAGGTCGGTAAACAACGGCTTCACTCCATAGCTTTTCCCAAGGGATTCGCAACTGAGCAGCATGATTGGTGGCATGACGGCAATGTACCTGATCGGAGCGCTAGCAGGCTTTTCGGCAAACTTTTCGCGACCTACTAGCAACTAGCTGTACGAAGACTATGGAGTTTTTTGCTCTTCGAAGGCGCGAAGGAGATCGGAGACTGAAAGTACCCCGATGATCGTGGCATCGGCAGTCACCGGCAGGTGTCGGATGCTCTGCTTCTTCATCAGCGACATGGCCTCGGCGAGTGGCTCGTCTTCTTCAATCGTAACAAGCGGCCGGCTCATGCAAGTGCCGACGGTCGTGGTGTTCGGGTCAAGCCCTTTTGCAATGGCTTTGCGTGTCAGGTCTGAATCGGTGACGATGCCGATATACCGCGACCCATCGTCGATGATCAACGAGCCGACTTTATGCTTTTGCAAAAGCTGCCCCGCTTGTTTGATCGTCGCTTCCTTGTGAATGCTCCGCACGTCATGTGACATATACTCTTCAACAAGTGCCGTCTCGATCCCCTTCTTTTTTCTTGTTGCCTGCAGCCGTCGACGTAATTCGAGATCTGCCAGACAGCTTTCCAACACTTGACGGCGCTGTTGGAGGCTCTCGCGTTCAATATTGTGAGTTCCGCTTTCCTGCGCTTCTTCAGGCAACAGTGCCGATTCACCCGTCTTTGCAAAGAAGTAGGCCTCAGATTCGTCCGATGCCGCGCCGAAGACCTGGCTGATCAGCTCTTCCGCCGCTTCGTCGAAATCTTCAAGCGAAGCAGACCCTCGTTTACGCGAGAGGAAGGGTTGAAATTTTACGAGCTGCTGCTTGAACCGCTCGACATATCGATCGAGGATATCACTCCGTGTCAACCCTGTACGAATTCGCTTCGGCATGGTATTCCTCCCGGTTGTGAGCGCGAGAATAACCTATGTGAAGATAACGCTCAAGAGGTTCCTGAGGCGCATCGTTCGGCATCGTCTTATCTCAATTTTTGCCGCTTGATTTTTTGCTGCGCTCCCCTTATGTCATTCAAACAGAATCGCGCCGGCTGGTTCGCCCGGTTTCCAGATCTACTGCCATGAAGGGATTGGTATTCATTGTCCTGATGCTGCTGGATTCCGGCCAGCTCTATGCGGAATGGGAGGCCCTCGAGAAACAATATCAACCTACCGGTCTTGAGACTCTCTACTTCGATCCGGGGACGATTCATCGAGAGAGAACCCGCGCCACCCTCTGGCAACTAACGGATCTCAAGTGGAACAGCACAACACGATACCTGTCCTTCAAGACTCAGAAGGAATTTGACTGCGAGCAGTATCGCGTTCGCGTGCTACAAGTCATTGAATTTTCTCGGCAGATGGGCACCGGCCGATCAGCCTCCGGCTACATCGAAAGCGGGAATTGGCAGCCGGTAGAACAGCACAGCGGCAATCATGTGCTTTGGAAGACGGCCTGCGGGAAACGCTGACCCTCCACGTATCTATCTTGCGCCAATCTACGGCTCTCGGAGGCTAGACATCGTAATAGAGAAAGAACTCGTACGGGTGCGGCCGCAAGCGCATCTGATCGATTTCCTTGCTCCGCTTATAGCCGATCCAGGCTTCGATCAGATCCCCGGTAAACACTTCTCCTTTGAACAGAAACTGGTGATCCTTTTCTAAACTATTGATCGCTTCCTCAAGACTCCCGGGCATGGTCGGGATGCCGGCAGCTTCCTTCGGGTCGAGATCATACAGGTCTTTTTCTGCCGGTTCGCCCGGGTTGATCTTGTTTTGAATGCCGTCGAGCCCCGCCATGAGCATCGCGGAGAATGCCAAATAGGGATTACAGGATGGATCGGGAAACCGCACTTCGATACGCTTGGCTTTCGGACTTGGAGAGTACATCGGAATACGGATGCCGGCCGATCGGTTCCGGCTGGAATAGGCCAACAACACCGGCGCTTCGAATCCCGGGGTGATGCGTTTGTAGGAATTCGTCGTCGGATTCGTAAAGGCCGCCAGCGCCGGCGCATGCTTCAGAATGCCACCGATATAATATAAACAAAGCTGCGAGATACCGGCATAGTCTTTCCCGGCAAAGAGCGGTTTCCCATCTTTCCAGATACTCTGGTGCGTGTGCATCCCGGATCCGGCATCGCAAAAAAGCGGCTTCGGCATGAAGGTCACCGTCTTTCCATGTCGGCGCGCCACGTTTTTAACGATGTACTTGTATAACATCATCTTGTCCGCGGTTCGCAAGAGAGAATCAAATCGGATATCGATTTCGGCCTGCCCGGCCGACGCCGTCTCGTGATGATGCTTTTCGACCTCGATGCCGACCTTTTCCATTTCCAGGACCATCTCGCTCCGGATATCTTGCTGAGTATCGGCCGGAGCCACAGGGAAATACCCTTGCTTGTGCCGGATCTTTCCTCCCAGGTTGATTCCCTCTTGTCCCATGTTCCACGCGCCTTCCTCCGAGTCGACATAGTAGAAGCCGCTATGGCTGGTTTGATCGTAACGGGCATGATCGAAGATAAAGAATTCCGCTTCCGGCCCCCAGAATGAGTTGTCGCCGATCTTGGTACTCTGAAGATACTTCTCAGCTTTTTGCGCGATGAACCTGGGATCACGGTCGTAATTTTCCCGAGAAATCGGATCCACGACATTTCCGGTCAAGCTGAGCGTCGGCACTGCAGTGAAAGGATCCAGGTAGGCCGTAGCAGGGTCCGGAACCACTAACAAGTCGCTGTTGTTGATGGCCTTCCAACCGCGAATCGACGATCCATCGAGTCCGGAACCGTCCTTGAACAGCTCTTCCTTCAGCTCGCTCACAGGGATGGTCATATGTTGCCAGACACCCGGCAAATCGACGAATTTCAGATCGACCATCTGGACCCTGTGCTTCTTGGCGAACTCGAATACCTCACGCACGTTCATGCCCCATCCTCCTTTGGAAGCCTCCCGCGATCATACGCCACCGCTTGGATCCTTATCCCGTCACAGCGCGGTTTCTCCGGTTTCTCCCGTCCGAATGCGTACGACCTCGTTCAATTCTCGAACAAAAATTTTACCGTCCCCGATGCTACCAGTTTTCGCCGCGCTGGTGATGGCCTCAATCACCCGAGGTACCTGGGCATCCGTCACAGCTACCTCGATTTTTACCTTAGGCACAAATTCAATTGTATACTCCTGGCCTCGATAAGTTTCCTTATGGCCTTTCTGACGTCCAAACCCTTTGACTTCCGATACGGTCATCCCCTGGATACCGATCTCCAGCAGGGCATCCTTGATCTCTTCCAGTTTGAACGGTTTGACGATGGCCTCAACCAGCTTCATGTCGATGCCCTCCTTGCCCGATCAGCTTAGGACACTCACAGCTCTCAGATAGGTCCAGGAGCCGTGCGAAGTTAACCGACGCCATGCCTCTTTTCACACAAAGGCCATGGTCATTCCGCCTTCCCGTTGCTTCGGGGGAGCCATCATAGCCCATCCATTTTCATCACTCAACGTGGAAATCGCGTAAATCTCTCACGTTACTCGGTCTCTCTTATGGCCCACGCCCCGTGCTTTGAGTGGACACGGAAGAAAGATCCAAGCGAAGCGGTTTTGACGATTTATTCCTGTCTGGAATCACTGGGCAAATGTCGGAGGAGCACTGCATGCTTAGGGAAGAAAACCAGTGACGTTATAGCTGCTCAATGCGGTAGCCGTTCGTAATCGGCATCCGTCGGTCCTTGCCGAAGGCGCGATGTGTGATCTTGACACCAATGGGAGCTTGACGTCGCTTAAACTCGCTGCTATCGACCATCCTAACCACTCGCGAGACCGTTGCGCGATCAAATCCTGCCTCGACAATTTCATCGAGTGAGCGGTCTTCTTCTACGTACGCCCGAAGAATGGGATCGAGAACAGTGTATGGTGGAAGAGAATCTTCATCCTTTTGATTCGGCCTCAACTCAGCGGTCGGCGGTCGGTCCAGAATACGTTTGGGAATCACCGGCGACGGACCGAGCTCATTTCGGAACCTCGCCAGGCCATAAACCATTGTCTTCGGCACGTCCTTAATGGCGGAGAACCCCCCGGCCATATCGCCGTACAGAGTCGAGTACCCGACGCTCATCTCGCTTTTGTTCCCGGTGGCCAAAACCAGATGCCCGAACTTATTGGATACAGCCATGAGCATATTGCCGCGAATGCGGGCCTGGAGATTTTCCTCAGTGGCGTCTTCCGAACAGTCGACAAATGACGGTGCCAGCGACTTTCGATAGACTTCAAATGTCGGAGTAATCGGGATGGTATTTAAGTCGATGCCGAGACACCGTACGAGTTCCACAACATCCTCTTCGCTTTCATGTGAGGTGTACTGAGACGGCATAAAAACGCCGAGGACGTACTTGGCACCAAGCGCATCCACAGCGATAGCCGCGGTCACAGCCGAATCGATGCCGCCGCTCAACCCAATCACCGCTCGCGTAAATCCATTCTTTTGGACATAATCTTTCACGGCCAGTACCAAGGCGCGGTACACCTCTTCAATCCCATCCAACGGCTCTGCTATCTCCGGCACAATGCGAGTCCGCTTCTTCTTGTTTATGGCCGTCCCGTTTACTACGAGATGATCGACGGCCGAAACAGCTCTTCCAGTCAATGCCGCCTTTCGCCCATAAGTCATACGCCCGCGTGAAACGGCATTCACGTTTAAATCGGCCACCAGCAATTCTTCTCGAAACGCGTGACCACGTGCGACCACATTACCGGATTGATCCAGAATTAAACTGCTCCCGTCGAAGACCAGCTCGTCCTGGCCTCCCACCATGTTCGTATACGTGACAATGACTCCGTTTTCCCGCGCTCTCGTCGCCAGCATCTGCTCCCTCAAGCGACTCTTACCGACATGAAAAGGAGAGGCATTGATATTAACGATCACCTCGGCACCAGCCGCTGCTTGTACACGGGTAGGCCCTTCCGGCAACCAAATATCTTCGCAGATATTCACCCCAATGGTCGTACCGTTGATGAGGAATAACGGGATTCTCCGGCCAGGATGAAAATAACGGCTTTCATCGAATACCCCATAGTTGGGCAAATACCATTTTTTATAACTACCGACTAACTTGCCATCAACAATCAATGCTGCCGCATTGAAAAGTGTTTGTCTGCGGGATGATCCGATCGAAGACGAGGAGGAATGTGAATCATTTTGATCTTCCTGCCCCACATACCCTACCACGGCAACCAAACCGCGAACAGCGCGGGTAATCTCGTTCAAGGCCCGTAAGGTATCTGCCACAAACTGCGATTTAAGAAGTAGATCTTCGGGAGGATAACCGGTTATGGCCAGCTCAGGAAATACAACCAGATCGGCCTTGGCCCTCTTCGCGTCTCGGAGCCAGGTCCTGATACGATAGATGTTGCCGGTCAGGTCTCCGACCGTTGGGTTCATCTGTGCCATCGCGATTCGCAACGTCCGCATACAGCTTCCGTAAAACCGGCTTATTTCCCATGGCCAAGCGCACTCTACACTGGCGATGGAAGAAATGCGCGATTAGGCATGGCCATCGGAAGAGACTCGTGAAACCGATACCATTGCTCAAACACTTGCTTTTCAATCGGTCCTATTCGTACCTGTCCGATACGTTCTGGCCACACCCCAATGACTTGTCCTCCCGATACTTTTTTGTCATGAAGCATGGCTTTCCATATCTTTTGCGGCGTCCACCGCGGCATACGGTCACTGAGCCCCGCTTCCTTCACGGTCTGCCGAATCTCTTCGACCACGGCGCGAGAGCAAATCCCCTGAAAACAGGCGAGTTCAGCTTCCTGCACTAATCCAATCCCCACCGCTTCTCCATGGACAAACGACTTGTACCCTCCCAACGATTCAAGGGCATGTCCGATGGTATGACCGTAGTTGAGGATTCGTCTGCGATCGGATTCTCGCTCGTCCGCGGCAACCACCCCGGCCTTTATCTCACATGATCGCTTCACCACTGTCGCGACGATACGGGGCACGTGCCCCCGCAACTCAGACATATGCCGCTGCAGATAGGCAAAAAAAGACTCGTCCGCAATGATTCCGTACTTAATGACCTCGGCAAGCCCAGCCACTAATTCCCGAGTGGGCAAGGTATGAAGAGTCAATGGATCTACCCATACGGCACGTGGTTGATAAAACGATCCGATCAGATTCTTACCCAGTCGATGATCGACACCCGTCTTTCCTCCGATGCTGGAATCGACCTGCGCAACAAGAGTCGTCGGCACCTGAATATAAGAAATCCCACGTTGATAGATCGAGGCAGCAAACCCGGCCATGTCGCCCACGACGCCACCGCCGAGCGCCAACAGCATAGACGACCGTTCAAATCGATGACGCGCCAATACGTCCAGGATATGCTCCACCGTCTTCAGCGTTTTCGATTGCTCTCCGGGAGCTAGAATGATCGGAAGGGGGTCGATTCCATATTTCTTAATCGCCTCGAGACTACTCTTCAGGTAGTGCCGCGCGACATGTCGATCCGTCACAACTCCGACCTTCCTCTGTACTCCACATCTCTTCAATTCCCTTCCAAGCCTCTCTAAAAGTCCAGCTCGGATAATGATCTCATAGCTCCTTTCAATTAGAGAAACCTTAACGGTTGAGGTGGGTGTCATTTCGCAATCCAGTCGCTGACGGAGCCTGAGAATTTCATGTCAATTCCGGAACCACATATGAATCCCCACTGGGGGGAAGCATCGTAACACAGCCCCAACGAACTAAAAAGACGATCATGTTCCTGACCGGAGTCCAAACTCTGGGCGGTATTGCCGGGATCGCCGAGACACAAAAGCAAGAGCCTGGTGATGTGAAGCGCGTCACCAGGCTCTTGCTGATCACAAGGATGGAACAGGCTCTAAGTCTTGATAATGCTTGGGGTGAGAAAAATGAGCAATTCTTGTTTTGAAACCGATTCGGATTTGTTCTTGAACAACCAACCTAACACCGGCATACGAGAAAGATAGGGAACGCCTTGCACGTTGTTGGTTTGCGTGTCGACGAAGACCCCTCCGATCACCATGGTTTCGCCATCTCTGACCATCACCTGTGTAGTGGCCTCCCGTCGGTCGATACTCGGACCGGCCGGATTGCTCCGTGCGCCGACCGCATTCCTTGTCGCCCGCACCCGCATCATAATTCGCTTTGCTTCCTCTCTCGGATCGCGCGAAGTGATTTGTGGCGTGACGTTCAACTCCAAGTTCGCATCGACAAACGTCGTTTGCGTGCCCTGCAAGGATGTCGTCTGGAAGGGAATCGATTCCCCTTGGGAAATCTTCGCTTCCCGCTTGTCTAATGTCGTGATTTTCGGAGCTGCAATCACCTTGCTCAACCCCAGCAATTCTCCGGCTGATAGCCGCATATCTAAAGCGAAATCACCACCAAGCTTGCCGAAAGTCCAGCCGATCGACGGGACGGCCGGCAACCCACCGACCTGAGCCGGCAAGTTCACCAGAAAACTTCTGTCGATAGTATTATTCCCTGTTCCAGCTATCTGCGCGAAAGGACCCGTAAGATTCGATAGAGCAAAGAAATCGGTGGGTGTGCGATTACCTGCTTGGAAGCCCCACTGTATCCCTAACCCTCTCGCATAGACGGTATCGGCTTGGACGATGCGCGCTTCGATCTGCACTTGTGGAACTTCCAGGTCGAGTCCCTCGACAAGCTGTTTAATGACGGCCAGCTTGGATTCCACGTCGCGCACAACCAGTGCGTTACTTCCTGCATTAAATTGCATGAGGCCGCGGGGACTTAAATTCTGTCGTAGTGATTGCATGAGTTCCTGAGCTTGGAGATTCCTGATATAAAAGACTCGGTCAACGACTTCTTCTGCCTTGATCTTGGCATCCTTGGCCCGTGCTTCTTCATCCTGCTGTTTGGCAATATTCGACAAAGAATCCACCCATACGATGCTCCCTTGGCGAATCATGCCAAGGCCGTTCATCTTCAAAAGCATATCCAACGCCTGATCCCACGGCACACTCACCAACTTCATAGTGACCTTCGACTTGACGCCTTCTCCGACGACGATGTTGAAGCCGCTGACTTCGGCGATCAATCGAAGAATATTGGTAATGTCTGCTTGCTGAAAATCGAGCGAGATGCGTCGCCCTACAAATCGAGATTGCCCAACCACAAGATCATCGGAGCGATCGTCCTTTTCAACCGAAGCACTTTCTCCAGCCATCTGAACGCGCTGCACTTTAAACTGAGACCGCCCGGGAGTGGCCATTCGTGTCGCCCTTCCGGCCACATGATCTCCAGGCTCGAACAACACCTTGCGTGCCCGGGGAGTGAATACAGCGCGCTCTCTTTCCCCATCAAACTGCGCCGGGACCACAGAGGGTACTTGGTGCCCGTTCGGTTTCAGTGTGATCAATACCTTATTGTCTTCGCGAGCAAGAGAGAAAATCGGCCGTTCCGACACATCGAACACGAGTCTGACCTTATCCGCATGGTGTCCCACTCTGACTTTCTTGAGCAGGTAGTGGTCGGCACGTACCACCGATCGTCTAAGAGTGGACGACACGGCAGGAATATCGACGATTAAACGAGACTCATCTAAAAAATTGGCCTCTGGAAATAGCTGACCATCCCCGGCCACCACTACGGTCACCAGATCCGTTTCTGGGCGGATCTCAATAGCGGTCACGACCTGTGCCAGCAATCGCGTGGCGGCGACATCACTCCGCTTTGTCATGCCGATCTCTTTTGCAAACGCGGGTGTCTGGGCAATTATGGTCAGCGCGGTAAGCGATAGCGCCAAGGCTTCGATATAACATCCAACAGTTCGGAAATTATCTGCACGTAAAAAAAATAGTGGTTTCATTCTGAG
This sequence comes from Nitrospira sp., assembly GCA_024998685.1. Taxonomy (GTDB): domain Bacteria; phylum Nitrospirota; class Nitrospiria; order Nitrospirales; family Nitrospiraceae; genus Nitrospira_D. Next base: position 74,519 of record JACOEH010000015.1, read on the forward strand.
CCCTCTTTGGGGTGTAGGAGCTTGACATGTTCTCGCTCCTGCTTCTTGCCGTACACATCAGTGAACCGTTCCTGGACGATGATGCCGCGCTCGGTAATTGCGCTGACCACTCCGTTGTTTTGCCCAATCCTCGTTCCCCGTCGAACCGTGTACCCATGTCCTTCTGGTGTTTGCACCATAGCGGTATAGCCGTATGCCCCCCAGACAATGGCAATAAGGTTGAGTTCTGTCAGAGTCACGCGTTGCAATGGTGGAAGGGTTGTATCCGTCTTTCCTGGCTGAAGCTCCTGAACGATAGGAGCAAACGGATCTCGACGGCCGGAAGGATCATACCCACCTCCGACCACCCCGTCTGGTACGGAAAGCAGGGAAGGCACCGGAGTATTCGAAATCGTTGATGGCGCTTCAATAACTTGCGGAGCCGTCCTTGGGATTTCCGACACAGAAGACAGCTTGAGGGCATCTTGTCGCATCGGAGTCATCATGCCAGGGAAAGACTCGGCCAGTGCATCGATGCTCCCCGAAAGAAGGATCCACGCGCACACCACGCTGACACAGATTGTCAGTGAATATCCTCTAGGCCTCTTTCTTGTATTCAAGACGTGCATGGTACCATGACTTCCCTATTTGCCAACTTGAGCTACTTTAGGAGCATTAGCCGAAGGAGATGTCCCCAAAACCGGTTTTTCCTGAGGAGCGGCATATGCCACCAAGTCAAACGTTGTTTGCGATACGATTCGCCCTTGTTCAACCTTCGGAGATCCCATCTTAAGGCCAGACACCGTAATAATCCGAGGGAGTCGATTGATCCGATCAAAAAACAGCGCGGCCGTGTGATAGACCCCGGCTACTTCCACACTGACCGGCATCTTGACGAAGAGCTTCGACGCATCTTCCGTCTGGGCACCCGGCTTCCACAGCTTGATATCGAGCCCCAATCGCACCCCAAGGTCAGATACCTGCTTCAGGAGCATGATCGCTTCTTCTTCAGGAGGGAGACGTTCTTTCTTTTTAGCCAATTCAATTTCGAGCTGCTTATTCGCGGCGGCTAATTCATCGAGATGTTTCACTTTGATCGTGAGTGTTTGAATTTCACTCTCCAGCTTGCCGTTTTCCGCCTCAAGCGCTGTGATGGTTGCCGACTTTGGTTCTGCAATGTAGAAATAGAAACCGGCAATCATGCCGCCGACGAGCAAAAACAGAAGCGCGGCCTTTTGCGAGGCTGGCACATTACGGAGCACATCAAGGTTGAGCCGCGGCAATGCCATCATTAGCCCTTCAGACGAAATGCCAAACGAAACTGGTACAAATTAATCTTGTTTTCTATTGCCGCTTTACTCTCCTGCAGATTGATGCCGGTGAAATAATCCGTACGTCGGAGGTTATTCACGAATTCCACCACGTCGTCGTTTGTTAAGGCTTTCCCTTCCAACTCAACCGTATCGGATGCCACACCCAGCTTTGTAAGCCATACTTTAAGCGGCTCTAAACTCTGACTAACATGATCGAGAACCTTCACCGGGCCCATTCTGGATTGCTCGAGCTGGTCTATAATCCGGTTCTTGTCCTCAAGAAGCTTTTTTCGTTTTTCAAAATCCTGTACTTGCTTGACCTGTTCTTTCAGCTGCGCAACCTGCTTTTCTTTATCTCGCTTTTCCTCCTGCCGAGCGTCAAGCTCGCTGTCCAATAAAGCCGAATACCACCAGCACCCCGCCAGCGTAACCAGGATCATGCCGATGCCGAGCAGCACCTGTGCACGCACGTCATACTGAGGCTTGGCCGTTCTTCCTTTGGGCCCACCGGGCAGGAGGTTAATCCGAATCATCTGTCCCCCACCGCTCTCAACGCCAATCCGACACCGACGGCTGCCGAAGGAGCCCAATCCGCCAGTACGTCAGGCTCGATGTCACAGCCTGTAATGTCAATCTCGGCGAAGGGGTCAGCCATTTCTACAGGAAGCTGCATCCTATCGGCGAGCTGTTGAATCAATCCTTTTGCTCTCGCGACGCCACCACAGACGAGAACTCGACTGAGCTCAGCATTGGTCGTCGAGGTCTTGAAATAATCCACCGTCCGAGCGATCTCGGACGCGACTTCCGCATTCACACTGTCCATAACACCGTTGAGCGACATCCCGTCTGAATCGACTCCTCGGTCTTTTTTCTTACTTTCTTCAGCTTCTTCAAAGGAGAGCCCTATCTCGCGTTGCATAGCTTCGGTGTACCTATTCCCTCCCAACGGGATATCACGCGTAAACAACGATGACCCGGCACGGATGATATTCACGTTCATTACGCTCGCACCGAGATTCACCAGCGCCGTCGTCTCCTCCTGCGCCATCGGATAATTAATCGCGTGCATATTCTCCACTGCAAACGCATCGACATCCATGACCATGGGAATGAGTCCGGCAGCCTTGACAAGTTCGGTCAGTTCATTGATCTTGTCTTTCTTAGCGGCAACAAGAATCACCGGCATATCTCCCTGCTGATCTTCTGACGCATCCGAAGGCAAGACATGAAAGTCGATGTTCACTTCGTTGATGTCGAAGGGGATGTACTGTTCCGCCGCCAACTTCACTTGTCCTTCCAACTCTTCGTCCGGCATGGGTGGTAGACTGATCTTCTTCACAATGACAGCGTGCCCGGAAATCGAGATGGCGACGTGCTTATTCTTGACATTGGCTTCCTCAAACAATTCTTGAATAGCCGAGACCACACGCCCTTCGTCCATAACCGTCCCATCTACAATCACTTCCGGCTCAAGCGGTTTCACACCGAACTTTTGGAGAAAGTACCGTCCCTTACTTTCTTTGAGCTGAGCGACTTTGATGGCACTCGATCCGATATCGAGCCCCACTAACTGCCGTCGGGGAGTCAGCATTGCAATGATATCGGTTTCCACAAGCTTTTTGAGTGAAGTCAACATGCGTTACCAACCACCTTACATGACAGACTTTCGCGTACGAATAACTTTCTCAATTTCATCCACATTCTTTCTCGTATACAACCGCCAGTTTCTCCAATCTCGAGCTGGCTGTTTGATGACACCCTCCCGTTCCCACCGAAAGAGCGTCGCTTTGGAAATGTCGAACAAGTCGCATATCTGATAGGCCTTGAATCCTGCTTCGCTTGATATATATTTAGGCCTTTTCACTGTAGTATTTGATTATCCTAATGCCTTTGGTTATTCACGAAACTAAGTATAGTCAATATGCTCTACCTGTCAAGAAAGCGACTGGAGTGGAGCCGCGATAGCAAAACAACAGCTGTGATTCAGAACAACAGCTTACGTTTTGTCGATATCTCGGTGTTTGAGGCCGACTTCGTATCCCAATGAAGAGAGGCTTTCTCTAAGACGGCTAGCGATCGCCACGGACCGATGGCGTCCACCGGTACATCCGATACCGATGGTCAGATAACTACGCCTCTCTCGCTGGAAGAGCGGCAAGAGAAACTTCAGCAGGTCTTCGAGGTGCTCCATAAGTGAAACGGCCTCGGGATCTGTGAGAACGAAGGTTCGGACCAACGGATCATCTCCTGAGAGGGGCTTGAGCTCAGGCACGAAAAATGGATTCTTAAGAAATCGTACGTCAAACAATAAATCGATATCGTACGGAACCCCGAATTTGTATCCAAACGTCATGAGCGAAATCGTGAGTCGTCTATCCGTGGGACCCCGTAGGAATTGTTTTGCAAGCAACTCACCAAGCTCATGAACCGTCAGGTCGGAGGTATCGATGATTCGATCAGCTCGGCGTCGGAGCTCGGCTACCCGCTCCTTTTCGAATCGAATTCCATTTACGATGGGGAGATGCGGCAAAAGTGGGTGAGGACGCCTAGTCTCTGAAAATCGTCTGATCAACACCTCCTCACGAGCTTCAAGAAAAAGCACCTGCACGACATGGCCAAGAGCTTTCACCCTCTCCAAAATACCGACGAAATCCGAAAAGAACGCTCGCTCCCTAATGTCAATCCCAAGAGCAACGTTGGCAATCTCGCTATGCTGCTGGTTGCAGAGATCAACAAAGGTCGGAAGCAGAGCAAGGGGAAGATTATCAATGCAGAAATAGCCGGCATCCTCAAATGCCTTGAGTGCATAGGTTTTACCGGAACCGGACAACCCACTGATAATGACTAGATTGAGCCGGGCCATGGGATCGCTATCGCTTCGGTGGGCATACCAGAGATACTCCTATTGGGAGTTCGCCGACAGCCTCAATCTCGATTCATCGACGTGGAACCCGCTCTATGGATGCTCCATTGCGCCGAGCCGCTCAAGCACATTGAGTGTGCCAAGCACCGAGACGGCAAGATTTCACGAGAGCCTCGAGTGGGAACGCGATCACAATCTCTTCGGCTTGATCGGCTTATGATTGACAAGGCGATCTTTCCATTTCCGAAACTGCGCATCCACACGGTCGACGAGGGCATCGATCGTGGCATACATCTCTGGAGTGGATGTCTTAGCTTGCACGCGTTTGCCACTGACAGCACCAGTGACTTCGGCCTTATGCTGGAGCTTCTCGACTCCTAATACGACTTGAAGCGATCCAACCTTCAACCCGTACCGATCCAGGCGACCGAATCGGGTTTCCACATAGCTTCTAAGCGCCGGCGTGATGTTCATGTGGCGACCTGTGATTCTCAGCTTCATCCCTACCTACCTCCAATTTTGACCTTGTTGGGTGCGAAGCAGCGGTGATCAAAAAAATCGTTTGCGTTGACTGGCGGATGAGATGTTCAACTCGGCTCGATATTTAGCCACAGTCCTCCTCGCGATAAGCACCCCCTGCTTACGAAGCCGGGCGGCAATTTCTTCGTCTTTCAAGGGACGCTTTGCATCCTCCTCAGCCACCATTGTCTTGATCATATCCCTAACTGAAACGGAGGAATGCATTCCCGATGGCTCATCCGCTCGCTGAAGCCCAGCGTTGAAGAAGAACTTGAGTTCCAACATGCCCTGCGGACAATACATATATTTATTGGCCGTCACACGACTAATCGTCGATTCATGCATCCCAATATCCTCGGCCACTTGCTTGAGAACCAAGGGCTTGAGATATTGGACGCCATGGTCAAAAAATTGTTCTTGAAATTTGACGATGCTGGAAACCACTTTCACGATTGTCCGATTTCGTTGTTCGATGCTTCGGATAACCCACTGAGCAGCACGCAATTTTTCATCCATATACGCTTTGGTCTCCGGAGTTCCGCCCTGTCCGGAAGAAATAAGCTGTTTGTAATACGGGCTGATCCTCATGCGGGGGAGCCCATCGTCGTTTAACAGCACAACCCACTCCCCTTCATTCTTGACCACAAACACATCAGGCACGATAACGTAGTTTTGTTCATTGGCAAACGGCCTGCCCGGTTTTGGCTCGAGTTCTCCGATGATTTTAGTGGCTTGGAAGACCTCCTCAACTGTGACGCTCAATGCCTTCGCGACCTTGGCATACTGTTTTTTTTCTAGGTCCTTCAAATGGTGCAAAACGATGCCTTCAATAACCGATCCTTTCAGCGCTCCAGGTGGCGATCCAAGTGACCCAAACGGATTCCGACCTAAATGCCCGAGTTGCAACAGAAGGCATTCGGGGAGATCTCTTGCGCCAACCCCGGTCGGATCGAAAGTCTGAATGTCTTTGAGCACAGATTCGACTTGAGACTCCGTAAAACTGGTCCCGGCCACGACCTCAGCCAATGGAATGCGAAGATAACCATCATCATCTAGGTTGCCGATGATCAAGCGACCAAGCTCCTTTTCTCGATCGCCTAGCCCCGACAAGGACAACTGCCAGAGAAGATGCTCCTCAAGAGATGTTGCCTTTGCCACTGTTTGCTCGTACGAAGGAAACTCATCTTGTGCTGCGGAGTGTTCAGAATCGCCGCTCCGTCGATCTCTACCGAAGTATTCTTCCCACCCGGAGGCGGAAAACTCCTCCGGCGACCCTTGTTCCTCACGCGTCTCAACTGTCGCGTCCGACCGATCCTGCCCTTCCAGTTCGGGAGGGGCATCAACCTTCTCCTCGTTGACCAAGGACTCACCTTCGTCGACATCGGACTGAATTTCATCCAGCAAAGGGTTTTCCAGAAGATGCTGCGTGAGGCTCTGCTGTAGTTCAAGTCGAGACAACTGCAGCAGCTTGATCGCTTGCTGCAGTTGAGGCGTCATGATGAGCTTTTGTGAGAGTTGTGGAACTAAACGGAGTTTCATCGAGGCCTCGGGTCTTCCTCTACAATTTGAACTGCTCGCCAAGATAAACGGCTCGAGCCGTTGCACTTTGCACAATAACTTCGGGAGGCCCTGCCTCCAAGATCAATCCTTCATTGATGATATAGGCACGGTCAACGATTGAAAGCGTTTCCTGTACATTGTGATCAGTAATCAATATGCCGATCCCTTTTCCTTTCAACCGCGTGATAATCTGCTGAATATCTGCGACGGCTATTGGATCAATCCCTGCAAACGGTTCATCCAACAGCATGAACGACGGTGTGGCCGCCAACGCACGCGTAATTTCCAAACGCCGGCGCTCTCCCCCCGAGAGGGCGTAAGCCATACTCTTTCGTATATGGATGAGATCCAATTCCTTGAGCAAGGCATCCACCCGTTGGCTTCGTTCTTTTCGAGCATACCCCAGCATTTCAAGAATCGCCAAGACATTATGTTCTACCGAGAGCCGTCGAAAAACCGACGATTCCTGAGGCAGGTAACCGATTCCTCTACGCGCTCGTTTGTACATCGGCAGATTGGTCACAGATTCTCCGATGAAGGTGATCTCCCCTTCATCGGGCTGGCACAAGCCGACCATCATGTCGAAGATTGTGGTCTTACCCGCTCCATTCGGACCGAGCAACCCCACCACCTCGCCGGCATACACCTCGACGGTGACACCCTTGACGACTTTGCGGCCACGGAAACTTTTTACTAATCCAGTAGCACGCAGACAATCCCCCCCCTGCCGTGCCGCAATCGGCTCAACGAGATCGTCAGATTGTGCATGAGCACTCCGAGTCATGGCTGGCTCGCCCCCTCACCTTCAATACGAACGTGTGAGCCTCCTTCTATCACGCTCCGCTCTTCTGCTAAAAAAATCGTAATCTGTTTACCGCTGACGCGCGTTCCCTTTTCCCAAGCTACAGGATCGCCCGTCAACACGATCTTCTCGCCATCAACGAAATATACGGCCTTTTGGCAAGTCGCATTGCCGTTCTCATACTTGATTTTGACACGATGGACGTCGCCGATCGCTTCGACACGGTTCACGGAACGATTCGATATCGTCGACACCGTGTTATGCTCCTTGGGAGCCGAGGAATTTCGAACAGATTCATGTTGATCCGTTCCTCCGCCGGATGGTTGCAGCGGATCAGCGTTTCGTGGAGTGAACAAGACGATCATCTTATCCGAGTGGACGATGAGAGGGCCTCTGGTCAGCACAACTGTTTCCTCAAAAACCGCCTGGCTGTCTTGGTTTCGTACCGTCATTTTTTTGGACGTGATGGTGGTTGGGACACCGGGCGCCTCCATGCTCCTCTTCAGGTTCGTAGATTCGGTTGAAGGCGCCGCCGACGTGGATCCGATAAAGACGACACTAAGAAGAAGGAGCCAGATCCACATGTACATCCTGTAGAACCTCAAATTCTTCGGATTCCATTCGCCCAAGCAATCCTTGTCCCTTCACCTCCAGCCCATGCCCCACCATCCGCACAGAATCTTCCGTCCGAATTTCTCGTGTTTGGTCCGTCCATACCAAGTGGTTGGTATAAATCGTATAGCCGCTTCGAGTCTCCACAACAATGGGTGCTTGGTGATTCATCAACCTGAAATTCTTGGTCGCAGTATCCAACGTTCCCTCTTCCCCGTGCACGGTCACCTCATCTCCCCCTGTACCATAGAAGGTGAAGGCAACATCATGCAGTACGGCACGCTTATCGTGCTCAAATAGCCTGGCCTGTTTAGCCTGCACCTGCCACTGGACGACATCACCTTTCGATTGTGTAAAGATGAACTCCTCGATCTTGGCATCCGCCTGTTCAATCGACTCTTGAGCGAGGGGCCGGCTACTCGGCGCTGAATCTGCATTTCTGAAGAGAAGATAGCCGAGAAATGTGGCTAACAACACGCTCAAGGTGAGAAGAATCCGTCTCGCGACAAGTTCCCACATGCTCTAGGAATTCTCCCGAAGTAGACGCATAACAACTCCTGGCATGATCGTAGCATGCACGACCTGTCAAGTAAACGTCCTCCGGGAAGTTGGAAATAAAAAGACTCCCGTGTATTGGCACACGGAAGTCTTCAGATTGGCAGCTGAATATTCGCGACTAAAAACCTATGCCGATGTTCCGGCCTCGGTGGGTGCGGACAGAGCCGTGCGTGCATCGGGCTTTTTCTTCGTGGCTAACTCCTGACGAGAAACTAACTCAATAGCAACCATTTCAGCCGCATCGCCAATGCGGCGGCGAGTTTTGACGATCCTGGTATACCCCCCGGATCGATCCTTGAATCGTGCCGCCACATCGCTGAACAGTTTAGACACAACGGCCTTGCTGCGAAGAAATCCTAAGGCTCGTCGGCGCGCAGGCAGCGTACCTTCCTTGCCAAGGGTGATCATGCGGTCGGTAAACCCTCGTATTTCTTTAGCCTTGGCTCCTGTGGTCTCGATACGCTCTTGGTCTAACAATGAGGTCACTAAGTTCCGAAACAACGCTCCACGATGCTTCGTCTGCCGCCCTAGTTGCCGCCCTTTTTTTCTATGTCGCACGGTAGTCCTCTTGATTGGAAAGCATCATTCAGGTTTTGGGCTTCCATTGTGCGGAGACGCAGCGTCTATCTTTGTTCCTAGCGAAAGCCCCATCTCAGAAAGAATCTCTTTGATCTCGTTGAGCGACTTTTTCCCGAAGTTCTTTGTTCTGAGCATCTCACCTTCCGACTTTTGCACAAGGTCGGCGATTGTTTTGATATTCGCGTTTTTTAGGCAATTGGCTGCACGGACGGATAACTCCAATTCATTCACGCTACGAGAGAGATTTTTATTCACTTCCCGCTGAGATTCCTCATAGCCTGCTTCGCTCTTCCCTTCGCTGCGCTCTTCAGGATTGATAAAAATATCCAAATGTTCACGCAAAATCCCGGCCCCCGTAGAAAGAGCGTCTCGAGGACTGATAGTACCGTCGGTCCAGATCTCCATCGTCAATTTGTCATAGTCGGTCATACGCCCCACTCGCGCATTCTCAACCTGGAAATTGACTCTCCTGATCGGAGAGAAGATGGAATCAATGGCAATCACCCCGATTGGCAGTCCCTCTTCTTTGTTACGCTCGGCCGGCACATAACCACGGCCATGTTTCACCGTCATCTCGATGTCCAGGGTCGCATCCTTGTCGAGCGTGGCAATATGCAAATCAGGCGTCAGAATCGTCACGTCTCCATCGTGAAGAATGTCCGCTCCCTTTGCTTCTCCAGGCCCTTTCTTTTTCAACCGTATCGTTTTCGGTTTATCCGTGTGGAGCGCCAGCCGCAAGCTTTTGATATTCAGAATAATTGCCGTGACATCCTCCGTCACCCCAGAAATCGTCGAAAACTCGTGTACGACCCCTTCAAGCTTCACGGTGGTAACCGCCGCCCCCGTGAGCGACGACAGCAAAATGCGACGGAGGGCATTACCGATCGTGGTGCCAAACCCCCGTTCAAACGCTTCCGTGGTAAACCGCCCAAATGTGGGAGAATGTGCATCCTTGTCGACTTCCACCCGCATTGGGATTTGAAAGTCTTTCATCGCTTTGATCATGACCCACCCTCCATACCATCGAGTGACTAAGGCATCGGCAGATAACGCCAATGTCGAAAGAACCCATCAGAATGGCGGACTATCGCGAATACAATTCCACCACCATCTGTTCGTTGACCGGCAACGCGATCTGCTCCTTGGCCGGCAATGCGCGCACGACGCCCTTGAACGCTCCTTTATCAAGCTCTAGCCAATCAGGAATACCTCGACTATCAACCGATTCCAATGCGGCCTGTATTGCAGCCAAGTCACGACTCCGTTCACGAATTTCGATCACATCTCCCGGTTTCACCAGTGCCCCAGCCACCGTGATCTTCCTACCGTTGACCGTGAAATGACCATGACTCACCATCTGACGAGCTTGCTTGCGCGACGCTCCGAACCCTAAGCGATATGCGACATTGTCCAAGCGACATTCGAGCAAACGCAACAAGGCGTCGCCCGTGACGCCGGTCTGCCGTTCGGCACGTTCGAAGACGCCGCGGAATTGGCGTTCCTGAAGTCCATAGATTCGACGCAACTTCTGTTTTTCGCGCAACTGCAGACTATAGTCAGAGGTTCGCTGCCGTCCCTGTCCATGCTGGCCAGGCGGATAACTCCTGCGTTCTACGGCGCATTTCTCCGTCATACAGCGCGTGCCCTTGAGAAAAAGCTTCTCACCTTCTCGCCGACACAATCGACAAACCGGACCACGATACTTTGCCACTGCTTCCTCCTCGAAAAATAACTTACTGATGCATTGAAACAGGTCGTGCGAACTCACTCAGAGACGCTGATCGTCCACGCATGGCGTCACACACGCCGCCGTTTGGGAGGACGACACCCATTATGCGGAATTGGTGTGACGTCGCGAATTAAATTGATCCGCAAACCCGCTCCTTGAAGTGAACGGATCGCTGATTCTCGACCCGAGCCTGGTCCATTCACATACACATCGACTTGCCGCATACCGCTTTCCATGGCTTTTCGCGCGGCAGCCTCACCTGCCCGCTGAGCAGCAAAAGGAGTGCTCTTCCTCGATCCTTTAAATCCTTGATTACCTGCGCTTGCCCACACCACTGTGTTTCCGCTCATATCAGTGATGGTCACAATCGTATTGTTGAATGACGCTTGAACATGTGCGACTCCACTCTGAACAATCCGACGTTCTTTCTTTTTTCCTTTTTTGACGCTCATGCGAACTCCTCCGGCTGTTTCAGAAAACTAGGCGCTTGAGGCCCCTTTGGTCACCGTGGGTCTCGGCTTGCTACTGACGCCTGCGCGCCGTCCTTTACGCGTCCGAGCATTGGTCTTGGTTCGTTGTCCGCGAACAGGCAGGCCTTTGCGATGACGCAGCCCTCGATAGGTCCCCGTATCAATCAGCCGCTTGATATTCAACGATACTTCTTTCCGTAGGTCTCCTTCGACTCGATAATCGCGCTCAATGATTTCACGCAATTTGACGATCTTATCTTCGCTCAAATCCTTGACACGCACCGCTCCATCAATTCCCGCTTCATTGAGAATCTTCTGAGCCGACATGCGTCCGATTCCATAGATGTAGCTCAATCCGATATCCGTTCGTTTATTCCGTGGCAAATCGATGCCGGCAATACGTGCCATTCCCCCTCCAGTTCTGAGTGCTGAGTTCTAAGTGATGAGATGTTTTCTCATTGGATCCATCTGTAATGCCGGGCTCAGAATCAGCACTCATCGCTCGACACTTCCCTATTATCCTTGTCGCTGCTTATGACGCGGGTTTTTGCATAGAATCCGCACGACCCCCCGACGGCGCACAACTTTGCATTTGGCACATATGGGCTTTACTGATGATTTGACCTTCATAACAATTCGCCACTCCCGTTACTTACTTAAAGCGATAGGTAATTCGGCCCCTGGTCAAATCGTATGGCGACATTTCCACCGTGACCTTATCGCCGGGAAGGATACGGATAAAATGCATCCGCATTTTCCCCGAGATATGAGCCAATATGACATGGCCATTATCAAGCTTGACCCGAAACATGGCGTTAGGAAGCGTCTCCGCCACCGAGCCCTGAACTTCAATAATGTCTTCTTTCGCCACGTCCTTCTGTATTCTTTCCTGGTGAATTAAATCTAGGCCTTTTCCAATTGGCTCAAAATACAGGGCGCTCCGCCTGGTTGGACGGCGACCGTATGCTCGAAATGAGCAGATAGGCTGCCATCTACTGTAACCGCAGTCCACCGATCCTCAAGAACACGAACGGCACTCCGACCCATGTTCACCATTGGTTCGATCGCCAAAACCATACCTGGTTGCAATCGAGGTCCCTGACCCGGCTTCCCATAGTTGGGAACTTGAGGCTCTTCATGCAATTGCCGGCCAATCCCATGACCCACAAATTCGGTGACAACTGAGAAGCCGGCCGATTCAGCATGTTGTTGCACAGCGTTCGAGATATCTGTCAAACGGTTGCCGACTATAGCCTGCTTGATCCCAAGATAGAGCGCCTCTTCCGTCACCTGAATCAACTTTGCCGTCTTATCCGAGATCCGACCGACCGCCACTGTTACAGCTGAATCCCCATAGAACCCACCCACAATAGCACCGAGATCCAGCCCGATGATATCCCCTTCCTTCAGCTTTCGCTTCGAGGGGATACCATGAACGACCTGCTCGTTCACGGAAGCACAAAGAGTTCTGGGATAATTCCGGTAGCCTTTGAACGCCGGAACCGCTCCTCTGGACCGGATCGCCTCCTCGGCGATACGGTCCAGCTCTTCCGTGCTGATACCAGGACAGACCGCTTTCTTCACAATCGCGAGCGCTTCAGCCACCACTCTTGACGCCTCTGCCATCACTACAATCTCGGCGGGCGTTTTCAGAATGATCATGCCGTCTGAGGTATCGCGAGCGCGTTCACGAGATTGCGGTATACCGTTTCAACCGTCTCGGCACCGTTAAGATGCGACAATAAATGCTTTTTCTCATAAAAGTTGATCAACGGCGCCGTCTGCTCTTCATACACACGGAGACGCGTCTCTATCGCTTCCGGCTGATCGTCGCTTCGCTGAACCAAGGTTTCTCCGCAGCGCTCACAGACACTGCCGGTCTTGGATGGAGCGAACTCCACATGATAAGTTGCCTGACACTTTGGGCAGCTCCGGCGCCCGCTCAACCGCTTCACGATTTCCTCTCGAGAAACTCTGAAATTAATCACTCGATCCAGATGAAGGCCTCGCTCGACGAGCACCTTCGCAAGCGCTTCCGCCTGAGGAACCGTCCTCGGAAACCCATCGAGAATAAATCCATTAGCATATGACGGATCAGTCAGCTTCTCCCGTACCAGTCCTATGACGACTGAATCTGGGACCAACTTTCCCTGATCCATATGTTCTTTAGCCTCAAGACCCAGGGCTGTCTTATTTCGAACCGCCTCCCGAAGCAAATCACCGGTCGAAATCTTACGAATGCGATACTGAGCGGCGACTTTGTCAGCCTGCGTACCTTTCCCAACACCCGGAGCACCGAGAAACACAAGCCGCATGATCTAACCACTTCTCCCGCGCAACGGAGCCATGCCCTTGCCTAAGAATCCCTCGTAATTCCGCATCAGCATATGGGATTCAATTTGCTGAGCCGTATCAAGGCCCACACCAATGACAATCAGCAGCGAGGTGCCTCCGAAATAAAATGGCACATTCAGCTTATAAATCAAAAACTCAGGAATCACACAGACAATGGCCAGATAGATGGCGCCCGCAAATGTAATCTTCGTGAGGACATTGTAGATATAGTCAGAGGTTCGTTGACCAGGCCTGATACCGGGAATAAAACCACCGTACTTTTTCATGTTGTCGGCCATATCGACGGGATTAAGGACGACGGCGGTGTAGAAAAAACAGAAAAAGATGATGAGCCCCACATACATCAACGTGTAGAGCAGCGACCCCGGAGCCAGCTGCGCCCCGATTGATTTCACCCATGGCGTCTCAAAAAACCCCGCAATGGTCGCAGGGAACGCGATGATCGATGAGGCAAATATGGGAGGAATGACCCCGGCCGTATTGATCTTCAACGGAATGTGCGTGCTCTGCCCTCCATAGACCCGTCGCCCGATCACCCGCTTTGCATACTGCACCGGAATTTTTCTCCGGCCGCTTTCCAGAAAAACAATTGCGGCGACAACGCCGACCATCAATAGAGCCAATGCAATCAATAAGAAGGCATTAAGCTGACCGATTTCATATAGATTGTAGGTCTGTGCCACGGCTGCTGGCAGCCTGGCGACAATACCGGCAAAAATGATCAAAGAGATTCCATTGCCGATTCCTCGCTCAGTGATCTGTTCACCAAGCCACATCAGGAAACCCGTGCCGGCCGTCAGCGTGATGACCGTCATGAGACGGAACCCCCATCCGGCATTCAGCACGAACGCTCCCTGATTCATTTGTTCCAACCCAACCGCTATTCCAAACCCCTGGATCAAGGCAATACCGATCGTCCCGAACCTGGTATACTGAATGATTTTCTTTCGACCCCGCTCGCCCTCCTTGGCCAGTTTGGTCAAATGCGGGATGACGACCGTCAATAATTGGAGGATGATTGATGCGCTGATGTACGGCATAATACCCAGCGCGAAGATCGTCAGGCGGGATAATGACCCGCCTGAGAAAATGTCGAGAAACCCCAGCAAGGCCCCACCCTGTTTCTGCAAAAACTCAGAGAGAGCTTCACCGTTGATACCGGGAGTCGGGATATGAGACCCGATCCGATACACCACAAGCATTCCGAGCGTAAAGAGCACGCGAGTACGCAGCTCGGGAATCTTGAAGATATTCTGAAAACTGGTCAGAAGCCGTTCAAGCACCGCCGATAACCTCGACTCGCCCTCCGGCCGATTGGATCTTTGCTTCAGCCGATTTACTGAACTTATGTGCCTGAACTACGAGCGATTTCGTCAACTCACCATTGCCGAGAATTTTAATCGGCAGTTTTTTTCGCTTCACTAATCCAGCATCTACCATAGCTTGCGGAGTGACCGTCTCGTTGCCGGCCCACCGCTCAAAACTCTTAATGTTGACGATGGCATATTCAGTCCGGGATGGGTTGGTAAATCCGAACTTAGGCAGCCGGCGCACCAACGGCATTTGCCCACCCTCAAATCCAGGACGCTTACCGCCTCCAGATCGAGCCAACAGTCCCTTATGACCTTTGGTGGCGGTTTTCCCGTGACCGGACCCGGGCCCCCGTCCGATACGTTTCCGTCTCTTCTTTGCTCCTTGTGCGGGAGCTAAATCATGGAGGTTCATGGCTTTCCAACCTCTAGCAGGTAGCCCACCTTTTGGATCATTCCGCGCACCTGAGGCGTATCGGGGCGGATAACCGTCTGTCGAATATGCCGAAGGCCTAGACCACGCAATACAAGGCGATGTCGTTCCGGCGTTCCAATGGGACTACGCCGTAATGTCACGCGCACACTTTGAACGCCATGCTCAGGAGTCCTTGATGTCTTTGTTGAACCCATCAAACTGTAGCCCTTTCTTGCCCTTCAACGGTTATTTGCCGACGGAAGCGAAGAACATCATCCAAATTTCTCAATTGGGTGAGCCCGTCCAGCGTTGCACGAACCGTATTAAAGGGGTTTCCACGGCCTAATGTTTTTGCGATGACGTTATGCGCACCCACCAGCTCCACCACGGCACGAACCGCCCCCCCGGCGATGATTCCGGTGCCGTCGACAGCCGGCTTGAGCAACACATGCTCTCCCCCAAACAAACCATGCACTTCATGGGGGATGGTTCCTCCCTTCAGCGGAACGTGGACGAGGTGTTTCTTGGCTTGTTCGACCGCCTTTGAAATCGCAACCGGAACTTCAGCGGCTTTTCCTTTCCCTATCCCAACCCACCCATGACCATCACCCACCACAACGAGCGCGCAGAAGTTGAAGCGCTTTCCACCTTTTACAACTTTTGCGACACGATTGATAAATACGACTTTGTCCTTCAGGCTTAACTCATCGGGATTGACTCGCACGCTCTTACCCCTCAGTCCTAGGTTCAATTACGATTCAGCGGAGGCCACACGCTTTTTTGCTCGCTCTCGTCTCCAGTTTAATCTAGAATCGCAGGCCCCCTTCACGCGACGCATCTGCAAGCGCCTTGATTCGGCCGTGGTACATCCGGCCGCCTCGATCAAAAACCACAGTGCTCACCTTGGCAGCCTTAGCACGATCGGCAATCAATTTCCCTACCGCCTTGGCCGCTTCAATTCCACCGGTCGACTTGAGAGACTTATGTAATGATTTATCCAGTGATGACGCCGCCGCCAGAGTAATACCTCGTATATCATCGATAATCTGAGCATAAATATGGGCTGCGCTCCTAAATACGTTCAGGCGAGGCCGTTCTCCTGTGCCCAGAATCACACGCCTGACTCGCCGCCTTCGTCTGTCAAGCTGTCGAACTTTGTCTGCAGCATTCATGGTCAATCCCTATTTCCCGGTCTTGCCTTCTTTCTTGCGCAATGTCTCGCCCGCGTAGCGAACACCCTTTTGTTTATAGACATCCGGCGGCTTAATGGCTCGCAGATCAGCCGCCACCTGACCCACCAAACGCTTATCAATTCCCTTGATATTGATGAGCGTCTGCTTGTCCACTTTCACATCGATACCCGTCGGCACCTCATAGATCACTGGATTGATATAGCCCACATTGAAACTTAATGTCCGACCCTGCATTTGCGTCTTGTAACCCACTCCGGTGATTTCAAGCGAACGTTCGTAGCCCTTAGTCACTCCGTGGATCATGTTGTTCAATTCCGCACGTGTCAACCCGTGTAACGCTCTCAGTTTACGATCATCGCTCGAACGCCCGACAACGACACGACCGCCATTGACGGCAACGTCTACCCCTTGCATGAGCGACCAATCCAGTTTACCTAATGGGCCTTTGACGGATACGGTTGATCCGCCAACTTTGACTTCTACTCCACTTGGAATTGCAATCGGCTTTTTTCCAATGCGGGACATGGTCTGTTATACCTTTTACTCGAGATCGAAATGATTCATTTGCCTACCATACCGAGCAGAGCACCTCACCCCCAAGGCGACCCTTACGAGATTCCTGGTCGGTCATGATCCCTTTTGAGGTAGAAAGGATGGACACACCGATCCCATTACGGACCTTCTTGATATCCTGACTGCCGACATAGACTCGTCGCCCCGGTTTACTGACACGCTCCAACCCGGTGATCATAGGCTGCCCCTCACCCACATATCGAAGACGCACAGTAAGAATGGGATGTCCATCATGAACGCCGTCCTCGATGGCATCAACATAGCCTTCCTTCCTCAAGATCTCCAAAATGGCACGCTTCAGCTTTGAGGTAGGAACCGTGACTGTTTCAAAACGGCGTTGAGCGCCATTCTTTAAACGAACCAAAAGATCGCCGATTGGATCGGTAACCATGCTATATCCTTCTATCCTCCATTGGCAGTCATCGCCGTGAGAACACCGGCTACCAGCTAGATTTTCGCACTCCGGGAATCTCTCCACGGAGGCTCATCACTCGAAAACAAATCCGGCACATCCGGAACCGACTGAGATACCCGCGAACCCGACCGCAGACTCCACAGCGATGATAGTCACGCGTGGAGAACTTTTGTTTCGTTGCCGCCTTATTTCTCAGTGCCAATCGTGACACGAGCACTCCTTCCGTTCAAAACAGACCGTTGATTCATGTCGCTCTCAGGCACGGAACGGCATACCCAAGTGCTTCAAAAGAGCTTTGCCTTCATCGTTCGTTCTGGCTGTGGTGACAACCGTAATATCCATCCCATGGATCGAGGCGACTTCATCGTACTTGATTTCAGGGAAGATGAGCTGCTCTTTTAAGCCAAGCGTATAGTTTCCCCGACCATCGAAGGCCTTCGGAGAGACGCCGCGGAAGTCTCGTATTCGAGGAAGCGCCAACGTGACCAGCCGATCGAAAAACTCATACATCCGCCGGCTACGGAGCGTGACCTTCGCACCGATGGGCAGTCCTTGTCTGAGCTTGAATCCGGCGATGGCTTTTTTAGCGCGAGTGACGACCGGCTTTTGACCGGTGATCATTCCCAATTCCGTCACCGCGCTCTCCAAGAGTTTCACATTCTGAATTGCCTCACCCATTCCGACGTTGAGCACTACACGCTCAAGCCTGGGAACCTGCATCACATTCTTGTACCCAAACTCCTTCATGAGCGCCGGGATTACTTGCTGTTCGTACATATCGCGAAGCCGTGGTCTGAACTTAGACTCCTCGCTTCCCTGATCTAATTGCGGGGCAGGCTCTTTCTTCGACGATTTTCGATCAGACGGCTTATTGGATCGGTTTTTCGGTTCCTTGGCCATTACGTAACCTATTCCACAGTCTCGTTGGATTTCTTACTGAAGCGCACTCGCCGCCCGTCTTCCAAAACCCGAATCCCTATCCGAGTAGGCTTCCGTGTGACCGGGCAGAAAAACATAACGTTGGAAATCTGAAGAGGCGCCTCTCGCTCAAGGATACCTCCCTGTTTAGCCTTCTGATTCGGTTTTGTGTGTCGCTTGATGACATTCAGTTTCTCCACAACCACCTTCCCGGCACGCAGATCGATCGACAGGACCTTCCCGGTCTTGCCTCGTTCCCGACCAGAAACCACGACGACAGTGTCCCCTTTACGAATTTTGCTCTTTCGGAGTGCTTCCACGATGTCCCTCGTTCATCCCGCCCTACAAAACTTCAGGTGCCAAGGAAATGATCTTCATGAATTTCTTCCAGCGAAGCTCGCGGGCAACGGGACCGAAGATACGTGTTCCAATCGGCTCACCTTCTTTATTGATTAAGACACACGCATTTCGATCAAACTTAATGTAGGACCCATCTTCCCGACGAACCTCCTTGGTCGTTCGGACAATGACGGCCCGACTCACATCCCCCTTCTTCACGCTCGCCTGAGGGATCGCCTCCTTGACCGCCACCACCACGACATCGCCTAGCGAGGCATAGCGACGTCTCGTCCCTCCAAAAACATGAAAACACATGGCCTGTTTCGCGCCCGAATTATCGGCCACATCCATATATGTGTAGTTCTGAATCATCGCTATATTCCTACGCGCAACGACAAACGGAAGACCATAAAGAAAGATCGTTTTTTACTTTTCGGGTTGCCCTTTTTCCATGACTTGAACAACGCGCCAGTTCTTTTCTTTGCTCAAAGGTCTGGCCTGCACGAGCTTGACCCGATCTCCCACTTTACACACGCCACCTTCATCATGAGCCTTCAGTCTTGTCACCCGCCTCAGAACCTTTTTATAGACGGGATGAACGACCGATCTCGAGACCACGACGACGACCGTCTTTTGCATCTTGTTACTGACGACATCGCCATACCAATGGCGACGCTTTACCACCTCAGCCATAGCGTCCTCTACCTTTTAGCCCCCTCTGCTCGGGCCTTCACTTGTTGGAGAACTGTCTTCACCCGCGCAATATCCCGCTTCGCCTTCCGGATTTGCATGGGATTCTCGAGACGCCCGGTGCCGAACTGAAAACGTAGATTGAACAGCTCTTGCACTAGTTGTTTTTCTTTGTCTATAAGTTCACCCGCCCCCAGCTGCTGGAGCTCTTTGACGTCCAACGCCATATCCCTTGTCCCTCGTTATATCCTCAAGAACTTACCCAAACTCGCCGCGGACGACCAATTTCGTGGCGATCGGCAACTTATGTGAAGCAAGACGAAACGCCTCTCGAGCGACTTCAGAAGTGACCCCATCCATCTCGTAAAGAATCCTGCCTGGCTTCACGACAGCAACCCAGTACTCAGGATTGCCCTTTCCCTTACCCATTCGAGTTTCCGCCGGTTTTTTAGTGATCGGCTTATCAGGGAAAATGCGTGTCCACACTTGCCCTCCCCGCTTCACATACCGAGTAATGGCAATACGCGCGGCCTCAATTTGTCGGCTCGTGACCCACCCTGGTTCCAATGCCTTCAGACCAAACTCCCCTAGTGTAATCTGCCCCCCGCGATAGGCCTTACCCGTCATCCGGCCTTTTTGCATCTTCCTGAATTTGACTTTCTTAGGCGCTAACACAGCTCGATCTCCTCACCCAAACCGTCGATCTAAAGATGATTCTGCCTTGATAGGCTGAACAGGAAGAAGCTCCCCTTTATAGATCCAGGTCTTCACCCCGATCTGCCCCATCGTCGTGTGCGCTTCGGCGAATCCATAATCAATTTCGGCACGGAGCGTGTGCAGCGGCACACGCCCTTCTCGATACCACTCCGTCCTGGCGATTTCGGCACCACCTAGGCGACCGGCCACCATGATCTTGATACCCTGAGCACCAAGCCTTAGGGCAGACTGAACGCTTCGTTTCATAGCCCTCCGAAAAGCCACACGTTTCTCGAGCTGAGTTGCAACATTTTCGCTCACCAGCTGTGCATCAAGCTCAGGCTTCTTGATTTCCTTGACTGTAATGTAGACTTGTCCTCCGTACTGTTTTTCAAGATCGGCCTTCAACTTATCAACTTCAGCCCCCTTGCGCCCGATGATGATGCCGGGGCGAGCCGTATGAATGATCACTCTGGTTTGATCGCCGGAACGTTCAATTTCGACTTTCGATACACCGGCATGATACAGCCGCGCTTTGACCATTTTTCTAATCTTAACGTCTTGATGGAGCAGCTTGGCGTAATCTTTCCCGGCATACCAGCGAGAACTCCAGGTATAGTTGTAGCCCAGTCGATAACCGATTGGATGTGTTTTTTGACCCATGCGTTGTATGCCTCAATAAAGCGAAATGCGCTACTTCCTCTTGCCCTGAGTTTCCGGTGCGGCCACGACGACCGTAATGTGACTCGTGCGTTTTTGAATGGCATTGGCCCGGCCCATAGACCTCGCACGCACACGTTTATATGTTGGACCGCAATCGACAAACGCCTTGGAGATCACCATGGATTCACTATCGCCCAACTCTTTCAGTTCAGCATTAGCCACAGCAGAACGAACGATTTTTTCGACCACACGCGCGGCATGACGAGGCGTGTGCTTTAAGATGGCCAGAGCCACCGGTACTTGCCTCCCACGAATCATATCGATCACCGGTTTGGCTTTGCGCGGCGCAACACGAACAAATCTTAAAATTGCATGTGCTTCAGTCATTTTTCAAACCCTGCTCCCGGTCAACTTTCCGTGATCGAGAGCCCACGCTTTCCGTCCAAGCTTAATAACTTCCTACTAACTTTAGCTACTTAAGGGCAACGGCTTTTTCAGTCCTGGCCTGCCCATGCCCTTTAAAAAACCGAGTTGGTGCAAACTCACCCAGTTTATGACCCACCATGTTCTCGGTCACAAACACGGGGATGAATTTCTTCCCATTATGAACCGCAAATGTATGCCCGATCATGTCAGGAACGACTGTCGATCGTCGCGACCACGTTTTGATCAACTTGCGGTCTTTAGTCTCATTCAACCGTTCGACCTTTTTCAGAAGATGAGCGTCGACAAATGCTCCTTTACTTACCGATCTAGGCATTGCGCACCCCTGACTTACGTCGAGCAATAATGAACTTGTCCGTCTTCTTATTCTGCCTGGTCTTGTAACCCTTGGTTGGAAGACCCCATGGAGAGACTGGGTGCGGATTCCCCTGCCCCGACTTTCCTTCGCCACCGCCATGAGGATGATCAACGGGGTTCATCACGACCCCCCGCACATGCGGTCTTTTCCCTTTCCAACGACTCCGCCCCGCCTTCCCAACGCTGACGTTCTCATGATCGACGTTCCCGACCTGTCCGACGGTCGCCATACAAGCCCCCAAGATTCTGCGCATCTCTCCGGACTTCAGACGCACCTGCACATAATTACCGTCACGCCCCATGACCTGCGCGAACCCGCCGGCACTTCGAATCAACTGGCCTCCCTTTCCGGTCTTCAATTCAAGATTGTGGATGGTCGTACCGAGAGGCATATTAATCAATGGCAGTGCATTCCCCGGTCTGATCTCTGCCTGTGGACCGGATTGTACTTCATCATTCAAGTTCAACCCGACAGGAGCCAAGATATACCGCTTCTCTCCGTCCCGATACTTCAAGAGCGCGATTCTTGCGGATCGATTCGGATCGTACTCAATAGCTTTAACCCGTGCCGGAACGCCAACTTTATCGCGCAAGAAATCAATCGTGCGATAGAGCCGCTTGTGGCCTCCACCACGAAATCGGACGGTCATCCGACCACCGTTGTTCCGACCTCCACTCCGGAGATGAAATGCGGTCAATGATTTCTCCGGCTTCTTGTTGGTTAACTCCTCCGTCAACACGGCTGTCATACCACGCCGGCCTGGAGATGTTGGACGATACGATTTCAACCCCATGAATGCCCCACTTTCCAAACTTTACGAACAGACAAACTATCCGCCCCGCTAAGCGCTTTCGTACATCTCCAACTTCTCCCCTTCCTTAAGGGTCACCAGCGCCTTCTTCCAATCGGAGCGCCTACCCGAGAAACGCCCGAGTCGCTTAATTTTCCCGCGGATATTCATGATGTTAATCTTAGCAACCTTCACTTTTAACAGTGCCTCTACGGCCTGTCTGATTTGAATGCGATTCGCGTCCGGATGAACCACGAAACCGACCGTATTCGTTTTTTCACGAAGGCCGGTAATTTTCTCCGTCAATAACGGCCGAATCAAGACCCTGTGGCTATCGACTTTCATGACCACACCTCGCTCACAAGACCAAGCTCTCGCTCAGCGATCATGACCACTCGAGCACGAACAACATCATATACGTTCAACCGATCGGCACTGAGCACTTTCACGGCGGCTAAATTGCCTGCGGCCTTCATAATGTCCGACTGTTCTTTCCCGACGATCACCAGCGCTTGATCACCTCCGGTGAATTGCTTTAACGCTTGCGCCAATAATTTCGTTCGTGGCTGTTGCAAAGAAAGGTCGGACACGACAAACAATTTGCTCTCAGCCACTTTAGCCGATAAGGCGCTCTGCAGTGCAATACGATACTTTTTCTTCGGCATGGAATAGGCATAGCTTCGAGGCTTCGGTCCAAAAACACTCCCTCCATGGCGCCAGACAGGAGAGCGAAGAGACCCAGCCCTTGCACGTCCCGTATGCTTTTGTTTCCATGGTTTTTTACCGGACCCGCTCACTTCACCGCGCCGCAATGTAGAGGCCGTCCCCCTTCGCTCACAAGCACGTTGCATGACGACCGCTTCATGCACCAATGCAGCACGAGGCTCACAGCCGAATACTTGCGGAGATAAATCGACCGTCCCCACCTTCTTTTTCTGCAAATCGACCAGATCGATAGTAGGCATACTAGCTCTTCTTCGACTTTCGCACGACAACGATACTGTTGGCGGCCCCCGGAACAGCCCCGCGGAGAAAGATGAGATTTTCTTCAGATCGCGATTCGATGACTTTCAACCGCTGGACCGTGACCCGCTCCGATCCCATATGCCCAGGCAGAGTCTTCCCTTTCCACACGCGAGACGGAAACGAACTTGCTCCGATAGATCCGGGAGCCCGATGAAACATGGATCCATGCGACTCAGGACCACCTGCATAGTGATGACGCTTGACGACCCCCTGAAATCCTTTACCCTTCGATACACCGATCACATCAACCCAGTCGCCCTTCTTAAACATACCGACCGTCACAAACTGTCCAACGGTAGCCTCCCCGTCTTTTCTAAACTCGCGCAACACCCTGCTGGGAGATGCTTGATTTTTTTTCAGATGACCCAACTCCGGCTTAGACAGCTTGCGTTCCTTGACTTCACCAAAAGAAAGCTGCACTGCTTCATATCGATCACGCTCTTTCGTCCTCACCGCCACCACCCGGCATGGGCCCGCCTCAATCACCGTCACCGGTGTCAAACGACTCTCATCGAAAACTTGAGTCATACCGAGCTTCTTCCCGATCAGTCCGTTTGTCATATTCATCCAGTACTGGGGCCCGAGCCTGAGTGCCGAGATTTAGAACTCAGCACTTAGCACTCAGAACTCATAACTTAATTTCTACATCCACCCCCGCCGCCAGATTCAGCTTCATCAACGAATCCATGGTCTCAGGCGTGGGTTCCATAATATCCAACAATCGCTTGTGCGTCCGCATTTCAAATTGCTCACGAGATTTCTTATCGGCGTGCGTCGAGCGCTGCACCGTAATTTTTTCAATCCTCGTGGGAAGCGGGATCGGACCCACTACCTTGGCTCCGCTGCGCCGAACAGTCTCGACAATCTCCGTGACCGACTGATCCAGCACTCGGTAGTCAAAACCTCTCAATCTAATTCTAATCCGCTGATCGACTTTCACTTCATTCACTCCTAAGCTGTCAAACGACCGAGGTCTTTCTACGCCAGAATTTCCGTGACGACGCCCGAGCCGACCGTCTTGCCGCCCTCC
>JACOEH010000016.1 GCA_024998685.1 Nitrospira sp.
GGAAGGTCTGATTTATTCTCCTCGCGAGATGTGCTACGGATCGCGCAGCACTGAATGGGAGGCGCACCTCATGCACCAGCAGACCGTTGCCGAAGTCTCATTCGAACAGTATCGCAAGCCCACTCGCCGCGAACAGTTTCTCGGCGAGATGACCCGCGTGGTGCCGTGGGCGGAATTAGTGGCCGTGATCGAGCCGGTCTATCCCAAGGCCGATGGGCCGGAGCGTCCACCGGTCGGGATCGACCGCCTGCTGCGTCTCCATTGCCTGCAACAATGGTTTAGTCTGTCGGACCCAGCTGTGGAAGAAGCGCTGGATGACTCGCGCGCCATGCGGCAGTTCGTCGGGATTGATCTGGGCCGTGAGCCCGTCCCCGATGCGACGACGATCTGCAAGTTCCGCCACCTCCTGGAAGCCCACCAGTTGGGGGAGCAGCTCTTTACCCGGATCGGGACGTATCTGACAAAGCAGGGGCTACGGGTGAGCCGAGGCACCATTGTCGATGCGACCATCATCAGTGCGCCCAGTTCGACGAAGAACCGGACAAAGGCGCGGGATCCCGAGAGGCATCAGACGAAGAAGGGCAACCAGTGGTACTTTGGCATGAAGGCGCATATCGGCGTGGACAGCCAGACCACACTGATTCATTCGGTGACAGCCACGGCGGCCAATGTGCATGACAGCCAGGTGTTGCCCAAATTACTGCAGGGCCAGGAGACTCGAGTGTGGGGTGCCGCCGCCTACAGCGGGCAACGCGAGGTGATCCGGCAGCATGCGCCCAAAGCCAAAAGTTTTATCCAGGCGAAAGCATACCGCTATCGGTCGCTGAGTGAGGAGGAGCGGGCCCGGAACCGCACGAAGTCGAAGATCCGAGCGAAGGTCGAACATGCGTTCTTGGTGATCAAGCGCATCTTCGGGTGGGCCAACGTCCGCTATCGCGGACTGGCGAAGAACACCCACTGGCTCCAGATCAGTTGCGGGTTGGCGAATCTGTACGTGGCGCGGCGGCGCCTCTTGGCGGGAGTCTAGCGGATGTGTGTGCGAACACGGATCCGGGCAGCCCGACAGCGGGCGACACCCGAGAACGAGGCTCCCGAACCAGCGAATTTCCAGCTGAGTGCCTGTGTTGATCCATCCAGAAACAGCGTGCTTCGCAGAAACGCGAATTAATCAGACCTTCCTTAAGTCTGATCCAGCGAGTTATGTGACCACGGACCCTTGTTGCCGAATCTACTTACTACCCCTGGAGTTGATGGGTTCCAGGGGTTTTTTATTGCCCGTATTGGTCGCTGGGGGATGACATGAGTGAATCTAGAGGCGCTCGCGGACACAGTGGAGGGCAATGCAGAGGCGGCGGAGTCCTCCATCTGCGTGGCGCAGAGCTAATCATCAATGGTGCAGTGAACCTCTACGCTGCAAAATTAATTTTATTACTCGTTTCCGAGGTGGTACTCGTCTGAGAAGATCCGGGTGTTGAAGTGTCAGGCAGCGGATTCCCATGGTGATGGTGATGATGTTTGTGTTTTCCTGCCTGTAATGTGGCGAAGGCATTCTGAGCCGTCGGGAGATCATTCGATTGCAGCGCTTGACCGATTTGTGCGAGAGGACTGTTTGCCGGAATAGACCCTGCAGGGGTGTTCTGTACGAGCGAAGCATAGGCCTGCTGCGCTGCGGTGAGATCATTTGACTGGAGCGCTTGTGCGAGGGCATCAAAGCTCTGTCGTCGTTGCTGATAGGTCTTCACTGCGTCCGCTTGATACGGAGACCCGGAACTCAAATGATTGATCGGTGTGCTCATCGTGATTCTCCTTTGTGATTGAGATGTGACACGTGGAATTGCAAATCTTTTCTGTCCACGTTGGGAGAAACCTGCTCGCGTAAGCGCTGCCTTTACGCGACGGCGCTCACCTGGGGAGGTGAGCCGGTCGATGAGGGAGCCTGACTAGAATCCGTCGCCTGATGGTATTTAGCGAGTACGGTATTGGCGATGGCATTGGCGAGTCCGCCGATGAATGACTCACCACTGCCATTTGAAGTACTGGAGGAGCTAGTGGCCGACGAGGCTCCTGCATCGTCAGTTTGTTGAAGATCGCTGAGAATTGATTGCACCAGTTAAGACCCATTTCCTTGATTGTGGCTTTCTCCTCCGCCATGACGGTGATGATGGTGATGCTGCCCTTGCGTGCCGTTGACGCTGAGCGATTGTGAGGCGTCTGTTGGCAATGCCGTCTGATTCGTTATCGCTTGAAGCGCTTGTTGAAACGGCGATCCAGAAGAAGCACCAGCGGGTTGAGGATTGCCGGAAAGCCCAGCAGCCGAAATCGAGTTGTGAAGCCATTGGAGCGCGGGTGACGAACTGATCTCTGAGGTCGATATAGACATAGAGCCTCCTTGGCTGACGGTCGGGCTCGCAATCCGTATAAGCCGTCCCACGCTCCAGAACAACAGCTCGTCCTGGAGCTGCCGTGATGCGAGTCTTTCGCCTTTATACAGCAAGCAAAGACTGCGCCTCTTGGGGCATGTTCCTAACACCATAATAATAAAATGAGGAATCGAGTGTGTGTCATTTTAGCTCGGCAGGATTGGCGATCGGCTTCCATAAACTCCGTTACCCGCACGGCAATTTCTTCCCGGACTAGAGGACATACCAGAAAGGCTATTGGCCGCTGGAGTCGTAAGCCTTCAAGGGTTTTTTATTGCCTCATTGGCTGCTGGGAGTGGCGTGAGGCGCTCTAGAGTCGTTCGTGGGAGCAATTACCAGCACAGTCGGTGGGCCATCGTCGGCGCGAGTCTTGCGTTTTGAACTGCGGGGTATTGCGGTAGCGGCCTCACCATCCTCTCGCGAGTCGGTAGTCAGGGTTTTCCTCGTGAAGAAGCATAAGTCTACGATTCTGAAGGGTTGTTGACTTCGACTATCGTAATCGACCGATCTTGAGTATGAGGGTTCTGCTGAAGATCCCAACGGCTCCCTACGGTCACTTTGGATCCATCACGGCGCTCATGAACGAGCTTCCCTTCCCAGTGGCCTTTTATGCGAAGCGTTTCCTCGATAGCATCGAGAGGAACAGGAAATACAGTTTTGAGAAGCTGATGGGAGGTGGTTCCCAGCACATCTTGTGACTCCCATCCATACAGCTTCTTTGCCCCCTCACTCCAGTATCGTATGGTGCCATCCAGGTTACGAACCATGATGGCACCGGACGACAAGATGCTATTGGCATTCGTCTCATCTTGGGCTCGCTGCGGCCGTTCTGCATACATCACTGTAGGGCTTCTCATGAGCGCTTTGGCAAGGGCTTCAGAGACCACTTGATGCCCCTCACTCGACCAGTGGGTGTCGTCAGAAAAGAAAACCAGGGTATTATGTTGCGCGGCAGATTTCAGTGCGGGCGTCAAATCGAGATAGCCTATGTCCGGAGAGATTTCAGAAATCATCCGGCGTAGACGATCGGGGAGATCATTTAAATCCCATTGGGGAATATCTTCTCCGGCTTGCGTGAAATCGGCGATGTCATGATAGACCCTGTATGCGGTTGGAGCAAACACGACGAGAAAGCGGCCCCCGTCGGCTTGTACCAGTCGGTAGGCCTCCTCCATCGCAGCCACAGATGTCTTGAGCGCACCAAGCTCCTGTCTCGTGAGGCCCACCGAACTTGAACGTCCCTTGAGATAGACCAAATGTTTTCTTTGTTCGGGGCCCGTGACGATCGCATGGGTTATAATATCCTTCGCCGCGTGAACAGGAGTGCACCCACGGATCATACCCGTCAACCAGGACAGCAAATTCCTTGTAAATGAGCGGTCCCATAGGGAGTCGATTGCGTTCCAATTGGACTTGAGGAAAGAAACTTTATCTTCATATTTTTGGGCATCTCGGAGATCGTTGCCTTCGTAGAATACCCAGACGACAGACTTGGGATGGAGCGGAAGCGCGTAACGTTTGAGGACGGCCAGTTCCTGCTGCGGACCATACCATACCCTGATTGTCCAAGATTGGCGACGGTCTTTTGTATGAGTTCGGCCAACCGAGTGGTCGCCAACATCGAGCCGGGAAGCATCGGTGATTCAACATAGGAGTCGCCGATCACCGCAATATCGGCTTTTGTAAAATCCTCATCATTTCGGAAGCCGTTCTTGTCATACTTCAGCTCAAATGGCTCGGCAGGGCGAGAGGGAAGGCAGAGAACCTCTCCGAGGTTCCCTCGACTAAATTCCATTTTGACGGTACGGTAGGGCGCCGGCTTGGCCACAAGTTCGGGATCAGGAAGATAGCCCGGCTCCTCACCGAGGAGATTGCCCGAGACAGAGAAGGTCCGCCGATAATCGATCAGCTTCACAACGGCAGGCAACTCCACCAGTAACACGGCCACTCCAAGGGAGATGGTCGTCAGAATAAATTGGCTTCGAATCTCCTGTCGGGGCACACTCGAAAGCAGAGCATATCCTCCCCACAAAACCAGGTACGATGCTATGAGGAAGCTGGATAAATGCCGTGCATCTGCAATGCCTGCCGTAATTGTCAAACCGTAGATCGCGACGAATAAGAACAGTGTCAGACCCAGAACGAATCGTCTAACATTTTGACCGGACATATCCTCTACACGACTCCTTCTTTATACTGCCTCTGAGTTACACCTAAATTTGTGGAAAGTGTAGATTCCTCGCAAGACTTCCACACAGGTATCTCGATACCGTACGAAGATCTGAATGAGGAACCCTCCTCATTCCATGGCAGTCTAACTGAAAAACATACATCATACTGAGCCGATCATCAAATAGTGCGTAGCGCGAGCTGCCTGTTTTGCGTGAAGAAATGTGCTTTCAGAGAAGTGATACACGCACACTTTGACGGTCTCATCAGTAAAGCCTTCAGGCTCTCCAGTAAGATTTCAAGCGTCACGATTCTCCCGATACTTCTTCAGCAACTCCTCCCCTGCTTCTTCACTCATGTCGTTCCTACAAGAGTACCGATTGCGTATGTATTTTCTATGGCGGCTGTTCAGCTCTCTCATGGATTACTCTAGGGATTTGCACAGTACTGGCCGAGACAGGGAGCCGATAGAGTGACCAGTAGACGGCGTGGGGAATGTTTTGAAGTAGGTGAGATACTACTGAACAAACTATGACACTCGCGCTGTTCGAGAAAGCTCCGCCCTCGGAAGAGGACGGAGCTTTTTTGTGTTCCAGCCGGCTGCTGTCATCTCGTCGTGATCTCGAAGACCTCGTCACAGATGACAGGGCGCCTCTTCGCTCGATCGGTTCACTCCGCCCATGACGATCTGGACACCACAACATACGCACCATATGATACCGCCCTGTTCGATGGGAGCAGGACATGTTAAAAATCATCGTATCGTATAGTCCAAGAGACTTTCACGGCGATGGACATAACGTGAGGTGACCAATGAAATGGAGCGAGTCTTGATTCACATTCCCAAGCGACTCAACGCCACGCTCGACGCCGAACGGAAACGCGGCACCAGTGCAGCGGAGCTCATCCGGCATTTGTTGGAGGAGTATTTCAAGGGCAAGAAGGCCGTGGAACTTACACGCAACAAGGGAGGTTATTGATGGGCATTGCCTCGCTTTTTCGCAAAGTGTCTCAGCAACAGGGTGCCGCATCCCCGCCTCATCACTATCGCGAGCGCGCAGTCTCCGAAGACTGGCTGTTTCATGGAAAGGATGAGGTCGGACGTGAGGGGTGGTTTGTACGAATCGAAGTCACCGGGATGTATCCCCGGCGGTATGGGCCGTTTGCCGCGCAAGCAGATGCGTGCGAGTTGTTGGAGGACTTCCTGCACGATCTGGTGGAGCCATTCGGCAATCTTGAACGTGACCTGGACCGTCCTGAGCAGACTTGCGTGATCGAAGGAGTTCCCCGCTTGGAGGCGACACCAGGGGAGTCGTAAGCCGGGGCAGTGTCTTCAAACGCCGTGTACTGTCAATTACCGCCGTTTCCCGGATTAATTCACTACGCTTTTCATTCCGTTTTTTCTTTCGGTAATCGGAGTACCTTAGGGGCTGTTCACATCTTGAATTGTGAATGGAACTCATGTACAAACCCGCCTCCGTTAAGACGCCTCACGGAAAGAGCAACCTACAACAAGGAGTTCGAGATGGGAGCACAGTGGTCCCTGAGTCAAGAAGAAGAAGATATGCAGCGCCAGAGTCTGTTTCGAAAGGCGAGAAAGGGCGACGAGAAAGCCAAGTTGGAATTACAAGAAGTCTATGGCGTGCGACTCTGGTCAGAGCAGGAACGGGCGGAGTTGGTGTATGAAAATCCCCGATACGCTGCCAGACGCGGTAACCAGAAGTCTTGAAAATCTCAATAGGCGACACGGCGAACTCCGCAAAAAAATCCGAAACTCCCTTGTGAACACTGACGATGACCTCGCATCTGGCATTACCGCCCTCTTTCCCGTTTACCGTGATTTCCCTCTCTAATCCCCGGAATTTCCTATCAGTCACTTAGGCGAAGAACCGATGACATCACATCCCTGTCCGCAGAGCATCAGGCCCCGAGTAGTTTCCCATATATTGTTGGCAGAGAAGCCGTGTATCCTAAGTGGAGATCTGCTTCTCACCAAGAGGTATCCTGACGGCCTCACGTCGTGTGCCAAGAGGCGCGATGCGGGCCGACGAACGACTCAGACGCACGGGGCAACAAGCTGAGCAGTTTGCGCAGGCACTGGAATGCCCTCTTGAGAGTCTGATTGTGCTCGGCACTTCAGCGGGTGGTCATCACGCCCTCCGCGAAGCGATGAAGGGACTCTCGTGCGATCTACCCGCCGCTGTGATTATCTTGTCCCATTCCGGCCTGAGGACCACGCACGAGTTCTCGATGGAACATTTCCTTAGCCACTCCACGGGCCTCCCCATCCAAGTCGTCCAAACTGAAGAGCGATTGCAGGCAGGACAAATATACGTGACGCCGCCTGGACATGCCGTCACCCTCCATGAACGGACGGTGCTACTTGAACCGATGATCCCCGCCCATCCGGTGACCACGATTAATCGGTTATTTGAGTCAGCGGCGAAGATGTATCACGATCGGGTCATTGGCGTCATTCTCTCGGGTCTGCTGCGAGATGGCACGGCAGGGCTGAAAGCGGTGCACGACGCCGGAGGGCTCACGATCGTGCAAGATCCGGCGGAAGCCGAGTATCCGGATATGCCGGCGAACGCCATGCGCGATCTGCCCGTTACCTTCTGTCTCCGCCTCGCTGAAATCGGTCCTGCTCTGGACCTGCTGGCCCGCCGAGGAACCGATTTCGAATCCGGCCTGAGCGCCTCGGTGCGGATGCTCAAGGAACGGGTGGCATTGTTTCGACGACTGATTACTCAATCGACGAGGAATGTCGACACCCGCGATTTTCTGATGGCTCAGTTAGCGACACTACAGGCGGATTTGCTCGCGACTCAGAAGTTGCTGAACGACACTCTCAAACCCACAGCTTAGCCGAGAGGAAGAGGATCGCTTGTTAAGCAAAGCCGAGAGCCGTTAAAGCGATGATCCTCGTGGCCATCTACACCGGCGTCCGACTCCGCAGCGGACTGCTCACCTTGCGATGGAAGAATGTGGACCTGGCGCGGAGGATCTTGACGATCATCGGCGCGTATGCGAAAAATGGTCGTGTACGGACGATTCCTTGAACGACCTCGTCCACGACGCCCTCACTCGGCATCCCGACCAGTCCGACGCGGAATGGGGTTTACAACGACGAACGGCATCCCGTATAAATCGATACCCGCAAGGGTATAACGCCGCACGAAGGACTTTCTCGGTGAAATATTCACTCCGCACCCGAAAGGCGAATTCTTAGACCAGCGTAACTTATTGAAAACTCGATGCGGAGAGGTGGCCGAGTGGCCGAAGGCAGCGGTTTGCTAAACCGCCGTAGGGACAAAATCTCTACCGAGGGTTCAAATCCCTCCCTCTCCGCCATCCCACAAACTCGTATGTGCATGAAGCATAGGACCTCTCCTCACCTTTTTCAGTGAGATTTCTGTTGTGAGAGTTGAAAAGCCTATCGTATTCTTACGAGCCACATTTGCCCATCGTCCCTCATAAGAAAGGACCGCTACCCCATGAGAAATCGTCTATTATGTTTTGCGCTAGGGTTTTCCCTTCTCACGACCCCGCTCTTGGCCGCCTCATCAGATCCGGTCAATGATGATCAGAAAACCTTGTATGCCCTTGGATTGGCGATCAGCCAATCGTTGGGAACCTTTGCCCTAAGCGAGACCGAACTCGATATGGTCAAACACGGCATCACCGACGGCGTCCTGAAGCGCCCTCACAAAGTCGATCTCCAAACATTTGGGCCGAAGATTCAACAATTGCAACAGGGTCGATTGGCCGTTGCTGCCGAGAGTGAGAAGAAGGCCGGCACCGCGTTTACGGCGAAAGCGGCTTCGGAAAAAGGAGCGACGAAAACGGAGTCAGGGATCATCATCACCACCATCAAGCCCGGTACCGGAGCGACGCCGAAAGCCACCGATACCGTCAAGGTCCATTACCATGGCACCTTGACCGATGGAACGGTATTCGATAGTTCCATTAAGCGAGGGGAACCGGCGACATTTCCGTTGAACAAGGTCATCAAGTGTTGGACAGAGGGAGTTCAACAGATCAAAGTCGGGGGAAAGAGCCGACTGGTGTGTCCATCCAATCTGGCCTATGGTGATGCAGGTTCACCGCCGGTCATTAAGCCGGGAGCCACGTTAGTCTTCGAAGTGGAGTTACTTGACATCGTCACCAACTGACCGCTTCGCCGTGCCGCCTCTGTCAAAGAGGCGGCACGCTATTCAATTCCTCAACGCCTGCCGATTCCAAAACGACCACCCGTCCAATGAATCCGGATGAATCCGATAGTGGAACGATGGTGACCGAGAGGACCTTCATGAATCCCGAAGGCGCCGCATCTCCTTCGCCCCTCCGTTGGTTGATTCTCGGGCTTCTCTTTGCCATCAGCATCGTCACCTACATCGATCGCGTCAACATTTCGGTCACCGCGCGTCAGATGATGCCGGCGTTGGGACTTACCGAGCAGGAGATGGGATTTGTCTTCTCCGCATTCGTCATCGGATATGCCTTGTTCCAGATTCCTGGTGGGTGGCTCGGTGATCGGTGGGGCGTTCGCGTCGTTCTCATGATGGCATTGATTTGGTGGTCCTGCTTTACTGCCTGGACGGCCATTGCCGCTACTTCGTTCCTGACCGCTCCGCTCGGAATCGTCGGAGCACTGGCCCTTGTCAGATTTCTTCTCGGTATCGGAGAGGCAGCGGCATTGCCGGCCTTTAACCGCGCCGTCACCGACTGGCTTCCCGCTCATGAACGCGGTCTCGGTATCGGCATCGCTATCGGAGGAATCGGGGTCGGCGCCGCGATCACCCCGCCGGTCACCGCTTGGATCATGGTCAACTATGGCTGGCAATCCGCCTTTTATCTTTCAAGTGGGATCGGATTCGCCCTTGCCGCCGTCTGGTGGTTCTCGGTCGCCGATCGCCCATCACATCACTACCGGCCCACTCATGACGGAGCAACCTCGTTCACGACTTCAACAGCTCCAACGCGCTCTTCAATCTCCTGGGCTATCCTACGAAGGACACCGAGTGTGTGGTGGCTGACGCTGAGTTACGGATGCTTGGGCTATGTCGCCTATGTCTATATGTCCTGGTTCTATCTCTACCTTGTCAACGAGCGGGGCTTCAGTGTTTTACGAGGCGGAGTGTTTGCTGCCGCTCCATTTTTCGCAATCCTTCTATCGTGTCCGCTCGGCGGATGGGTCACTGATCGATTGGCGATTCGGCGAGGAGTGACGAAAGGCCGTCAGATAGTGGGCATGATCGGTATGGGGATGGCAGCAGGCTCCATCGCCTTGGGTGCCGCTGTAGAATCTCCGTATCTCGCCATCGCGAGTTTGTCATTGGGTGCCGGTTGGCTCTACTTCACAGTCGGCGCATATTGGTCCTCAATGAGCGATCTATCACCGACCCACGCCGGCAGCCTCTCAGGCCTCATGAATATGGGGGGCAATCTCGGTGGGGCAATTTCGCCAACGCTCACGCCATGGCTTGCGCAACGATGGGGTTGGGGCGCTTCCCTCGGCTTCGCTGCCTTTATTGCTCTGCTCGGGGGGATTATATGGTTGCGCATCAAGCCCGGAGATGGACTCGTAAAAGAGTAAAAGACGGTGCTGAGTGCTGAGCAGTACTCTCAGACTCGGCACGCAGCACTATTGGAAGATCTTGTCACCATGATGACCGCCTTGCTACATTCATGACGATGGCACTCGAGTTTCGAAAGAAAGATCCCCGGGTCACGATCATCACGAGATTCGGTGAGATCAAGATTCGGTTCTACTCCGATGCAGCGCCACGCCATGTGGAGAACTTCATCAATCTCGTCAAGATGAAGTTCTATGACGGCACCACGTTCCATCGTGTGGTGCCAGGCTTCCTCATTCAGGGCGGCGATCCATTGAGTAAAACTTCCGATCGCGTTCTCCACGGCACGGGCGGACCGGGATACTTTCTTTCTCCCGAGCCGAACGATCAACCACATAAGCGCGGCGCAGTATCCACGGCGAAAATGCCCCGTGAGAGCAATAGCACGCGTGACTTCAACGACAACGGCTCACAGTTTTTTATTTGCGTAGGAGAGAACGGCGGTTTGGATCGGCGGTACACGGTGTTTGGAGAAGTCTTTCGTGGGATCGAGGTTGTCGACAAGATTGTCGGTGTCCCTCGCGACGAGCGGGACAACCCGCTCGATCCGATCACGATCACGATGACCGTGAAGGAGTAGGGACAGGCGTCGGTGCGGTATTCCTGCAATTCCGATGGGTGGAGAGACCAAGCATGTGAAAGGTGCCGTTCTCTCGGCTGCAGATTCTGAATCCATCCGGCTGGCGGGAAGGATCGTCAGAACAGGCGGACTTGTCGCGTTTCCAACCGAAACAGTCTATGGACTCGGTTGCGATGCGATGAATGCCGACGCAGCAGCAAAGGTCTTCGAAGCCAAGCAACGTCCTCAGTTCGACCCGCTCATCGTCCACATCGCTGATCCGAAGCAGTTGACTGTTGTAATTGAATCTCTGCCCGTTCTGGGGCAGCGTCTCATAGACGCTTTTTGGCCGGGTCCACTGACGTTGGTGTTACCAAAACAGCCGGCAATCCCGGATCTCGTCACTGCCGGGCTTTCAACGGTCGCGGTCAGAATGCCGAACCATCCTGTGGCGCAGGCGCTCATTCGAGAAGCCGGTACTCCGATCGCCGCCCCCAGCGCCAATCCCTTCGGCTATGTCAGCCCGACGACCGCTCAGCACGTTGCTGATGGGCTGGGGAGCAAAATAGATCTCATCCTCGACGGCGGACCATGCCCGGTTGGGGTCGAATCGACGATTGTTTCACTGGCAGGACCACAGCCTGAATTGTTACGCCCCGGCAGCATCACCATCGAACAACTCTGCGCCGTCATCGGCTCTATTCGCCGGTCGTCGTCTGTGAATGAAAAGCCGATCGCACCAGGTCAATTATCACGCCACTACGCGACACGGACGCCCCTGACGATCTTGGCCTCCGTAGGAGCAAGGCCTATCCTGAGCGATGACGAGCGCGCGGGCTTATTGATTCACTCGCAAACCGGAGATACCGACGATCGCTTTACAGTCGTTGAAGTGCTCTCTCCTACCGGCGACCTGAGGGAAGCTGCACGCTGCCTGTTTGCAGCGCTGCGGAAGCTGGATTCCCTTGGTCTGGATAGGATCTATGTGGAGCCTTGCAAGGAAGAAGGACTTGGGGTCGCGATCATGGATCGCCTGCGCCGCTGCGCCGCGCCATGACGGATGAACAAGCTCTAGCAAGTAAGCTGATGTGGAGAACTAATCAACTGGGGTTCGCCTAGTGATCGGCAAGTCCGGCTAAGATCATTGTCCAATCAACTCGTAAGCCGAACGTCGGCTCCGCTCACCCACCGCCAAGCACGACATGGAACGTCAAATCAACATCAACTCGACGCACTTTGACCGACACCTCTTGCCCCGGGCTCGTCCGCTCGATGAGGAAATTTTTCAGCTGGGCTCCATCGACAATTTCCGTACTCTCGATGGCCAGCAAGATATCGTGTTTCTGAATACCCGCTGATTTCGCGGGTTCAGCGACTTCCTTCACCGCAACGCGCAACTTCGTGCCGTCTTTTACCGACGTCATCTGGACCCCAAGTCTTGAGAAAGCCAGCGGCTTTCCTGACAGAGATGCATTGATAATGCGCTCCGCAAGAGTCCCTGGAATGGCAAAGGTCATGCGACTGCAATGGGCCTGGGCTTCCTCTTTATCGGTTTGGATCACAGCATGCACGATGCCGACGATTTCTCCTTGCGCATTGAACAGACCACCTCCTGAATTTCCACTGCAGGCCGAAAGATCGGCCTGGATGAGACGGGTATCCACGGTTTGCAGGAAGGTGTTGGTATTACCGATTTTCCCAAAGGCCATGGTCGGTCCCCAACCAAGCGGATAACCGACGGTGAAGATTTCCATCCCAGGTGATGCCTCGGCCGCGGCAAAAGATGTCCCTGTCTCCAATTTGGAGCGATGCGGTTCGCCGACTCGGTACAAGACGACATCCATGAACGCACTGTCGCTCACAAGATCGGCAGGAAGCTCATGGAGGTCATTCGTGAGTACGTGTATCCGTTTCTGAATAACGGGACCTGTTGCAACCCCGTGTTTCTCCACGGTATGTCTCGCGGTAATCACATAACCGTCTCGCAGATGAACGCCGGTTCCTCGTACGACGACCTTCCCGGGCTTCTCCGGCATTCGCTGATCTTGCGTATCTGCCAGAATTCCTACGGTCACCTGTCTCGCTCGAAGAAACCCGTCCTGACCGACCGGCGTCGTTTCAGCGTTGAGCGGGAGGCTGAGCATTGTCGTGGCGACCCACACACCGAACATATGAAGCGAGAGGTAGCGGGCTGCAAATAGGCTGCAGATGCTCATGCAAACTCCTTTCCGATGCGGCGCGCATGTTCTGACCGCATACTATAATCGGATCGTGTTGTTTCTGAAAAGATGCCCATGACTGACAACGGCCTGGCCACTGCCCGAAACAATTGTAAGCCAAGAGTAGTCGGTTTATAGTGCGTTCGGTTTATAGTGCAACGCGATCCGGATCCAGCCATGATCTTCCGGACGAGAAGTTATGCCGCCCTATTGCATATGGCCGGTCATCACGCTATTTCTCCTGGTCATTATTGAAAGTCCCTCCATCGCAACGGCCGGCTCCAAACCTTCACCGGAACTCGCACGCCATTTAGCGGAGATCGTCACGCTGGCCAGGCCTTCACCGATGATGACCGTCCCGGCCGGAACGTTCTTGCTCGGAAGCAACAGAGTCGATAATGATCCCTACGGGGGCCGGACGCAGTTTGACGATACGGAACTGCCTCAACATCGAGTCTGGTTGGATGCCTATGAGATGGATCGGGATGAAGTAAGCCTTGGAGAATACCTGGCCTTTCTACAGAAACAAAAGATTCATCCCTCGGACGAGTTGCAGAAACTTCTCTGGCACGTCATCACCGTCCACTTCATCTCCGACCAGATCCTATCCCGCTGGCCTGCCCTCTATGTCACCTGGACGGAGGCGAACGATCTATGCGCGGCAAAACACGCCAGACTACCGACCGAGGCTGAATGGGAGAAAGCGGCGCGAGGATCCGAAGGCATTCCTTATCCATGGGGGGACGCGATTCCCAACTCCACACTCGCGATGTTCGGGCAGCACCATGTCCATGAGATTCCCATTCTCGCAGCAGTCGATTCCTATGAGGAAGGTAAAAGCCCCTATGGCCTGCACCATATGGCGGGCAACATTGCCGAATGGGTACAGGATTGGTTCGGGTTCGACTACTACGCCTATATGCCGGAGCGCAATCCGTCGGGTCCACTCACCGGGCGCTACAAGAGCGTTCGGGGCGGTTCTTGGAAAAGCCGACGCGTCATGCTTCGAACGGCGACCCGAGGCGGTGCCGCTCCGGATCAACGTGCCGCGACGATCGGTTTCCGATGCGCGCGAACATTGATGATCGATAGCCCTTAGCGTTCAGAAACCGTCTCGGCGGTTCAGAGAATTATGGAGTAGACGGATTCCTTGTTGACTGGTTCATCGGTCCACTGGTCGCGCAACGAAATCCCGTGGACTCGTTTCGAACCGTTGGATCGCTCTCCACGCGAGTAAAGATGCGGACCGTGGGCGTCTCGTTTTGCCAGCCCGCGCCGCGAATCACTTTCTTTGTGCCCGTGTCCGGACCTTTCGGATTCTTTTTCGGGCTCTTTTCATAGTATCGGGCATCGTACCAGTCATTGACCCACTCCCACACATTGCCGGCCATGTCATACACCCCATACGGACTCTTGCCCGCCTCATAACTTCCGACGGGCATGAGCGTCCTCTCCCCGATCCACCGTTGATTGTAATTGAGATGCTTGGAGGTCGGTTCGACATTCCCCCAAGGGAATCGCCTATCGGACGTCCCTTTAGCCGCCTTCTCCCATTCGGCTTCAGTGGGGAGTCGTTTGTCCGCCCATCTGCAGTAGGCCTCGGCATCAAACCAGTCGACATTGATGACGGGTCGATCGATCAACTCATCCGTGATGCTCTCTTCTTGCCAGAGGTTTCTGGTCGGATTTCTTGGATTTTGTGGAACGCGATGCCCTGTGGATTTTACGAATTCCAGATAACGGCCGTTTGTCACTTCAAATGTGTCTATGGCAAATGTGTCGACGAACACGTCATGGCGTGGATATTCATCGCGTCCCCCGTCACGGGCTCCCTCCGGGACACCCATTGGGAACAAGCCGGACGGGACCACGATCATTGGGGCACCGTCTTTGCCCGTCGGTGACCCGACCGGATCATGAGCCGGTTGTTCATTCGCGAATAGAACGGACGCATCCAATCCAAAGCACAACAACGCCGCCGCAGCAAACATGTGAACACCCATGGGTACACTCCTTCGACAAAACTAGAACGTATTCATGGAACCATCGCCATGGAACGGGGTCTCGGGCCAACCATGCCGATGAACGCTGTACGACGACACATCTCAACCCTATTCTTTCGGCGGCACGACTTTCAACAGCGCTCCTCCGGCCGTTGCCCGAACGGCATCATCTTCATCGTGCAGGCTCTGTTTGAGGAGTGGAATCGCGCGCTTATCATCAATCTTTGCCATTGATTTCATCGCCGCAATCCTCACTCGAGGCACCGTATCTTGAACCAGCAGCATCACCGCCGATCGCGTCGGTTCGCGATTCGATTCTACGGCATGCCCCAACGCTCGCGCCACGGCGGCACGAACGGCCGGCTCTTTCGCGTTCGTGAGAGTCTGGATCGGACCGGTCAGGATCTCATATCGTTCCCCCTGTTCCAATAAAGCACCGATGACGAACGCCCTGACGGGGAGATCGCGATCATCAAGAGCTCCATGCAACGGCGTACGGACGTCGAATCCGCGCAGCTGCCCTAGACTGACGGCTGCGGCGATCCGCACGGGAGGGAGCGGGTCCCTCAGCAGTCGTGTCAGCGCAGTGACGGCTTCGGCAGCGGGCACATGGGCGAACCCTGTGGCTGACGCCCCTCGCACCGACGGCTGTTTGTGCTCGCTCGACTCGATGAGAATCGGCAAAACTTCTGACGGCTGCCGATCAACCAGGGCACGAATCGCCGAGGCACGCTCTTCCGGATTCGGCGCTTTCGCGTACTGCAAGAGCAGTCCGCAACCCTTGGGGCGTTTCAGATGGCAGAGCACTTGGGCGGCTGCGACTCGTACCCGTACTTCAGGATCTTTCAGCGACGGCTCGACGAGCGGGATGACCGAAGTATCATCGGATTTTGCAAATCCCTTGAGTACCGCTTCCTTCACCAATGCCGCCTGATCTTCCAGGGCCTTCCGAAATCGAACCGAGCGACGTCCCGCATCAAGTTTCGCAAGCCCTTCGGCCGCCAAGGCTCGGACAAGACCGGATCCGTCGCTGAGCCCATCCTCGAAGAATGGAATCGCGTCGGGACTCTGCCATTCTTTTAGCGCCGTATAGGCTGCCCCGCGCATCTGCTCTCGCATATCTTTCGTAAGGGTTACGATGAACCCAAGCGAGATCTCTCGAAGGATGAGCGGGTCGTCCTGCTTCAACGTCTGCACGAGCTTGTCATATTCCGTCAGCGCATCCTTCGGATTGCCGAGCTTCAGCAATGTGCGAATTTTGAGTCGATGAGCATCCGGTGCGTCTGACGTCTCTCTGTCCAATTTGGCCGCCTCCTCCAGGACCTTTTGGTATTCCTTGCTGTCGTAAAGCGTTTGAATCTTCAGAAGATCGGATTCCGTCCCGCCGAATACCGGCTCAAGCATAGGAGAGAAAACCCAAGCCAGGGCAAACAATGCGACGACAACGTGTCGTATGGACGGGACGATCATTTCTCTATTCCCTGCGCCGCTGGTCGGCCTCGATTCGGCGCTTCCTGTATCCACGCGGCTCCTCGAAATACATGCTGGGCTGGGGCGATATTCGGATCCGCTCATACTCGAGCGACCAATCACGGTCCTGGCTGACCAGCTTGAGCATAATCCCGGTCTCCGCATCGACCCATTGGTAGAACCGCTCGAGGTGCCCGTGGCGGTCCGTTTGAACATCAAACAACCGCGCGGCACGACCCGCCGCCGTCGCGTCACCGACGGCTATCCTGCATGTTTCTCCGACCAACTCCGGACGTATCGACAGAGTATCGTCCGTGATCGGCAGGACCAGCAAGTGTTTCTGTTGGGGAAGGACATACCAGATCTCGGCCAAGTCCGGTCGGACGATTTCGATCGCCGCAAACCCCGCCTCTGTTCGAACGGCATCTCGGTACTCTAACCTGATGCGCATACCTTTGGCATACACGTGGGCGAGAGATTTCTTGCCGTTGACTCGTTTGATGAGCGTGCCGGAAAATTCAGGCACGGAAGGAAGCGTGTCGCCGCCTGCTACGTTCGAGATCGGTACACAAGGCGCCATCGCACCGATGCACACAAGGAGCATCGCACTCCGGATCCTCCTCGCCACGCGCCGATGCATCGGGCATTACTGCTGACGTTCGAGCAACGGCTGGATATCGATGGAATACCCTAAAGACTCGGGGCCGAACCGAGGATTGTCTGTGACCTTATACGCAGTTCGATTTCCCTTGGGAGCAGGCAGCACAAGTTGCTCTCGAAGCTTTCCATCCGGTCGCACCACAACCGTCCTTGTCGTTCCAGGTCCTGTCTTCGGGTGCCAGACCACCAACTGATACGTACCGGGGGGAATGCCGGCAATCGAGAACCTCCCCTCGGCATCCGTCAGGGCATAATAGGGATTGTTCACGGCCATGGCCCAGCTTTCCATATAAGCATGGAAGCCGCATTGCATGTAGAACGTCCGTCGCCCTTTGTTCAAATAAATCGGCCCGACCAGCGATGCTCCCGGCGCATGGTCGTGCGTCGCACGGAGATCCCCTCGCCGATGCTGATGATTCATGACCAAAGGGGTATTGAACAACACTCGCGCCCCCGCTTCCGGCGACGTCTCATAGCCTTGGATGTCGTGCATAACGGGATCCATGTTGACGACTTCGACTGCATGCCCATTACGGACAACGGTCATGAACGGCAGAAACATGCAATCGCGGGCTTCGATCAAAGGAACGGAAACCTCAAACGGTTTCCCGGCTTCGACTCCTTCCAGGAGCACAATGGCATTCCCCAATCCTCCTTGATGACCGACGGCAAAGTCATGCAGCAAACGCCACCCGCTGCCATTGGAGATACGACCGCAATAGGCAGGATCCGGAAAGGTAATCAGATTAAACCCCTTCGGCTCCGGCACCGGTCCATCGAGAGTCACCGTTCCTTCGATGGTTCCACCGTGCTGTACATCTGTGACTTCATAGGCGTGAGCCGGTGTGACTGATGAGGACGTAACCGCCAAGACAAGTGCGGCACTGAGGCTCAACATGCAATGGGCGACCCTCGTCATCGGCACGACTCTCCAATTCACACGAACTGCATTATGGCGTCTGCAGCTGGAGAGTCGCGGGAATCTCCAGCGATTTTCCCAGCGCCTCCAGCCCGAAACGCGGATTCTCGGCGATTTCGTGGACGCTACGACGCCCTTTGGGAGATGCGAACGTGAAATCGGCTTGAAGGGTCTGTTTCGCCGAAATCGATATTCTCTTTTCGAGCATCGTCCCTACACCGGGATGCCAGGCCATCAAGGTATACTCGCCGGCAGGCACATCGGACAGCGAAAACTGTCCCTTCGAATCGGTCACCACGTAATAGGGATTGTCCACGGCGAACCCCCAGCTTTCCATGTAGGCATGAAATCCGCACTGCATGACGAAAAACCGACGGTTCTTCGTCAGCTTGACGACTTCGATCATCGGTTGTCCGGCCAGATGCTCATGGCTCTCAGACCCGGCGTCACGCACGTGCATGGGATTCATCGGAAGGGGTGTGTTGAATAACACGCGTGGACCCAGTTCCGATGTCTCGTACGCCTGAATGTCATGAAACACCGGATCCATGTTGACGACCCGGACCTCGGCCCGGTTCTTCACCACCGTCACAAAAGGCAGGAACCGGCAGTCTCGCGCCTCGATGGTGGGCGGCTCGAACTTGAACGGCTTTCCCTTCTCCGCATCGATCAGCAACACAACGGTGTCTTTGAGGCCTCGATCTGCCGACACGCTGAACTCGTCTAAAATTCGCCACCCGGTCCCGGTGGAGATTCTCCCGCAATAGACCGGATCCGGAAAGGTAATGAGATTGAACCCTTTGGGGACCGGCTTCCCTTCCGTCATCCGCACTGTACCCGTGATAGTTCCGCCGTCCGTCACGTCCATTTCCTGATAGGACCAGACCGATGACGCACAGATCAAGAGGAGCAGAGCTGAAACCAACGTTGCTTTCATGGCAAGTTCACCTTCAATTGTGGTCGGTTTCTCTCATCGTACCAGATGTCTGCCATAAAGAAAGAGGGGGAGCGCAGGCCTCCCCCTCTTCTCTCTAGTGATTGCCCTGGGAGGGCAATTGAGTTACTGCCTTGCTACCGGAACGATATACGTCGGTTCATCAACAGACGCGTTCTTCGTTCCTGTGGCGGCACTGGAAAGCGGCAAGACCCGTTGATCTCCAGCCGGCAATACCCGCAGATAACCCCACTGTCCAGACTGCGAGTAGGGTAACCGCTGATTGCTCCAGACATAATCACCCGGCATGCGGAACGGTCCCCCGGCGCTCGGAAGGAACGCGTCCAGAGCCTCCGATCCGGAGAACTCCACCACGCTGATCATGTCGGCTCCCCGCATGAACGGCTCAATCGGCCACTCATGGCGTTCGACGCTGAACATGCCGTTCTGTTCGTTGCTCGCGCCGAACACGTGGATCCGAACGGGATCTCCGGCATGGGCTTCGATGATCGGCGTCACCGGATCTTCCGGTTTGTCCACAACGCAGGGTTGGAACACCTTGCCGAGTGTGCAGCCCTTTTCTTCGCGGAATTTATACGGCTCCGCTCGGTAGTTGACCGCCGTCAAGCCCGCCGTGTTCTGGATATAGGGCATGAAACTCGTCCCGATGATATTGTCCTCGTCCTGGAAGAAGAGGGCCACGTCGCGATAATTCA
Source organism: Nitrospira sp. (assembly GCA_024998685.1). Classification (GTDB taxonomy): domain Bacteria; phylum Nitrospirota; class Nitrospiria; order Nitrospirales; family Nitrospiraceae; genus Nitrospira_D. The sequence continues at coordinate 19,709 of JACOEH010000016.1, forward strand.
CGCGATGCTCATACCCCTGAATCGTCCGATCGACAATGACATCGGCCACCCAGCTGTTCTTCGTCGAAATGTCCGCCCCGGTTTTCGGGTCACGGTACTGGGCACCCTTCGGGCCGATGACCACCGCACCATAGAGTCCGTTCCGCGGATTGGTCATCACATTGGCCCAGTCCCATACCAACGAGGCGGTCTCTCCCAGGAACGGGTCCGCGTAGTACGTATAGGTGCGGTTCTCTCCCGGTGCGATGGTCTGATCGCCGGGATTGTTCCCGACGTTCGCGCCGAGCGAATCCTTGGGGTCGAACGCCAAGCCGATGGCGGAGAACGATGCTCGGCTCTCCTTCATCCGGTTGGTCAGCTTCACCTTGAGGCAGTCCCCGACATTGGCCCGCAAAGTCAGGGGCATCGGCTGGACACCCTCGGCGACCCTCGTGGCATCTTCTTCCAACGCGTAAATCTTTGCGTTCGGATTGACCATCTGGATCGTCCGTTCGAAGTCGACCTCAATGGCGTCAGGCGCCTTGGGGTTCAACTTCATCGAAGGATAATCCAACGCCACGACGTTGAAGCTTTTCACCGGCGCGTCAGCCGGGCAGACCGCCAGCGGCTTCGGAATCTCATTTCGGCGGCTGTACCCGGCGGGGAGCTTCTGAAGATCCGGAGTCTCCTTGTCCAACACCCGCATGATGCCCCAGGCACCCTCAGAGAACTTCGAGCCGCGACCGTTGAAATGGATGTAGTCTCCCGGTTGGAGCCGAGGCCCACCCGCTTGCGGCACCACCAGATCGTACCGTTCGGCAATGCCGATATGGATCGAGTTCTTCCGGTTCGCATCGCCCGCATAACGTTCGGTCAGATAGGTATGGCCTGAGACCGTCCATACCATCGTCTCGTTCGCCATGGTCTGAAGCAGCCGGAACACTACGGTATCGCCCAGATATGCTCGTACCATCGGCGTATAGGGGTCGCCGTGGACTGCGCTGCTGAATAGCTTGGACGAATCAGGATTCAAGGCCAAGCGGCTCGAGATGGGCTCGGCTTTGAAGTTCAATCCGCCGCCCGTCGTATGTGTGCCGCCGTTGAGGAAGGGCATCGGTGTCATGGGAATTTTTTCCGGCATCGGGAAGGACACCGTTTTCCCGGCTTCCAACGCCACTTCGATCGGTTGCCCCGGCGGATTACCGGCCGTGACGATGTTCACCGTATGCGGCACGGTATCATTGAGCTGCACCAGCAGCTCTCGGAAGCTGCCGTTCACTCCATATCCAACCGGCTCCGCCGTTCGGATATCGGCAAGCGGCCCGCTCCGGACCTCCTTGCCGGTCTTAGGATTATGGTAGGTCGAACCGACCGGCTCGGCGATGAGAGTGCCGAAGCCCCCGTGAGGCCATGTGACTCGCCCCAGCGCATGGTCGTGCCAGAAAACCGTTCCGACATCGGAATCCACCCAGAATCGCTGCCGGACAAACTCCACCGTCACGATATCGTTGGCCGGATGAGCGTTTTTCAACGGACGATAGAGCGTGATCTGATTGCCTTTGATCGACTTGACCCGGCCGATCTCGTTGTCTCCGACGTTGTCCGCTCCGATCAGAAGTTCCACGTTCGGATGGTATTGGGCGGCGTTTTTGACTGTAATGACCCGGTCGCCCTTCTTCGCCGCCTTGGTGAACACGGTATTCATCGGCACAGGCAGACCCTTTTTCACCTTCTTCTCCAGCATCGTGAACGGGCGCACCGATTGTTCATAGGAAAAGCCGGTGATCACGCCGTCGGACGATTGATTGTCGAACTGCAGGAAGTGCCAATGCGTATTGATCTTCGATGCCTGGAAGTTGATATGGTCATCGTCCAGCCACTCGCTGGTCAACATCCAATCGACACAATCATAAATATTGGCGCGTACCACCAGCGGATACTTGATGTCGCTCTTCCTGGTCTGCGCCTCTTCCTCGTGCAGGACATAGATCAACCCGTCCTTGTCCACGATGGCCGGCGTATCCCCCTGTTTATCGGCCAGCGTCATCGGGGTCTGAATGAAATGCACGTTGTATTTCTTGGAGCCCGCGTTCTCCGGGCATATGCTCCAGCGTCCATTCTCTCCCGGCTTGGCCGGATAGGAACTGGGCAACCCGTCGTCGTCGAGGTGAATCATATCCAGCCACGGAGCTGGGTTGTGATTCTGAGAGAAGATCACACGACGGCCGAAATGCGGCTTCAAATGCGGCCAGGCGATCTTGCCGGTGGCTGCCTCGAACACGATCGGCAGCCGCTCTCCAGGATGCGCCGATTGGTAACGCGGGTTGGGCACGGTGTTTTCGCGTTCGGTCATCGCGCGATCACCCTGCCAGGCCCAATCCAGCACGCTTGCGTCGTAGGAACGGGTCTGAGCACGCTCATCTTTCTGATGCCCAGGTTGTCCCTGCGGCGGCAGCTGCATGTTGACCCAGTCCTTCACATTGACGACGGCAGGCGATGCCTTCCAGTTTGTCTTCCCGTCCTTGACGATGGTGAACATCTTTCCGAACCAGTCCACGGTGCGACCGATGAGCTGGTCCGATGTAATACCGGCATGAATACGGCCCGCCCGGTCCGGCAGCTCTCGCAGATCCGGCATCACATCGTTGTGATCCCCTCCCTGCTGCAGGGTGTTGTACACCCTCCAATAGCCCCACATGCCCGCGATGTAATGGTGCGCGACGTGGCAGTGGAACAAGAAGTCCCCGGCCAACTGCTGACAGAGTCCGGAACCGCATTCGGTTTCCAGGTCCATCGTCTCGGACGGTCCGATGACTTCCACATCGACTCGATCGGACTTCATCCGAATCACGGGGTATTTGACCGGCCCATTCTTGGCCGCATGCCACAGGGGCATTTCGTCGATGGCGCGCGGACTCCGTGGCCAACGAATCGATCCACCGTGCGGATGGTGGGAGTGAAATACTTCAGACCCTCCGTGCACGAGGCGAAACTTTGCCGGATCACCCAAATAACTGCGCGGCACGGTCGTCGCCGGATCGCCGAATGTATAGGCGCTGTAGGCCATGGATTCGTCCTCGAATCCGAAGTACTCGTGCTGCGTTTGCATGTTGTCGACGCCGAAGGGTTCGCTCCGGTAATTCAACGCGCGGGCCACCGGCCGGTACACGTCGGTCAAGGGATCGCGTTGAGGAATGAAGTCGCCTTTCTTATTCAGCGGCCGGAACGCCTCGTCTCCGACTTCATGATAGATCAATACGAATTCCCGGAAGTCAGGCCCCGACCCGTTCTTGATGATGGCCTGCCATCCGCTGGCCATCGGCGTCGGCTCGCCGGTTCCCAGCGGGTCGAGATATTGAGACCCCTTGGGCTCGATGACGAACGTGCCGAACAGGCCCATGACCGTCAGCTCGCGATCGTTACTGTACGAGTGGAACTGCCGACCGCCCTCCTGCTGGGTCGGCGGAATGTACCACTCCAGTTCCACGGCCTTCCCTTGAGCCGCGATGCTGTCCGGATTCGTCGTCGTTGCCGGTTTACCCGTGGAGGCAACGATCATGCTGGAGCCGTGAATGTTGAGGCTCACTTCCTCACCGCCCTCCAGTTGGTTGCGAAGCGTCATCTTGACGCAATCGCCCTGATTGCCTCGGATCACTAACGGCTGAATCCATTGGCTCTGCAACCCGTTTTTGACGGCTCCGGGATCATAGCCTTCCTTCTCGCGGGCCGCCCGATTGGCCGCCTCTTCTTCCCGCATCTTTTCAAGGTTCTCGGTCAGGACATACATGTAGCCGGGATAGAAGTCGAGCCACATATTGAGCGAAATCTCGACGTTGACCGCCGAGATGTCGTACTTCCGGACCGGCGCGGCTGCCGGACAACGCCCGCCCGACGTCGAAACCGGTTCCACACCGGAATTCGACATGAGCAGCACATCCTGATTTCCGGCGCCGTACTGGTGCATCATGTTCAGATCGTTGTAGTACCCGCCGGTGCGTTGCGCGGTCGCGTCATGCTGCATCTGTTGCATGACGCGTTGGTGCTGCCGCTCGACCATGCCGGTACGTTCCGGCTGGCCTTCCATCGTATTTTCGATAATCGTCTGCCCCTTCAGCTGTTCGGCCCAACCCGACGGCTGATGGTTCATCGCCACATGCGATGGAGTCTCAGCGAGCAAGGCCGACGGCGCAAGAAACAGCGCGATGCCGGCGAGTCTGCTCAAGACTCGGATGGATGTGTAATGACGGTGAGACATGAACCGACCCTCCTTCATAACATGAAAAATGTAAGTGAGCAGCGAGGGCTACTCAGCCGGCCTCCTAACCAATATGCAAAGTGAGAAGACAAAATAGTTTCGGTAACAACCGACCGAACTGACCGAAGGATGTGATGTTCACTGTCGCTATTCGTAGATAGTAAGAGCCGCAAGATACTCAAACTTCGCATGGACTGTCAATACGTTCACAGCCGGCGGCCCTCTTCATATTTTCATATCGCTATTGTCGACCTGGTGACTTCCGGTTCACCGTCGTCAGTAAATCCATATCCAGCACCACGGGACTATCTGATTTTTTGGGGTCGAGCCGAGTCGGCATCCGGTCTATCATCAACTTACTCAAGGGGACCGCGACGATGGTGGGCGCCTTATCCACGGAGTTCGAGTAGAGCGCAATGCGCAGATTTTTGGGCCGTTCGCCGGGGGAAATTTGAGATGCCGCGTCAGCACTCATGAAACCAATCAACAATCCGTTGCCGTCCGCGACCTTATGGATTTCATAGGCATTCAAAGGTGAAGCCACCCGTTCCAATTCAAGGTCAGGACTTTGCGTGACTAACGCCATTCCGAGGGACTGTGGCGCAATGAAGCCGAAGCTTCCTATCGGCGCCTCCGAGAACCGGATGGTTCCGGTGGAGAGTTCAGCGACATGATTCTTGACGCGCATGTGGCGCCGCAATTCGGCTTCGCTCCCGGCCGTTTCAATCACGACCGCGACCGGTGCAGCTTTCTGGATAGGGAAGACCTCTGTTGGGCCTCCCTGTTCGGCAAGGAGAGGTTTCTCAAGAACACATAAGAACATCAAAACGAGAGACAGGGTAAGAGAAAGTGAGAGGAGGATACGGCTCATGCGAAAATGATAGGTGCGCGGAAAAATGTACGCGGGAAAATGACGCTTCTCGTCGGTCGATCGGAAGATTCTAAGGAGCCGACTGGTAAAAAGCAAACAGGAAAAAAGAGATGCACCACGGCACGTGCCGAGAACAGATCTTCGTTGCACTCCTAAAATGATCGCCTAGAAGAACTGCGTGCCGGCATAGGTGACGGTGGAGTTATACTGGTCGGTAATCCCTCGATCGTAGCGGAGCACGTGGCCATTTTCCGCCTGGATCAATCGCAGCAGACCATCAACGGACCACAAGCTGCGGTATGCGGCTCGGCAATCGAACAGCTAACCTGAACTACTTGGCCTTCACCTTACCCTAAAGGCAATATCTGGCCTGTTTCGAACTTGCTCTGATTTTTGCAAGAGAGGAATAATGTCTTTGTGATCCAGCGTTTCAGCGATTTTTAATGGACTTCTGAGGAACCACCGATCGCTTCCGGAAACAGCTCCACGATCCAATAGGAGCGAGACGGTCTCAGAATCCCCCGTGAAGGATCCGGCATGGAGTGCAGTCCACCCAGTAAAATCTTCGGCGTTGATCTCCGCCCCGTGCTCAAGCAATACACGCACGACATCGGCATGCCCATAGGCTGCAGCAAGCGTGAGCGGCCTTGTCCCTATGATAGGAAGCGCTTCATTCGCGAGGTGCCCTTGTTTCAAGAGCAGCGAGACCTTCTCGATATCACCTGCAGCCGCCGCATTCAAAAGAGGCGCGGCACAACCGCCAAGCGCCACGAGCACGATCAGCCCAGTGACGATATTCAAAGCCAAACCTGCTCGTTTCATCACGTTCAACTCCGGCGCACAAACCTTGTGCGAGGTGTTGTAAGCATCAGAACGGGTAATCCAGTCCTACAAACGCATTGACACCATCTTTTCCATAGGCGACATCGAACCGGCCGACGACGCTTGGCATTGCCAGCAAGCGAAGCCCGATTCCGGGGTTGACTTGGACATGCTTGAGGAGATGTTTCGTGATATCAACTCCAGTTCGTCCGACACGCCCTATATCGAGGAAGGGCGCGAGTTCCAATCGAATATCATGATCGAAAACTTTCTTATCCAGCACACGCACTCGCTCCTCAAGATTAACCAATATGGCCCAGCTGCCGATATATCGATTACGACCGAACGCACGAAGAGTATCTTCTCCCCCAAGTGTCGGTTGCTCATAAAACGGCACCCCGAGCTCCGACCCTTTACGTTCGACTTGTCCAAATACATCATCGAAGAATATGCGAGAGACAAAGACCATGCGGTCCGAAGCATGAGGAATCAAATGCCGAGCATCCAGGGTAACACGCCCCCACTGATTTTCGTCACCCGACTGCAAGTTCTGATTGAACTCGGCCGAGGCAGTCACATAAGTGCCTTTAATTGGCATGAGTTGGCCATCCCTTGTATCGTAACGGAGAACAAGACCATGTCCCAACACCTGAGATCCCTGGATCCCTGGAATAGCCGAAAAGCGTTGCCTTATTTGAGGTAGCGAACGAACCACTCCTTCATCGACTCTCACCATACGGAATCTCTCCGTCCACAGAACCGACAGGTCTGGGGTAAGGTTGAGACCAACGGCCAATTTAACGAGCAGCTCTCGAGAAGTATAATTTGTTTCCTGTGCGTCCGTCGTCCTATTCCCAAGGCCAAAGAACCGAGCGAAGGGATTATTAAACGCGGCAAAGTCAGCCGCAAGAATGTATCGTCCGCCTCCTGCCGCCACATTCTTGTACCCGAAGTCCACCCCGCGATCAACCTTTTCGGAGTACCAGACGGATGCACGGTATTGTTCGTTATCTGAAGGATATCCATAGTAACTCAAACTACCGCCGTGTCCGACAAGCGGGTTAAACAAATATTGCGGGGCCCAAATATCTCGGATATTCCCTTTTGAGTCGGTCTTTAAGATGGGCGTTATCGCCCCGGCCCAGTACCGTTCGTTGCGATTGTACGAAAATGAGGGAAGAGGAATAATCGTATATTCTGATTTTGTCGGGAGCGACTTGAGAGCATGCTCCGCCGGATGGCCATTGTCATCTACAAATTCTTTGACCGGAGCCTTTTCCTGTTCCTCCTCGTGAACGGATACATCATCTTGCTGCGGCGGTCGAGGACCTTGGACCTCTGCAGCATAGGCGACACCAATTCCTCCAAGTAACAGGGTATGCACTATGAATATTGCCACCCAATCGGTCAGCACAATAGAATCAAATACCCGCTCGAAAGGAATCGTTTGGTAGTCCGAACGGTAGGCTCATGAAGGGAAAAATCGGTTGCCGTTCAAGGCAAGCATACCTGTATAGGTATGTTAATACTTAACCAGGAGACAAAAGGCAACTGAGCCGGTCTCAAAAAGCTGGAGTGAGGGGTTGGCGGAAAGTGGTGGAATCGCTTTGCGCTAGTAAAGGCCTCCTTTTAATTCGTGCCAAGACCAGATGCGATCCTGCTCAAGAAGAACGTTCGACGACAGATACAGGGAGAATAATTGCCGAGAGACCGACGAAGCATCTGCCGATTCATCAGCATTGCGCCTTACGGCATGCATCGCTAAATCCGTCCGATCAAGTCTTTCCTTTCGGAACGAATACAGCCAAATTCCTTTCTTTCCCACCAACCCGATCAGATCATCATAGACGCTCGTGACATAGGCAGTGTTTTTCTCAAGGCAATCTCCTGCCAATAAACAACTCAAGTCGTGGCCGACGAAAGGAGAAATAGCGGGTTCTGAATGGCTGAGGGCGAGAATCGTGGGAGCCACATCGACCTGACTCGCTATCGTGCCCACAGATCGAGGGCGATACGTCTCGTCGGTCCGCAATGAGTCATCCAGCCATATGAACAGCGGAGTCATGAAATGGCCGACCTGTTTTTCAACATCCGTCTGCCCTTGAGGCTCATGTCGCCCATGATCACCCAGCACAAACACAATCGTATTTTTGAGCAAGCCCTCACGCTGCACTCCCGTAAAAAATCGTTCAAATTCTAAATCAAAATAGCGAAGGGCTGGTAGGTATCGGTCTTCCTCTGCCTGAAGCGCCTTGACCTCTTGATGACCTACCGGAAATACGAATGGATGGTGCATACTCAGCGTGAGCGCCGTCAAAAACAACGGCCGGTCAGAGCTCCGCGCCGTCCTCAGACGCTCGGTGATGAAATCGAAGATCGCGGCATCGGTCATGCCGAGCCCCATCCGCTCAGCATGAGGAGGGAAATCTTCGATGTCGTACAACCGCTCGATCCCGTTCTTCCCGAAAAAGTTTCGCAGATTATTGATATCACTGTGCTGTCCGACCACCATTTCGGTCCTGTAGCCCCGTTCACGGAGTAACGATGGAAGGCACAAGTATTCGCGTGTCGAGCGAGTCTTCATTGCTGCGGCCCCCTGCCTCGGATAATAGGAACAGAGCGTTGCGAAGAGACCGCGCGATGTTTGGACCCCGTTGGAAAAAAAATTGTCGAAATACACGCTGTCCTGCTTCAGGCTATCAAGAAAGGGGGTCACTCGAATGGGACGGTCGGCATCGACTGTCTGCCCCAAGTATCGTCGATCCAGTCCCTCCACGAAAATGAGCAACACATTCGGCGGTTCTCGAAAATGTCCCACATCATGATTCGGCACTCGCCCAACAAGAGGATAATTCGGGTACGGAAATACAACTCTCTGACCTCGGGAACTTTGATAGAGTCCAACGGCTTCGCTGACTGAAAGGCTGTCATCGGGAACCTGAGGAACCCATTCCCACTGGTGGAATAATGCGGCGCGTGCCGAATCTTTCGAAAACAGGATAGGGTTTTGAGCAAGCATAAAGTATGCATCGCTCTCGATCGACGGCTTGATCAGGACGTTATCCGACGAAGCTCCCATGGCCGCGATGGCAACCGCCGTCACTGAGACGGTATTCAATGTAACCGCTTTTGCCCTGCTCCACCCGGTCTCTTTGCGACTCGTTAATCGGTGAATGGCTCGCCGCCATGCAAACAATGCCAAACCTTCCAGGAACAAAAACGCGCACGCTTGGGTGCCCCACCTTCCCATGTTTTCAAGCTCGGCAGTGGTTTGTTGCGCAGCCTGAGATTCTTGCGTTCCACTGACAGGAGCGCTCAAGAAATCGGCGACGTACTCAAAGAACACAAAGTTCAAGTGCTGATGGTTGAAATGATAGTAGCTCATGTCCACCATCATGATTACCGTCAGCATAAATGCAATGAGCTCAAAACACGCTTTAAGGCAGTTGGCGAACATTTTACTTGCGGCCGCAACAGTACGACGTCGAACGCACAGAAGGGCGACAAGCGTCACTGATAGTGCGAACACAGTCCCGGCCGCTAACGCTCCTGCTGCGGCGACCAGATCTTGCGAAAAACCAGCCACGAGAGTTTGTGTCATGAGCAGCATCGTGGGCGATTCGATGGAGAATGTCGTGGGGAACAAGAAGAACCGCTCGACTTGTTGAATCAACAGAAACATCCCCCCCCAGAGAATGAGGAGCGACGGAATCGAGAGATGGGCCTGTTCAGCGGAGCCAGCCGCAACGTTGTCTACGGTTTTCACAGAGTACCTGCGATCATTAGCAGACCCATTTCTGCCGGAACCAGTGGATGGTCCGACTCAGTCCCTCTTCGAACGGGGTCGTCGGATACCAATCCAGTTCCCGACGCGCCTTATTGGCGGTGACTTCTTTTCCTCCGAAATCACCCGGACGTGCCGGAACAAATTCCAGCTTCACATCATCGCCGAGGATTTTTTTGATGCCTTCGGCTACCTCCAGAACCGTTACTTTTCTCGTTCCTTCGAGATTATAGGTTTGATTGGCGGCGGTCTCTTTCATGGCATCCACGTGCGCCTCGGCCATGTCACGAACAAAGACAAAGTTGCGATATTGTTCACCCTTTCCAGAGATGGTGAGCGGTTGGCCGTTCAACGCCTTCTTGATGAAAATGGGAATGAGGAGTTCTTCGCGCATGCGGGGACCGTAAGGAATTCCGTACCGCAAGATCGTAAAGGGCACCTTATACAACTGGAAATAATTGTGGCAGAGCATCTCCGCCGCCATTTTGGTCGAGGTATAGATATGCCCAGCGCCTTCCAGATAAAAGGGCACCGTTTCATCAGCCGGCTTCCCATCCGGCGCGCCATTGTAGACCCAGACGGTCGAGGCCAGGTGGACGCGTTGAGCGCTGTTGATCCTGGCCGCTTCAAGAATGTTCGTCGTGCCCATCACATTCAGGGCAGCCGTATACACTGGATATTTGTACGCGTAATTCACGTTTGCAACGGCAGCCAGGTGGAAAATATGATCCGCTCCTTTGGTCGCCGCAAGAACCGACGAGAGATCCATGAGATCCACATCCTCGAATCCGACGTCGGCCCGATGCGGACGAACACGGTGATCGATGATGGTCACCTGATGCCCGGCATCCGCAAGAGCATCGACGACGTGCGAACCGATGAACCCACTTCCTCCGGTAACAACGACTTTTGCCATGACCTACTCTCCTTTGGTTAACCGATCACTGCCTTCACTGCCTCGACGACGTGATGGGCCTCTGCCGCTTCCATGCCGGAAAATATAGGCAAGCACAGATGCCGCGCACAATAATCCTCGGCCACTGGGAGAGGGCCGGCCACGTACTCTGCAAAGACCGGCTGTTTGTGCAACGGCTCTTCGTACACCTCTCCAGCCAAAGACACTCCGTACTGCTCGCGCAGCAGGTTCTTCAGCACCTTTCGATCCCGCCGCTCGTTGAGCACCACGAGATACTTGTAATAATTGCAGACGCCTTTCTCCGGCACCGCCACAGTCGTGAGCCCCTTCAAAGCCTGAAGCTCACGGTCGTACAACGCGGCGATTTTCTGACGATCGCTGATCATCGCCGGCAGACGCTCCAGATGCTTCAATCCGATAATGGCGTGCGGTTCGGACATGCGCCAGTTGTACCCCATGCGAATGTGCGCATTGACGGTGAAGCTGGCTTTGCCTTGATCGCGGTAGATGCGCGCCTCTTCCGCAATGCGCGCATCGTTCGTCACGATCATGCCGCCCTCGCCGGAGGTCATGACCTTGGTGGGATAGAAGCTGAACGACCCTGCGATACCGAACGCGCCGGCTTGTACACCCTTGTACGATGACCCATGGGCGTGGGCGGCATCTTCGACGAGACTGATGCCCTTTGAGGCGGCCCATAGCTGTAAATCAGGCAACCGTCTTGAAACGATGCCGCCGATGTGAGCCACGATAACTGCGGCCGTATTTCGAGTCAGCTTCTTCTCCAGATCCTCCGGTCGGACGCCGAACGATTCCGGATCCATGTCCACAAGCACAGGACGTCCACCCGCGTGCACGACGGCGGCCGCCGTGGCGAAAAACGTATTTGTGGGGACCAGAACATCCTTCCCCTCTACTTCCAACACACGAAGAATGATTTCCAGGGAGCTGGTTCCGCTGTTGACGGCAATCGCATGCTGCACTCCGCAGAACTGGGCGAATTTCTGCTCGAATTCCGCCCCGTATTTCCCCAGCGTCAATTGCCCCGTCCCCAAAACTTCCTGGATCTGATCGGCGATCCATGCCCGGTCTTCCGGCAGAAACTGGATCTTGGCCGCCGGCACTTTTCGGATCGGCGATTGGACCGTCGCACCAGAAGCTGTCGTCGATGCCATAACGATTTCTCCTTTTTGGTATCCGCACGAATTGGATTTAGGCAGTCTCCCCGCCGGCCAAGGCAATCAGGAACACGCCCACGATGACGAGCGCGATCCCTGCCCAACGCATAGTGGGAACTACTTCGTTGAGCAGAACCACTGCCAGGATTGCGGCCATCCCGAACTCAAGCGCCGTCATCGGCAACACCACCGTCACATCCGTCCATGACAAGGCGGCGAGAAACAGGAAATAGAACACCCCGTTGAGCAATGTCCCGATGACGACATAGGGATTCAGCAGCGCCTGCCCGAAGTACCCCATCAATGCGAGGGGCGCATACTGTTCCAGCGCACCCACTTGTTGCATTCCTTGCCGAACGAAAATTTGGCCGACTGCGGCGGCAGCGGCTGCGATCGTCATCGCGATCAGAACTTTCAACATACGTCATCCTTTGGTCGTCTAGTGAGAAAGTAATTGGCTGAACGTCAGCCGTTGGACATCCTGTTGCATCAAGGCGGCTCTGATATCCGGGTCGATCAAGGCTTTGAGCTCTTCTTCATGTTCGTAGTCGGCCATGGTCTCGTCGATTTCAGGGCAACGCCTCGTTGCGGGATGACAATAAATCTCCGTGACTCCGGCAGGAATGTACCGGATAAACCGCTCCAATAAGTCCGATGTCAGGTGCCCGCTGTCATGAAACCCGAAAGCAAAATCGTTACATTCCATACCGGCACGCTTAATCCGAGCTTTGAGCAGGTGCATCCAGGGCCACAGCATGGCCCACGACAGAAACCGGCCCGCACGGCGATTCCGGCAGGCGCGCAGAGAAGGCACCAACGGCTCATACGGGAGACGGATGGAGCGCAGCCCGAAGTCTTGCCCGACTTTCAGAATAATGCTCAGCACTGTCGGATGAAGATGCATGTGATTGTGTGCATTCACGTGGTCGAGCGCCAAACCCGTGCGTGTGAACGCTTGAAACTGCGCCCGTGTTTCGGCTTCCAACTGCTGCGCGATGCCCGGACAGAAGAAAAACTTGAGCCCCGCCCGCAGGAAACGCGTTGAAAAGAGCCCTCGTTCGTCGACCAGATTCGGAATCAGGGCCGGGGACAGCACAGGCCGGCCTTCGACGAGGACAAGGTGCAATCCAACCTTAAGCATCGGAAGCCGCTTGGCTCGTTCAATCGCATCAGCAGCATGCACCGCCCCGACCATCAGGCTGGCGGTCGTCAAGATGCCGTTTCGATGGGCTTCTTCAATCGCCTCGTTTACCGGGATTGCGAGACCGAAGTCGTCCCCTGTGACAATGAGCCTCCGCACACAGCACCTTCCTGAAGGACAAGCCGACCGTCCTTCGTCAAGGCAAACTCTGTATCGCGCCACACCGTCGTTCGTTTCGTGAAGGCCAATACCCAGGACCCTAATGCCGCCACATCACGAAAGGGCACAAGCCATAGAGCGCGGACTCCTTCGCGATCATTCAACCCCCAACGCATGACGATACCGGCCACGGTGAGTCGAATGATGATCGCGCCGGCCACTACCATGACTCCGAACCATGAACCGAGCGTCGAGAGAGCAAATAAAACCGCACATGGGACCGGCCGAATAATGATCGTGGAAAAAAGCGCTCCTGGCCTGGCGGCACGATTGTTTTGGTCCCAATACACCAAATGATTCCACCAGGCCATGGCGGTCTTGAGATCGACGGTCGTATCGACGAAGTAAGGCAGGCAGACCATATGTTTCCCTCGGGACCAAATGCGTCGGCCCATTTCATAGTCCTCGACCAAATAATCCGCCAGACTGGAAAGACCGCCGATTTCATCCAGCGTTGACCTCCGCACGGCGGTGGACGCTCCTAAGCAAAACTTGGCTGAACCGGTCATCAGGGCAAATATGATGTTAGGCGTCAACTCGGCGTTGATGGTGAGCAACTCCATTTTCTCGAACCACGTGTCCGCCATGACGGCCCTATACAATGTACAGACGAAGCCGACGTTCGGATCTTCCAGCGGAGCGACAATGGTCTTGAGGTAGTCCGGTCTCAGCCGCACGTCACTGTCGCTGATGACAAGGACGTCATGCCGCGCGTGGGCCAATCCCCCGATGAGATTGTTGATCTTCCCGTTACTGCCGGCTTGACAGTTTTCAACGGCGACCGTGACCAGTTCAGGACCGAATTCCGCTTGGAGATTCCTCAAGAGGGAAATCGTAGGATCATGCTTGTGCTGCACGGAAAAGACGACTTGATAGTGTGGATAGTCTTGTCGGCAGGTACTCCGAAGATTCTGTTCCAGGTTCTTTTCAAGTCCGTGCACCGGTTTGAGAATCGTAACGGGCGGCCAACCGCCGGTCGGAGTGTTTTGAGGGAGGACAGACTTTGTTCTTGCGATAAGGACACAGGTCAAGCAGACGAGACTATAGAGCGATCCCACAATGACGGGAATCAACCAGACCCCTTGAAACACAGTAAGACCGCTCACCAAACTACCCCGATGAACGTGACGGGACAGAGATTTCTACTCATGCCTATACAAGAATCTGACCAGAGTGACTGTATGTAGGAAGCTCTCTATTTCTGGGAGTAACGAAGCAGCTTCGTTGAATGGAAGGAGATGAGGATTCGACTTTGTTAAAGAATTTGCATCGCCGTCAAAATATTTGGACGAGTCCTACTTTTTTATCGGAGGATCGCTTGGAGGACCGGAGAGCGTCTTTAACTTATATTGCAGCAAACTCCGGCTGACCTGTAATAAATCGGCGGCCCTCGCCTGAATGCCGCCTGTGCGTGCCAGTGCTCGACTAATCATGAGCCGTTCCACGGCTTTCAATGTCGAGTCCAGCGGAGCATCGTCAGGCAAGACACGCTCCAACGCTTGCTCCCATTCCCCGGTCGCCGACAGTTCCAATGGGAAGTCTCCCGATTGAATTTCATCGCTCTGCGCCATGAGAGCGGCGTGAGCGATTGCGTTCTGCAGCTCACGCACATTTCCCGGCCATCTATATCGCTTCAGCAAATCAATAGTCGCTTGCGAAAATTGCTTGCCACGAACCCTTCCTTCTCGCATCAGCTGCTGAAGATAGGCTTCCGCCAGCAGTGGGATATCGTCCGTCCGCTCACGAAGGGGTGGGATATCGATCTGCACCACATGGAGTCGGAAAAAGAGATCCTCACGGAACCGCCCCTCCTTCACTTCCAACCTCAAATCGCGGTGAGTTGCGGCCACAATTCTGACATCGACATGGAACGTCTTCTCGCTCCCGACCCGACGGATTTCCTGACTATCAAGGACCCTCAAAAGCTTTGCTTGAAGCGGCATGGGAAGATCGGCGATCTCATCCAGAAAAAGCGTTCCACCGTTCGCCTGCTCAAAGAATCCCGAATGACGTAACAGAGCCCCCGTAAAAGCTCCCTTCTCATGCCCGAACAATTCACTCTCAGCCAATGAGTCAGTCAATGCACTACAGTTCACGGCAAGAAATGGACAACCACTGCGGGAGCCGTTGAAATGAACTGCGCGCGCGACCAGCTCCTTCCCCGCACCGCTCTCACCGCAAATCAACACCGTACTCTTCGAATCGGCGACCCGATGGATCTTGTTCCAGACTCCTAACATCCCGGCACTTCGTCCGATCAGCCGGTCAGGATGAAATTCCCGAGCCAACGAAATGGATAAACGGACATTTTCTCGTACCAGCACGCTTCGCTCGATTGCTCGATGGATGGTCCGGATGAGATGGGCGTTCTCGAATGGTTTTACAATGAAGTCATAGGCGCCGCACTTCATGGCTTCGACTGCCCGCTCAATGGTTCCATAAGCCGTCATCAAAAGGGTAGACGTGGCAGGTGACAGTTCTCGTGTCCTCTTCAGTATGGTCATCCCATCCATTTCAGTCATACGAAGGTCGGTCAGAAGCACGTCGATCGTCGATTGCTCGAGCAGGGTGAGAGCCTCGGCTCCTTTTTCGCAGGTCGCGACGTCGAACCCTTCTCCTCGGAGTAGTTCCTCGATCGTCCAGAGGTAGTTTTTTTCGTCATCTACGACCAGAATAGTAGCCATTATGTTCTTCTCAACTCTGCGGCGCCGACCAATTGCCTTGTCGAGCTGTGTACGAATCTGGGAAGAGAGATCAGGACAGTTGTCCCTCGGTCTTGCATGCTGGTTACCTGTACCTCTCCCCCATGTTCCATGATCACCCGGCGCGCAAAGGAGAATCCCAGTCCGACACCTCCTTTGCGCTTGGTAAAGAACGGTTCACCTAAGTGCTTGAGATCCTCATCCGACATCCCTACCCCTTTATCAACGATCGAGATATCGAGCCGTTGACCGTCGTCAGAGATGATCGAGGAAATTCTCACAACCCCTCGAAACGGCATGGCCTGACAGGCATTCCGGACCAGATTGCTAAACGCTTGGTGAAGAAGATCATAATCTCCCGCTAGACCGATTTCCTCCGGCAAGGCGGCAATTTCGATGTTCACTTGGGGAGGGAGGGCCCATGCAGAAGAGAGTTGCACAACGCTGTGCAAGAGTTGAGTCACATTGACTGATGCTTTGTTCATCTTCAGGGGAGCTCCGAGGCGAAGTACGCCCTCCACGGCCTTATCGAGCCGAGTCGTTTCTTCGAGCAATACCTGAATGTGGCGTTGAGTGGAAGAGTCTTTCGTTCTCGCTGCCAACATTTCTGCTGAACATTTGATGATTCCGAGCGGATTGCGAACCTCATGAGCGATTTGGCCTGCGACTTCACCGAGGACGGCCATCTGACTGATTTCTTGGAGCCGTTGTTCCATCTTCGTCACTTGATCAAGACGATCTCGCAATTGAACTTGGGCTGTCTGTAATTGTCCATTGCTCTCGACGAGGGCGGATGCCATATCTTGATACTTTTGGCGTTGTTTCCGTTCATCCTCCGCAAAGAAATAGACGAGCAACCCTGCCATGGTAAAATAGACCGTTGCAGAAACCGCATCCTGGAATGCCTTGACGTGGACGACGGAGGGAGTCAACGTCTCACCCGCCACAATGAAGCCGATCATGGAAATCACTGCAGCGCCCACGGCAAAGACCACATCCCGTCCAGGCAGTTTCGTCGCCGCAGAAACAATCGGCAGCAAGTACACTAACTCGTAAATGCTCCCGCTCCCATCCGTAACGGCAACGAGGGCTGAAGCGAGGATCAGTTGAGCCAGGATGCTGAGACGCAACAAGAGAGTTCGATACTTGAGGTCGAGCGCGTTCGTTGAGAGCGAGGGAGCAAACATCTCAATTCCCTGGAGCGCCATAATGGCAAAGAACAACAGGTAGGCACTGAGAGTGGTGGGATGAGTTGCACTGCCGACAAAGAACAAAAGAACGGCGAGCATGCCGAGAGTCGTGGCCTTAAAGACTTCGAAGAGATTCAGACGATGCGACAACATAGGTACGCACACCTCATGATGATCGATCACACCAACGGAGACATGATCGCAAAAACACCGTATCTTCTACGAATTCTTCAGAGAAGCCCGCAGTTGTAATGCCTCTTCCCTGTGACGCTTGTCGCTGATAGATGCGTCTGGTTGATGAGGCAGTTGCAGAATGGTCTCCAGTTCTCGAAGGGCGGAATTCTGATCCTTGCGCTTGATATATGCCTTGGCCAGATCAAGGCGCGCATGGCAATCTTTCGGGTCGGAAATTACAGCCTGCCGGAGATAGGTAAGCGCGCTATTCGCATCGCCTCCCAAAAACCACGGCAGCTCGTCCATCATCATTCCCATCATATGTAATGCCGGTGCATGGTGCGGATTCAGCTCCAAGGCTCGCGTGACGTGATGCTTCAAATCTTGAATGGTCAGCGCGGACGCCATCATGCCTTTGAGCTGCGCGGCGTTTCCCAAGTTCGCCGCATAAAGATAATGCGCCTGAGCATTCGGCTCGCGTAGTTCAATAGCTTGATGCGCAACTCTCGCCCCTTCTTCATACGCATCTCTTCGCTTCGATGTCGCGAGCGAGTCGTCATCGCCCAAATCCAGATACAAATCCGCCAAGCGAATAAGGAACTCGGGGTCAGACGCGTGGTCATTTTTCTGGCTGAGCAATCCTTGCAGCTGATGTTGCAGGTCATCTCCAATTATCGACTCAGCAACTGCATGTTCGATGACAAGACCGCCCACTCCGTACAAGAAGAGCATAACAATTAAGCGAGTCATGAGGCGGCCTTGCATCATCGGAATCCAATGTCGTTCTTCAACGGTCTTCCAAGGATGGCAATTATGCGCGTCATCTAAATGAGGATCAAGGCGGATTAGTGACTGTTGTTTGAGAATCGGAACCTTCGCTCAATGGGCATGGCATATCCAAAATGAGCCGGAGGAGAATCCGTCTGCGGCAGAGTGAATATCGATGTGCGGGATGGTGAATCAGTAGATCACTACGTTAGAAGAACGCCATGCTGGCGTAGGTCACGGTGGAATTGTACTGGTCGGTAATCCCTCGATCGTAGCGGAGCACGTGACCCTTTTCCGCCTGGATCAATCGCAGCAAGCTGTAGATGGGTGAGAAGCCGGATATTCGACGCTGATCACTTTCTTTCTGAATGTACTGGGCGAACCCCTCTGGTTGAAGCTCCTCCACCTGCTTTAACATTTCCAGATCCCGCTGCATGGAACGGTGGAAGGAAAAATCGGTCGGCGGAGCGCTGTCGCCATAGCGCAGGCCGAGATGAGTCAATTCCCCAGCCGCGATGACACACACGGACCGTCCTGAGGCATCGATGGCGTCTCGCAAGGCGCAGAGAAATCGATCCACTGAACTCCGTACAGTCGGATCATTCAGACTCAATGCAGAAAATGACGACAAAATCGGGACCATTGTGAAAGACTTGCCGATGACGGTCTGGAGGAACGGCAGTTGAAATTCGATGGCATGTTCGGACTGGTGAACAATATCCTCTTCAAAGAACTCCGGCGTGACCGCCTTGAGGCGATTCACAATCGGTTGGTCTACCGGTACCACACCGAGCGGTGTGTCAAAATCCTTGTCCGTAACGGCAAAGAGGTTTTCAAGGCCCGCATGGGCGGTCCCAATAAGAATATAGACATCCGGCTGTCGGGCTTCCTGTAACTCTTTGTATCCCCAGGCATAGACCGGTCCCGCTTGTTTGAGGTCGTACGTGGGGACGACCAGTCCCTTGATGGGCTTGCCCCGATGCTCGGACGGTTTGAAATCCGGTCCCTCGTCCGATGTGAAAAAACCGTCGATCTGCTTCCGCAGTTTGGCGCTGTCCGCCTCATAGCTCCGCCCGGCAAATACCGCCGGGCGGGACAGCCGTTGTCGATAGTCGTGCCGAGCCTGTTGCCGTGCCATCTCAGCTCGCGGGCCTTCCAGGAAGAGCTTCTGGTCCAGATCCGCCACCAGTTGCTCCACTTTGCTCGGTAAGAGAAACTCGCCGAACCGCTTCAGGTACAACGCACCGATTTCCGGCAGTGAATGTTCACCGTCGAAATGTTGCACGATGAAAAAAAAGTTCAACGGTAAGACCAGCTTCTCAGGACTCAGCCCACTCGGGTCCCAGAGTACGATCAACTGATCGTCCTCCTGCTTAATGGGCGAGAATTGGAGATTCCGCAAGACCGGATACTGAGTTGAATCTTTGACGGTACCGGTGGTCATGGCAGAGGACATTGTAGGGGATGGAATGGAGCGGCTGCAAGAACAGAAGAAGGTTGTTCTGGTTTGTTTAGTTCATTTGGTTGATTTGGTGCTCGACGAACCAGATAACCAGATAAACGAGACAAACCTCTTAGACTTCAGGGGGGGTCGGCTTCGTACGCCGACCAAGAACAATGAGCGTCCCAATGATCAAGACACTCAACCAAATAGTCGGCCGCCCATACGACGCATCGGAGAATTCGATCAAATCGGTCAATCGGCCGATCAAGAGCGACATGCGAGCCATGACCGTATAGCCGAATCCTGCGCCGAAGGAAATCATCAGGAAGATGACGCCGGTTCGAGCAACAGCCTTTCCTGCCCCGCTATGTTCGATCGAGAAGAAGAAGTAGAACAACACTGAACCGACCCCGAACAAAATGATGAGCGCGTTGAGATTGCTGGCAGGATTGAGGAGGTTCATCGAAAAGGTGACGCCGTCCGGTCCGGCAAGCGACAACAACGGACGAACGGTATCCTCGATTTGTTTCAGAATGAAGGAAGAAATCGTTCTCGGTATCGCCAGCCCCGCCCCCATCCCGACGATGAAGGCGAATGCGTATCGTGACATCCAGGCAGCTTTCGGCACATAGCGAGTCAGCATGAGCATCCCGATGGCGACCGGGACCAGAAGAGCGACTTCTCCATTGTCTATGATCGGCTTGACGACCAAGTGGACGATAACGGTATCGTATGTCTTGACGATTATGTACCCGACGGAAACTCCGACGTAGAGGTGTTCCGCCAGTTTGAACAGCGGGTTGTCTTTGTAGAGGAACGTGAAGATGAGGAGGGTCAAGCCGGTTGCAACCCAAGCCCCCACAATCAACTCAAACGGCATGGTCATCACTGATGCTTCACCCTCTCTGCTGCCGCAGCGAAAAGTAGAATGCGTTGCACATGATCACCAAGACAATGATGGCGAAATGCGTGGCGGACTGCGCATCCATTCCGGCCACAGCCTTGCCCTTCTGGCCGATGAGACTTTCGTATTCCGCCGCTCCGCGGAGACCACCGATGAGACCATTGATCTGCCCGCTTCGTAGCAGCGGATACAGTCCTGGCGCCATGACTCCCGTGCATCCGCCGCCCATTTCAAACTTATATTTGTCCTTCCCGAAGACGTACCACTCTTCGACACCCGGCTTTCCTGCTCCGAGGCTGACCATGTAGGTCATATCTTTTAAGCTGCGCACCCCTTCTAAAACAGGCAGGTCCTTCGTGGATCGTCCGCTATAGTCGCTGGGAAAGGCTGACGAGAGGTCTTGCCCCATATTGATGATCACCGCCGGCCCTCCCGGACTCCATCCGAGAAAGGCATAGTCTTGTCCGTATTCTTTCCCCATCTCTTTCGCGACCTGTGTGACCAACTGATCGGCCATTCCGGTCCCGGACACCCACAGTGTCATCGTGATCACGCGAAGCTTTTTTTTGAAGGCGTGCCTCAGCAATGCGATCGCTTGGGGATAGAGTTCAGGTTTGGAGGCGGGATCAAAATCGATCGACAGCAGGAAGACCGAATGTTCCGGTAACGATTCGATATGGTCGTACACGCCGCGCACTTCCGAGGAGATCTTGATCGGCAAGCCGACCGGATAGAGCAACGGCAGGAGGGTGCAGAGACCGATCACCAGAAAAATAATCCGCCGATCGATCTTGAGCATGCGTTCCGAAAAGCTCATCATGGGGCCGTTATTCGTGAATCGTTCAACGTGAATCGCAGGGATCCCTCGTTTAACGAATACCGTTGAACGATGACCGTCATTCCTTGCCGCCTCCAAGATACGACCGTTCCACGCCGAAGATGATCTTGAACGACAAGGCGATGGCTCCGAGACTGACCCCGATCAAAATGGCCCGCCGCACGGAAGAATTGAGCACATTCAAAATCCATGAAGACACATCCCCGCTCAACGGAATCAGATATTCGCCCAGCGGTACCCGTCCCATCATCACGATCACGGCCGCCACCAACAGCACCGCGGCTTCACGACTTCTGGCTCTAAACGAACGGTAGGCCGCCGATGCGATGAAGAAGGCCAGGATGGCGAACATCGTACCTTGCAGCGGCACCATCATGAAGTTGTAGACCCAGCCGAATGCCGTCATAGCCCCATCGACCGCTTCTTTTCCATCGGCCCACAGTCCGGCTGCAATCGTTCCGAGCATGCCGGCATACAAGACAAGGCTATAGCCCCATCCCGCTTCTTGACGTGTGATCTTCACCGCATGCTGATGAAACAGACTGGTCACCCCCAAGATCAAGGCGAATCCCCCGATGATCTGCAGCCACTTCGTGGCGGAGGTGAGCATCTGTTCCGAGGCCGGATGCGGCACATAGTACTGTCCCGCGAACAGCAAACCCGTAATCAAAGTGATCAAGAGAGGAAGTTGCCGTCGCAGAAAAATCATTTGAGGTCCCTGAAGAGATCGAGAAAGATCTGCGGCCATTGTGCGCCGGTGACGACTCCGATCGTCGCCACGACCGTTCCGACGGCGAGCACGCTCAAGACGACGGCTTTCCCAATGTCCTGACCACGGAGCGTTCCGATCTGGACCGGCTCCCTGGACAGGTACGCGCTCGCGGCATAGAGCTCTTCACCGATCAAGGTGTAGTCGCAGGTCGTCACGAAAAACGGGAGTTGGTGGTCGGCGTCTGTTCCGGCAATTTGTATGGCCCCGGTGCTCGCCCCGGTTTCGGTGAGCAGCAGCGACTCGGCAAAGTAGTGCCCCATGAAGAAGTTCGCAGCCGGCTTCTTGCGGAGCATGATTCCATCCACCGCCGCCGTGTAACTGAACTGATCGGACGTAATAAAAAAATTGGCGTCTTCCTTGAAGAGATCGGGCTTCCCCGCTTCCAAATACGCCTGCTTGGTAATCTCCTGGCAGACCGCCATCGTAATCGGCTCCCGATGAGGCACGATCAGTTCCGTTTCATACAGAGCCGCCCGTTTCGCAACTTTGCCTAAGATGACCGCGGCGGCGATGGTGGAGGGATCATGGAGGTCGTGCGCACCCGTGAGATAGAGAATGGGCTTTCCCAGTTCCGTCGCGCGCCCGATCGCTTCATCCACCGCGTCGAGACCAGGGATACGGCGAAGAAAAATGTGATTCCGCTTGGCATGGCTGATCGCATAGAAGACCAGCCCGCCGAACGAGACCGCAATGATCAGATTGTTGAGCTGGTTCCAGTTAAACCAGTCGGCGGCCGGTGTGGCGACTTGTAGAGGGCTGAATGCGCGCCGATCTTCTTGCACCGTCGCGACTGCGACGGCGTAGGCTGTATCGTCCTTCAATTCGATGCCCTTCGCACTCTTGATGATGGCTTGATGCCACGTCTTATCCGACCTCCTCGTCCACCAGGCGGTTTTCACATCTTTGACATATTTGGTGTCGGCAGGAAACTCCGCAACGATCGTGAATGTCGCCGGATCAGTTGCGATGGCCTCTCCGACCAAAACCTGATACCTGGTGTCTGGCCTATCTCCTGGCGCCGGCGCCCATTGAACGGTGAGACTGCCTCCTCCGTCGTTCGGCGTATCGAAGACCCGGATCTCTTGCGGAGCGAGGCTCGATGTCTGAGCCAACGTATAAGACGGCAACAAGTTCAATACGCATACAATCATGAACGGCCAAAGACAGACTGAGAGATCATATCGACGCTTCACCAGATACGCTTCGCGCTTCACGCTTCAGACCCCTTCGATGACTTCGATATTCGTTCGCGGGATTACGACTCGTGTCCCATCGGAAAACTTCACTTCCAACACCCGCACGTCGCTCTCTGTGGAAATTTTGGTCAGCTCGGACGGAAGTGCCGAGACTTCGCCGATACGTCCGAACAAGGGATCACGAATGATGCGGACCGGATCGCCAAGACGAATTCCTTCACGCGGCGTCTGTGCAATCGTCCCAACACCACCGTCTCCCTTTGGGATAATAATTTCAGGGCGAATGACTCCCGCCCTGATCTGGGTGGCACCGGAAATCGAGGCTTTCCGACCGACATGGGTGGAGAGCAGCTTGAATGTCTTGGCCGCCATCGGAATCGCCCCGAACCCTTCCGTCAAAATCAGCGTAAACCCCACCTGCTCCGTTCCCGTAATGGCCACGCCAAGGTCGTATCCCAATAAGGCGCGGAGGTCTTCATCGTGAATTCCTCCGACGACCACACCCGCGACCCCGACCGACTTTGCCTGCTTCATTGCGTCGGCTGAAAGGAACGATCCTCCTACTACCACTTTCCCCTTCATGGTCGAGTTGAAATGGGCCGGAGTCAGCGGTTCGTCCGGAGCCTTTACCGCCATGACAATTTCACCGGAAGTCTCTCCGCCGATGCCGAAGATACCCTGAACGAAACTACAAGCCGTCTCGACCGCGACGCCTTGCTGCGGAATCGTTTCGATGATGGCGCCGTCCGTATAGGCCAAGAGCTGAAGGACTTTGGAAGGTTCGCGCAAAAGGACTTGTCCTGTGATGGGCGACACCGATTCGATCGTGCCGGCAACCGGCGACCGGATCTCCGTCTTGAACCATTTGATCAGGGGCTTGTTCTCCGCTAGGATCTCGTCCTTCCCGACGACATCGCCTTCCTTCTTGACTAAATAGTCCTTGATCTCACCCGGAGCCACGCTGAGCTGATTGGCAAGATTGATGGGGAATACCTTTCCCGGCAATTCGGCCTGTGCCACAGGTTGATCGGAACGGACCAGATCACCGACATTGACTAAGACCTTCCCCGGTAGAGGCAGCATGCGGCGACGATGAACAACCGTATGATCGGTGACGGTCAAGCCTGGAGTGTACGAATGAGCCATCTTGTTCACCAGGACTGAGTAACGAGGACTGTGGACTGAGTGAAGACGTCTTCTCTTATCACCTTAGTCCTCACTACTTAGCAGCCGGGTACAACCCAACGGCGTTGAACCATTTCGTAAGGGCCGCGACACGAACGGGCTGCTCGACGGGAAGGCGAAGCGGTCGGCCACGGCCATCGAGTAACAGTCCAACGACGCCGCCATGGACTTCCTTCGTGATCGCCGTGCCTGCGCCCGCACCCATGTTGACGTGTTTGGTAGGCTGGACCTTGATCGTGGCTTGTTTGCCTGACTCCAATGGAAACAGCCTCAACTCACCGAACCTCAGTTGCTCCTTCATGGTCTTTCCGTCGGGCCAAGTCATTTCATAGTCGGCACAGAGATCGCCGTCCTTTCCCAGTCCAATCGGAGCCACACAAGTCCCGAGATAGATCATGCAATCCCGAACGAACACATCCGTGGCCGCCTTCTCATTGATCGTGGACAGCACTCCGAGATGCGGCATCATAAAAATACTGTCGACCGACAAGCGCGTACAGCCCATCGGCTCATAGGCATCGACCATCATCAACATGGATTGAATCCGGCGTGGAGCATGAGACAGAATACCGCCGCTTCCGACGATCAGATCCAGTTTCAACATGTCGATCAGCGTCTTGCCGGATGTCTGTTGTTCGAAAACATCCGAGATCGTCCGCTCTTGCTGCACGCCCTTTAACCCGGTGGCCAGCGACTTGTGATGGATCAAGGCCAGCCGCAAGGCTTCACGCGCGATCGCCTGCTCGATTTGCAGCTCATCAAGGGTTTGCGGAATGGTCGTCGGACGGATCATCTTGTTCTTGATCCGGTTGCGCAGCGTCTGCTCATCGATCGTGAACGGCACCCAACGCATGATGTTGGCCAATCCTGCTTCAGCCAGTACGTTGGACACACTGTACGACATGCCGAGGTTCGCGCTCACTGTTCGGTTGAACCGTCCGTCAAACACCGAAAACACATCCGTCGTGGCTCCTCCGATATCAACCCCGATCAGATTCAAATGTTCCCGCTTCGCGATTGTCTCCATGATCAGACCGACTGCTGCGGGAGTCGGCATGATGGGCGCTCCTGCCATGTCGATGAGCTTCTTGTAACCAGGCGCTTGCTGCATGACATGTTCAAGAAAGAGGTCGTGAATCTTATTACGCGCCGGAGCCAAGTTCTCTCGTTCCAGGACCGGTCGAATATTTTCCGTCACGACCAACGCCGATTTGTCTTCCAGGATCTTTTTGACTTGCGGTTGGGCTTCCTTGTTGCCCGCGTAGATCAGCGGCAACTTATACGTCACCCCGAACCGTGGCCGTGGCTCCGCCGCCGCGACATATTCAGCCATCTCCACCACGTGGGTCACGGTGCCTCCATCCGTCCCACCAGACATCAAAATCATGTCGGGCCTCATGGAGCGGATACGTTCGATTTTTTCGTGAGGCAAACGGCCGTCATTGGCCGCCAATACATCGATGACGATCGCGCCGGCCCCTAGCGCCGCACGTTGCGCGCTTTCACCCGTCATGTTCTGTACGACACCGGTCACCATCATTTGCAAACCACCACCGGCGCTGCTGGTGGAGATGTAAATGTCCACACCCGTCTTATCATCCCGGCAGGGTGTGATGATCTTGTCGCCGTCTAAGATTTTCCGTCCGGACAACTCCTCGATTTCAGCAATAGCATTCAACACACCTCGAGTCACATCTTCGAACGGAGCTTCGACCGTCGTCGGCGCTTCTCCGCGATAAGTCTGCCTATACTCGTCTCCGACTTTCTCGATGAGAATGGCTTTGGTGGTGGTGCTGCCACAATCGGTGGCGACAATCACATTGAGAGGGCGGTCGATCTTGAGAGGGGTGGAAGCGGAAGCCGTCATCGAGCCGTTGCTCCCTTTGGAGCAGACTTGGCTTCAATGATGGCAATAAGACGAGTGACCGTGTCTCGGCGCTCGAGCAATCGGGCGACCTGCTCGACTTCTTTGACGTTGAATGCGCAGTCGATGATCGGTGTCATAAAATGCAGCGCCTGACTTCCGAGAAAGTTCATGGGCCCCATGGATTCCAAAAACATCGTCGCCGGAGCCGCCATATCTCGCTTGACGATCGTCTCGGCAATCCGTTCCAGCAATTGAACATCTTCAATGGCGAGAGGCTGAGTCTCAGGTTGAACGGCAAACGCATGGCGCAGTCCAGCTCGAACTTTCGCCAGCTTTTCAGCGGCATTTCCTCTGAAGAGTGATCTCATAAGTGCAGGCCGGATAAAGCAAACTGCGAACGAATCGCATTATATGAATGGGGTCAACGAGAGTCAATTCGATGGTAGAACTGCGAGGCCGGTGCTCCCCCATCTCCTTGCAGCTTTGAGATATTCGTGATACTCAAAAGCATGCAACCGCAGGAGCCACCTCTTGTTTCTGATGTCGATCGGAAGATCGAGTCTGTGATGGCTCGCCATCCATCGGTGGTCTTGGCTATCCTCTTCGGATCGATGGCCAAAAATCGCGCGCGCAACGACAGTGACCTCGACATAGCCATCGCGACGTCGACCCCACTTACCTCTCAGACTCACATCGCTATCATTGAAGACCTTGCGCTGGCCTTTGGCCGTCCTGTGGATCTCATAGACCTTGACCAGACTCACAATCCGCTCCTTCAGCAGATCCTGATCAAGGGGCGCAGAGTCCTGTGTCACGATCGGACGCATTACGCCGAACTTCTTTTGCGTATGGTCTATGAAGAAGCGGACGTCATGCCTTATTACCGCCGCATTTTATCGGACAGACAACAGGCATGGATCGGGACCTAGTCGAAACTAAACTGGAATCGCTCCGGCGTTGCATCGAGCGGATTACCGGCAAGACTCCCTCCTCCGTAGATCAACTTGTCCGTGACCCTGACGCGCAGGACATCATCGCGTTGAATCTCCAACGCGCTGTCCAGCTTTCTGTCGATGTAGCTGCACATCTCATTGCCGAGACTGACGCTGTTCCTCCCTCTACGATGGCCGAGAACTTCGAGATTCTGCGGAAGCTTCAGATCATAGAGCCTACCCTGGCCGAACGACTGACAAAAGCGGTTGGCTTCAGGAATGTCGCCGTTCACAGCTATCAAGCGATCAACTGGAATGTCGTCTATCAAATCTGCCGACATCATTTGGACGACTTTCGACAGTTTGCCAAAGCGGTTGTCCATCATCTTCAACGGGTATGACGTGACATTTACTACTCGCGAAACCGTTGCTGAGAAATTCTCGCATACCTGCACCATGAATTGTCGCTGGATGGCCTGGTAGCCCGGGCGGAATCTGCGTTGATGGATGGCGAATTCGAGCCAGCTCATCTCTCGACCATTCGCGACGTTGTGGCCAGGATCGGCATCGCCGACGTGCGCGCCTTCGGCCTCACGTGGGAAGATTGTGAGCAACTCCTTACCCAGCTCGACTACTCCGCACAGGTCAGCATTGTCGCCCGGTAAACTCCATCCCCGCAATCGATAGTAGCGGCGTATTCTCACATACCTATCACCAGTGCTTCTCATGCCCTGCTAGAAAAGCAGAACATCTTGGCTTTTCTGCGAGATCAACTATTATCTAAACACATGTATTGAGCCTGGGTAGGACAATTGTGCGCAGCCCAGTCAGCCCGGCAACGAACTGAGCAACGATGGACAGGCAGATTCTTTCAAAACAGCGTGTTGCCGATCATGGCGAGGTGTTGACCGGTAAGCGGGAGGTCAACGCCATGTTGGACCTTGAGAAATCCGAGACCGAACGGATCGACTCACGCTTTTTAGAACCTGCCTGTGGGACAGGCAACTTCCTGGCCGAAATCCTCGAACGGAAGCTTCGGGTGGTCGAGATACGCTACAGCAAGAGTCAACTTGAGTTTGAACGGTATTCCATTCTGGCCATCTCTTCCATCTACGGCATAGACATTCTCGAAGACAACATACAGCAGTGCCGCGAGCGACTTTTCGAGATCTTTGATCTGAAGTATCTGCGCCTATTCAAGAACAAATCAAGCGACGACTGCCGTGAATCCGTCCGCTACATCCTTGAACGGAACATTATCCATGGTGACGCACTTTCCCTCAAAACCGTGGAGGACAACCCGAAGCCGATCGTTTTCTCCGAATGGTCACCAGTCAATGGGAGCCTGCTCAAACGAAGAGATTTTACGTTTCACGAATTGCTGGCGCACGAAGATCTAAAGAAATCGTCGCTTTTCTCCGATCTTGGTGAAGGCGTGTTCCTCCCTACACCTGAGAGGGAATACGCGCCGGTCCACTTTCGTGACATAGCCAATGTCAAACAGCGGCAGCTACAACCCGGACGTTCTCTCCTGCCTTGCCAATCTGAGCAGCGATGAGGTCTTCACGCCGCCGCAACTAGCGAATCAAATCCTCGACTTGCTTCCAACCAAACTCTGGCATGACAAGACAGCGAAGTTTCTGGACCCCGGTTGCAAATCAGGCGTGATCCTACGCGAGATCGCCAAGCGCCTAGATAAGGGGCTGGAAGCTCAGATCCCCAACCGCCAGAAGCGGATTAATCACATCTTCAACAACCAGCTTTACGGACTCGCCATCACGGAGCTGACCGCCCTGCTCTCGCGTCGGTCCGTCTATTGCTCTAAGACGGCCAACGGTGATTACTCCGTCTGCGAAGCCTTCGACCGCCCCGAAGGCAACATACATTTCGAGAGTGTGGAACACACGTGGGAGAATGGCCGCTGTCGGTATTGCGGGGCCAACAAGGAGAATTACGAACGCGGCGGCGAGCTGGAGAGCCATGCCTATGCCTTTATCCACACCGACAAACCGGAGGAACTCTTCAACATGAGATTCGACGTGATTATTGGCAACCCGCCTTATCAGTTGAGCGACGGCGGCTTCGGAGAAAGTGCACGACCTATCTATCATCTATTTGTTGAGCAGGCAAAGAAACTCAACCCACGTTTCCTGACGATGATCACCCCTTCTCGTTGGTTCGCTGGTGGAAAAGGGTTAAACGATTTCCGCGATGCCATGCTTCATGACCACCGCATTTCCCACCTCGTTGACTATCCGAAACTCTACGACGGATTCCCCGGCGTGAAGATTCGAGGTGGCGTCTCGTACTTTCTGTGGGAACGTGACCATAACGGTCCGTGCTCCGTGCAGACCATGTGGGACGGCGAACCGCTCGGCCGGCCGATGAAGCGAAGATTAGATGCCTACGATGTTCTGGTCCGCCGGAATGAAGCAGTCTCAATTCTTGATAAGGTCCGCGCTTACCGCGTCAGTGGGCAGCGAGAACCGACATTGGCTGACCGAGTGTCTACAGGTAAACCGTTTGGTCTGCGAACTTTCTTTCACGGTGCCATTTCACGCAAGGGATTGAAACATCCGGTCAAGCTCCACGGCTCACAGCGCATCTCATGGGTCAGTCGATCGGACATTCAGCAAAACGTCGAGTAGATCGCGGACTGGAAAGTACTTATGACCGCTGTGCAGGGGACCAGCGCGGCAGTCGAGACGCAGTTCCTCAGCAACCCGATTATTGCCGGACCTGGCGAGGCGTGCACAGAAACCTATTTAGTCGCTGGGCGTTTCGATATCGAGAAGTCGGCGCGGCGCTACGCAGCATATCTGCGGACAAGATTCGTGAGGTTTCTCGTCTCACTGCGCAAGCCCACTCAACACGCGAATCGTGGTGTGTACGCATTCGTCCCCGACATTCCCATGAACCGCGAGTGGACCGACGAGAAGCTCTATGAGCGATATGGCTTAACCAAGAACGAGATCTCGTTTATTGAGTCCGTTGTACATCCCATGGGGCCTAAGGATGAGTAATGACTTCTTCCCGCCACGCCCTATATCGTGTCCGACGATTTATGCTTACGAAGATACGAACCTGCAGTATACAGGGCTCCTCAAAAAAGTCGGCTACACGACCGTGGACGTGCAGGGCCGCGTTGGCCAGCAGTATCCAACGTTACGCCCGGGCAAGCCACCGTACAGGATCGCGCTGGAAGAATCCGCCATGCGGAACGACGGGACGGTGTTCACCGACCACGACATACACAGAATGTTGCGTCTTCACAGCGTCAAGAACCCGGAAGGTGAATGGTTCCGATCCACAGTGGCTCAACTCAAGGCGGCGATCATTGCTGTGCGAACGGGAGAGCTGAACGAGGAGAGCCGGTCGCTCGACTTCAAGATGCGGCCTGAACAGGAAGCGGCGATCGAGAAGACGGCGGCGTACTTCTCCGGTTGGCGCAAAGAGAAGGGCAATCGGAACAAGCCGCCGCGTTTTCTTTGGAATGCCAAGATGCGTTTCGGCAAGACGTTTGCCGCCTATCAGTTGGCGAAGAGGATGGGTTGGCGGAAGGTGCTGGTCCTCACCTTCAAACCAGCGGTGCAAAGCGCCTGGGAGGAGGACTTGAAGTGCCACGTGGACTTCAAGGGGTGGCAGTTCATCAAACCAGGCGGCCTCACGTACGAACAGGCGGACAAGAAACGGCCGTTCGTCTGTTTCGGATCGTTTCAAGACTATCTGGGCCGCAATCCCAGCACAGGCGGGATCAAGACCAAGAATGAATGGGTTCACTCGACACACTGGGATTGCGTGATTCTCGACGAATACCACTACGGCGCATGGCGGGAAAACGCAAAAGAACTGTTTGAGGCGGAGGATAAGAAGGAGGTTGAGTTCGGCGAAGGAGAAGGCGTCAAGGACTTCGACGAAGACAGCATGCCGATCACCACGGACACCTATCTCTACCTCTCCGGCACGCCGTTCCGAGCCATCGCTTCGGGCGAGTTCATCGAGGAGCAAATTTACAACTGGACGTATTCAGACGAACAGCGAGCCAAGCGGGATTGGAAAGGCCCCAAGAATCCCTATGCCGCGTTGCCAAGGATAGTGTTGCTGACCTATCAACTGCCGGATGCGATCCGGGAAATCGCCATGCAGGGCGAGTTCAACGAGTTTGATTTGAACGTTCTCTTTTCCGCCGAGAGAATCGGCGATAAGGCAAAGTTCAAGTACGAAGATGAAGTACAGAAATGGCTGGACCTGATTCGGGGTTCCTTCATGCCGACCAGCGTTGACAACCTGAAACTTGGAGCACAGAAGCCACCCATGCCCTTTTCGGATGCGCGCCTGTTGGATATGCTCTCCCATACCTTTTGGTTCCTGCCCAGCGTGGCGGCCTGCCACGCCATGCGCAATCTGCTGGCCCAGAAACACAACCGGTTTTACCACGATTATAAGGTCATTGTGGCGGCGGGTAGCACTGCCGGCATCGGTGCGGCGGCCTTGCCGCCAGTGCAGGACGCGATGGACGATCCCATTACGACGAAGACGATCACGCTGTCTTGTGGCAAGTTAACCACGGGCGTGACGGTGAAGCCGTGGACAGGTATTCTCATGCTCCGCAACTCCTCAAGCCCGGAAACGTACTTTCAGGCGGCCTTCAGAGTGCAATCGCCCTGGACAGTGGCCAATCCGGACGGCGCAACTCCGAACGAAGAGCAGATCATCAAGGAGGAGTGCTACGTCTTCGACTTTGCCCCTGACCGAGCGCTGCGACAGATTGCCGACTACAGTTGCCGCTTGAACGTGAACGAGGTAAGCCCCGAAAAAAAAGTGGAGGAGTTCATCAGCTTCCTGCCGGTCCTGGCTTATGACGGCAGTTCCATGAAGCAGATTGACGCCGCCGGCATTCTCGACATGGCAATGAGTGGCACGACTGCAACCTTGCTGGCCAGGCGCTGGGAAAGCGCGCTGTTGGTAAACGTGGACAATGGCACCTTACGTCGCCTGATGGAGAACAAGAAGGCAATGGAAGCCTTGATGAGTATTGAGGGCTTCCGCAATCTGAATCAGGAGATCGAGACCATCATCAACAAGTCGGACGCGGTGAAGAAGGCACGCAAGGAGGCCAACGATGAGGAGCTATCCTCGAAGGAGAAGAAGGAGCTGACTAAAGAAGAGAAGGAGTATAAGAACCTTCGGAAGCAAATTCAGGAGAAGCTGATCAAGTTCGCCACGCGGATTCCCATCTTCATGTACCTGACCGACTACCGTGAGCGGTCGCTCAAGGATGTCATTACGCAACTTGAACCTGGGCTATTTAAGAAGGTCACAGGCCTGACCATGAAGGACTTCGAGTTGCTTGTCAGCCTGGGAATCTTTAACAGCGCTCTGATGAACGATGCGGTGTACAAGTTCAAGCGCTATGAGGATTCCAGTCTAAGCTACACCGGGATCAACAGACACGAGGGCGAGGACGTCGGTCTGTATGACACCGTATTGAGCCGTAGCGATTACGAAGCAACCTTCGTAAATGAGCCGGTCGAGGTGTACGAAAGCACGAGAAAGACACAAGTGGGCTAATAGCCGATTGCGGCGGACGGTCCGCTGCGGAATTGGCCGGCGAACCGGAACGTTAACTCTCCCTGTTCGGAATAACATCTTCGTCTATCCGCTTGCGACTGTTGATCACTGGCCCTTCACTCTCCCTTCTCACAAGGTCGGCCCGGTTGAATCCAGAACTGCGCGCATAGAACAAGGATCTTCTGATGCCACGCATCCCGTCAGCGCCACACGCAAGCTTTCGAGGAACGAGGCAATTCTTGATAAACACCTGAAAAACTTATTAGGATGGATCATCACGAAGAAAGTATTGGCCGAAATAAACTGACTGCTCGACTTCCCGGTTGGGGTGGGACAAGAAACTCTGGTAGGACAACAGGATGCCGGCAATCTCGATATTTTTCGGGATCATAATCAGGATGTTCTACAACGAGCACGAGCCGGCGCACTTTCATGCTGAGTACCAGGGACAGCGAGCCAAGTTTGACCTCACCGGTCGGATGATGGTCGGCACTATTAGTTCCAAGACGGCTCGGCGCCTGATCAGGCAGTGGACGAAAGCACATGAGACAGAGCTCCGAGCTAACTGGCAACGCATGAAGGCGGGAAAGCCGCTCGAAATGATTGAGCCGTTGCGATAATCGCGAGAGAGGAGACGTCATGGACAGAATCCCATGTGTGACCAAGGCCGAATATCGAGGCGGCTACCGGATTCACGTAACCTTCGATGACAATTCCGAGAAAACGATCGACTTCCGACGCTATCTGAAGGGGCCGGTTTTTGAGCCGTTGAAAGACGTGAGGTACTTTCGGCGATTCTTCCTCGATGGCTGGACGGTCGCCTGGCCGAACGGTGCGGACATAGCCCCTGAGGAACTGTACGAGAGTGCCGACGTCGGTACGGAACGAGGGGCGGCCTAGTCTCAAGATCGAGACCAACGCCAACAATCGGTGCGACTCATCGCCACTCACCCTTCCGAGTGAGGACAGTGCGGCTTGGTCCTTACGTGCGCGCGTCCACCGTACATTGCTTCACCAATAGTCTTTCCAATCCCGCTCATTTCCCCTCTCTCACAAGGGTGGCCCGGTTGAATCCAGAACTGCGTGCATGGAACGACCACGTCGTTCTCCTACAGTGGAATATGTATGATGGACAGACGTGGGGGTTCCGCGAGCACTTGGATCAACTGGGCCGACCTTGCCCCATCTTACTCTCCGTCCCCTTCCACAATCGTTCAATGTTCCCTTTATGCTTGATCACGATCAGCCCGCTCACCACGGCTGAAAAGAGGATGAATGACATTGTGGGATGAATCAGCGCGGCGACGACGGGAAACAGTCCGAAAGCCGTCAACGCGCCGCCGGAAGAGTAGCGCCATAGAGCGACTGCTCCAATCCACGCCAGAAGCAGTAACAAACCGATCAGCGGCGCAACACCCAGGACGGAACCAAGCGCCGTCGCCACACCCTTCCCTCCTTTGAACCCGAGAAACGGCGAAAATAAGTGTCCCAGAAACGGCGCAAGCGCGACGATCAAAATAGCCCATTCATCCTGTAGCAATTGCATCGCAGCAAAACCCATTACCCATCCTTTACCCATATCGCCGATCAAGGTCAGGATGCCGGCCTTCTTGCCAGACACGCGCAAGACGTTTGTAAATCCGACATTCTTGCTGCCGACTGTGCGTGGATCCGGCAGCCCCATCGCCTTTGAGATGACCACACCAAATGGGACACCACCCAGCAGATATCCGCAGACCGCGAGCCCTATGATCAACCCTGTGTGATCCATTCAACTCTCGACGCTATCAGCATGTAGATAGGAGCGATGTCGTTGACGATTACTGAAATTTTTCCGGGTGTGTGAAAAACTCGAGTATCACCCGATTGAGATTCGGCCAATCCCGGTGACTGCCGGTTCCTTCGCAGTAGAGCGTCGCGCCGCCTGAGATACATCCTTGATATGCGCGACATCCGCCCTCTACCGTTTTTGTCTTGTTCTGATCACAGTGATTGCAGCCTGCCCACCAGGCTGCTGTTTGAGCTCCCCAACCGGGAAACAAACTATCGTTCTTGCTGTGCATGATCATGACTGGTATGGGAGCCGGACATTGAAAAGCATCAAGATCTTTGCCGGTCACTCCAGCGGCACTCGGTGCAATCGCGGCCGGTACCTTCTTCGTCTTTTCGAGTACGGATAGCATTAAGGACGCGGTGCCGCCGTCTGAATGGCCGGTGACATACACTCTGTGCTCATCGATGCACCATTCCTCTGCCACCAGATCGGGAATCGTCCCAAGCCGCTCGACAGTAGCAATATTCAACTGTCGATGATCGGCGTATACCACGACAAATCCTGCACCGGTTGCTGCGGTCGTGAGACCCACAAATCGCTCCGATGCCCAACGGCTCTGACCCGCCGGTGCATAGATCATTAAGAGTGGGTGCGCGAATGTGGCGTCGTAATTCGAGGGTGTCCTGACCATATAACGAATGCCGTCAGCGGAGATTTTCCCATCGGTTGCTCCCGCGAGGCCTGGACGTGAACCGACCGGACAATGCCCGGTCGCATTCGCATAGGCAAACGCTTCCAGCTGCGGAGGTTGCTCGTGTTCACTGCAAGCTGTCATCGTGAGGGGGATAGAGAGAACGGCGCAGGTAAGAAGTCTTGAGTTCCGTCGCACGCTGTTGGGAGCATTTAAATGGTGGCTGATTCAAGATTCCATGATGGAGAATCATGCCCAAACACCGCTTTATAGATCATTGTTCAGAGGCCCTTCGCGACAACCTGCCTCCAAAAGCTCCACACATACTGACCGCCTGAGACATAGCCAAGCACCAGCGACAGGTACAAGGTGACGGTGCCGGCCAAGTGCATGTTGCCGAGTTCGGCGAGGCCTGTCCCTTCGAGGATCAGTAGAATGATCGCGACGACTTGGAGCGTCATCTTATACTTGCCGGTGGTCTCCGCCGGGATGATCATCCCTTCTCCCGCAGCAATGGCGCGGATTCCCGTGACGGCAACCTCCCGCCCGATGATCAGCAGCGCCGCCAATGCACTGACCCGATCCACGTTCATGAGGAGGATCAGGGCCGACAAGACCAGGAGTTTGTCCGCAATCGGATCGAGGAGTTTGCCGAGTTTCGTCACCTGGCCGGTTCGCCGTGCGATGTAGCCGTCCAACATATCCGTCACCGCCGCGACGGTAAAGACAATGGCCGCCGCCAGCGACTGATCGGGCGTTGGATTGACGAAGAGAATGATGAAGACCGGAATCAAGAGAATGCGGACGAGGGTGAGGAGATTGGGAAGATTGAGCGACTCTTCCCCAATGTCTCGCCACATTTCCAAGACGCGGTTCATAGATCGATTCGTCTCCTAATAGGCTGTCAAAACAAACCGGCACTCGCAGGATGGTCAAAAAGACCGTCCGGCAAGGCCGCAACGAGGTCCGCGACGCGACGAGGAAGGAGCGTCACGTTTGCGGACGGGCGCGAGTCGGTGAGCGCCCAGTGTCCGAGAAGCCGAGGCGTAAGCCTTCTCACCCACCCACCCCCAGCTGCTCTTGCAGCTCTTGCCCGGTGGTACGTTGAGCCTTTGAGCGATGTGAGAACGATGCTGGCGGACTTTTTCACCATCCTGCTACACAATCCCGTTTTTTAATAGGTCATGCAAATGAATCACGCCGCGAATCGTCCGACCGTCTTCCGTCACGACCAGCGTCGTGATCGAATACCGCTCCATCACCTCCACCGCCGATGCCGCCAATTCGTGCGGCCCGATCGTTTTGGGATTGTGGGAGGCCAACTCGCGTGCCGTTGTATTCACCAGATCCGTGCCCCCCTGGATAAAGCGTCGCAAGTCGCCGTCGGTGATGACGCCGACCAACACACCCTCTTGATCGACCACGGTCGTCATGCCGAGCTTTTTTGCGCTCATTTCAAGCATGGCCGCCATGCCTCCCACGGTGGCTTGGACCATGGGGATTTCCGAATCGGCATGCATGAGATCTTTCACCTTGACCAGCAACCGGCGTCCCAAGGTGCCGCCGGGATGGAACTGGGCAAAATCCTCTTCCTTGAACTCACGTTTCTGCAAGAGGGCGACCGCCAGCGCATCGCCTAATGCCAACGTGGCGGTCGTGCTGGCGGTCGGAGTCAGTCCCATCGGGCAGGCCTCTTCCTGGACCGACACATCGAGTGCGACATCGACATTTTTTGCCAAGGTCGAAGTCATCCGTCCCGTAAACGCAATCACCGGAATGCCCAAACGTTTCACGTATGGAAGCAATTGAAGCAACTCCTGCGTCTCGCCGCTGTTGGAAATCGCGACCAGCGCATCCCGACGGGCCAACATGCCCAAGTCTCCGTGCACGCCTTCAGCGGGATGCAGGAAGAACGACGACGTGCCGGTACTGGCGAGCGTCGCGGCGATTTTCTGGCCGATCAGGCCGGATTTGCCCATGCCCGACACGACGACCTTGCCTTTGCACTGAACAAGCAGATGCACAGCCTTCGTAAACTTGGCATCCAGCCGGTCCACCAGCGATTGAACGGCCCGAGCTTCGATTTCGAGGACACGCCGGCCATCGGCAAGGCTTTCCTCCATTTTGGAGGCCTTAGACTCTCGACCAGACGGCTTCACAGTCACGGGTTCACTGCGTCTTGTTGTAGTCCTCGAAACTGGACTGACTCGCTTCACCTTTTTGGTTTTGCTGCGTCGCATATGCGCATGATCCGTTCCAGCAAGGACTTCAATTGGTGCAACGGGACCATATTCGGTCCATCGGACAGCGCCTCGTCAGGATTCGGATGGACCTCCATGAAAAATCCATCGACTCCTGCTCCGGCGGCGGCGCACGCCAATGGTTCGACAAATTCCCGCTGGCCGCTGGATTTCGTCCCTCCACCGCCGGGCAGCTGAACACTGTGCGTCGCATCGAAGACGACAGGATACCCGAAGTTCCTCATAATAGGAAAGGACCGCATATCCACGACAAGATTGTTGTACCCAAATGAAGATCCCCGCTCGGTGAGCAGAAGGCGGCGGCTGCCGCATTCTTCGACTTTCTTCACCGCGTTGCCCATTTCTATCGGCGAGAGGAACTGCCCCTTCTTCACATTCACAACTTTTCCGGTTTGCGCGGCGGCAATCAGGAGATCCGTCTGCCGGCAGAGAAAGGCGGGAATTTGGAGGACATCCACGACCGTCCCGGCTTCCGTCGCCTGCGCTTCCGTATGCACGTCGGTCAAGACAGGCAGCGCAAAGTGGTCCTTCACTTTTTTCAGGATCGCCAGGCCATCTGTCATCCCCGGACCACGAAACGACGTGATGGAGGTACGGTTAGCTTTGTCGAATGATGACTTGAAGATGTAGGGAATACCCAGCGCCTTCGTCATCTCGGCGACTCGTCCCGCCGTGTCCATCACCAGTTGTTCGCTCTCGATCACACAGGGCCCGGCAATTAAAAACGGGCTCTGCCCTTGACCGACTTTGAACGTTCCAATATCGACGAGATGTACCATAGCTTTAGATTCGCTAGTGCCCTAGTTTTTTTCGCAGCGCGGCTCCCACGAATCCGCTAAACAAGGGGTGCGGCCGGTGTGGACGGGAGCTGTATTCAGGGTGGAATTGCGTTCCCAAGAACCAAGGATGATCTTTCAACTCGATGATTTCGACCAGCCGACCGTCGGGAGAGACTCCGCTTAGGACCAGCCCCTTCGCGGTCAGTCGTTCACGATACGCGTTATTGAACTCATAGCGATGGCGATGGCGTTCACGGACCTCGCTCACACCGTACATCTTTTGCGCAAGCGTCCCCTCCCCCAATGTGCAGAGGTACGAACCAAGTCGCATGGTTCCGCCTTTGTCGCTTACGCCATGTTGATCAGGCATGAGATGGATCACGGGATGAGGCGACCGCTCATCAAACTCGGCGCTGTTGGCGCCGGCCAATCCGGCCACATGACGAGCAAATTCCACCGCGGCACATTGCATGCCTAAACACAGGCCGAGAAATGGGATCTGACGTTCCCGCGCGTACCGAATGGTCGTCACTTTTCCCTCTATCCCTCTTGTTCCGAATCCACCGGGAATCAGGATGCCGTCGGCCTCTCGCAGAATTCGCTCCGTTCCGTGCCGTTCGATATCTTCGGACTCGATCCAATTGATGTGCACCTTGGTTTCATGATCGATTCCACCGTGAATCAGCGCTTCTCCCAAGCTCTTGTAGCATTCTTTCAAGCCCACATATTTCCCCACCAACGCGACGGAAATCTCATGCTTCGGACGCTTGATCTTCTGCACCATCGCATCCCACTCGCGAAGATTGGGCTGGCCGGTCTCCATATGGAGCTGACGAACGATCAATTCGTCCAGCCCCTCTTTTCGGAATACGATCGGCACCTCGTAGATCGTCTCGACATCTTTGGCCGTGATGACGGCATCTTTGTCCACATTGCAAAACATCGCGATCTTGCCTTTGAGCTCCGGCGGAATATACCGGTCGGTTCGGCACAACAGAATGTTGGGCTGGATGCCGATTTCTCGAAGTTTGTTCACCGAATGTTGCGTCGGCTTGGTCTTCAGTTCACCGGCCGTGCCGATGTAGGGCACTAATGTCAGGTGAACGTACAACACATTCTCACGCCCGACGTCGTACGGCATCTGCCGGATGGCTTCGAGAAACGGCAAGCTTTCAATGTCGCCGACCGTCCCGCCGATCTCGACGATCGTGACATCGATACCTTTGGAAATCCGCATGATCGCCTGTTTGATCTCATCCGTCACATGAGGGACGACCTGGACCGTCCCGCCGAGATAATCTCCACGCCGCTCTTTGGTGATGACCGAGTGATAGATTCGACCGGTCGTGTAATTGCTCTCCTTGGTCAGCGACAGGGTCGTGAATCGCTCGTAGTGCCCGAGGTCGAGATCCGTCTCAGCGCCGTCGTCCGTGACAAAGACCTCTCCGTGTTGATAGGGGTTCATCGTGCCGGGGTCGACGTTGATGTACGGATCCAACTTGAGAAACGTGATCTTCAACCCCCGGCTTTCCAGCAGGTTTCCAATGGAAGCCGATGCCAGTCCTTTTCCAAGCGATGAGACCACTCCACCGGTCACGAAGATGAACTTGTTCATATCTGCCCTCTTTCGTGGATGTCGGACCGCTCCAAACCGGATATGAATCTCATGGCTTGAAAAATACTCCGCTGTTCTGCAACTCGCGCCTGACCGCCTCGAACTGCTGCAGCCGCACCGCGACATCGGGCACATCCTCCGGCCGATCGACCCGCAGGGAGGCATGTTTGGTTTCCCACACGCGAATACGAATTCCGTGTTCCAATGCGCGCAGCTGTTCAAGCTTTTCGGCCTCTTCCAAGCGACTTGTCGGCAGAGCCGCGATTCGAAGCAACGTTTCCTTCGTATAGATGTACAACCCCAGATGGATATAGTGAAGCCCTCCGACCACCTTCATTCCCGGATCATCACGGACGAATGGGATCGGCGCTCGTGAAAAGTACAGGGCATTGCCTCGGGCGTCGGTCACCACCTTGACCACCGCTGAATGAAGAAGGTCCTCCGTCGGGTCCATCACGCGCTTGAGCGTCCCCATGCCGGCTCCGCTTTCGAAAAACGGCTCGATCAGGTCGGTCAGTAGTTCAGGGTTCAATGGAATTTCGTCGCCCTGTAAGTTTAAAAAGTATTCTCCGGCAAACATACGGGCCACGGCGGCGACACGATCCGTCCCAGTCCGGTAATCTCCTGTCACCATGATCACGCGACCGCCGAACCGCTCGACTGCTTGCTTGATACGCTCGTCGTCGGTTGCGACCAAGGCATCGGAAACAGCACGGCAAGCCACCGCTCGCTGATACACATGTTGAATCATCGGCTTGCCGTTCAGCTCGACGAGCGGTTTACCCGGAAACCGTGACGAGCCGTATCTGGCTGGAATCACAACGGTGACCGACTGTGAGGCTTTAGGCATCTCCAAACGCCTCGGACAACTGTTTGGGCGAGACCGTCGCGGTGCCGACCATTCCCACTACGATCCCGGCTGCGTAGTTCGCCATGATCGCTCCGGTCTTGATGCTTGCCCCGGCCGACAGGGCCAACGCCAGGGTTCCGATGACCGTATCTCCCGCCCCGGTGACGTCGTACACCTGCCGAGCTTTCGTGGGCAAATGCCAGGAGGCGCCGTCACCCTCGTATAAGCTCATGCCTTTTTCACCGCGCGTGATCAAGACGGACCGGCACCCAAGGCGCTGCCGAATCATCGCTCCGGCTTCATCGATCGTCTGGTCATCATCGCCATGTACACCGGAAGCTTGAGCCGCCTCGAGATGATTCGGCGTGAGTACGGTGACGCCCTTGTAGTAGCTGAAATGTTCGACCTTGGGATCGACGACGACCGGAACCTTTTGCGAGGCGGCGAGTCGTGTCATTTCGGACATGAGCGCCGGCGACACGACTCCCTTGGCATAGTCCGATACCACGACGCAGGACAATTCCTTGATCCGAGACTCCACATACCGGAGAATCTTTTGCCGCAGCGCAGTTTTCAGTTCGCTTCGTCCCTCGATGTCGTACCGCACAATCTGCTGATTGTGCGCAATGACCCGACTTTTTCTGGTCGTCGGGCGATCATGATCGATCACCACGCCCCCGCGGCTTGATCGTTTGCTGCCGAGCTCCTTCATCAGCAGGCGCCCGCTTTCATCCGATCCGATCACACCGCAGAGATCGGCCTTCCCTCCCAGCGCTAAGATATTGTTGAACACGTTGGCCGCCCCACCGAGCCGGAGTGATTCCGACTCGACATGGACGACCGGAACCGGCGCTTCCGGAGAGATCCGACTGACTCGCCCC
This sequence comes from Nitrospira sp., assembly GCA_024998685.1. Taxonomy (GTDB): domain Bacteria; phylum Nitrospirota; class Nitrospiria; order Nitrospirales; family Nitrospiraceae; genus Nitrospira_D. Next base: position 61,268 of record JACOEH010000016.1, read on the forward strand.
ATCACATAGTGATCGAGAATGAGGTCGCCGACAACGAGGACCGATGCTTGAGGAAATCGTTGGAGATACTGTCGGAGTGCTGTGGGCGACGGAACGTCGCTCTTCCCATTCGAATCCTCTCTCGGAAGAGCGCGACTGCTTTTCTTCACTGAATCGCCTTGGCGAATCGTTCCCACCTGACCCACTCCGTCCAATTTCCCTGCCCATTCCAGGACCAATAGATACGAAACGCCTTCCCGCGGATCTTTTCTTCGCGCACGTATCCCCAGAACCGACTGTCCAGGCTTTGGTCGCGATTGTCGCCCATGACGAAGTAAGATCCCTCCGGCACGGTCACCGGTCCGAAATTATCGCGAGGGTTGACCGTGCCGTCGATAACGCCGGGATCGATTCGTTGTGTAAAAGCTTTGTCGTCGAGCGGCTGGCCGTTCACGAGCACCACCTTATTCCGAAGCTGTACGGTGTCTCCCGGCAGCCCGACAATGCGCTTGATGAAATCTTTCTCTTCATCCTCGGGAAACCGAAAGACGATGATGTCGCCCCGCTGCGGCTTGCTGAATGCCACGACCGTCTGGGACGTGTAGCAATTGACCGGGGGAAACGCCCATTGCATCTGGCAATCCGTCGGCCACTGAAGGCCGTAGGAAAGCTTGCTGACTAAAATGTGATCGCCGATCAGCAAGGTGGGAATCATCGACCCGGATGGAATCTTAAATGCCTGCACGACGAACACGCGGATGGCGAATGCGAGGAGCATCGCCACGATGATCGCTTCCGCATATTCCCGGACGATGGACTTCCGTCCGGATCGGTCCGTGTTGTCCGCAAGTTTGGTTTCCCGAAGCGATGCCTGCTCGCCTCCCCGCGGAGAACCCGCGAGCTTATCCACATTTCTTTGATTCGGATCGAGGCTCATTCTTCCCCGACTCTCAAGATGGCCAAGAATGCTTCCTGAGGAACCTCGACGCTGCCGACCGCCTTCATCCGTTTCTTTCCTTCTTTTTGTTTCTCCAGCAACTTCCGCTTCCGCGTAATGTCGCCGCCGTAGCACTTCGCCGTCACGTTCTTCTTCATGGCCCCGATGGTTTCCCGGGCAATGATCTTGTTCCCGATCGCCGCCTGAATGGCGATCTCAAACATCTGCCGGGGAATCAGCTCTTTCATCTTCTCCGCCATTTGACGACCACGGTGGTATGAGCGCTCTCGATGCGTGATGAAAGACAGGGCGTCCACCGCCTCGCCGTTGAGCAAGATATCGATCTTCACCAGCTCCGACTCTCGGTATCCGAGTAACTCATAGTCCAAAGAAGCATACCCTTGGGTTCTGGACTTCAGCTTGTCGTAAAAATCGAGAATCACCTCATTCAGAGGCAGCTCGTAACTGATCATCACACGGGTGGGATCGAGAAACTGCAGACTGCGCTGAATGCCCCTCCGTTCTTGGCAGAGCTGGAGAATGGCCCCCATGTATCGCTCGGGTGTAATGACCGTCGCGAGAATAAACGGTTCTTCAAACGAGGTGATATTATTGGGAGGAGGCAATTCGGCCGGATTGTCGATCTCCAGCTTGTCGCCTTTCGTCGTGGTCACGTGATAGACCACGGTCGGCGCGGTGGTAATCAGCGTCAGGCCGTACTCCCGTTCCAACCGTTCCTGGATGATTTCCATGTGCAGCAAGCCCAGGAAACCACAGCGGAATCCGAAGCCGAGCGCCAGCGACGTTTCCGGCTCGTAGACGAACGACGAGTCGTTTAAGCGGAGTTTGACGAGCGCATCCCGCAAGTCCTCATACTTCGCGGTATCCGTTGAGTACAGTCCGCAAAACACCAACGGCTTGACTTCTTTGTACCCGGGAAACGGCGCGGCGGTGGGGGTCACAGCGTCCGTCAGCGTATCGCCGATTTTGACGTCGGCGACCTCTCTCATGTTGGCGCAGAGATACCCGACCTCTCCTGTCAATAGTTCGGCTTTCTTCGTCCGTTTGGGGGTGAATTGACCCACCTCCATGACTTCAAACGTCCGGTCATTCGACATGACTTTGATCTTCATGCCCGGCCGAATCGAACCATCCACCAATCGCGCAAGGACGATCACGCCTTGATAATTGTCGAACCAGGAATCGAAGATCAGCGCCTTGAAGGGCGCCTGCGGATCTCCGGACGGAGGCGGTATCCGCGCAATGACCGCTTCCATCACCTCCGATACGCCCTTGCCTTCTTTGGCACTGATGGGCAAGGCATCGGCGGCATCAAGCTGCAGCACTTCCGAGATCGAATGTTTCGTCCCCTCAACATCGGCACTGGCCAGATCGATCTTATTGATGACCGGGATAATCGTGAGATTATTGGCCATCGCCAAATTCACATTGGCGATCGTCTGCGCCTGCACGCCCTGAGTGGCATCCACCAGCAAGAGTGCTCCTTCACAAGCCGCCAAGCTTCGGGAGACTTCATAGGTAAAATCGACATGTCCCGGCGTATCGATCAGATGTAAGGCATATATCTTCCCATCCTGAGCCTTGTACCGGATGGCCACTGCGTGGGCTTTGATCGTAATGCCACGTTCCCGCTCGAGGTCCATGGCATCGAGGATCTGCTCTTTCGCCTCTCGGGCAGTGACTGCGCCAGTAGCTTCTAGGAACCGGTCAGCGAGGGTTGATTTGCCGTGATCGATATGAGCGATTATGGAAAAATTGCGTATAAGGCTTTGCAAATCCTAGCTCGTTCGTAAAATCGGTTCATTATAGTAACTGCCTCCCAGGTTGTCAAAGCGATCGCCTCCGCCTATAATCATGCGCCGCACCGAAACAATGTGAAGAGCTGATGGCGTATGGCACGGCATAGGAGTCATGAGGACTTACGTTTCTTGTCTCTGCAATACGCGATAAGCCATTAGCCCGCTTCCCATTACCACGTGACACGAAAGCCTTCAACCCGACAATTGATCGACTGGGACCATCGCTATCTTTGGCATCCGTTTACCCAGATGCAGGAGTGGGAGCAGGAGGAGCCGCTGATCATTGAGCGTGGGAAAGGTTCTTATCTCATTGATACGGAGGGAAAGAAGTATCTGGACGGGACCTCATCGATCTGGGTCAATCTCCACGGGCATCGACAGCCGGTCCTGGACCATGCGCTCAAAAAGCAACTCGACAAGATTGCCCACTCCACGTTCCTCGGCCTCTCCAATCCACCGGCCATTGAGCTGGCGCGCGAGTTGATCCGGATCGTGCCGAAGGGGCTCACGCGGGTCTTCTATTCGGACAACGGCTCTACCGCGGTAGAGATTGCATTGAAGATGGCCGTTCAATACTGGCAGCAGCGACGGCCTGAGGCCGGACCCAAACACACCTTCCTTCATCTGAAGTTGGCCTATCACGGAGATACGATCGGCGCTGTGAGCGTCGGCAACATCGACTTGTTCCATTCGAGGTTCAAGCCGTTACTATTTTCGACCCTGGAAGCGGAACCGCCCTACTGCTACCGCTGCCCATTCAACCTGACCTACCCCTCTTGTCGAATGGCTTGTATCGATCCGATTGAACAGGTTTTGAAGAACCATCATCGCGAATTGGCCGGGTTCATCATTGAGCCGCTGATGCAAGCAGCTGCCGGGATGATTCCGCAGCCGGCCGGTTACCTAAAACGAATCCGTGAGCTCTGCACCAAATACGGCGTCCTACTGATTGCAGACGAAGTGGCGACGGGATTCGGACGAACGGGCAGCATGTTTGCTTGCGAACACGAAGGAGTGACGCCGGATCTGATGGCAATCAGCAAGGGGCTCACCGGCGGCTATATGCCGCTGGCGGCAACGTTAACGACTGATGAAATCTACCAAGGCTTTCTCGGAGCCTACGACGAGTTCAAAACCTTTTTCCATGGACACAGTTTTACCGGCAATCCCTTGGGCTGTTCCGTTTCACTTGCCAACCTCAACATATTCAAAAATAAAAAAACGCTGGCGCGGCTGCAACCCAAAATCAGAATGATGGCCCGACTCCTTGAGCCGCTCACCGGCCTGCCCAATGTGGGAGATATAAGGCAGCAAGGGTTTATGGTGGGGATCGAGTTGGTGAACGACAAGCAGACCAAGAAACCCTATCCGTTCGAAGCGAGGGTCGGCCACAAAGTAGCCATGGAGGCGCGCCGTCGCGGACTCTTGTTGCGGCCTATCGGCAGCGTGATGATCCTGATGCCACCCCTCAGCACATCACCCTCTGAACTCAAACGCATGGTCGCAATTCTTCAAGCCTCCATCGAAACCGTGACTCAACTCCCTGCGTCCAATCCCATTCAAGTTCCTTCACCGGTCGGTCTATTGAGCAATAAACATAAAGACATGCAAGAGTAGGTGCCGATGAAGGGTCGGCTTCATCGGATCTAGTCATGCAAAGTTGCTTTACGAAACGGCGCCCTTCTTGACAAACTTCAGAGCCCTCACTACCCTCTGCCGTCGCAGTCCGAGTCCCTAGGTGGCCTTCCGGGGGCAATCATGCTGCATTCTTTCTCCCTCGCGCGCTTCCGTTTTGTGCTGGAGCCGGAAGATCGACTGGCTCTCCATCCACGCAATCCCGGCAACACGCTCCGCGGCGCCTTCGGTTCCACCTTCAAGAGATTGGTTTGCCCGACTCCCCACGAGTGTCGCGAGACCTGCCGCCAGAAAGCCATCTGTCCCTATGGGCAGATCTTCGAACCGAGCCCACCACCGGCCAGCGACCGGCTAAGTTTGAATCAAGACATTCCCCGCCCATTCGTCTTGCGGCCTCCGAACGGTATTGAGACAATGGCGCGGCCCGGAGACTCCTTGTCTTTCGATCTCATGCTGATCGGTCAGGCGCTCGACTACTTTCCCTATTTTTTGGTCACGTTCCGGGAACTCGGCGACCAAGGCATCGGTGTCGGTCGAGGCCGGTACCGAATTGCACGGGTGTCGATGGTCAACGAAGATGGAATCGATGTCGCGGAAGTCTATTCAGGCCAGGACAACATCGTCCGCCCCTCCCCTTTCCGTATCACCTACAAGGATTGCTGTCGACTCGCTGCCGAGCGACCTCTAACGCAATCCCGGTGTGTGACGATTCGCTTTCTCACTCCAACGCTTCTGAAAGCCGACGGCAAGATCGTCGAGCGCCCGGAGTTTCATCACGTGATCAAGCGCCTGCGCGACCGCCTCAACGCCCTCGCCCATTTCTACTGCGACGACAGGCTGGAGATGGACTATAAATCCTTCGGCGAACGAGCCGAAGCCGTCCGAACCATGAGCTGCAAACTCAGATGGGAAGACCGCGACCGGCGCTCATGGAAGACCGGCGTCACGCATGACATGGGCGGCTTCGTCGGCGAAGTGACGTACGAGGGAGACCTAGAAGAGTTCGTACCGCTCTTGATCCTGGGGCAATACACGCATGTGGGGAAATACGCCGTGTGGGGCAATGGGCGGTATGAAGTGATGGTCCTATAATGGCGCCGATTATTTCCCGCCGAGGAAGAAAGATACACACATGAAAACAGCTGAGCATCTGTCGAAGGTAGAACGCGCAGCCCTTGAAGAGCTCCGGACCCGAATCATCCGTGAGTTCCCCGATTGGACATTTCACATGACCCTGTTCGGATCACGAGCCAGGGCAGACGCCGAGCCTGACTCGGATATGGATGTGCTCCTGGAGGTTGACCAGGAGCATATCTCGTTTCTAGAGAAGCAGCGGCTTCGCCGAGCGGCCAGCGAGGCCTCACTCCAGAGCGGAATTGTCCTCTCTCTCCTGATTGTAGACGAACACACGCGGAAGGAACGTGGAGATTTCTCTGTTTTTCAGAATATCCGGGAGGAAGGCATCTCGGTGTGAGCCGAAAGGAAATTCACGAACTCTTAGGTAAAGCCCGGCGGAGTCTCCTTGCGGCAGAACGGCTGCTTCGCGACGGTGATCATGACTTCGCGGTCTCACGGGCTTCCTACGCCATGTCTATACCGCACAGGCCCTGCTGCTGTCGCGCGACATCCGTCGCGCTAAACATTCCGCGGTCATCGCGGCGTTCAACGAGCACTTCGTCAAAAGCGGGGAGGTTCCCGCAAAGCTGTTTTCTCTGCTCCGCGACGGTTTTGAAGACAGAGCCGAAAGCGACTATGGCCTCGCGGTGATTACGGACGAACAGGCACGGGCAAGAATTGCGGCGGCGCATGAATTTGTGGAAATGATCGGCAGCCGAATCGAGAAGACACTGGATGCCGAGCCATGAGCGGCAGCGGCGCCGGACCGACGGGGTCGCACGGCGGTCGGAGGTCCTGGAAACCGGCCTCGTTCATGACATGGCGGATCGTGTTCCGTTATCTGTGATCGATGGCTGTTCGCGGATCGCGGTAAGCGGACGGTGGTTGTGACCTCGGATGTCACACGAGGGTGATACACAATGGGGCAGTCTCTCACCTGTGCAGGATATAGGCGCCTTCGTCAGCAAGAAAGGGCTGCGATGAATGGCTAACTGTAACAGTTGCTGGAAAACGGCACCTGCCGGCAAATAAGTGGTGTGGGCAATGGACGGTATGAAAATGTCCTCTGAACCAACATTAGACACAGAATCATACAAGACTTTTTTCAGAAGAGTAACAGGATGTCATGACCCATTTGATTACCAGCTCCACATAGCGCAACAACTTTTCCAGGGACGAAATATCGTTCTTCGAGCTCCAACTGGTGCAGGCAAAACGTGGGCGGTGTTGACACCATTTCTCTCTACTGATGGGTGGGCTGCTCGTCCGGCACGTTTGATCTATGTGCTTCCGCTCAGGACATTGGCGCAGGGTATCTATAGAGAGGCACGGGAAGCTGCAAGCCGTCTCGGACATCCCGTTGAGAGTGTGGTGAATGCACGAGGACAGGAGACTGTATCTCCATTCGTAACATTGCAGACTGGGGAACAGCCCGACGATCGTTTCTTCGATCGTGGGAAGATCATCGTGACTACCTATGATCAGCTATTGAGCGGACTCCTTGATGGTCCCTATGGTCTTTCTGACCGTTTGCACAACATCAATGCCGCTGCCGTGGCTGGTTCCCTTGTTGTCTTTGATGAATTCCACCTCATGGAACCACATCGGGCATTCCTCACCGCTGCTGCGTGTCTGTATTTGTTCAGAAATCTATGCCAGTCGGTCTGGATGACTGCTACCGCGACTCGTCCGCTCGAAAAAGTTCTACACGACGCGCTGGACACTGTTTCAATCCCTGCAACTGAAGGTGAAGCAGTTGAGTGCGTTAAATCACTTCCGAGCGTCACCGAAGTCACCCGTCATATCATCCCAGAGCACGAGCCATTATCAGCCCAGTCCGTTCTCCGATGCCACGAAGGACGCTCCATCGTCTTGCTAAATACGGTGGGACGTGCGCAAGAAATGTTTCAGCAATTGCGCGAAAAGAAGAAGCCCGAAACTTGTCTAATGCTCCTTCACTCACGTTTTTTCAAGGAAGACCGAAGGGCCAAGGAAAAAGTACTCCGTTCCTTGTTCGGGAAAGGGGCTAAAGGCGATGCTATGCTCGTCTCTACACAAGTTGTGGAAGCTGGCTTAGACCTTTCCTGTGAGCATCTCCATACGGAGTTGTGTCCTATGAATGCATTGGTTCAGCGAGGCGGACGCTGTGCCAGATTCGCTGGAGAAACGGGGACCGTTCACGTCTATCCCTTTCCACAGAAAGACAAAGCCTGGTTGCCCTATGGTGATCAGCATCGTGAGGATATCGCGCTTACCAGGACCCGCGCACTTCTGCAGCGAATCGGTCACGCAACCCTCCAACCACATGAAGCAGCAGCATGGGTACAAGAGGTTCACGGTGCCGAAGATGAGCAAGCTCTACGCGAAGGGTGGCGAACTCAACTCAACAAGTGTTTGGGCTTGATCCAACAAAATGCCATCCTCCGTGAGCCAAGGCGAGTGGCGGATTTCATACGTGGAGAGGACACAGACTCTATTAGGGTCATAATCAGCGAAGAGGTTTCGAGACCAGAATCTCCTGGCCAGCGTGAAGGGCTGAGCCTATCGCGGCGGTCACTGTATGGTCTCTTTCAGAACAGAACGTCTGACGTTGGGTGGTACTGGGATGGCTCAGATGAGGAACCGTGGAAAACTTTAGGATCTGTCGTATCCCTCAACCGCACCTATGTGGTGTGTCTTCGCCCTTCTGTTGCCGCCTACGATAAGGACATCGGTCTTCGTATTGGCATCCCAGGAAATGAGATAAGCCCTGATCGTATGGAACCACCACGGCCTGGGTATGCACCGCTACGAATGGAACCGTGGACAGCGCACGCGCAACAAGTTGCGAAAGAAACAAGGAGACGTTTAGAGAAAGATGGATGGACAACAGGCTTGCTAGGTGTTGGATTCGCGAAACGTTATGTGCTCGACCCACCCATGATCATGGATGCTGCACAAGCCTGTGCTCTGTTACACGATCTCGGCAAACTTCAGAATGACTGGCAACGTTGGGCGGAAGCAGCTCAGCGCTCCAGAGATTCATCCTATGAGCACAAGATTCCGCTAGCACATACTGATTTTGATCCAGAGAAGCCCGAGGATCGAGCACGAGAACGGACGCTTGGCTTCCATCGCCCCATGCATGCACCAGCCAGTGCATATTACGGGAGAGCATTCATAGTCCAATTACTTCGGTCAGTTACGGATGGGCAGCGTGCTTATGTTGCGTCAGCTTGCATCGCCGCTATTCTTGCCCATCATGGAGGATGGTGGCCAAAAGACCTGGAGCACAACCCTCCCCCACTTTGGCTTGGATGGGAGACAGCGGTCGCGCATACACTTGGCTGTATGATGGATACAAAAATCCTAAGCAGCCTGCGGAACTATCCAGTCGAGAAATTCCTAAAAGCAGCCACAGGCGCAGATAGTCTTTCCGATTGGTGGCCGTTGGTTGCGTACTTAACTAGGACGCTCCGGCTCTCCGATCAGCGTGCAACAGCAGAAGGAACTTGCCATGGATAGAACGTTCCAGGTTTTCACCATCGCTAAGAATACAGGCACTCACGCAGATGTTTTCGCCGCCGCTGGACTAGCAGACTTACTGACCTCTTTGCCAAATGCCAGCGGCATACGATTAGCCGACAATGGGGTTTCATTTGAAATCCAACTATCTAAGCCTCTATCCAACGATGACCTTCGGCGTATTCCTCAAGTACCGGGATACCCGTTTCTTAAGACCAATGAGAACCTGACAGTTCCAGCAGGCGCAATTGATCCTGTTGACTACAAAGCTGAGAAAGCCAAGGCTGACCGCAGGAAACAAGCTCTTGCGCAAAAGGGCAAAAAAGGGGAAAAAACTGTCGATTCAGAAACCCAGCAACTGATGCAACAGGAACAGCTCAGGGAAGATTGGCGTCTACTCCAAGTCCTTAACACACTGCAGGGGGATGAAACCTCTAACAAGGTCCACGAAACTATCGCCAGACGAAAGCCAGAGCAGTTCAACAAGGAGGTGAACTCAGCCCTTGAAGCCTTTTCGAATGAACGCTCAAGCGGTTTAGACTGGGCGGTCAGCACTGTGCAGCTTTTTACCCCGATCGCAGCCAAGGGATATAGCCGGCTCAAGCCTGATAGTACCGACCGGAATGACAAGACAAAGGAACAGTGGGCAGATCCCTTAGTTGAGTGGTTAAAATATCGCGGTTACTTCCGTGTAGCCTGCCCCTTCTTCCAAGGCCCCAAAGCAGAACACGTACGTCTGCTCTGCCCCATCCCCCATGATATCTCGTTTAGAGCCCTAGAATTGGTTGCTCGTAAACTCCGCAACACGGGAGTGTATGGCGGCCCTCCCAAGATGGACGCACTAGCAGTCCTCAAGTTGGCCGAACTGCTTGTACGTCACTCAGAGGAATACCATGACCATGATGCAGAAGTATTTCCTGGTCTTTCCCTGACAGGTAAGAGTCCTGCTGAAACGATATCAGGAGTGATGGTGACGAACTATCAGTCCCTTGGAAATGCCAAGGCGGTCTCGGCCATGTCCATCATCGCGTTACCTGGCTGGTTTCCAATAGTCAGTAAGCGAGACACCGAACTTTGGCTCGCTACTTTAGATGAACATCAAAGAGTCATCAGAGGGCTTCAGGATGACCACTCAGATGAAATTGGTCTTCTTGTGACGTATCGTCGCTTTCTCGAAAAGCGAGGCGAAGTTGGTACGTGGGCTCTTGTGGAGTTCATGGAGCACTATGGTCCCTTTCTGATTCGTGTACGGGAACAGAAGCGGAAGGTCCGATCGTTTCGCACAGATTACTTCAGGAGGATTGTCATGGGAACGGCACCGAAGCTCATGGAGGTTCTTAACAATTTAGGATTTCAGGCAGTCGCAGCAGCCGTGCGCAAGTCCACGGTGAACGCTCAAGCTCAGAAAGCAATGGGCAGGTCAGATTACCGAGAAATTCGGTATGACCTCCTCCACGATCTTCGCCGTAAGCGTAGCTTGCCAGGTGTGACGCCATTGATAGAAACCGTTTCCGATTTTATTTCCAAGTACAACGTTGAAAATGCGCGTCGGCGGGAGATGCGGAAGTCTGCACCACGGAATGTCACCACAGATGAATTTTCCGCATTCACTGCTCTTCTTGAAAGTTATGGTGCCTCTACGGTGGGGGCGCTGCTCTGCGCCTACGGTTCCTGCCGTGAACCGCATGACGAAGATGCTGCAGAACCATCGGAAACTGATCCTGCGTCTGGAGCAACCAACATCGGCAACACCATAACAGGACAAGGAGGAAAATGATATGACAAGTGCTAACTCCCTCTCACTCTGTGCGAGGGTCACGCTCGACCTTCACAGCCTTAACAATGAAGGCACCGAAGGCAACCAACAGCAAACCCGCATGGTTCACATCATCGATCAAAAGGGCCGACGTGCAGTGGTCAATGCAATCAGCGGAGACATGTTCAAACATATCCTCGTTGAACACCTGATCCCGCTCCTCAAAGAGGCTCAGCAACCTTTATCGCCAGGCGCGAAGGTTCATGATGCGGACCGGATTAACGCACTCAACCAGGCATTCGTCGACTTTTGCGAAAAGGAGCAGGACCTTATAACCAATGGCAAGAAGGAGAAGCGGAAGGCGACCGAATCGGAAATCATGACCAAGATCCTGACTGACTGCAGCCTGACTGACATGGCTGGAGCACTGGTAACCCGAGGACGGTCGGTGGGTCGGAAGTCTGTTGCGGAGTTTGGCTGGGTAGTCGGGCTTCCTGAAAACAGTGCGGGGGAGCCACTTACTACCACCGAACAATATTTTCATGTGAAATATGCGCCTGAGGGACGAGAAGCAGCAACAGGGGGCGAGACTGTCGCAGGCAAACAGGCAATTTTTCATCGTCCTGTTTCCTCTGGTATCTATGCTCTCATTTGCAATCTTGACCTTTGCCGTGTCGGGCTCAACGACATCACAAGGCAGTACGTGGTAGACCCCGCAGGACGGAAGACACGAGCTAAGGCACTGGTTCATGCTTTGATTGCCACTCTTCTAAAGCCCACTGGCGCTCAACGGAATACCCAGAATCCGCATATTGTCGCCTGCGAGGGAGTTGTTACCGTTTCCTCCACGTCTTTGCCCGCTCCCACAGTCAGCCCGCTCCATGACAACTATCGAGACCAAGTCTCTCATGCAGCAACAGTGCTCAACGGGATTAAAGCCAATGGAGTCACGGTTACAAATTTCGATACGTTGGCTGATGGTGCCAGAGTCATGGCAGACGTAGCTGCTAATCTTCAGGTTCCCAGCGAGTAACCAATGATCAGCAAACGAAACCCGGAACCCGATCCAAGGACGGCAGGCATTCGCGCACGACGCCTGGCCGAACTATCTGATCCTGCATCCACTGCTGAGGTCCCGGGCCCGGGACGGTGGTTGATCGCCGAGTATCAACCGACAGCGCTTTTTTCTCTCAAACTCAGCCTGGCGACCAGTTCTGTGGGCAAGACATTAGTCGTGCCTACTCCTTACAGCATCAAAATGGCGTTTGTAGATGCGGGGTTCAGAGCAGGCCTCTCTGACGCCGATTGCCGTGACTTACTGCGATCATTGGTTGGCGTAGAAATCCGCATTGCTCCTCCAAGAGCTGCCTGCATCACCCATACTTTTCTAAAGGTACGGCAAGAGCCGAAGACGCCCGACCCGCTTCGGCCATATATCGACTCCATTGCGTATCGTGAGCTGGCCCATCATCAGGGCAACTGGAGGTGGGCATTTGATCTTGCTGGTGGAGATGAGACGCTCGCTACTCGGCTTGTCAATATTGCCGCTCACGTAAACTATGTTGGGAAGCGTGGTTCGTTTGTTCAGTTCCTTGGCATTTCTCGCTCCACTGAACTCGGACCCGAATTCACTCAGCCTATTCAAAATCAGGAATCTTGGCAGCCGCCATCCAGAATGCACATTCTTCCCCTTGATGATTTCGGTCCAAAGGCGGACATGGAGACCCTTAGTTCCTTTACATCTAAAAGACCGATACGGGATAAGCATCGTCGCTTCGTACGCACAATAATTCCTATTGGTTTAGTAAACACTGGGCCTGGATTTTCTGAATACCGAGCCGAGTAGTTCACCGATGATAACCAGAAGATTACTCGCCTTCGATGGCGCGGCGCTACTGCTCTTGGAACTCTGGCGGCGGCAGCATGCCGGAGGATCGGAATGAGATGACTCGTTCCAGATGGTCGACGATAATGTGCTTCATTTGAGAGGGAACACCGCATGAAAACCTATAAAGGAATCGTCAAAGGCAACACGGTGGTGCTCAAGGAAAAACCAGATGTCCAAGACGGAACTGAGGCTCTCGTGCTTGTGAAAGCCACAGAAGCCGAAGAGCAGGAAATCATCAGCTGCCAAAAGGCCATGATGGAAACTGGATTTCCCATGGGGAAGCTACTCTATAAGGATCGAGGAGAGTTGCATGACCGTAGAAAATAGGCTCATCGACACGAACGTGCTGGTCTATGCCTATGCCCTTTCCGAAAAGATGAGGCGCCAGGTCGCTCGCAAGATGTTGGACCAGATTTGGGACGAGGGAGGAGGTGTTGTCGCCATTCAAAACCTTTCTGAGTGTTTTGTTGTCATTACCATGAATGTTGACGCAAAACATGACGGTTGACCAAAGCATTCTCGACGAGATCGTACGCCGTATTGTCGACGTAGCGCAGCCGGATCGGATCATCTTGTTCGGTTCAGCCGCCCGTGGGCAGATGGGACCGGACAGCGATCTTGATCTGCTTGTCGTCAAGGCCGGCGTTCCGCATCGAAGGCGACTGTCACAACAGATCTATCTCAATCTCTTTGGCATCGCTATGCCGGTTGACATCATCGTCGTCAGTCCGGAAGACATCGAGGCTTTTAAAGACAAGGTCGGGACGATCATCGGGCCCGCTCTGAAGGATGGGAAGCTTCTTTATGCCGCCTAAGCAAGGCGACCCGACAGAGGGACCCGATATCCCGGATTATCGGAAGAGGTCACCAGAGAGGATTACGTCCAAGCCCTTGAGCTCGCTGAGTGTGTTGTGCGATGGGCGGAGTCGCTGCTTTCGCCAAGGTGAGAAGAGCACAGGTCTTGCGCCGTCGATCACGCGGCGCTGCTGCTGGACTATCGCGGAGGTTAAAAGTCGATGGACGGTATGCCGATTGACAGAATCGCTCGACGAGATCGTTCGCCGGGTTGTCGACGTGGCACATCCGAATCGGATCATCATGCTCGGTTCGGCCGTTCCCCCGATTTGCTTGTGGCGTCCATTCCCCTGTAGTACACTGGCGTCCTACACGGAAGGAGCTTGATATGCCGATGAGTGTACGGTTGGATCCGAAGACAGATCGCGCCCTTGCGCGCTTGGCCAAACGACGGGGGCAAACGAAGTCCGAAGTGGTCCGAGAAGCGATCGGGGTGCTCACTCAGCAGACAAAAGCCGGTGAACAGAAACAGCCGTACGACGTAATCGCGCATCTGATCGGCTGCGTAGACAGCGGCGGGGCGCAGCTCTCGGAGAAAACCGGAGACAAGTTTGCCAACCTCCTTCGAGAAAAAGCGCATGGCCGCCGTTCTCGTTGATGCCGGACCTCTCATTGCCCTGTTGGATCGAAGCGACCATAATCATGACCGTTGCATCAAAACACTTCGCGCACTTCGCGATCCTCTCGTCACGGTCTGGCCGGCCTTCACGGAGGCGATGTATCTCTTGCGGTTCTCATGGGACGCCCAAGAGGCACTCTGGGAGATGCTCGACACGGAAGCCCTTCGGCTGGTGACCGTGGATCATGCCGATATACCTCGAATCCGACACCTGATGCACAAGTACCGGGATCTTCCCATGGATCTTACAGACGCGGCGTTGGTCCGTGTCGCCGAACGACACAAAGTGCGGCGGATTTTCACGTTGGACCGGCGAGATTTCTTGGTGTATCGCCCGGAAGGGCTGGGGCGGTTTTCTCTATTACCCGTATCCTGACCTGTGCCCAAGCACTGGCGGAACTGTTGTCTTCCGGTGAATGGTCGTTTTGCGTTACCGATCGATCAAGGCCTTTGGTGAACCACCGGCGGTCAAGAGCACGGAGTTGATCGAGCGGCCAGTCGCCACTTCATATAGGAGCCCCCTATGAGTGCACCGTCGCCCGAACCTGATCCTCTCCCCCGCCTTCATCCTGAAATCTTCCCATCTGAACGGACCCGCGAATTGCCTCCTGCTCAGATCAATCTTTTCACCGGCGAACCGGAAGCGGTGGTGATACCGATTGAGACCGAACCGCCGGATGGCGAAGAGCGGATCATCGATGAAGGCATCCGGATGGTGAAGACCGGCGATACCTCACAGGTGGTCTTGTCCGGCTTTGGAATGTTTCTGTCGAAAAAGAGCGAGCGGCTGTTAGTCCGGCAAGGGAAGACCGTGGTCTACGAGTTCCCGATGTTCCGGTTGAGCGAGGTGGTGGTGGCGTCTCGCGGAGTGACGCTTTCCTCCGATGTGGTCGAGGAACTGTGCCAGCGCGGCATTCGCCTGAGCTTTCTGACCAACGGCGGCAAGCCCTATGCCATGCTCAGCTCGCCGATGCTGACCGCCACGGTGGTCTCGCGGCGCGAGCAGTTGGCCGCTATCGAAGATGCACGAGGCGTTGAATTCGCAAAGTCGATTGTCGGCGGCAAGCTCACGAACCAGGGACGACTGCTCCGCTATTTCGGCAAGTATCTCAAGCAGGCCGACCCCGAACGGTTCGAGCGCGTGGATCGATTGGCGGATCAGATCAATGGGTTGAAGCCGGCGATTCAACAGATTGCCGGTCCGCGGATCGACGACGTGCGCGGCTCATTGATGGGCTACGAGGGTACCGGAGGGCGCCTCTATTGGGATGGGGTCAAGGAGATCATCGGTCAGCGCGGCGAATTCATGGGTCGCGAGTATCGCGGCGCGACGGATGCGGTCAACTCTCTGCTGAACTATGGATACGGAATCCTGTATTCGCAAGTGTGGGGCGCGGTGCTCAATGCCGGACTCGAACCCTTTGCCGGCTTCCTGCACGTGGATCGTCCAGGCAAGCCGTCCTTGGTGCTGGATCTTGTCGAGGAGTTTCGCCAACCGGTCGTGGATCGCACCGTAATCGCGCATATCAACCTGGGCGAAGCCGTTACGTTGAAAGCCGGGATGTTGGATGAAGAGACCCGTTCACGCTATGCCGCCAAGATTCTGGAGCGGCTCGAGTCCACCGAAACGGTGAAGGGCAAGAAGTACCAGATCAAATCGATCATCCAGATGCAGGCACGGAGTCTGTGTACGTTCCTCCGGCGCGAAGGAGACTATAAGCCGTTTGGGTTCAAGTGGTGAGTTGAGACCGTTCTCCGTTACCCGTAATCCGTTATCCGATGACAGAGAACGGAAAACAGTCAACGGGAAACGGAAAGGTAACATGCAAGACTATCGAAAGCTGAATATGTGGATCGAAGCCATGGAGTATGTGGAGGGAATTTACAATTTTAGCGTTTCGCTCGCCAAAGAGGAACGGTATGGGCTCACCGATCAACTGAAGCGAGCTGCCGTGTCGATCCCGCTTAATATCGCCGAAGGCGCCGGCTGCCGAACCGATCCCGAGTTTGAGCGGTTCCTTTGGTATGCCTATCGATCAGTTAATGAAACTACCACTTGCCTGGAATTAACAAGACGTTTGAATGTGTCTGGTGCCAAAGACTCGGAGTTCGAGCGTCTCTTCGACCATAGCGACAAGGTGAGCGCGATGATTTACAAGTTCATTCAGAAACTCAACGACAAACGGTTTACGGACGACGGTCAACGGAAAACGGACCACGGCTAACGGCCATGGACGAAGTCTCAACCTATGTGCTCTACGATATCCCAGACGATGGTGTTCGCACCAAGATTGCCGAGGTGTGCAAAGACTACGGGCTGGAGCGTATCCAATTTAGTGCCTTTTCCGGATCGCTGACGCGCAATATGCGGGAGGAATTGTTTCTCCGGTTGCGGGACACGCTGGGTCAACGAGCGGGAAAGATTCTTCTCCAGCCCGTGTGCGAAAAAGACGTCCGGCTCGGTTTGCGAGTGGAGAACGAAGATGGCGACACCGAACCCGCTCAAACTGAAACTCCGGGTGAACGACCTGAAACAGTATGAGTACTGCCCGCGCGTCGTGTATTACCAGTACGTCATGCCGGTCGAGCGGAAGGCGACGTTTAAGATGGAACACGGCAGGTCGGCTGAAGATCGGCTGGATGAGTTGGAGCGACGTCGAGGCATGCGCCGGTATGGGCTGCCCGACGGACGGCGTCATTTTCATGTGTGGCTGACTTCCGACAGGCTGGGGCTGTCCGGCAAGCTGGACTTGCTGATCGAATCCTCCACCGGCTGGTATCCGGTCGATTTCAAGGAGACGACCGGCGCGGTGCGTTCCAATCATCTGTTTCAATTGTGCGGCTATGCGTTTCTGATCGAAGAGGCGTATGGAGGCTCGGTTTCTCAAGGGTTCATTTATCTCATTCCAGGGGATCGTGCCGAACCCGTGGCATTGACGGATCAGCTCAGAATTGACACACTCAACGCGCTTGAGAAGATTCGCGAGATGATTCGGTTGCAGCGCGTACCGGAACCGACCGAGGTTCAAGCCCGTTGCACGGACTGTGAATATCGCAATTACTGCGGGGATGTGTTTTGAGCCGTGGACCGTTTACCGTCACCCGTAATCCGTTTTCCGTAATCCGACGACGGAGAACGGACAACGGGAAACGGCTTTTCGCAAACCACCCCGGGTTTATGACAATTGAAAGCTTTTCGACAAATTGGGTTTGGTCACCATCCAATTGGCTTGGTTTATTGCGGCCTTCGTGAGCAGTTGAAACGTCCTTCCCTATGAAGAGGGAACTGAAAGGGTCCATCAACTTGACGGTACCCACGGCGGACTTGGTTGAAACGTCCTTCCCTATGAAGAGGGAACTGAAAGTAAAAATTTCCATCACCACTGGCGCGAACGATTGGCGTTGAAACGTCCTTCCCTATGAAGAGGGAACTGAAAGCTTCAAGGCCAAGTCCATGGTCGGCAAGTTGATCGACGGTTGAAACGTCCTTCCCTATGAAGAGGGAACTGAAAGTGTCGCCGTAGGCTGCCCCGGTGATCCGCCCTTGGAGTTGAAACGTCCTTCCCTATGAAGAGGGAACTGAAAGAAACGCAGCGCTCTACTCAGCTGAGCTAACCCCCGTCGTTGAAACGTCCTTCCCTATGAAGAGGGAACTGAAAGATTAAATCCTGTATAGGCATTCGCATGGGCTCCCGTTGTTGAAACGTCCTTCCCTATGAAGAGGGAACTGAAAGCGGCGATGATGAAACTGGATGGAGGAGCAGGACTTCGTTGAAACGTCCTTCCCTATGAAGAGGGAACTGAAAGAGCGGATCGAGCTGGACAAGCAGATCATGCCGTACTTCGTTGAAACGTCCTTCCCTATGAAGAGGGAACTGAAAGGACTTCCCGCCGTAGCCCCAGATCTCAAAGCTTCCACCGTTGAAACGTCCTTCCCTATGAAGAGGGAACTGAAAGGCTCAAAATCGCGCGCATGAACAACCCGCGCCACGGTTGAAACGTCCTTCCCTATGAAGAGGGAACTGAAAGATACAACCACCGCTTCGTCACTCCGAACTGATTCAGTTGAAACGTCCTTCCCTATGAAGAGGGAACTGAAAGTCTGCTTGGCCGTCGCGTCGTCACCCTTTGTGGCGTTGAAACGTCCTTCCCTATGAAGAGGGAACTGAAAGTTCCAACATTGGTAGCGGGAGCTAGAATCGAACTAGGTTGAAACGTCCTTCCCTATGAAGAGGGAACTGAAAGCGAATGAACATTTGTCTTCCCCGAAGCAATTGGCCGGTTGAAACGTCCTTCCCTATGAAGAGGGAACTGAAAGGTCAGCACCTTGCTTCGCCAGCTTGATCCACGCATTGTTGAAACGTCCTTCCCTATGAAGAGGGAACTGAAAGAGGTTATTTGCACCTAAACGCGAAACTGTAGCATCGTTGAAACGTCCTTCCCTATGAAGAGGGAACTGAAAGATAGGTAACTTGAAGGAACAACTCGTATCCGCCGCTGGAACATGATGTAGTTTGCCAGCTCCGCAGTATGCCGCCCTACGCCACATTATCGCCTCATACCTTGCTTCTACAGCGAGTTCTATCGCCTGCTCAAGCGCCAAGCCTCCTTCATCGAAAGCGTGTTCCCATGAAAAGAAGCCTGACGGCAGGACGCGGATCTGCGGAATATCGATGAACTTCAGCAGCCATGATTGGCCATTGCCGCTCTCGTCTCACCGCTTTGTCTCAGCGTAATTGCATCCCCTCCAACATTTGGGTTATTTTTGTGCCTCAGTGTGGGTACTTGAATATCGATTCACAACCTCGTTTGTTTTTAGTTATCGCATCAATGTGAGTACGGTAAACTTTTTGAGGAAATGTGGAAATCCGACAAGAATCCATAGACACTCTGCGCAGGAACGGAATGCCTCTATGATATTGATGTTCGACACTGGAACCAACAGCCAGCCACATGCAGACCTGTGATTTTCTCGTCATTGGGGGCGGGGTGATTGGCCTGAGCATCGCCCGGGAACTCCGTAGACGGCGGACGGACGCCCGTGTGTTATTGATCGAAAAGGAACCGTCGTGTGGGGCCCATGCCAGCGGGCGCAATAGCGGAGTGCTCCACGCAGGTTTCTATTACTCGCCGGATAGCCTCAAAGCGAAGTTTACTCGCCTTGGAAATGAGCGACTCACCGCCTATTGCGGGGAGAAGCGAATCCCCCTCAATACATGCGGCAAGCTCGTCGTCGCGAAGGATGCGGCGGATTTGCCGTCGCTCGATGAATTATTCCGCCGCGGACAACTCAACGGCATTGAGCTTCAGGCGCTGACGGAAACGGAAGCCAAATCCATAGAACCACGCGTAAAAACATACCAACGGGCTCTTTTTTCCCCACGTACCTCGACGGTGAGTCCGCTCCAGGTCGTCCATGCGATGCAGCAGGATGCCCTCCATGAGGGTATTCAGATCCAGTGCGGCACGGCCTATCGGGGACGAGCCGACGGAAAAGTTCGGACGAACCAGGACAGCATCGAAGCCGGATACGTCGTCAATGCCGCAGGTCTGTATGCCGACAAAATCGCCCTGGACTATGGATTCTCGGAGAAGTATCGCATCCTGCCGTTTAAGGGCCTCTATCTCTATTCCGATGAACCACCGGGTGCGATCCGCACGAATATTTATCCTGTTCCGGATCTCAGGAATCCGTTCCTGGGTGTCCACTTCACAATCACGGCCGACGGAAAAGCCAAGATCGGTCCGACCGCCATTCCAGCTTTGTGGCGCGAGAATTATGAAGGGTTCGGCAACGTCAATTTTCGTGAGCTCATCGAAGTCGCGAGCCGAGGATTCGGGCTCCTGACCGGGGCTGGATTCGATTTCCGACGCTTGGCGATGGAGGAGATCGCAAAATATTCACGGAGCAAGATGGTATCGCTTGCGTCGGTACTCGCCGAGGGCGTGGTCGAGCGTCACTACCGAACATGGGGTCGTCCAGGAATCAGAGCCCAGCTGCTCGACATCACGAAGAGGAAACTTGAAATGGATTTCGTGTTGGAAGGCGACGACCGCTCCATGCACGTGCTCAACGCCGTGTCTCCCGCCTTTACCTGCTCGCTTCCCTTCGCGGGCTATGTCTGCGATCATATCGACAAAGCGATAGGCTGATCTTCCGGCATTTCCTCATGGGTGTGGGACCGACTCGTGATGCACTGACATCGACCGATTTGCGTCAGTCTCAAGCTATCGCCCCTCAACAGAGACGAACCTCTTCGCCGACACCGACTTGCAGGCTACGAGCTGCGCTTTCTTCTTGGAGAAAGATTTCCAAGTTTCCGCTGCTGTTGATCAATGCAGACGGAGCCTGACGATTTCCTTGGCTGTAGCTTCCGACCAATTCGTTAATGACGTGCATACCGATACGGATCTCCACCTCGGATTGTCCATTCGCGGCTCGAAATTCACGTACCTGCCTCGCAGTGATGTTAGAAATGAGATTTCCGAAGCGATCGACGGAAATAATCCTCCCGATAAGGAAGTCATCATGCAAAACGGGGACCGCCACAGAACGGCGGATCGGATCACGGACCGCCGGACCAAAAAATGACGGTGGCACGCCTTTGCTCAACCATGCGGCAGCCGGTGCGAACACATCACGACCATCAAAGGTCGACCCGACCGTTTCCAAACGATACTGCGGGTTGTTGATCTGCCACACTTTCGCCTCAGCCTCCTGTTCCAGGACTTCGGTGAACAACCCATTGTCGGGACCGACAAAGAACGAGCCGGCCGCAGAAACAAGCAATGCCCGGCGCTCCGTCCCGACTCCGGGATCGACGACGGCAACATGGATGGCCTTTTCCGGGAAATAGCGATAACAAGACTTCAGGAAGTATCCGGCTTCTTGGATCTGATGAGAGGCGATTTGGTGGGAGAGATCGACGATGGCGGCGGAAGAATTGATCGACAGAATGACCCCCTTCATGCTCGCCACAAAAGAATCACGCTCGCCGAAATCCGTCAGCAGCGTGATAAGAGCGCGCGCGTCCGGCACGTCAGAATTCCTCGAATTTGATCTCCACAACCTCGTATTCGACCATCTTGACAGGGGTCTTCACTTCCACGAAATCACCGACACGCTTCCCGATGAGCGCGCGACCCACCGGAGACTGTACGGAGATCTTGTTGAACTTCATGTCGGCTTCGTCCTGCCCGACCAACGTATATTGCTTTTTCGCTTGGGACTCCTGCTCGACGACCGACACGGTCGCTCCGAAAACGACCGTCTCGGTGGTACGTCCCGCCGTTTCCACCACGCGGGCCTCTGCGAGCTTCGTTTCGAGTTCGGAGATGCGCGACTCAATAAAGCCTTGGCGCTCTTTGGCGGCGTCGTACTCGGCGTTCTCGCTGAGATCGCCATGTGCCCTCGCCTCCGCGATCGCTTCGATCACTTTGGGTCGCTCAATCTTGCGTAAACGATCCAATTCCGACTTTAACGCGTCATAGCCTTTCTTCGTAATCGGGGTCGGCATACTCCGGTCGCTCCTGAGAGGATGCTGCAAACGCCCTCCAGCTTCGTTCTCGCATCGCTCAAGGCCTCAACGTACCAACTACGTACGCCTCAGCCTTTCGCTCACTGCAGCCTTGCTGGACGAACTTTTCCAGCATCCTCTAATTTATGGTCGATGATACTCCTGCAATGTGCGAATTGCTAAGCCCTTTTGGAGGGTCGCTTCGATGCCCATCACCGCCGCATGAGCACCTCTCATGGTCGTAAAATATGGAACACCTCGGTGGAGGGCCTCCCGCCGAATGGATAATGAATCCACATGAGCGGAGGCGGTCCGCACCGTATTGATGACGAGCGCCACTGCTCCATTCTTGATATGGTCGACAATGTGCGGACGCCCTTCTTTCACTTTATTGACCGTACGCACGTCAACCCCGTGCTCTCTCAGATAACCGGCTGTTCCGCTGGTCGCTTGAATCTGAAACCCGAGCGCACACAACCGCTTCGAAAGATCCAGCGCGACAGGACGATCGGATTGCTTCACGCTCACGAAGGCAGTCCCCGATGTCGGGAGGACTGCTCCGGCTCCCGCTTGAGACTTTGCGAAGGCCCATCCGAAATCTCCATCGATACCCATCACCTCTCCCGTCGATTTCATTTCAGGCCCCAGCAACACATCGACCCCGGGGAATTTATTGAACGGAAAGACCGCTTCTTTGACCGAAAAATGTGCCGGCAGAGGAGCATCCGTAAACCCCAATTCCTTGAGGGTGTGTCCAATCATCACCTTCATCGCCAACTTGGCGAGCGGCACGCCGATCGCCTTGCTCACGAACGGTACGGTTCGTGATCCGCGAGGGTTGACTTCAAGAACATAGATGGTTCGGTCTTTGACGGCAAACTGTGCATTCATCAGCCCGACGACGCCGAGCTCCAGCGCCAGTAAGCGCATTTGCCGCTCGATGTCGCGGACAATGGGCTTGTCCAACGTATACGGGGGCAGCGAACAGGCTGAATCTCCGGAATGAACTCCGGCTTCTTCGATATGCTCCATGATTCCCGCAACCACCACGGTTTCGCCGTCCGAAACCGCATCGGCATCGACTTCGATGGCATCGGCAAGGTACCGATCGATCAACACCGGATGATTGGGCGAGGCCTTGACCGCAGAATGCATGTATTCCAGCAAGCCCGCTTCATCGTACACGATCTGCATTGAACGTCCGCCCAGCACATAGGACGGACGGACCATGACCGGATAGCTGATCCGTCCGGCGATCTGCACCGCTTCCTCGATGGATCTGGCGGTTCCGCTTTCCGCCTGCTTCAAACCCAACCTATTGAGGAGGTGCCGAAATCGTTCCCTGTCCTCCGCCAAATCGATGGCGTCGGGACTGGTGCCGAGAATTCTGACGTCGGCTTTCGAGAGCGGAAGCGCCAGTTTCAAGGGCGTCTGTCCGCCGAACTGCAAGACCACTCCGATCGGCTGCTCCCGATGGACGATGTTGAGGACGTCTTCATGCGTCAGCGGCTCGAAGTACAGCCGATCCGACGTATCGTAGTCCGTGCTCACCGTCTCCGGGTTGCAGTTCACCATGATCGTATCGATCGATTCTTCCCGAAGCGCCATCGCCGCATGAACACAGCAATAGTCGAACTCGATCCCCTGTCCGATTCGATTAGGACCGCCGCCCAGAATCACGACCTTTTGTCGATCCGACGGCCTGACTTCACACTCCATGCCGTATGTGGAATAGAGATACGGTGTCTGCGACTCGAACTCAGCGGCGCAGGTATCGACCCGTTTATAGGTCACTCCTCGTCCCCCTTGCCGGGTACGGGCTTTCTGGACCGTCTCCGCCTCGCACCCGAGCAATTGCGCGATTCGATCGTCGGAAAATCCAAACTCTTTTGCATCCCAGAGCAATCCTCCGTCCAAGACGGCCGCTGGATCGGCTGCATGACCGGCAAGCATGTGCTCAAAGTCCACCAGCTGTCTGACTTGGTCTAAAAACCAAGGATCGATCCTTGTCGTTGCAAACAGATCCTCGTCCGTGAATCCGAGGCGCATGGCGTCGGCCACGTACCACAGTCGTTCCGGTAATGGTGTCCGTAGCACCCGGCTGAGTTTCTCGGCCGCTTCCGGACGGTTGAATCCGACTGGAACTCCTCGATCAAGTCCGAACCGGGACGCCAACCCGTTCAATTCCAACTCCAGAGAGCGAATGGCCTTCTGTAGAGACTCCTTAAAGGTGCGTCCGATCGCCATCGCTTCCCCGACCGACTTCATCTGAGTGGTCAAGGTCGGATCGGCACCCTTGAATTTCTGAAAGGCAAATCTTGGGATCTTGACCACCACATAGTCGATCGTCGGTTCAAACGATGCCTTCGTGACACCGGTGATGTCATTGGTGATCTCATCCAAGGTGTACCCGACGGCCAATTTGGCGGCGATCTTCGCGATCGGAAACCCGGTCGCCTTCGAAGCCAACGCAGAGCTTCGCGATACCCGAGGGTTCATTTCAATGACGACCATCTCCCCATCGGCCGGATTGATGCCGAACTGAATATTTGACCCCCCCGTATCGACCCCGATCTCTCGGATGATACGAAGTGCCGCATCCCGCATCCGTTGGTATTCTTTGTCGGTCAACGTCATGGCCGGCGCGACCGTGATACTGTCTCCGGTGTGCACGCCCATCGGATCGAAGTTCTCGATCGGACACACGATGACGACGTTGTCCTTCAGATCGCGCATGACCTCCAATTCATACTCTTTCCACCCAATGACCGATTCTTCGATCAGCACCTGACTGACCGGACTCATGGCCAGCCCCCAATCGATCAGCCTCTCGAATTCCTCCCGATTATAGGCGATGTTTCCGCCCGTTCCTCCCATGGTAAAGGACGGACGAATGATCGCGGGGAAGCCGACGGTATCGAGAATGGTCAAGGCTTCCTGTCGCGTGTGGGCCGTACCGCTCTTCGGCACCCGCAGACCAATTCGATGCATCGCCTGCTTGAACGCTTCCCGGTCTTCCGCTTTATGAATGGCCTCCGCTGAAGCGCCGATAAGCGAAACGCCGTATTTCTCGAGGACTCCCCGCTTCACCAGTCCCATGGTGGTGTTGAGGGCCGTTTGCCCACCCATGGTCGGCAGCAAGGCATCCGGGCGTTCTTGATCAATCACCTTCTCAACCACATCCAAGGTAATCGGTTCGACATACGTCCGATCAGCCATCTCCGGATCCGTCATGATCGTCGCAGGATTGCTGTTGATGAGGATGACTTTATAACCCTCGGCTTTCAGCGCTCTGCAAGCCTGTGTGCCGGAATAATCGAACTCACAGGCTTGGCCGATGACAATCGGACCGGACCCGATCATGAGGATTGACTGAATGTCCGTACGTTTAGGCATCGTGTCGTGATGGTCGAATCAGCTGGATGGGAGATCCGGCGGCCCAATCAGCGGATGATAGGGAGCCGGTGCAGGCGGCTCACCCCCCTGCGCTTCGTGGTAGTACTTCAACGCCTCAGGCATCCAGGCTTCAATCTGGTTGATACGCGACAGATCGGAAGGATGGGTGGAGAGAAACTCCGGAATATTGTGTTGTGATCGGAAACAAACCTTGTCGATCATCTGCCTGGGACACCCGCTCATCCGCTCCCAAAACGGAACCGCTTCCCGGGGATCATAGCCGGCCTGCGCCATCAATTTGAGTCCGATATAGTCGGCCTCTGATTCCTGCTTTCTCCCGAACGGCAAAGAGACTCCGACTCCATACGCACTCATGGCCGCCATCGCGGCATCCGGCCGTCCGACGGCGGCTCCGGCCGCCAGCGCACCGACTTGACCGATCGTTTCAAGGATGCTTCGGCTATACCGCTCCGCCCCATGGCGTTGGAGCGCATGCGCCACCTCATGTCCGATGACGGTCGCCAACCCGTCTTCGTTCTTCGTCACTTTCAATATCCCCGTGAAGACGGCCACCTTGCCGCCCGGCAGCGCGAATGCGTTAATTGTACGGTCATCCCTAATAATGGCGAACTCCCACTCATACTCCGGCTTATTGGCCACCGCTGCAATCCGCCTCCCGACCCGGTTGACCAACTCATTTAACTCAGGATCATCACTGATCGGAGCCTTCCGGAGCAACTCGCGATAGGCGCCGATGCCCATCGTAATTTCTTTCTCCTCAGAGATATAGATGAATTGATCGCGTGCCGTTCCCGGCGCACGGACGCATCCCCCCAGAGTTGAAATGACGCCGCTCGCTGTGGCCATACCCAGAAGGCAAGACACCCGCAACATCCCTTGAGCGCCGCGTAAAAGGAATGCGCGACGGCCAACGGGTTTCAAGAAAAAAGTGTCGATCTCCCAATCTGCCGGTGCCATTTGGGATCCTTCGTTCGAAGCCGATCATCTATAGTAACATTTCATTCTATCATCCATGAGATCGGCGCTGTCCCTTACTATGGCATCCACAAGTACATGAACTGCGGAGTTCCTCCACGGACAAACGACATGAGGTCGAGATCTGCCAGACCGGCCAGACTGCTCGGTGCCAACAGCTTGGAATAGACGTTGTTTGAGTATTCACCGGGACGTTGGTACGTCACGACTTTGGCTTCCGTCAGGCCGGCTTTTTTCTTCGCCAATGCAATCGCGTCTTCGAGATAGCCGATCTCATCGACCAAACCGGCCGCTTTGGCCTGCTCACCGGTATAGATTCGCCCATCAGCCAACCGTTTGATCTGCTCCATCTGTAAGTTGGAGCGGCCCTCCTGCACGATGTTCAAGAAGCGTTGATAAAACGAATCGATCAGTCCTTGGAAGATGGCTCGTTCTTCGATCGTCATGGTCCGAAACGGCGAGCCCATATCCTTGCGGGGACCCGATGTTACCGCCGTAGCCTCTACCCCCACTTTCTCTAAGAGCCCTCGCGCATTGATGGTGAGCATAATCACACCGATACTGCCGGTCACCGATGAAGGATGCGCCAGTACGGTGTCCGCCGCAGCGGCGATGTAGTAGCCCCCCGATGTACCCAGATCCATGATGGAGGCAACAATGGGGACCTTACGGCCGGCTTTGAACGTTTTCAGCTCGTGATAAATAATATCCGACGCGGTCACCGTTCCCCCAGGGGTATTGATGCGAAGCACAACGGCTTTGACGTTCTCATCCTTTGCGGCCCGAGTCAGTTGTTCCTTCACACTCGCAATCATACTGGGAGCCGTCCGGAATCCCTCTTTATCTTGAGAACTAATCACTCCGGAAATTTCAATCAACAGCACTTTTGCCTTGCCGGTCCCATCGACCCGAGTTTCTTGCAGAGGCCCAGGACCGGGGAACAGCGGAAAATTGAACGTGCATCCGGATAGCACCAGCCCGATCACCCCAATGACAAAACGATTATGCATGATGAGTCTCCATAAGGTGCATGAATTCATCAAACAAGTAGGCGGCATCATGAGGACCCGGCGACGCCTCCGGGTGGTATTGGATGGAGAAGACCGGATGATCCAAACAAGCCATCCCCTCGACCGAGTAGTCGTTCAAGCTGATATGGGTGAGCGACAGTTTTCCAAAGCGAGCGTCGATCATAGGCGGAAATTTCGGCACTTCAAGAAGTGACGTGGGACCCTGGACGGCGAAATTATGATTCTGCGACGTAATTTCGACTTTTCTCGTCCGAAGATTCATCACGGGATGATTCGCCCCATGGTGGCCGAACTTCAGCTTATAGGTCTTGAGACCGAAGGCCAAGCAGAGAATCTGATGGCCCAAACAGATGCCGAAGATCGGATAACGTCCGATCAATTTCTCCATTGTCTTCGCGGCATAGAGAAGCCCCTCCGGATCCCCCGGACCATTTGAGAGGAAAATGCCGTCGGGCTTGAACGCCTCAACTTCAACGGCTGATGTTGCAGCAGGTACTACCGTGACCTGACAGCCGACATCCACCAATCGCCTCAGGATGTTATGTTTGACGCCGAAGTCGTAGGCCACGACCCGCCAGGGCTTGGACTGTCTCCGATCACTGCCGTTTGCCGATGGCGCCCAATTACCGGTCCCCGTCGTCCACTCATATGGACGTGCACAGGTGACCTCGGCCGCCAAATCTCGACCGATAATGCCGGGAGCTTGTCTGGCTTGCTGTACAGCCCGATCAGGATCAACATTGAGATGAGTGATCAGTCCCTGCTGCGACCCATGCTCGCGCAAATGCCTTGTTAAGGCTCTCGTATCGATTCCTTCGATCGCGACCACCTTGGCTTCCTTCAATGATTCCTGCAGAGTCTGTTTGCTCCGCCAGTTGCTGACAAGACGGCTGGCTTCCATGACCACGAACCCTTCCGCCCAGGCTCGGCGGGACTCCATATCTTCAGGCGTGACCCCATAGTTGCCGATGTGCGGACAGGTCATCGTGATGATCTGTCCCTTATAGGACGGATCAGTCAGTATCTCCTGATAGCCGGTCATGGCCGTATTAAAAACGACCTCCCCAACCGTCTCTCCCTCATAGCCGAGAGCGCGGCCTTCGAACACCGTTCCATCCGCTAGTGCCAACAACGCTTTCTTCACAGTTATCTCTCGTCCTTCCGGTCAAGCGATCGTTTTGCCTTGATTCCGATGAGCGCTAGCCCTAAGAAAAGGTTGAGCATATACAGGGCTCGGATCGGCAACAAAACACGA
The DNA here is from genome assembly GCA_024998685.1 of Nitrospira sp. Lineage (GTDB taxonomy): Bacteria > Nitrospirota > Nitrospiria > Nitrospirales > Nitrospiraceae > Nitrospira_D. The sequence continues at coordinate 89,572 of JACOEH010000016.1, forward strand.
AACAGCCCTTCCAAAGCCGTTTTCCTGGTCGTCTCGTCTTTCGTCGCGAATGCATGCGCTTGGAGCGCCGCCGCATTTGGGTGCAGAACCATAATAATGAGCCCGGCAATCATCGCCATGACTGCCAGGATAATCACCTCACTCCGGCCGACCTCCACGATCGGATTCCCGCTCCACCGACGATACCAGAGTGTAGCCCAGAGGATAGCACCGGCCCCGCCGACAAACCGGTGATAGCCTTCGAATGCACGGGTCAAGAACATGCCTCCCGCATCCTGCCCTCCGAATGTATTGAACACGGCGGGGATCACCGCCCCGCTCAGCACGATCATGCCTCCGACCCAAACGGCGAGCGCGACCCACTCCAGCGTGAGACAGGCCACCATCCCCCAACGGGACAGCCGCTGCACAGCACTACCGCTCCACCGGACCGGTCTCAAACACCACTCTGCCGTCTACAATGGTCGTATTCATCCGGCCTTTGACTTTCCATCCCGCAAACGGCGTATTGCGGCTCTTGGACCGGAACTTGGACGGATCGACTTCCCACTGTTCTTGCTGATCGACGATGACGACATCGGCATCCGCACCGACTGCCAGCGTCCCTTTCTTGAGCCCGAACGCTGCGGCTGGAGCCGAGGTCAGTTTCTGGACCGCTTGTTCCAGCGACAGAATCCCTTCCTCCACCAATCCCAATGTCAGCGGCAGCGCCGTCTCAAGTCCGACGATTCCGAATGGGGCCTCGGTGAAATCCTGTTGTTTCTCCTGGGTCGCATGGGGGGCGTGATCGGTCGCAATCACATCAATCGTGCCGTCTCGTAAGCCCTCCTTGATCGCCTGTACATCGGTCCAGGTGCGTAGCGGAGGATTCATTTTAGCGTGAGTGTTGTAGCCGCGCACCAGTTCTTCCGTAAGCAGAAAATGGTGAGGACAGGCCTCCGCCGTCACGTGGATCCCGCGGCCTTTCGCCTCCCGCACCATTCGGACCGACCCGGCTGTGCTGATGTGTGCCAGATGGAGGCGAGCTCCCGTCAGTTCCGAAAGAGAGAGATTGCGCGCCACCATCACATCCTCGGCAGCGGCCGGGATACCAGGCAATCCCAGCTCGGTCGAGACCAATCCCTCATTCATACAGCCGCATTCCGCCAGATGTAGGTCTTCGCAATGGTCGACGACCGTCAGATCGAATGCCAACGCATATTCCATCGCTCGCCGCATGACGAGACTGTTCATCACAGGCTTGCCGTCATCGGAAATCGCCACACAGCCGGACCGACGCAGGTCACCGATCTCCGCCAGTTCTTTCCCCTCGGATCCTTTTGTGATGGCGCCGATCGGCAGCACGTTTGCAAGCCCAGCCAACCGTGCTCGTTCCAATATGAATTCTGTCACAGCTTGATTATCGTTCACGGGGTTCGTGTTGGGCATGCAACAGACCGTCGTAAATCCACCCGCAACGGCCGCAGCACTGCCGCTCTGAATCGTTTCCTTGTATTCGAACCCCGGTTCGCGAAAATGGACGTGTAAATCCACCAACCCCGGCATCACCAGCTTCCCATTGGCTCGAATGGTTCGGGCATCGACAGGTGAGGAAAGGTTCGGTCCTACTGCGGCTATCTTGCCCTTCTCGATGAGGACATCGGCGATGCCGACAAACCTGCCTGGGTCGATGACATGGCCCCCTTTAATCAAAATCGGCACGATCAGCCCTCTCTACAATTTGTGGAATCACGAACTCGCTCCGGACATGAGATACAAAATTCCCATGCGCACCGCCACACCGTTCGCCACTTGATCGAGAATGACCGAGGACAAACTATCGGCGACATCCGGGGCGATTTCCACTCCCCGATTGATCGGCCCCGGGTGCATGACGATGGCGCCGGCGTCCGCCAGCCGCACTCGTTCAGCCGTTAAGCCATAGAGCCTCGAATACTCTCTGATCGTGGGAAACTGCGCTCTCCCCTGCCGTTCCAGCTGCAGCCGAAGCATCATAATGACATTCGCATCGCGCAGACCTTCGTCCATGTCGTAATATACTTTGGCTCCCAGCCTCTCCACGCTACGCGGCATCATTGTCGGCGGTCCCACCACACGCACCTCGGCACCGAGCTTGAGAAGCGCATAGATATTCGAACGCGCGACGCGGCTATGTGACACGTCGCCGACGATCGCGACGCGCAATCCGTGGAAATTCATTCCCCGTTGCCGAATCGTGTACAGATCGAGCAATGCCTGTGTCGGATGCTCATGCCACCCGTCGCCGGCATTGATGACGGACGACTTGACGCCGTTTGCCAGTGTTTCAGCGGCTCCCGCCGAAGAGTGCCGCAGGACGATGATGTCCGCCTGCATGGCTTCGATATTTCGCGCCGTGTCGAGAAGCGTTTCCCCTTTCACCACGCTGCTGGAGGAAGGAGAAAAATTGATCACATCGGCGCTGAGGCGCTTGGCCGCCAGCTCAAAGGATGTGCGGGTTCTGGTGCTCGGCTCGAAGAAGAGATTCACGACGGTCTTGCCTCGGAGAGCCGGCACTTTTTTGATTTCACGCCCGGTCACTTCCTTGAAGGAATCCGCCGTATCCAGGACGAGCCTGATCTCATCCACGGACAACGGGGCGAGACTCAGCAGATCTTTGCGCTTGAGGCTCATGGAATCCTCCACTTCAGGATTTCAGGATGACGACCCGATCATCTTCCCCGTCTTCGTCCAACAACACCTGGACCTGCTCATCCCGAGAGGTCGGTAGATTTTTCCCGATGTAATTCGCTTTGATCGGCAGCTGCCGATGACCACGATCGACCAACACGGCCAGCTGGATTTCTTCCGGACGCCCCAAGTCCATGAGCCCATCCATCGCCGCCCGTATTGTTCTTCCGGTGAACAAGACGTCGTCGACGAGTACGACGATTTTATTCGTCATGTCGAACGGCACCGAAGTCTTTCGAAGGATCGGTTGATTTTTGCGCAACGCCAGATCATCGCGATATAAGGTGATATCCAATTCACCGATGGGAACCGGTACGCCCTCGATGCTGTGGATACGCTTGACGAGTCGATGGGCGAGGTGCACACCACCTGTCCGTATTCCCACCAGCGCCAGATCCTTTACCCCTTTGTTCCGTTCCAAAATCTCATGCGCAATACGCATCATGGCGCGGGAGATATCACCCGCATCCATAATCAGCTTTTCGTCCTTCCGCTCTGTCGGCTTGTTCGTAGGAGTTGCCATGGTCGGCCCGATCACGCTATCGCCGCTAGCTCAATCATTTATGGCATAAAAAAACCTCCTCACCGCACTGTGGTGAGAAGGTCGCCTTGATACCGGCCCACGCCGGACTCCGATCCCATGCATGTGCTCCTTACTCACCTCACCGGATGAGCATTAAAGGTTTTTGCATTTTACTGAGTCATACCAACCCTGTCAAACGTCAAGAATCGTCGTTGTCGCTAGCACATGATCTGTCCGGTTTAGGGTAGGCCCTCAAGGAGGGCCACC
>JACOEH010000080.1 GCA_024998685.1 Nitrospira sp.
CGCTCTTGTAAACCCAGAAAATTATCCCGCCGCTAACTGATGACACGCCCTAGTATGAGCTACACATCGCACGCCTTCTTCCTCTCTTTTTCCCATAGCTCGGTAGTGGAGCTGGATCTTCGGCATTCGGCATGGCGTCTTTGGTATCACAATTGGCCATTGATACTGCGCACGCTGGCTTTGCGGCGCTTCGACGCAGCCTTAGAGGCGTGTGCGGGCAGGGTGATAAGGATCAAATAGCGGTGGGGATCTATCGCATCATGCCGAGGCCGAGATCCGGCTCCACCACCGAGTACTCTCCTCACGCGCCGTGGCACTTTTTGTATTTTTTCCCGCTGCCGCAGGGGCATGGATCATTGCGGCCGACCTTATTCTCGGCTCGATGGGCCGGAGCCGGTGCGGCAACCGGCTCCTCGCCACGGGTTAAGGTGAGCTTGGGTTGTGGACGTGAGAGGACCGGTTGCTGGGGGGGCGGTTGCTCTCCTTCGTGACGGACCGCTTGCACGTGAAACAGTCGATCGAGCGTATCGGATTTGATGCGTTCCATCATGCCGGCGAAGAGGTCAAACCCTTCACGTTTATATTCGATCAGCGGATCTTTCTGTCCGTAGCCCCGAAGACCGATGCCGTCGCGAAGATGGTCCATCCCAAGCAAGTGATCCTTCCAATGATGATCGATTACCTGGAGCATGAACGTCTTCTCAAGAAAGCGCAGAAGGTCCGGTCCCAACTCTTGTTCCTTTTTGGTATAGGCATCCCGCACGTGGGCTCGAAGATCTTCCTGCAATGCATCGCGCCCGACATCGCGGAGCGAGTCTCCCCCGTCGTGCTTACCCTGGGTGATGTCCAAGCCGAACTGGCTCTGCATGACCTCAGTTAACCCTTTGACGTCCCATTCTTCCGGGTATTGATCAGGAGGACAATACACAGTGAGGGAGGATTCCACGGAACTGTCCATCATGTCATGAAGGTCGTTGGTGAGGTTGTCTCCGTTCAGCACGGCCCGACGGTGTCGATAGATCACCTCGCGCTGCTTGTTCATGACGTCGTCGTATTCGAGCAGTTGTTTGCGGATTTCGAAGTTATGCGCCTCTACCTTCTTTTGCGCGTTGGCGATCGCGCGAGTCACCATTCCATGTTCGATGGGGATGCCTTCCTCCATGCCGAGCTTCAGCATCAGCTGCGATACCCGTTCCGACGCGAAGATCCGCATCAGGTCGTCTTCCAACGACAGGTAGAATCTCGATGTGCCGGGATCGCCCTGGCGGCCGGCCCGTCCACGAAGCTGATTGTCGATGCGGCGGCTTTCATGCCGCTCCGTGCCGAGGATATGGAGGCCGCCGGCCGCGAGGACTTCCTGTTTGTCCTTGTCGCAATCGGATCGAATACCCTCGTAGATTTCGAGCTTGCGACTTTCCGGCAGATTCTCCTCTCGATAGAGCACCTGTTTGTACATGAAGTCGGGGTTGCCGCCGAGCAGAATGTCGGTGCCGCGTCCCGCCATGTTCGTGGCGATCGTGACCGCGCCTTTGCGTCCGGCTTGCGCGACGATTTCCGCTTCCCGCTCATGCTGCTTGGCGTTGAGGACGTTGTGCTTGACCCCGTTGCGATTCAACAGCCCGGCGAGCTTCTCCGACTTTTCGATCGAAATGGTTCCGACCAGCACCGGCTGGCCGCGCTCGTGACATTCTTTAATCTCTTCGACGATCGCCGCGAACTTTTCTTTCTCAGTCCGATACACGACGTCGGCATAATCCTGCCGAATCATTTGGCGATTGGTCGGCACGACGTTGACGTCGAGATTATAGATCTTGGCGAATTCTGCGGCTTCCGTGTCCGCTGTACCGGTCATGCCGCTGAGTTTCTTGTACATGCGGAAATAATTTTGAAAGGTGACCGACGCGAGCGTCTGATTCTCGTTGGCGATCTTCACGCCCTCTTTGGCTTCGACGGCTTGATGGAGTCCGTCGCTCCACCGCCGGCCCGGCATGAGGCGGCCGGTAAATTCATCCACGATGATGACTTCGCCTTCCTTCACGACGTAGTCCACGTCTCGTTTATAGAGCGTGTAGGCTTGCAAGGCTTTCACCACGTGATGGACCATGTCCATGTGGGCCGGATCGTACAAATTATCGACACCGAGCAGTTTTTCGACGCGCGCGTTGCCGTCTTCAGTCAGTGCGGCAGTCTTGGTCTTCTCCTCGATGGTGTAGTCCGTTTCGGCTTTGAGTTGCGGAATGATCGCGTTGATTCGGTAATAGAGGTCGGTGGTCTGGTCCGTGGGACCCGAGATGATCAACGGCGTCCGCGCTTCATCGATCAAAATGCTGTCCACTTCGTCGACGATGGCGAAGTTCAATTCGCGCTGCACACATTGATTCAAATCGGTGACGACGAGGTTGTCACGGAGATAGTCGAACCCATATTCGTTGTTGGTGCCGTACGTAATGTCGGCGCGATATGCCTCGGGCCTTGTGCAGGGGCGAAGGTGTTGCAGCCGTTTATCGGACGCATCGTAGGTGGGGTCATAGATGAACGACGCGTCATGCTGAATGATTCCCGTGGACAGGCCCAACGCATGGTAGAGCTGGCTCATCCATTGGGCGTCACGCTTGGCGAGATAATCGTTGACGGTGACGAGATGAACGCCTTTACCCTCGAGCGCATTCAAATAAATAGGGAGCGTCGCCACCAAGGTTTTTCCTTCACCGGTTTTCATTTCGGCGATGCGGCCACGGTGGAGAATCATGCCGCCGATGAGCTGCACATCGAAATGCCGCATATTGAGTTTGCGGCGTGACATTTCCCGGCATACGGCAAACGCCTCAGGTAAGATGTCGTCCAGTGTCTGGCCTGCTTCAAGCCGCTTCTTGAAGTCCTGAGTCTTGTCGGCAAGGGCTTGATCGGAGAGCGGCGTGAGCCCGGCTTCCAAGCCGTTGATCTGCTCGACGATCGGTCGCAGGGTCTTGATTTCACGGTCGTTTTTACTGCCGAAGATCAGGTTGAGTACTTGTGTAACCATAGGATAGTGAGAATGTCGTTCTTGAGTGAGAAATGGATCCCTACATGGAAATAGGGTTTGAAGTATACAGCATCTTTGCAATGAATCCTACTCGACTCTCCATCGGCATAACGGCGACTTGACAGGCGTTATCCTCGTCACGCACAGTATCGCATTCAGCGCACCTGTTGCATCCGTAGCATCGTATGCATTAGACTACTCACGCTACACTAAAATGTACGCAGGCTTCCGTATGGATGACGCATTCCGCAAGTTTCTTTCAATCTCACTGGTAGTCTGTGTTCTCGCCATCGGCGGACTGGCTCAAGCTCAAGCGGCTGAGCACGCCGGGCACCATGCTCAGCATCAAGCCGCGACGCACGGGACGCTGCTCTGTTCCTGGATGTGTGCCGCCGGCACCGTTGTCGATAGCGATGTCGTTTTAATCCAGATTGAGCGCAGCCCCGTCGCTGTTATTCCAATTCCCCATCCGAGCCATCTCATCTCTGAGCCATCTCGCATTTCTTCCAGCCGCGCTCCCCCATCCTTCTAATCCTTCGCCGGTCGCTTTAGTCAGAACCATTTTGTTGCACGTGGCCATTCGACTTGTCCCGTAGCTCCTGAAAGAAGGAGCCTGTTCATTATGCGAGTCAAGCATTCGATATTCTCAGTATTGCTGGGGCTGAGTCTGTTCTCATCGACCTGGCCCGTCGTTCAGCCTGCGCATGGATCTTGTGGGTCTGTGACATGTTTTGTCGTCATAGGATCTCAGCAACAGGTCTCACCGAAGGGTCTACTCACCATAAACGGCTTCTATAACTACACACCACAAGGAACGTTGCTCAGCGGAACCGACGGAGTGATCCCTGCGGTCGATCTGGATAACCGACAACTTATTCTGGGTCATCACCGCGAAATTCGTACCATTACTCAAATGTATACGCTTGATCTTAACTACGGAGTCACCGATCGGTTCGGTTTAGAAATCGCCATCCCCTATAAAAAGATCAAGCATCGACACATCGATGGACTAGGCGAGGTCAACGGAGGGGCCGGTGAAGAAACCAGTTTTTCCGACAACGGCTTCGGTGACATCCTTATCAACGCCAAGTACAACCTGTTGCCCACACTGAGGAGTATGGTGGTCATGGGCTTCGGCGTGTATGTTCCCTCGGGTGATCATGATCAAACGACCGCAGGACTCTCCGGGGAGCCGGGTGAGACGATGGAACCGACGGCACAGGTTGGACGTGGTCAAGTCGGCCTGCAAGCGTCGTTCTATCAAACCTATGAGCTGATTCCCCATCGGTTGAACCAGTTCGCCACCGGCAGTTATCGCCATACGTTTCGCAATAACTTTGGTTATCAATGGGGGGATCAATTTGATTTTGGACTCGGCGCGAATCTTGTGACGGTGCCGTGGCTCGTGCTGAGCAATCAGTTCAATTTTCGCTACATGGCGCGCGATCACTTCGAGGGATCGCTGGCTCGATCACAGACTCCGAGTGATCCCACGTTTCCCGACGAGGCGATTGTGCTTGATGAGAACATCAGGAACCGAGCGGTTCCGACGACCGGCTCAACGTTCTTCGCATATACGCCGGGTTTCCAGATCAATCTCGGGGACTTTATCCAGACAACGTTGAACATCAAAACGCCGCTTGTCGACAACGCATCGCTCTACTTCTATGCACAAGTGCCGGTCTACCGGGATTTCAATGGAAATCTGGCGCAAGGCACGAGCTATGTGTTCGGTCTGACGAAGATGTTTCAGGTACTGAACCAATCTTAACTAACGGTTCAGTTGAAGGAGGCTCATATGAAATCGAGAGAATTCAGGATTGTATTCGTGGGAATCCTGCTGCTTGCGGCATTGGTAACATTACCCGCCTTCGAGGGGTGGAGCATGGGATCGCGAGTTCCTGCCGTGGGTACGGCCGCTGAAGATTTCGCCCTGGTCGGCCTCGATGGAAAAGAGCAACGACTCGGCCACTATCGCGGCAAAGTCGTGTTGATGAATTTCTGGGCCACTTGGTGCAAACCCTGCACGACGGAAATGCCGGCGATGCAGACCACGTACGACAAACTTCGCGAAAAGGGATTCGTGGTGCTGGCGATCAACGAATTGGAAGACGAAGCCAAAGTGCGCGAGCACATCCGGCAATATGGCCATACGTTTCCAGTGCTTATGGATAGAGACAACAAAATCGCGAACCAGTTCGGAGTGTTCGGCTTGCCGGTGAGCGTGTTCATCGATGAGAAGGGCGTGGTCCAAGAATATATCAAAGGTGGACTCTTGACCGAGCAAGTCATCCTGGATGTGGTCGCACGTATTCAGAAACAAGAACCGGTGAAGGCCGTATCTTTGCGCTAGACGATCAGAAGGTGGGCGTTGAGTCCAACGGGGGAGCAGTTCTCTTCTCTCGGGTGGGTCTCCGCCGTACTCGTTTCTACTCTGCAAGAAGTCGGCGAACCGATCAGCGGCTAGGGAAAGGCAGAAGACGACATGATATCGACAGATGAAACCCGATTCTTTTTTCCGGCCTGGGGCATCTCGCTGACGCTGCATGGAGCGGCCGTCGGCCTCGCGTTCGCGTTTGCCACACAGGTTAAGCCCATCCTACCTGAGGATGTATTCACGTGGGATGTGGCGTTGGTGGAGGCGGCGAAGCCGGAATCCATATCGGAACAAGCGTCGTCGGCCATGCCTCCGGAACAGGCACCGGCGAAGATCGCGTCTCAGCCACGTCCCAAACGAGCGACTGAGGTAGCCCAGGCGGTAAAGCCGTTGGAGCAGAAAATCGAGCCGCCGCCGATCAAGCCGGCACCAATGATCGAACAGAAAATTGAAAATTCTCAGCCGCGTGAAGAGCCGATTGAACAACGTATTGCCGAGAGGACGGAATCAGTTGAATCAAAGGTCGAGCCGGTCGTAGAAACGAAGGAGCCGGAGCCGGTTGCGGCTCCACCTGCTCAACTTGAGCCGGTAGCGGTTGCGGCAGCTCCTGCCTCATCGCAGGAGGTCTCGGTCCAACAAGAGGCACCGGCAGAATCTGCGTCGCAGGAGGCTCGTACGGACCCCGCTCCGATGGAGGTGGCCAAGGCTCCGGCGTCCGGTTCGGAGACGAAAATAGATCATCGATGGCTGGCCGAGTCACTTTGGCGGAGGGTGGCGGAACTCAAACGGTATCCGAACTCAGCCCGCATGAACGGCCAAGAGGGGAAAGTGATCTTAAAAGCCGTCATCCGATCGGATGGACAGCTGGCCGATGTCATGGTCCAGAAAAGCTCAGGGCACAGCGTGCTCGATGCCGCGGCGATCGAGGCGGTAAAACTAGCCTGTCCGCTCCATATGAAACACGCCATTGGAAAACCACAAATCGTCGTGAGTCTTCCGATCGTCTATAGCTTGGCGAACTGAACCGCGAGGGACGTTGTATGTTGCCACAACCACAATATGAACAGATGCACGAGCTGGGAAGCTCGTCGATGCGAAGGCGCACCGCCGGATTCGCCGTGGTGTTGTCACTGCTGGTGTCGTGGTCGGTATGGGCTGAAACCCCTGAGTCGGTCACAACCATGGGTCCGAAGCGGATGACCGTGCATCAGGTGAAGAGCGTGGTCGGGCCTTCGGTGCAGATTGATGAGCAAGGAATTGTTTCAGCTGCCTGGGTGGAAGAAGACAAGGAAACCCGCACCATCCTCTTTGCGAAGTCTGAACAACCCGGCGGGCCACTCGGAAAGCCGGTCTCTGTGAACCAACCGACCGAGGATGTCTATTATCGCCAGGAATCTCCGGCCTTAGCCGTGCATGGAAATGAGGTTTATATCACGTGGTCGCAGACCCATCCGAAGATCACGCCCGATAAGCCCTTTTCCGGAGAACTGAGGCTCAGCAAATCCCTGGACGGTGGACGCTCATTTGTGCCGTCCGTCTTGGTGAACGATGACGGCCAAGTCATCCAGCATACATTTGATTCGATTCAGATCGCTCCGGATGGTGCCGTCCACATGGCATGGATCGACGCCCGCGAAGGCAAGAAAGAACCGGGGACGTTCGTGTCGAGATCGACGGATCATGGCCGCTCGATCGCCCAGAACCTCAAGATCGACGACGAGACATGCGTCTGCTGTAGGACGGCCGTGGCGACGTCCGCCGACGGAGTCGTCTATGTCGCATGGCGAAAGATTTTTGAGGGCAATATTCGAGAGACCGTCGTGTCTCGATCGCTGGACGGCGGTCAAACATTTTCTTCTCCTGTCGTCGTCGGTCACGATCGGTGGGTCTATCCTGCCTGTCCCCATCGTCCGGCGTCCCTCGGTGTCGACCGGCAAGGGCGATTGTATGTCGTCTGGTACACGGAGGGCGCCGACGAGATGCCCGCAGTGTATCTCGCCTACTCCGATGATCAGGGGGAGACATTTTCGGGCAAAACGCAATTGAACCGGTCCAAAGGGACCTTCCCGGACCATCCGCAGATGGCGATCGATCCCGCGGGGAGGATTGCCGTGATCTGGGAAGAACAATCGCCTGTCCGTCGAGAAGTCGTGGTCAGCTATTCGCTCGATCGCGGCCGGTCGTTCAGCGATCCGATCAAACTGAACGAGAAGAACGGACAGACGCCGACCCTGGCGGTCAATCAGCATGGAACGGTCGTGATGGGCTGGAAGGAACACGCGATGCCGGCGCATCGCCTGGTCATCCAAACCATGCAGTTTCCCAGTGCGGACCTTGCGCTGAGGAAGGCGGGGGACCATGAGCCGTAAAACCGGTCGGTTACTGATCGCCCTGTTGCTCACCGGATGCGTCATCACGATCGGTGTCGGCGGATACCTTGCTCGTGCCGCAACCTCGGTGAGCGATCCGTTCGCCGCGCTGCGCGTCACACGACTCGTGGCCCCTGTTCCGATCGCGGCATTTGATCTGAAGGCGCTCGACGGGGGAAGCGTTCGTTCCAACGAGTTGGCCGGGAAAGTCGTGTTGCTCAATTTTTGGGCGACCTGGTGCGGACCGTGCAAAGAAGAAATGCCGTCGTTGGCAAGACTTCAATCGCAGTTGGATTCCACGCAGTTCCAGGTGGTGACCGTCACGACGGACATACATCCACAAGGGATCAAGCAGTTTCTCAATCATCTCGGTATCAGTCTCCCCGTCCTATTCGATGAAAGCGAGGACGTTTCGAGGTCCTTTATGGTACGGGGCTTGCCGACGACCGTGCTCATCCGTCCGGATGGTCGAGCCGTCGGTCGTGCAGTCGGACCTCGGGCCTGGGACGGCAAGGAGTCGGTCGCCCTGATGCAACATCTTCTTGAAGGAATGAAATGAAGCGTTGGTTCGCACCCTTCGCCGTTGGGGTGGCCCTGCTCTATGCCGCGCTTGCAGTCAGCGCGGCAGGCTGTCTCGTGATGCAGGCAGAAGAGCCGGGCCATGCACACCACACTCCGTCTCATGCCGCTCATTCCTCGCTCTGCGCTTGGGTTTGCCAGGTTAATCCGACGGTCAGCATCCAGGCTGTCGCGCCTCTCCTCGCATTTTTCGTCGTCGTCGCGATGCAGCGGTCGGTCGGTACAGCACCACAACTCCATTTCATGTCCGCGGTTTCTCGTTCTCGCGCACCCCCTCAGTGATCCTTTCTAGATCCGTATCGGTCGTATGCGGTTACCGGCTCGGCAGCCGTTGAGGCTGTATGTCGGACTATGCCTTTCAATAATCTGCTTGAGTGAGGAGTGGGCGATCATGTCTGACCTGGTAGGTGTTTCTCGATGGGGATATGCGATGGCTGTCGGTATGTTCGTACTGTGTGCTGCAGGGAACGGCAAAGCGCTTGCGCAGGAAGCCCCTTCCTCTGATACGTCCACGTCATCGCGTGAGAAAGCGCTGCGCGATCAACTGAAGAATATTCTGAAGGAACTGGATGAGTTGCAGCAGAAAAAAGAGAGCCAGAAACCCGAAGCGGAGCGTCCGGCGATTATTAAGGAGAAAGCCGAGCCTGCTTCACCGGAAGGCGCGACTGAACCCGCATCAGATGCAAAACCTGATTTCGATCTGGCCGACATGAGTATCGTCAGCGAGCGTTTCCAGAAGCGATCGGAAGGGATGTCGTTTTTCGCCACGGTCCCTAACGAAACACAATCGCAGCCGACCAGAACGATGAAGGAATCGTTGGAAGCGGCGCCGGGAATCGTGTTGCGACAGGCCAATGGACCTCGTGATTTCAGCATCATGATCCGGGGACTGGGAGCCAAGACTGCATTTGCGATTCGAGATATCAAAGTGTACGAAGACGGAATCTCTCAGACCCAGTCCGACGGCCTTTCACGGTTGGATATACAAGATCCATGGTTCATGCGTAGTACCGAAGTCATTCGCGGCGCATCCTCTTCCTTGTACGACAACTATGCATTGGGTGGAATGGTGCACTTCCGTACCAGGCGAGGCAGCGACATTGGCGGATTGGAGACATTCTTCTCCGGAGGATCCTTTGGATACCAGAAGTACGGCGTCGCCATCGGCCAGGAAACGGAGAAATTCGATATTGCGATGTTCGGCAGTCATGTGGCGGAAGATGGGTTCATCCGGCACAGCAACTATAATACGCAAACGATCAACTTCAACGTCCGCTACAAGATGGACGACCGGCAGAATTTCTATTTCAAGGCCATCACCAATTGGCTCAATACGAAAGTGCCGACTCGGCTTACGCAGGGACAGTTTTTTGCGGATGAACGGCAGGCCGGCGGTGCGCAGACGCTCTGTACGCCCGGCACCTACAACGGGGGCTGTGCCAATTCCCTTTTGCTGGATCAAAGTCGGGTCGATCGCCGCACGATCATCGGAGGCATCTATGAGCGGCAGATCGATGCGAATACCGTCTTGACGGTAGAAGCCGACTACGACGTCAAGGACATCCAACAATCATTCTCGCAGATCTTCGAAAATACGAATCCCAACTACAAGAGCTATGCCGATTTGCGACACGACGGCCGACTTGGAACCATGCCGTTGAAGAGCTATGTCGGTTTCTTCGTGAATAAGATGGAGCAGAAGGGCAACACCTTCCAGAATCTTGCCGATGGCTTCGGAACGAAAGGGAACCTGATCCAGAATAGCCGCGGGACTATTTTCAACATCGGCGGTCGGTTCCGAGAAGAACTGGAATTCTACCCGAACTGGATTTTGGCGGTCGGGCTCGGCTTCGAACAATCGCGTCTCAGCGTGGATGCCACGAACTATGATCAGAACGGGACGCTTGCCTCACGGACGAGTGCCAATAGAACCTTCTCCAATTGGGCGCCGGAGGGGTCGGTAACCTGGAAACCGTCTGCAGACTATCGTCATTGGATCAGGGCTTCGACAGGCTACGGCATTCCGCAGTTTGCCAACCTACTGCGAAATCCCATCACAGGACAGCCTGGGACCAACTTCAACCTGAAACCACAAAAGAACCTCAATCTGGAAATCGGCACGGAGATGAGGCTGCATCCGACATTGTTCGTCCAAGTCGCCGGGTTCTATACCTTTTTTAAAGATGAAATCATCACGCAGGTGATTTCAGGGAATAACACCGCATCGGTCAATGCCGATTCTTCGAGATATCGCGGTGTCGAAGTATTCGCCGATTGGCGCCCTGTGGCAGGCCTACGGGTGTCCGGCGCCTATACCCACATCAATTCGGAGTACATTAACTTTTCCGACCGGACTGCGGCCGGATTCATTGTCCGTGACGGCAAGCAAGTGCCCAATGTGCCGACCGACATCTTGAACGGCAAGGTGGAGTACTATCATGCGGCGACGGGATGGGGCGCGTGGGTCGAAGGCAATTACTCCAACAGCTATTTCTTGAACAACAATAATACGTTTGGATTTCCGTCGTACGTGATCGGCAACATTAATGTGTCCAAGAATATCGCGCTCCCGAAATCATCATGGTTCCGATTTGCGAAGCTGTACGTCGAGGTCAATAACATCGCCGATGAGAAATATGCCGCCTCCGGGCAAGTCATCACCGGCGAAACGCATGCCCAAGCCGCAGGCCAACAGATCTTCTTCGCCGGGTACGGGCGGGCGGTGTATGGCGGTGTGACGCTAGGACTCTTTTAGCAAAATGGTGTGAGCGATGTATCCAGTACTGGTTCAATCGGGATTGAGAAACAGTTGGTCCGAGTTGGGCTGCCTTCTTTCTCGGACCAGCGCGGGATGGAGGCGCGCCTCCCTTGGCCTCCATCCCGCGCGTTTTAACGTGCCAGTGATTTTCAAGGCTGGTTGTCGACATGCGAACCCCATTAAGTAAGCGTGACATTGACGGATGAGCATCGATTCCCATTTCCAGCCAGCGGCATTTCACTATAGCAAGTCCACAATCCTTGATAGGTCTTGACGATGTCGTCGAGGGTGGCCTGCTCCTG
>JACOEH010000017.1 GCA_024998685.1 Nitrospira sp.
CAGGTCTATCAGTATGTACATTGTTCGCTCACAAGCGCCGCAGGATTCAGGTTTATTGAAGAACCACGGTATTGATGCTGAGGTCACGGTGTCAGCCACACCTTTTCGTGGCAGGTGAGATCAGCTAGAGCACAGTAGTGTCCCGCCATCACGACTCAGCGCGTGATCGGTATCGCCAAATCGGAGAACAAGCATGAGGAGGAAAATCACCAAATCGAGTAGAAATGTTTTTGCTGATCTCGGTTTTGATCCAGTCGAGGTTGCCATACCTCAATGCGATCGAACCTCATGAGCGATCTTCGCCTGTACGTCGAAAAACGCAAGCTGACCCAATCGGAAACGGCCAAACGACTTGGTATTGCACAATCGCGCGTGTCTGATCTTGTTCGTGGGAAATGGGAAAAATTTAGTCTCGAAATGCTCATCACCCTTGAGGCAGGTCTTGGGCGCACGATTCGAGCCGAATTCGCAACGTGAGGCAGCACCTCGCCTTAACAATCTTATTTCTATGAATACCACCGATAGCCTTTGTTTTCTGTGAACTGGACTTTCGGCGTGCCGCCGGGTTGGTTGACAAGGACATGGACATCTTTAACGAACGTTGCTCCGGAGGGAGGAGTCTTGTACACTTCCAACAACGCTTCGAGTCGCGAACGCGGACTATGCAAAGACATTCCAGTCAACCAAACGATGCGAAGATTGCCGCCAACTTGCGCCGTGCTATCGAGCTGACGGAACTCGGATTAGCTCTGCGTCGATCAGTGCTGCAACAGGATGAGCCTCAGGGCGATGCCATGGTACAAGTTATGCGCGAGATTCGGCGCGCAAAAGAGCAGGCATGGCGGCAGAATCGTTCTTAGCTCAGACCCTCTCCACTCTTATCACGGACTTCAATCGACGCGGGATTCAGTATGCGCTGGCCGGAGGCTGGGCATACAGTGCGTTGGTCGAGCCACGAGCCACGACCGATATCGATGTTCTACTGTTACTGGAGCAACCTTCCCGTGACCGGCTTCAATCTTTGCTCTCCCCCCTTTTTGATTCCACCATCGTCCATCCAGCCGCGATGGTCTTTCATGGCATTTCGATTTGGCGATGTGTGGGAATTTTGAAAAACCAAGAAGTCGTGATTGATCTGCTCTTGGCTGACTCCGAATACCTGCAGACAGCCCTGTCGCGTCGTCGACAGATTCTGCTGGACGATTTATCAGTGCCGATTCTGACTATGGAGGACTTGATCTTGCTCAAGACTCTCGCGGGTCGGCTCCAAGATCAGGCTGATCTCGAGAAGATCAGACTTCGTCAGGATGAACTTCATGTCGATTGGACTTATGTCGGGGAATGGAAAGCAAAGTTGGGACTTGCCCAATAACCTGCTCTACTTCTGCGAATACCACCGATAGTCTTTATTGTCGGTACATTGCGCTCTCGGATGTCTCCTCGGTTGTCCTTTCAACAGTACTTTGAAGTCGTAAAGGCCGAACCAGGTGGGGGGTGCCTCATCGTGATAGGTCGGTCTCGAATGTGCGCGGCACAATCAGCGACCGCTCTTATCACATCAGAGGCTGATACAGCTTCTGTTCGATGGAAGTAAAGATCCTTCCTCGCTCGACCGCACAGCAGTCACCATTGTTGCTCTGCAACCCATCTCATTCCCCATTAAAATTCAAATTCACGTTTCATTGAAGAACATGTGTGGCAGCATGGATGCCGGCCTTCGAAGAGTCTTGGCCTGTTATTCGAGGACTGGGCCGGTGGTATAATCAGCGGTCCCATCAAACATTTGAGTGCCGGATTCTTGTCCGGCACCGCGTATCACTGACAACAACCTTGTTGATTGGAGGTACCCTGGAATGTCTTTAAGCTTGAAGTCGTCAGTGAAAGCCGTTCTTCGATCCTGGACGAACTACGCCTACAATCATTCTGCTGACGTCAGAGACGCTACGAGAATCTTGAAGAGTGTCGAGGGCTATCGAGGTAAAATGGGGAGTCGCGAGAAGAAGTTGTGCGACGACTATGCCGTGGAGGTCTTTGGCCATAAGCACTTCGCCCACTGGCTGTATGTTTATACGGCAGTGTCCGGTAAGTTTAAGGAGGGTTGGGTGCCCGAAAACTACTATGGCTCGGTCGTGGTGCCAAAGCTTCAGGGACGGTATGGACGAGTTTCGGAATCCAGAGGCCTTAACGCAGTCATGCTCCAGAGCGATGCCTTTCCGGACGTGCTCGCCTACGTGAACGGAATCTTTTTTGACACCGCCTACCGATTCGTCTCGCCGGACTCGGTGAGAGAACAACTGTTCAAGGAGCATGAGCGAGTCGTGTTCAAACTCGATAGCTCGCTCCAAGGGAAAGGGATATATTTCTTTACTCGTGAGTCGTTCAGTATCGAACAGATAAAACGGCTCGGGAACGGTTTGTTTCAACGCGTCATCCAACCGCATCGACTGTTTGCGGAGTTCGCGAATCATGCCGTAGCAACCGTAAGAATATTCACTGTGTACGAGGACAATGGGGAGGTTGCCGTGCGAGGGTGTAATTTGAGATTGGGGAGCGGCGATGAAACCCATGTCCTATCGCGGACGCAGATCAGAGTGCCGATTCATATCGAAAGTGGGGCGTTTCATGACGTAGGGTACACGGCAGAGTGGCGTGAGACCAGGATTCATCCGACGAGTCACGTGGCGTTTGCCGGGAAGGTCATTCCTGCGTTCAAGGCCTGTGTGGACACTGTGACTGAGCTGCATAAGAAAACCCCGTATACCCGATGCATCGGCTGGGATGTGACGGTCGATCGAGAGGAGACCGTCCAACTGATGGAGTGGAATGCATGGTCCGCCGGCATTGGATTCCACGAGGCTACGCAAGGACCTTGCTTTGCCGATTTAGGCTGGGAACGACTCAGGAATGAGCGCGGTAGTTAAGTCTATGCTGAGTGCAGTGAATTTATTGTATGCATTGAACCGAGGCCGATTGCTATTGGCTGAGAGCGACGTTTCTATTTCTGCGAATACCACCGATAGCCTTTGTTCTCGGTGAATTGTACTTTCGGCGCCCCGCCTGGTTTTTCCAGCAGCAACACTTTGAAGTCCTGGAGGCCGAACCACGCAGGATCGGCGAGTTCGTGATAGTGGAGACCTTGCAGTTTAGGGAGCAAGTCACCCAAAGCCTGTTGCAATTCCTTTTCTGTATAGGCGCGCACGGCAAAGAGGCGGTTGATCGACTGACAGAATCGCTGGATGGTGTAGGTTGCGCCGGTGCAGAGGACTTTCGTGTCCGGCTTGAGTTCCAGGAATTGCGGAAGAGAAAGATACCGTTCCTGAAAACCGAGCCAGCGTACCGCTTGCCGAAGGTGACTGTATTGGACCTCGTATTCGGTATGTCCCGGCAGCTTTACGGGTGCGGGCCATCCGTCCTCGATGCCGAACTCGGTGAGAAACGCTCGGCCACCCGGCTTGAGCACTCGCCACAGCTCGGCGACGAAGCGAATCGGTCCTAAGTTAAAGATCACCGATTCAGGCGGGTCGCTTTCGATCGAGAGACGAAGCCGTCTGATCCAATCCAGCGCTTCTTGGTGTTGTGTAGTCTCTCCCACCCCGTCCGTCAGCTCTTTTTTGCCCAGTCGTACGGGTGTCATGTCCGCCATGTTTTCATTGTCGATCACGAGATCGATGGAGTGATCAGCAAAAGGAAGCGATTCCGCATTGGCGCTGGTACCGGAGACATTCCAACCAGCGGTTTTGGCTCGAGTGACTTGGAGTTTGAGGAACGGTTGCGTGATGTCGAGCGACAGGTATGTGATGCCCTGCTTTTCGAAGGGCAGCAGATCTTTGCCGAGTTCTTGCGCGAGATAGCCAAGTCCTCCGCCGATTTCCAGCAGGACCTTGGGTTTGGGATTGAACCAGCCGAGTCGACGCAGCTGCCGCATGAGAAGGCGCCCATAAGTCAAGCCGCTTAGGGCCTCGCTCGGTTCACGGAAGAGATGTGAGACGGTGGTTTCGATCCGATCAAAATGACCGTCATCTTCTTCGCTTTCGGCAAGTTCTTGACGATGGAATTCTTCCAGGTGCTCTTCGCCCTCGAACCCTTCCAGGCCCGACCAGCCTTCACGGACTTGCTGCAGAAGGGTATCCCACTTGGCTTTGTGTCGATGACCTCCCGGCGGGTCAGTTCCGAAATAACAAAGGGAATAGTTAGGCATGGCCCATCGTTCAAGGTGCCAGGACCCTGGTTGCCCGTCCGGGCCGCAGATCTTCAGGCCATATTGTTCCATGAGCGTACCGACAGTCGTATGGCCGTTCATGGCCTTGAGCATGTCTAGGCCGGTGCGATTCAGCCGGATGAGCGGTAGGTTGTCGTCGAGCGGAGCAAGCCACCATTCGTTCGACTGATGGTGATAGGCGACGAGATCGGGAATGTGCCAGGCAAGGAGGCTCAGCGTCTCTCCTGTCAAGCTTCGGGGTTCATGGATATCGGCAACGGGTTTCATGGAGAATGGTCTTTAGAGATGAGCTTGAGCAGCCTACAGGAGCAATCGGTGATCGTGCAAGATGGTCGATATGTTTACAACTGAGACGGTGTGGAGAGATCGTCCGTCACGACCAGCTGACCTCGCATGATGGGATGGATACCGCAATGATAGGGGTAACGGCCTTTCGACAAACCAGGCACCGTAAAGTGTCCTCCCGGTGCGACCGTTCCCGAATCGAACAGACATGGATGGTCTTCCTTTGCGCAGTCATTGTGAGTGACGGTATGGTGAGTTGGCGTCGGATTATCCCACCGAATAGGTGTGCCGCTCACTACAGTAGCGGTGTCAGGAACATAATAGGGTGATCCATTCTCCATGAGGATCTGGGTGGCCGGAAAAAGGTCCAGGGCCGGACCGCCTGCAGTGGACCCTATCGCTAAGGCAATCGCCATGACGCGTACTCGGTTCACGTCGGCGGTACTCCTTCCAAGAGGACTTGTCGTAAAGCCGGAAATGATGAGGATTCAGGCTCCGTTACATATGTGTTGCCATCATAGCACGGGATTGAACCGGACTACTGAACGATACTCCGTTATCCAGGCGATGAAAATCAAGATCGGGTGGTTGCAAGAGGCTATTCGTTCATGCTAGATGGAGGCCGTTGAGCCGAGCTGAAACGAAGAGGAGGAATCGGAATGGCGAACAAGAAGAAAAAAGCCGTCGCGAAAAAATCGTCGCGGACGAAAAAAGCTGCACCGTCGCCGAAGAAGAAGGCGGTCAAGAAAACAGTGAAAAAGCGTGCGGCCGTCAAGGCGTCCAAACCAGCCTCGAAGAAAAAGACTGCTAAAAAAGACGCCAAAAAGTCTGTGAAGAAGGCCGCATCCAAGGCAAGCCCATCGAGTGAATCCGCTAAGAAAGTCGCCGGTGAAGAGGATGTGACTCCACGCAAGTCCGTGGCGGCTAAACCAGCCATGCCCATGGAACCGGACGAGGCTGATCTCGATGAAGACGATGAGATGGCCAGCGATGAGCTGGAGATGGAGGGCGAGATCGAAGACGACGTCCAAGAAGAGTTGGATCTCGACGCCGATGACGACGGAAAAGAGCTTATTGATAAGTCCGAAGATTTGTTGGACGACGATTACCGACACAATTGATACTCGTCCTTCAGAGATCGTCTCGGCTCCGTTCATAGTACGTCCCGTTCGATGCAACTCATCATTGGCTGAAGCAAGGGGCGTTAGGCCAGCGTTCATCGCTTCTACATACCGCCGCTGAAACTGATTAATTGCTAGCGGCGGTATCTCATACCTCCCGAACGTTTCGTTGCTCTCCTCTGCAATATGAACAGATCTTTGCTTCACTGCTGCTCACTGGGCACGTATGCTGATCTTCGGAAGCAGATGTGGTCTCGTTGGCCTGTGGCTCTGGTGCTCATAATCGCCACTGTGACTTGTCCACCAGAAGCCAATGCCGCTTGCATTGCCGAGGCACCTGCGACTGGAATTGAAGCGGATCTCGTAATCCATCTTTCGCCAGGCTGTACGCCGGCTGAGCGGGAAGCCCATGCCGTGCGTGGTGAAGCCGTTATGGATGCGATCGCCAAGGGGCGTTCTGTCGATCTTCTTGGTGTGATCGTGCGCGGGGATCTTATTTTCGATCGTCTTGCTGCACACACGACATCACACTCCACGGTACCTGTGCCGGAGACGGCGAATCAAGCCGATCGTGCCGGTAGCAACGGACAGCGAATTGTTCGTGAGGCTCTAATCTTACGAGATTCCATAATATTGGGTGAGGTGCGCCATCGGTCACCTGATGGCACGCTTCGGTTTGAAGGACCTGTTGACTTTGAGGGATCTCATTTCAAGGAAGGAGTGGATTTCTCCCGTTCGGTCTTTCAGGAAGCGGTCGAACTGTCTGCTGCCACATTTGAGAAAGAAGTCACTTTTGTTCAGGGGCAGTTCGCCACACGGATGAACTGCCGGGAGACCCAATTTGGTCCCCGCACCAAGTTTCATCGGTCCGTATTTCATGGTTCGGTGAATTGCACCGGTGCCCTCTTCGACGGTATGGCGGAATTTCTAGAAGTGACTTTCGAACAACCGGCGACGTTTGAGCGATCGAGGTTCGGCTTGGGGACGGGATTTTCGGGGAGTCGCTTCAAGGGGCGGATCAGTTTCCGTGAAGCGATCTTCAGTCGCGAGACGTTCTTTGGGTTTGCGGTCTTTGAAAACGAAGCGGTATTTGCCGGTGCTCAGTTTCTAGGATCAACGGATTTCTCAAATGCCGAGTTCAGGCAACAAGACGATCTTGCAAAGGCACGTTTCGATCAAGCACCGGTTTTTGCCCAAACGAAACGGCTTGAATCGGCTCAGTCTGGCGACCTTCTCCAAACCAGAAATGGGCAGTATGCTCTCACTGTATTGTTTCTCCTGGTGGCCGCCTTGCTGGTGGCATATGCCGTAAGACTTAAATGAAGAGCACTTGATAACCCAATATATAGAATCAGGCTTGCCCGTTACACCATAAGTTGATATAACGACGCCGTGGACTCTCAGGCAGAAGATTTTGAGCAAACAGAGCTTCCGTACCAGGTCCGCATCGAAAATTTCGAGGGACCGCTGGATCTACTGCTGCATCTCATCAAGAAGAATGAGATCAATATCTATGATATCCCGGTCGCGATGATCGCTCAGCAATACCTCGAGTATTTGGAAGCTATGGAAGAACTGAATCTCAACGTGGCGGGAGATTTTTTGGTCATGGCGGCGACGTTATTGCAGATCAAATCCAAAATGCTGTTGCCGGTGGATGAGACGGCCGACGACGACGAAGATGGGCCGGACCCACGGGAAGAACTCGTTCGACGGTTACTCGAATATAAGGCTTTCAAAGAAGCGGCGCGTCAGCTCGACGACCAGGAGAAAATATGGCGCGAGATCTTTTGGCGTGAACAAGCTCCATTGGTCGAGGAGGTTGAGGAGGAACTTCCATTAGAGAATGTCTCACTGTTTGATCTTGTAGATGCGCTCAAGGAAGTACTTGAGCGGAATCCGAGCAGCCGGCTCATCGAGATTGTTCCCGACAATCTTACGGTTCGTGAGCGGATGAACCTCATTCTGGAAACGCTCGAAGGCAAAGATTCGGTCTCGTTTGCCGCGTTATTCGAGGGATCGAGCCATCGAATGGTGGTCGTCGTGACGTTCTTGGCGTTACTTGAATTGATGAAGCTGCGGATTGCTCGTGTATTCCAAGCGGAAACATTCGGGCCGATTCTGGTTTCACGGATGTTCTCCTTGGTGCCCGATCCGGCAGAGCTTGATGATGTCGATGTAGAATGGAGGGGGACATGACTCCACAGACGGTGGATGTGGTTCATGATATGCCGGAAGCCGACGCGATGAATATTGGAGAGCTGAATGGATCGCCTCATGATCAGAACTTCGATGATAATCGGGTGCAAGAGGTGGGGGAGCTCCAGGCGATTCTGGAAGCACTGCTCTTCGTTTCTTCCGAACCGCTGTCCTTGGCGCGTCTTGTGACCGTGATGGGGAACGTGCCGAAGGTTGAAGTGGAAGCGGCGTTGCGAAATCTCGGTCAGGCGTTTGAGCAAGAAGAGCGCGGGGTTCGATTGGCCGTAGTAGCGGGGGGATACCGTCTTGTCACGAAGCAGGATTATGCTCCCTGGATCAAGCGGCTGGACAAGGCCAAAACAGCGGCAAAACTATCCAGATCCGCCCTGGAATCATTGGCGATTATTGCTTACAAACAACCGCTGGTACGGTCGGAGATCGAGGAAATCCGTGGGGTGGAAACATCCGGTGTATTGCGTACGCTGTTGGAACGAAAACTGGTGCGGATGGTCGGGCGCAAAGAAGTCCCCGGCCGTCCAATCATGTATGGGACGACCAAATTCTTCCTTGAGCATTTTGGCTTGAGCGATCTCGCGCAGCTGCCTCCCCTGCGGGAGTTCAAGGAATTGGGTGAGGCAGAACAATCACTCCTTCCGATGGACGGTGGAGACGTTTTATCGGGGGAGGTGTCGATCGAAACGCTTGAGGCCGGTACGGAACCATCGGTGGATGGTGAATTCCAAACGTCTGTTCCTCTCGATGAGGTATTGGATCCTCTCCCGACCGTTCAGTAGACAACAGAGGACGGCTAAGGAGTGGATTTTTTCCTGGATGGGGGATTCTTGAGGCGCTGGAGTTCGGCCTCCTGCTCGTCCATCTTTTTCTGAAGCGCTTTCAGCTCTTCCTTGAAGGCTTGCAGGTCAGCCTCATTCTTCCCACCCAGCGATGTTTGGGCAGGAATCGATTGCAGCTGTTGTAGAACTGGCGCCGGCGCCGGCTGTGCGACGGGAGCGGAAGATGGAGGTGCCGCAAGCACTCTCGTCAGCAGTTGATAATCAATGGCCAGCGACCGATCTTCAGATTTTCCAATCCAACTCGACCGATCGTAGACATCAGGACGCAGGGCAGCCTCCGGTAGGAACGTCACCTCTCGGTCACGGAGACCATCTGTGTCCGGGAGCGGGCGCGGTTCCTTTTGGCTGGCGTTGGATTTTTTCCCTGGGCGATATCGGTACTGAGTCAAGGTGAAATGCAGTGATAAACCGTCCGCGAAGAGATAGCCGGACGTGGTTTCTCTATTCTGCCCGACCTTTGACGACTGTGAAATTGCCGGAGTGGAATAGACATGAAATCCCACCTGTTGCTTAGGCGTCGCTTGAGCGAGGGCAGTGACAATGTGCGGGGTCAGGAACGCGATATCATCTTCGGAGAAGGTGCGAATATCGTTCAGGTTCGTTGACTTCAAGGCCTTGCCTAATAGCAATAAAAGGCCGGTTTTTTCTTTTGTGTGTATACCACGCAAGATATCTGCAACGGTCGTCTCGGGCAATTTGATGGGATGTGCGGCTTGGAAAGAAGTGTCAGACACACTCTCAAGGAATACCGTGCCAAGGGCTGTCTCGTGAATGGGTGTGGTTGGGCGAGGGCCGACGCAACCGATGGCCATGAGAACAAGGCTGCTCAGCATGGGAAGGCTCAAAGCCAATGCAAAAGAAGAACGTCGAGTAAAATTCATGATGTTGTGTTGCTGAGTTACGCTCACGGGACGCGTAGTGTAACAGGAATATCCGGAGAAAACAAAAAAGACAATTCCTCAGCTTTCCTCCTCTTCTCACTCCTACAGTTTCGTATAGTTCAGTTTTCTCGGCATGCCTCAGGTCAAAATGGTGTAATCCTTGTCTGCCTGGAATTGGTGACAACATCGTCGTCCTACTACAGAATCGGGAGTCCGAAAGATCTTGCGGGATACCTGGAATCATGGGAAATGCATGATGTGGAAATTGGAAACGCAGAGAAAGCAGTGCGGGTGTCAACTAAGGAATATCCAGCCGGAATTGTTTTTTGCTTATTTTCTAGGGAAGTTCATCCGTGTAAGTTCAAGAAGGACCATTGACGGCAGCAATGCTGAATGTATACAATCTTGTCGCCTACGGAGAGAATAAGTTGTAATGGTAATTAGGCGAAAGTGGAGCCGCAAATCACTTGCCAGTGTCCTTTCTGTACCACGCGCGTTACACGTAAACATCCTCCCTCGGTCTTCGCTAGGTAGTTCAGAAAGTTCCACTGACTTCTTGACGTTCCATAAAGAAAGGAGGAGATGGCTCCGTTACGAGTAGGTCATTCGGCGTAACGCCGCGCAATAGTCGGAAACTCCGAGACTAATGCCAGGCAGCCGATCGTTTCGGAATAGATTCTAAGCAAAATAAGCATCAACCGGAAGTTTGCAACTCACGGCATACGAAAAGGAGTGATGCAACATGGACAAGAAACCACCACAGGATTCACAGAACGTCACGGAAGCGGGGGCTCCTACCGAGACTGGAACATCGCGTAGAGAATTCCTCGGACAGAGCGGGCGCATGGCGGCAGGAGTCGGTGTCGCGGCGCTACTGGGAAATCTAGGTAACTATGCCTTGTCCTATGCGGCCGGTGGTCCTCCGATCAAGATCGGCGTGTTGCATTCACTGAGCGGCACGATGGCCATCAGCGAAGTCTCGTTGCGGGATGTTGTGCTGATGGCGGTCGAAGAAATCAATAAGGCGGGCGGCGTCATGGGACGGCAGATCGAAGCCAAGGTCGTCGATCCCGCGTCGAATTGGGACTTGTTCGCTGAAAAGGCCAAGCAGCTCCTTTTGGAAGATAAGGTGTCGGTGGTGTTCGGCTGTTGGACATCGGTCAGCCGGAAATCCGTGCTGCCGGTTTTTGAGAAGAACAACGGGCTGCTCTTCTATCCTGTCCAATACGAGGGTGAAGAATGCTCACGCAACGTGTTCTATACCGGGGCGGCGGTCAATCAACAGGCGGCACCCGCGGTGGAATACTTGATGAGCCCCGAAGGGGGAAACTACAAGAAGTTTTATCTCTTAGGCACCGACTACGTGTATCCTCGCACGACGAACAAGATTCTGCGTGCCATGCTGTTGGCAAAGAAAGTGCCTGCCGCCAACATCGAAGAAGAATACACGCCGTTCCATCACCAGGACTATCAAACCATCTGCGGCAAGATCAAGAAGTTTGCCGCGGGTGGCGGAGCTGCCGTCGTCAGCACCATCAATGGCGACAGCAATGTGCCGTTCTATAAGGAATTCGGCAATCAGGGACTGCGCGCGGAAGATGCGCCGATCATGGCGTTCAGCGTCGCCGAGGACGAACTGCGCGGGATGGATACCAGCGCGCTCGTCGGACATTTGGCGGCCTGGAACTACTATCAAAGCGTGGATACGCCACAAAACAAGAAGTTCGTGGCGAACTTCAAGGCCTATTGCAAGAGGAACAATCTGCCGGATGGAGAAAACCGAGTCACCGACGACCCGATCGAAGCCGCGTATTTCGGCGTCTATGTGTGGAAACAGGCGGTTGAAAAGGCTGGTTCTCCTGAGGTGGACAAAGTCCGCAAAGCCGTCTATGGGCAAAAGTTCTTGGCCCCCGGCGGCCAGATCATGATGGATGAAGCCAACCAACACACGCATAAACCGGTGCTGATCGGAGAAATCCTGAAGAATGGTCAATTTAAGACCATTTGGCGATCCAAAGGATTGGTGAAGCCGGAACCGTGGAGTGAGTATACAAATCCTGACAAGGGCTGCGATTGGATTAATCATCAAGGGACTTATCAAAAGAAATAAGACTGGGATGCATGGCAGTATCCCGGTTTCACGGATCGTCCTGACGATGGACACTGCCGGCAGGTAACAGGCCGGAATCTCTTATGGCGGTAAGGTTCCAGCGTGCCTGCCAGCAGTGTCTCGTCGCCAAAGTCATCGTAGGAGGTAGTTGGTGATAAGTCTGGCAAGGACCCCGAAGAAACTACTGGCACTCGTTCCGTTCGTCTTTTTATCTCTAGGAATGGGTCTACAGCCAGCACTGGCAGTTGACGAGCCAGAACAGACAGATTCGGCTACTCGTCCGTCTGGCGATCCAATAGAGCAAGCACTCATCGATCTTAAGGGCGAGGATGCAGCCGCCCGCAACAAGGCAGCGGAGGTCCTTATCGAGAAGGGGGACGCAAGTCTTATCCCGCGACTCGATGAAATCCGTGAGATGGGCGGCCGTGCCGTTCGGCAAGCGGTTAAGCCGGTTGTCGATGTCCTCAAAAATCGAGCTAATCTGGCGAGCGATTCCCCAGATTCCAGGCGATCGGCTGCCTCAGATCTCGCCTCAACGGGGCGAAAGGAGGCCATTCCTTATCTCAAGCAGGCGGCTGAGAAGGAGCAGGTCTGGTGGGTTCGATACACTATGGAAGAGTCGCGGCACTTTCTTGAGCTAAACTCTGGGGATCCTGCCGTCCAGCTGGAGGCTGTCAAGAAGTTGGGAGAGTTACGAAGCCTGAACAGCGTAACCGCGTTGAAGGAGCTGGTCGAAGCGGCTCAACAGGCTGATGCAACTGATCAACAGAAAATACTGGCGGCTGCGGCTGAAGCCGCCATAGATCGGATCGAGTCTTGGTCATCATGGGCGAGCGCCATTGAGACGCTCTTCAGAGGAATCAGTCTCAGTTCTATTCTCTTGATCATGTCCCTTGGTCTGGCCATCGTCTTCGGCTTGATGGGTGTGATCAACATGGCGCACGGCGAGTTGATGATGATCGGCGCGTATGCCACCTTCATCACGCAACAGGCGTTCATCGCTTGGTTGTCTCCCGATGTTTTTGATTGGTACTTCCCTGTGGCATTACCTGTCGCCTTTCTGTCGGCTGCTCTGTTCGGATGGGTACTCGAGGCCACCGTGATTCGCTTTCTCTACGGGCGATTGCTCGAGACGTTGTTAGCGACGTGGGGCGTGAGCTTAATCTTGATGCAAGCAGCCCGAGTGTACTTCGGCGATCTGACGGCAGTCATTGCTCCCGGTGCGCTGCGCGGTGGAGCACAGGTAATGGTCGGAGTCTATCTTCCCTACAATCGGATTTTTATCATCGTACTATCGATCATCTGTGTCATGGGGATTTACTTTTTGCTCTTCCGATCGAATCTCGGAATTCGGGTACGGTCGGTCACGCAGAATCGCAATATGAGTGCCTGTCTCGGCATCCCGACCAGAAAGGTCGATTCCTACACCTTTGCCTTTGCGTCGGGATTGGCCGGCATTGCGGGCTGGGCGCTCACAATGGTGGGGAATGTCGATCCTGGACTCGGGCAAAACTATATTGTCGACGCCTTCATGGTTGTGGTGACGGGAGGGGTCGGAAAGCTCGCTGGGACGATCTGGGCGTCCTTAGGAATCGGGGGGCTGAACAAACTGATCGAGCCGGTGAGTGGAGCGGTCTACGGAAAGGTCTTTGTCCTAGTCGGTGTGATTTTATTCCTGCAGTGGCGGCCGCAGGGTCTATTCGCCGCGAAAGGACGTAGCGCCGATGCCTGAGCCCGTTGCATCGCAACAGAACAGTCGTGAAACGGTAACCTTCTATTTGTTGGGATTCATTTTTCTGATCGTCCTACCCCTGCTGAATGTTATGCCTTCGGAAGATTCCTGGTTGCACGTCTCGGATTTCAGGCTTAATCAATTTGGAAAATTTTTGGCTTTCGCAGTTTTGGCGCTTGGACTTGACCTGATCTGGGGCTATTGCGGCGTCCTGAGTCTAGGTCAGGGGGTGTTTTTCGGATTCGGCGCCTACTGTATGGGTATGTATCTGTCGCTGCAGATCGGAAAGGAAAGTGTGTACGGAAGCGAACTACCGGACTTCATGGTCTGGACCCAGGTCAAGGAGTTGCCTCTCTTTTGGTATCCATTCAAGAGTTTTATTGGCGGCTTCTTCGGGGCGATGCTTGTCCCGATGCTCTTCGCGGCAATATTTGGATTTCTGGCGTTCCGTAGCAGGATCAAAGGGGTGTATTTTGCCATCATCACGCAGGCGTTGGCATTTGCGGCCTGGCTGGTCTTCAATCGGAATGAGACGCGGCTCGGTGGAACCAATGGATTGACGGATTTTAAGCAATTGCTCGGCTTTCGGCTTTCCGATCCATCGACGCAACGGGGGCTGTATATTTTGACGGTCCTGGCTCTTGCCTCCTCCTACATGCTGTGTCGTTGGATCGTCGCATCGCGTGCAGGAAAAGTGCTGATCGCGATACGCGACAGCGAATCACGAGTCACATTTTCAGGGTACACTCCCTGGATGTACAAACTTTTTGTGTTTGTCGTGGCGGCAGGACTCGCGGGATTGTCGGGAATGCTGTATGTGCCGCAGGTCGGCATCATTACACCGGCACAGATCGGGGTCTTGCCGTCGCTTGAGGTGGTCATCTGGGTGGCGGTCGGCGGTCGTGGCACGTTGATCGGGGCAATTCTTGGCGCAGTGGCCGTGAACTATGGTCGCAGCGTGTTGACCAACTATTTCCCGGAGGCGTGGCCGTTTATTCTAGGCGGGCTCTTCGTGGTCGTGGTGACGATGTTCCCGGATGGACTCGTGGGAATGATTCGGAAATTGAGCGAGCGGAAGAAGACGCACACGCCTCTGATCAAGGCGGAAGGGAGTACTGCGGCGTGACGGACAGAGACCTGATTCTGAACTGCGAGAACGTGGTCGTCGACTACGACGGATTCAAAGCGCTGAACAATTGCAACTTCAGTGTCTACTATAACGAGCTCCGTGTCGTGATCGGGCCGAATGGAGCCGGGAAGACCACCTTGCTCGATGTGATCTGTGGGAAAACCAAACCGACCTCGGGAAAGGTCGTTTTCGGCAAAGGCATCAATTTGGTCGGAAAGAACGCGGAGGATATCGCGAAGCTGGGGGTCGGCCGAAAGTTTCAAGCTCCTTCGGTCTATAGCAACTTATCGGTCTGGCAGAACTTGGATCTTTCGGTGAAGCGGGCAAGCAAGGGGGTCTTTCCAACATTGATGGGACGGTCGTCACCGGCGGAGCGAGAACGCATCGATGAGGTGTTGAAAACCATAGGATTATCGGACCATGCCCATGACCGTGCCGGCTCCATGTCGCATGGCCAAAAACAATGGTTAGAGATCGGCATGGTCATCCTACAAGACCCTTCGCTTCTGTTGGTCGATGAACCGGTCGCCGGGATGAGTGATAAGGAAACGGAACAGACCGGTCGATTGTTGACCGCGCTGTCGGAAAAACAGGCGATCGTCGTGATCGAGCATGACATGGACTTTGTGAGACAGATCGCGCGCATCGTCACGGTATTGGCGGAAGGAACGGTTATCTGTGAAGGGACAGTGGAGACCGTTCAAGCAAATGACCGTGTACGAGAAATCTATTTAGGGCGGGCAAAAGTTGCGCACTAGGTAGGAAACGGAGCCGAGTCGAGTATGGCACAAGAAGCGAAACGTTTAACGCTGGCGCTTGAGAACGTCAATGCCTACTACGGCGAAAGCCATATTTTACGCAACGTCTCTTTTACCATCGAGCCGGGAGAAGTCGCTTGTCTCATGGGAAGAAACGGGGTCGGCAAGACGACCACGTTGAAAACGCTGACGGGGTTGCTCCCCGTACGTGGAGGGAAGATCACCTTCGATGGTGCCGATATCACTCATGATCGTACGGATCTACGGGCGAGGAAGGGGCTGGCATATGTTCCGCAAGGCCGAGAGATCATTCCCCACTTGACGGTGCATCAGAACCTGCTGCTCGGCTACTGGAACCGTCCTTCCATCAACGGAGATGTTTCTGAACAAGAGGCGTTCGATGAAGTCTATCATCTCTTTCCGAAGTTGACCCAAATTCTCCATAGGCCTGGGGGTGTGCTCAGCGGAGGTGAGCAACAGCAGCTGGCGATCGGAAGAGCGATCTTGTCTAGCCCGAAGCTTCTTCTTTTGGACGAGCCGACGGAAGGGATTCAGCCGTCAATTGTCGACCAGATAGAAGATGTCATCATCGGATTCAAAAATTCACGCCGCTTCGCGATTCTGTTGGTGGAACAAGGGCTCCACTTTGCCGCGCGACTGGCCGAGAAGTACGTCGTGATGGCCAAGGGAGCAGTGATGGCGCAGGGTAAGAGCACGGAGTTGAATGCCGACATGGTGAGGCAACATTTGACGGTATAAAGTGAAGCCTGGCTGGACACACCCCGCCGTTTTGTAGTAAAAATCTTTGCTTTCATTAACAGCTAATGAATTCATAATATAAGACATTGATTTCATTTATGAAGCTCGCCATAGTCACAGTCTTTTAAAGAGGAGGTCTTTATGCGTCTAAGTCCGAGAGAACAGGACAAGCTGATGATTTACGTCGCGGCGCAGCTCGCGGCTGATCGCAAGAAGCGCGGCCTCAAGCTGAATCACCCTGAGGCGGTGGCCTTCCTGACGGCTGCAGTGTTGGAGGGGATTCGAGACGGAAAATCTGTGGCAGAACTCATGACCTACGGGACCCAGATACTGTCGCGTAAGGATGTGATGCCTGGTGTTCCGGAGATGATTCCTAATTTCCAAGTCGAAGGGACTTTTCCCGATGGGACGAAGCTCGTGACCGTTCACAATCCCATTCCTTAGGTGTACGTACATGCGACCGACTCTACATGAGGAAGTTGAGGAGGGTACTCCTGGCATAGGAAGGATGCATGAGGAGATGATGAAGAATCGTTTCTGCTGATGGTATGACCAACACCGCGCACGAAAAGGAGCGAGGGTAACATGAAAGCGAAAGATCCACAGGACTCTGGAGACGACAAGGAAAAACAAAGTACTTCCGAGAAAACCGGACCGTCACGGCGGCAGTTTCTCGCCCACAGCGGGCGCGTTGCAGCTGGAATCGGAGCGGCATCGCTATTGGGAAACGCCGGGCAGCATGGGATCGCGTATGCTGCGAATGAATCGTTGATCACAAAGGTCGGTGGGGCAGGAGGAGCGAAAATGAAAAAGCATGACGCGCCACAGAGGTCGAAGGAAGCCTTAGCGGCTGCCGTGAAAGCCGAGCTGTCTGCTCCGATCGTGCCCGGTGAAATAATGACCGTGGCCGGTGATATCGAGATCTTAAAAGGACGAGAGATAAAAGACATGACGGTCAAAAACTTGGGTGATCGACCGATTCAAGTCGGTTCTCACTGTCACTTCTTCGAAACCAATCGTGCGCTGAAGTTTGATCGTGAGCAAGCGTTCGGGTTCCGGCTCCGCATTCCTGCCGGCACGGCGGTGCGTTTTGAACCGGGAGAAGAAAAAAAGGTGACGCTCGTGGCCCTTTCGGGTAACCGGCTCGCCCAGGGTGTCAACGGGTTGACTGATGGATTGTTGGATGATCCGAAGGTCAAGGCCAAGGCTGTTTCGCTCGCTGCTGAACGCGGGTTTGGAAAAGGAGGCACACGGTGAAAATTTCACGCAAACACTACGCATCTCTGTACGGTCCCACGGTCGGCGACCGTGTCCGGCTTGGCGACACGGACCTCATCATCGAAGTCGAAGAGGATCGGATCGTTGCCGGAGAGGAGGCCGTCTTCGGCGGCGGCAAGACCATTCGTGACGGGATGGGGCAGTCCGCTCGCGCCACGAGCACCAGCGGCCAGCTCGATACCGTGATCACCAATGCGCTCATTCTGGATTACACGGGTGTCATCAAGGCCGATATCGGTATCAAGGACGGCCGCATCGTCGGCATCGGTCATTCCGGAAATTCCGACCTCATGCCCAACGTCACGCCCGGCATGGAGATCGGCCCTGGAACAGAGGCAATTTCAGGAGAAGGCCGGATCATCACCGCTGGCGGTATCGACACGCACATCCACTTCATCTGTCCGCAGCAATGCTGGGAAGCGCTGTCTGCTGGACTGACCACGATGATCGGCGGCGGGACCGGTCCTTCAAGCGGGACCAGTGCGACGACCTGTACGCCTGGGCCATGGAACATTCATCGCATGTTGGAAGCGTCCGAGGGCATTCCAATCAATCTCGGCTATCTCGGCAAGGGCAATGCGTCACGGCCTGAAGGGTTGAATGAACAAATTGAAGCCGGCGTTATCGGGTTGAAGCTGCATGAAGATTGGGGAACCACCCCGGCCGCGATCGACACCTGTTTGAGCGTGGCCGACCACTATGATGTACAGGTCGCGATCCATACTGATACGCTCAATGAGGCCGGATATATCGAGGACACCATCCGGGCCATCAAGGGCAGGACGATCCATAGTTTCCATACGGAAGGCGCGGGCGGCGGTCACGCACCGGACATCATCAAAATTTGCGGCGAGCCGAATGTGTTGCCGTCCTCGACCAACCCCACGAGGCCATTCACCATCAACACGATGGATGAGCATCTGGACATGTTGATCGTGTGCCACAACCTGAACCCACGGATACCCGAAGACGTGGCGTTCGCGGAGTCCCGCATCCGTCGTGAGACTATTCAGGCAGAAGACATCCTGCATGACATGGGTGCGATCAGCATCATGTCATCGGACTCGCAGGCGATGGGCCGAATCGGGGAAGTCATCACCAGAACGTGGCAGACTGCCCATAAGATGAAAGTGCAGCGCGGGCACCTGATGCCGACCGGCGGGAGAGATTCTGCTCAGAACGATAACTTTAGGGCCAGACGCTATGTGGCCAAGTACACGATCAATCCGGCCATCACGCACGGCATCGCCCATGAGGTCGGTTCCGTGGAAGTCGGAAAGATCGCCGATCTCGTCATCTGGAAGCCGGAGTTCTTCGGCGTCAAGCCGGAAATGGTGTTGAAGAGCGGCTTCATCGCCCAAGCGCAAATGGGCGATCCTAATGCATCGATCCCGACGCCGGAGCCGATCATCAGTCGGCCGATGTTCGGCGCATTCGGCCGAGCACTATCCAGCACCAGCTTTACCTTTGTATCGCAGGCGGCCCTGGATCACGAGATTCCGAAGCGGCTTGGCTTGCAGAGGCGTGTGTCGGCGGTCAAGAATATCCGTAGTTTGAAAAAGCGCGATCTCAAACTGAATGATGCGCTGCCGAAAGTGGAAGTGAATCCGGAGACATATCTCGTGACGGCCGATGGCGTGCCGCTCACCTGCGAACCTGCCATTGTGTTGCCGCTGGCGCAACGGTACAACTTGTTCTAAATGAACGGAGCAGCCGGTTCGGCTACGAGTAACGGAACGTCCGTGAAGGTAGCTGGCCGGCTGTTTTATTGTCATGTAACCCGATATGAATACACCCGCATTACTTGAAGGGTTGCGGTTCATCGAC
Source organism: Nitrospira sp. (assembly GCA_024998685.1). Lineage (GTDB taxonomy): Bacteria > Nitrospirota > Nitrospiria > Nitrospirales > Nitrospiraceae > Nitrospira_D. The sequence continues at coordinate 19,153 of JACOEH010000017.1, forward strand.
ACGTTCTTCCCCTCGGGAGGCTATGCGTTTTCCTCGGGATTAGAAGCGGCCATCCAAGGTGGAGCGGTGAAGAATTCCGATCAACTCGCCGGCTACGTGGGGGACCTGTTGCGTGGCGGCATGAGCCGGAGAGAGGCCTTCGCGGTAAAATGGGCGAATCAAGCCGGATCCGATGGAAAGGTCTCCCTGGCTGCCGAGGTCGATCGAGAATTGGATTCGACGAAGCTGAGTCGTGAGTCGCGAATGGCCAGTCGCCAAATGGGTCGTCAGATCATGCGCATGGCGGCGGATCAGCTCAGGGGCAAGGCGGTTCTCGGCGAGTACCGGGATGCGATAGAATCTGAACAAGTACCCGGTCATTTGGCGGTCTGCTTTGGACTGACGCTGGGCGCCAGTGGATGGGAAGCGGAAGCGACTGTGGCGGCGTTCTTGTACCAAACGGCGGTCGGATTTGTATCTGCCGCCATGAGATTGAGTCCGATCGGTCAACATGAGGGACAGCGCATGCTCAGCGAATGGCTTCCACTGATTGATCGGATCAGTCGAGAAGCCGGATCGGAAACAACGATGATGAGCTCGTGGTCTCCCATCCAAGATATCTATTCGATGCGCCATGGTCGATTGGAGTGGAGGCTCTTTCGGTCTTAAAGACGAGGCCGGCGGCCATCGTTACACAAGAAAGAAACAGAACGGCGGTTGATGGCTTGGGCCTCAATTGCCTGCTGGGGGGATTATCATGCATGATCTAAATCGTGAGCACAGTCACAATTGGACTCCCACGCAAGCGCGGAAACAAGGCATTCCCGTCATTGGTATCGGAGGCCCCGTTGGATCAGGGAAGACGGCGCTTGTTGAAGCGCTGTGTCAGCGGTTGCGCGACCGGTACAGCCTCGCCGCGGTGACCAACGACATTTTTACAAAAATAGATGCGGAAATTCTGACGAAACGAGCCGCCTTGCCGGTCGATCGAATTTTGGGCGTCGAGACAGGTGGGTGTCCTCATACAGCCATCCGAGAAGACGCTTCGCATAACCAAGAGGCGATCGATGACCTGCTTCGGCGCCATCCCGATGTTGAATTGATCTTCCTGGAAAGCGGAGGGGATAATCTGGCGGCAACCTTCAGCCCGGAACTTGTGGATTCTGTCATCTATGTGATCGATGTATCGGGTGGCGACAAAATTCCACGCAAAGGCGGTCCGGGCATTACTCGATCGGACTTTCTCGTCATCAACAAGATGGATTTGGCACCGCACGTGCGTGCCGATCTGTCAGTCATGGATCGGGATACCCGCCGGATGCGCGGCGATCTTCCCTTCGCGTTCACCAACATCCTTTCCGGCGAAGGACTGGATGCCGTGGTGGCTTGGTTGGAGCAGCGCATACCGCAGCGAGCGAGGCGCTCATAATCGTGCGGGCTTCAACAGGACCACGGAAAAAGACTGCTTCGGGAAGACGTACGGCTCAGAAACGAAAAGCTTCTGAAAAAAGAAGTCCATCCAGAAAAAGAAGTACGGCGCCGACGTTTTCCACAGAATTTATCGGACGGGTCGGTGAGCTCAGGCTTGACTATGCCAAGCCTGACCGCCGAACCATCATCGCACACTCATATTTCACGACGCCCTGGAAGTTGCTCCCTCCCATTTATCTTGATGATACGGGGGCCGCGTACACGCTTCTCGTCAATCCATCCGGAGGCCTGGTCGGCGGAGACCAACTGTCCATAGACATGAGCCTGGATCGAGACGCGCACGTCCTGATTTCCTCACCTTCTGCCAATCGGGTCTATCGAAGCGAGAGCAAGGTCTCACAACAGCACATTAATATTACCGTTGGGCCTGGCGCGATTTTGGAGTGGGTTCCCGAGCACACGATTCCGTTCGCCGGTTCACGATTTCGACAAATACTCCATGCCACGCTGGCACCGGGCGCGACCTTGCTCTTGTGGGATGCCGTCGCATCCGGGCGTATCGCCCGAGGGGAACGATGGGCGTTTACCGATCTGGAGAACGAAATCCGTATCACAACGGCATCCGGCAGTTCTCTTTTGGAGCGATATGTCCTTGATCCCGCCACTGACTTAGGCTGCGTAGGGATTGCAGAAGAATGGAACTATGTTGCCTCCTTCTATGTGGTCAACGATGCTGTAGTGTCCGATACCTGGAGCCGGCTGGAGTCGAAAATCGCGTCCGTCTTGGATGAACGGCCGGACCACGTGTTGGGAGGAGTATCGACGCCGACCGTGCCGGGGGTCGCCATCAAATTGTTGACTCGAACGGCACCCGACCTTACCTACATGCTGGATACTCTCTGGGCCGCCATCCGCGAAGAGCTCTGGAATCTTCCACCTGTGTCCTTGCGAAAGTATTAAGAGGCGACTCGTTCACTACCGGGACATCGGGCGCTCCACGCTAGAGGGCTGCTTAGAGATTTGAAGATCTGGAATCGGCTGCATGAGCGGTACGGAGCGACCAAGCTAATCCCAGAAGCGACAGCATGAAAATCAGCCATTTTGATGGATCGAAGTTATACCAGGAGGGACCGTTGCGGTAGTCGCTTTGATAGGTGTGGTGATAGTTATGATACCCTTCGCCGAAAGTCAGGAGCGAGACCAGCCAGCTATCTCGACTGGAATCCGCATGACTGTGTGGTTGGCTTCCCCAGAGATGGCAAACTGAATTGATGCAAAAGGTCGAATTCAGCACGGCAAAGGTCCGACCCATGCCGGCCAACATGAAGCAACTGGCACCGCCGCTCCACCCGGCGTAGAGAAAGCCCACCACGAACGGGAGCAGCAACCCAGAGAGGAAGATCGGCGTGTAGTAACGATGTTGCCACATCACAACCGGATCTTGCCTGAGGCGTGTGGCATATTTTTCATCGGAATAGCGCTGATCGGCAAAGAGCCACCCGCAGTGGCTGTGCCAGAACCCCAGCTTTGCATTGTACGGATCAGCGTCTTGGTCGCAGGCAGCGTGATGGCGGATGTGATCGGCTCCCCACTTGAGAGCGGAGTTTTGCAGGGCCCATCCCCCCGCGATCAGAAAGCCGACCTTTATCCAGTCGGGACAGCTGAAGCTCCGGTGGGAGATCAGACGGTGGTACCCGACCGTAATGCCCAGTCCCGTGATGATGTAGAGGAGCACGAACATCGTCCAATCGAGCCAGGTATATCCATAGACATATCCGAATAACGGAACACCAATGAGCGCGCTCATGGCAATGAGGCCGAACAGCAACACCGTCACATGGACCGAGTAGGTGCGCTTAAGGCCGTTGGCAGACGCTGTTGTTACTGTCATTGGGGTGTTGACGCGGGAAGGGGCATGCGGCTCTGATTCACTCGGACATTCCAGGATTGAGAGGCGTCCAAACTTCAGCCACTTTATCAGGACGATGGCAAAATAGCTACTGTAGATAGGCCGCTACTCGTCCCTTGTTTGACATTGACAGCGGGCGGTAAGATTTCATATACATACTTGATCTGAGCCAGTCTCGCCAGCGGATGGTTGCCAGCGAATAGTTGATGGTGTGTAGGGTTAGCAAATGGAGTTCACGTGTTTCTACCCGGCTGATGGGAAAGGAAGGGCGGAAAGAGCAAGTCAGAGATTAGGTGGTTGATCAATTACAAGGAGGCAGTCCAATGAAGAGTGCGTTATCAGTCATGTTTGGTGTAGCGGCCGTCGCGTTGGTCGCGGCGCCTCTCACCTCGTATGCGGGGGGAACGATCACCGGAAAGGTGACGTATGCCGGGAAGCCGGAGCAGAAAGAATTTCTTTTCTCAAAGTTCCCGAATCCTAAGTTCTGCCCTAAGAACCCCGACAAGAGCTTGATGGATGGAGACAAGCGGTTTCTCAAACAAATTGAAGTCAGCAAGGACGGTGGTTTGAAGGGAGCGGTGGTAGCCGTGGCCGACATCGAAGATAAGGCGTGGATGGATGGCTATGCCGGAACGGAAGTCGTGGCCGCATTCTGTGAATTTCAACCGTTCAGCGGTATTGTTGTCAACACTCGGCCCTTCAAGGTTGAAAATACAGATGCAGACCCTGAGGACCCGAAGTCCGTTGCCGGTGTGCTGCACAACCCGCATAGCTTTACGGTGAAGGGCTCGACCTCGGCAACGGGCTTCAATATCGGTTTGGCCAAGAAGGGTGATAAGCTCGATAAGCCGGTGACCTTCCGTGGTGGCGCGGAAAAGGAAGGGTATTTCCGGTTACAGTGCGATCAGCATGAGTTCATGCAATCATTCTTCCTACCCGTGTCGAACCCACATTTTGCTGTGGTGAAGGACGACGGGTCGTTCGAACTCAAGGACGTTCCGGCCGGCAAGCACAAGATCATCGCGTGGCATCCTTTTGCCGGCAAAGCCAAGAAGATCGAGTTCGAAGTCGATGTGACGGATGGAGGGACCGCCAACCTTAAGGCTGAAATCAAGTAAGCCCGGTTTAGATTCTTTTCCGACGAAGGGCAGCGGTACCGCTGCCCTTCGTGTTTTCAGCCGCTTCCAATCAGATTCGTCACCTTGCCTTTCTCTTTCCGCAGTAGGTAAGATGCCATTTTAAAGCGTCAGCTTGAGGGATTGGTGTGTCACGAGAACTCTCGCTCGCGGAAGTTTTTCAGCTTGGCTATTACTGGGAGACCAAGATCCTCCTGACGGCCGTGAAGTTGGATGTATTTTCCGCAATCGGTGAAAGACCGAAGGCGGTTGAGGACATCGCAGGTCGAATTCCGGCCGATGAGTCGACCTTGGCTCTCTTCTTAAACGCTCTCGTCGCGATGAAGTTGTTGACGAAGGAGAGCGACTTGTATGGCAACTCTTCGACGGCGTCGAAGTACCTCGTCCGGCATTCGGTTCAGTACGTCGGCCATCTGCTTCTCTTGCACGATGCGGAGTGGAATAACTGGGGACAATTGGAGGAAACGATTAGGACGGGGCGACGGGTAGTCGATCGTCACGTCTTCGAGACCGATCCTGAGCTTGGAAGCAATGTGTTGACGGTACTCAATCGTATCGGTCGGCAAAGCGGGCCTGATTTTGCCAGACGATTGAAACTTACGGGATCAGAAAGGCTGTTGGATCTGGGCGGCGGCGCAGGGACCAATGCCATCGCCTTTTGTCAGGTGTATGCTGAGTTACATGCGACAGTCTTTGATCTCCCGGTTACGTTGAAGTTGACGGAAAAAATGGTCAAGGAGGCGGGGTTACAATCACGGATCACACTCGTTTCCGGTGATTTCAATAGAGACCAACTCGGGGGTCCATACGAAGTGGTCCTGATGTCGGACATTCTTCACTATCAAACGTTCCAGATGAATCAGGATCTGGTCAAAAAGGCTTTTGTATCGCTGGCACCGGGGGGGCGGTTGATCATGAAGGATCGATTCCTGGATGAGACCGGTACTGGGCCTGCTTGGACCACCGCGTTCACGATCCATATTCTTGTGAATACACAGCACGGTAGTTGTTACACATGCCGCGATGCCATGCACTGGATGACCACGTCGGGATTTGACTCAATTGTAGAATTGGAGAAGACGGCTGTTGTGCAAGGCCTGAAATCTCGTGAAGCGTGAAGCGTTCTCCGTAAAACATGAACTCGATTTCGAGATGCGATCCTCGAACGACGGGCGGCGAAGAGAAGAGCGATGGATTGGTTAAGAGAGCCGGGATTTTTTGGTACCCATGCCACAACCGGCGCGGATTTAAGCCAGTTGATGGCCACGCTGTTTACCACTCTCTTTGTCGTTGGATGGCTCCAGGCTCGTAAGCGACAGGCAGATGTGCATCATTGGTTGATGTTGGGTGGAATGATTTCGATGCTCAGTTTCTTCATTGCCTATTATCTCTTCCGACAACTTGGCGTATTGGCGGTGGAGGGAAAAGAGGGATTCGGTGGCTCTCAATCGCTCTACGATTATGTCTTTATTCCGGTCCTCACGCTCCATATCATTCTTGTCATCATCGGCTTGGTCATGGCGGTGTACATGATTGTGCTGGGCTTTCGCTCTCAACAATTTGTTGACGGCGTGCGGTCCCTCCGGGAATCGCGGTTGCTCACGACATGGAAGAAGATCGGGATCATTTTCGGCGGAATTGCCGTGGCGGTGCTCGGGTTGTTTTTTTCGCGTGTGGCGACCGCCGGTTTTTCAATGCGAAAGCTGGAGGTGTACCTCGTCTTTCTTATGGTGGTCGCGTTTGTGTTCGCGATCGAGATGACGATTCAACGGATTTGGCCTGATGGCGCGCGGCGGCATCGCGCGCTCGGCCGATTTACGATGGTCATTTACTGTGTTCTGTTTGTCACGGGGAGCTTTACCTACACCATGCTGTATATCCTCTATCCAGGGAAGATCGGGTAAGCTATTACGATGCTGACCTGCGGCTGTGGTCGATGGATGCATACGGAAGGAATTGAAGAACATGACGGTGAAAGTGGTGCCCCGCAATGGTTCATCCGATCGGAATGCAAAGGCTGTGGTCTGAAAGTCGGAGCCGACGTGCCGGAGGGGCAGACGCATGGACTTGTGGATCGATTGATGTGGACTGATGAGGCCTTGCACCGGCTGGATCGTCTCCCGCCCTATGTGGCAACTCTCCTTCAGAAGGACGTTGAACAAGATGTTCGTCAACGTGATTCCCTGGTGGTCTCTTACGATGCGTTATTGCGTCCCAAAATCGGTGAGCGAATTGAATGGGAGCCTGAGGCGGAGCGGCGGTTGGAAAGAGTACCGGCTCCGGTCCGCGCCATGGCCAGAATCGAACTTGAGCGCACGGCTGCGGATCGCGGATTGTCTCGTATCACCGTGTCTCTGATGGAAGAAGTGAAGGCGAAATACTTTGGAATGGGTGCTTCAAAATAGTAACGAGTGCTGAGGACTGAGTGCTGAGAAGGAGAGAAGAAATGAAACGAATTATTTTTCCGGCTCAGTCCACAGTCCTGCTGCCTTAGTCCTGGACATTATGTTGCACCGGATGGCCTTGCGGGTTCTTCCGAGTTTAAGTTTGGCGGTCACGGAAGAGACCGTGCGCAAGCAGAAACGGATCGTGATGTTTGTTCCCGGACTGATCGCGTTCGGGGTGTATCGTCTCGTCAAGCATCTCGTTCCAATCGCAGATCCCCTTGTATTGTTGACCGTCAGTAGCTTGTTGGCAACGGTCACCTCGGTCCTGGCCTATCGGGTTGGTCGGTCTGCCCCGTGGTCCGTCATCGTCCGCCAAGATGGAGCGCGTCTCCTGAGCTGGCTTGCCGGATGGATCGGAGCCGTGTATGGCATTCAGCTCTCGTTGTTGGTGCTGACCCTGTTATGGGTCATGAATTACGATTATCTTCAACATCCTGATGGGCCGGCCATGATGGCGATCATCATCTCCTGTACGGCTGTCGCGCGGGACGCATTTGAAATCGGACACGTGCGCAAGCTTTCCATATTGGGACGGCCGTTTCTCACGTTCCCTGATGGAGAGCAGTTCCGTTTGTTGGTACAGCGTAGGGCTCGGCAATTGGGACCCTGGATCCTGGCGGGTCTTGGTATAGGTGCGATCGCCTCGTTGTCGGGAATGGCCATCACAGATGTTCAAGGAGCCGCACTGGCTCAATTGTTGAGCGTGACGGTCCTCGGCGGTGGTCTGACGCTCTGCGCCTATTTTGACGGACTCTATCCATCTAGGTCATGGGCCCATACGCTCCGGCAGACCGCGCCGAGTGAACTATTGAAATATTGGTGGTGGCCTGGGATGGCTTTTGCCTCAACCTATTATCTCGTGACGATGGGACTGTTGTTGTTTGTCGTGAGGCAACCGATGATTACGCCGGGCTCAGCCGCCATGATGGGCGCGCTGGTTACGGCAATGATGGGTTTGTACGGATACTATCTGGGTGATCGCCGTCATGTGGAAGATGAACAGGCCCCACAACTATCGAGTGGAATGCTACGTTGCCCGTTTGTGATGGGGATTCTTGGAAAGACGGTCAGAACTGACGGTGCGGCCGGAGAGTTAGTACTCGGCAAGACCGGAACGAAGGGGTAGATGTATGGGGCAAGGATTCAGGTTGAAGCGTTTCGCGATCGGTATCGTGATGGTCGCGATCGCCATTGGATGCTCGTGGAACGGGCTCAATCTCGCGTTTGCGGAATCGTCGACGGATGTGTACTTCGGCACTGAGGGAACTCCGCAGGGACCGGCGGCTCCCACTCCTCATGAAACGGTCTATCCGCGCATCGGCTCGTTAGACAGTCGGCTGTTGGTATGGTTTGTGACACAGCAACATACCTATTTCGGAGGATTCGTCCTCGCCCTTCCCTTATTTTGCGCGTTGCTCGAGTTCCTTGGGTTAGTCACCAAAAAGCCGGCCTTGGCGCTTCGTTACGATGGTCTGGCGAGAGATCTCGCGAAGGTGGCGGTCTTGGCGCTGTCGGTCACGGCGCTCATCGGCAGCGTGATGCTGACGATGTTCATCACGCTGTACCCCAGTTTTATGACGTATATGGGCGGGACGTTCAAGGGCTTCATGCCGGTCTACGCCGCCGTGTTCCTCGGGGAGACGCTGCTGCTGATCGTCTATTACTACGGTTGGAATCGGATGACGGACCGGGGCATGAAGTGGATCCACGCCGCGATCGGCATCCTAACGAACATTGTGGGGACCCTGCTATTGGTGATGGTGAATGCCTGGTCGGCCTTCATGATGGCACCTGCCGGAGTGGATGCGCAGGGGCGGTTCTTGGGAAATGCCTGGCATCTGCTGCACTCTGCGCTCTGGAACCCTCTGAACGTCCATCGATTCCTGGCTGACATTATGTCCGGCGGGGCGGTGGTGCTGGCCTATGCCTGTTATCGGTTTTTTACCAGCAAGACCGACGAGGAGCGAGCCTATTTCGATTGGGTCGGGTATGTCTTTCTGTTTGTCACCGTCTGCGCGCTCATACCCATGCCCATTGCCGGCTACTGGCTGATGAAGTCAGTGTTTGTGTTTCGCCAAACCATGGGTGTGACCATGATGGGTGGACTGCTCACGTGGCTGTTCGTGGTTCAGGCTCTCCTCATCGGTGTCCTGTTCTTGGGAATCAACTACTATCTCTGGCAAAGTATGGCACGGATCAACGGGGGCGAGCGCTATCAGCCGTATTATCAATTTCTGCTGGGTGTATTGATGTTGGCCCTCTTTATTTGGCTGACACCGCACACCTTGTTGATGTCTGGGAGCGAAGTGAAAGCAATGGGAGGCGCCCAGCATCCCGTCGTCGGCAATTACGGAGTCATGTCGGCCAAAAATGGTGCCGTCAACATCCTGATCCTCGTCACTGCCCTCAGCTTTTTGTACTATCGCCGAGCGAATCGAACCATGACCATTTCATGGGTCAGGACTGGAAACATGCTCATCACGGTCCTGTACGTGGTCGGCGCTTTGAACGTCATCTGGTTGTCGGTCTATGGGTTCTACTTGCCGGCGAAAATACGCGTCGGTCTTTCATTCCCACAAGCGTTCACGACCTTGACGGTGATTGTGGCCGGCATCATCATCAACCGCTTGATGCTGAGAAGATCGACGGTTCGCGGTGCGATTCAATGGGGGAAAATTCCGGTGCGCGGCATGGTCGGATTGTTCGGGTTAGCGGCATCCTTTAGTTGGGTGATGGGGTTGATGGGGTACATTCGTTCGTCGGGACGCTTGTCTTGGCATGTCAGTGAAGTAATGGCCGACGTCTCACCATGGGCCTTCACTCCAGACCTCCAATTTGCCACGAAAATGGTGACGCTGAACATGGTGGTATTCTGGACGGCGGTGTTTGCTTTGTTCTGGATGTGCCAGCGCGGACAGCAACCGGTGATGGATGAAGAATTTCGAGAGAAGCAGGTTCCACTGCTTGCACCGGTTCCGTCTCAAGAAACATAGAAAGGGAATGAAGGATATGAGGTGTCGGGTTCTTCGTTGTGCGGCAGTTGTTCTCAGCCTGCCGATGAGTATTGTTATGTGGCAGCCATCCGTGTTTGCCCAAGGGCAACCGTTAGTCCTGGAGGATTTTCAAGCGAAGGAAGCGGATGGGTTTCCTTCTCTGTGGGATCATGAGAATCAACGAAGCCAATCAAAAGGCCGGGAAGCTTATAAGGTGCGGTCCGAGAACGGAGCAAACTTTTTGTCCGCGATGGATGCAGGCCAGCGGATTAAAAAGAAGAAGATCGACTGGGATCCCAAGGCCTATCCCATCCTGACATGGCGGTGGCGCCTGAATAAGGCGGTACCGGGAACGGAGCCTCTCGCCGCCGTCTATGCCTCGCTCGACACCGATCTCCTGTTTATTCCGGTTTTTACGAAATATGTGTGGAGCGGGTCGAAACCGGAGGGGACCGTGACGGAAGGCGGCATGTTCAGCGGCTCCGAGATCGTCGTGCAGACTGGGACAAAGGAGGTCGGACAGTGGTTTGAGGAACGGGTGAATGTGTACGAAGACTTCAAGCGAATTCATCAGCATGAGCCGGCGGAGAAGGCATGGGGAATCTCCATTATCGCGGCACCTGGTGTTGAGATCGATTTTGGTCCGCTGATTGCGACTCCCCTCAAGTAGGGATGTGTCTTGCCCCGCTCTGCATATGAAACTCTGCCTCTGAAAGATCAATGTGGTGGCAAGAGAAAAGGCATTTGACATCGCACTAGGGATAACCGTGATGGGTACGGTCGGTACTCTGATCGGGATGACCATGGGTGGTGGGCTAATGCCGGTCGCCATCCTGGCGGGGATTATTCTTGGCATCGTCATCGGCTTTCTCGGTGGACGTCGATTTCTCATCAGTATCCTGATCGGGGCGGCGCTGGGAGGCATGCTGGCCTGGATGCTGGCAGATGTTGATTGGATCTGGGTCGGCGCAGGTGCGGGAGCCGCCATGGGTGGATTCCTTGGCGTCCAAATATCAATGTTGCTCGATGTGCGTGCCGCCAAGAAGGCGGCATCGGAAAAGGGTGAGACATCGGCATCCTATCGGTAATTCGTGCGGGTTGTAGAGGTGTCCGTGGAAAACAAGGGCGTTTTAGTCGGATCCATCGTTTTTGTGTTTGCATCGTTTTTTCTCATGATCGGCCTGCTGGCTTATGAGTCTTATAAAGCAAAGCAAATGAAACAGCTGGCCGTATCAGTGAAGTCGGAAGCTCGACCGACGGTGAGCAGTCTGTCCGTTCACGATTTCTCGATGTATAAGACAAAAATCGGAGATGAGGGTCGGGAAATGGTGCAGATCCCCGAAGGCCCTTTTACGATGGGAAGCAATGAAGGGGATCCGGATGAGGCTCCTGAGCATCAAGTGTATCTTAAGGGATTCTATCTCGACCAAAAAGAAGTCACCCAAGAGGAATATATGCGGTTCGCGAAGATGACCAAGCGCGCTATGCCGCGAATCGAGGTGTTTGACGACGATCAGTCAAAAGTTTTGAAGCCGGAATTGGCTGCCATGAGTGTTTCCTGGGACGAGGCGACCGCCTACTGCAAGTGGGCTGGCAAGCGACTTCCGACGGAAGCGGAATGGGAGAAGGCCGGTCGTGGCGAAAGCAAAAAAAAATATCCGTGGGGGAACGAATTCGTCACCAACGCCGCCAATGTGGATGGCAGTGAGGATGGGTATAAATATCTCGCTCCCCCAGGATCCTTCGATGCAGGACGGAGTCCCTACGGCCTGTATGACATGACGGGGAACGTAGCGGAATGGGTGGAGGATTCATACAGCGAACACTACTACCAGAAATCACCGTTTCGTGATCCCAAGGGGCCGGAGAACGCGGACCTCAAAGTTGTGCGCGGCGGCTCATGGCGGGAAACCGAACACAATGCGAGACTGTCAAAGCGATTTACGGCCAAACATTGGCGGGCGGATGTGACGATCGGCATTCGTTGCGCGAGCGATCTGGATCAAGCCGGAAGTAGTCCTGCGTCATAAGCTGGTATGCTGGAAACCAAGTTCAAGGTGGTTTTCTTGCTTGTCGTGTTGGCCTGTGCCGCTATGCCCATCGTTGCTATTTTACGAGGGACTACCCTCACGCCATATGAAGAGCCGGTGTCAGGAGCCGGTTCTGATGTTGAACCGACATCAGAGACCGCTTCTGGAGAGGAGCCTATTCAGGATGAGATGGTGACGATTCCGGCGGGGCCGTTCATTCGTGGAACTGAGGGCGGAGGGTTCGATGAGCAACCACAGAGAACCATCTACTTGGATGCGTTTTCTATCGATCGGTATGAAGTGACGAATCATCACTATCAGCAGTTCGTCCTGGCGACCGGCCATCGGAAGCCAGGATTACCTGCGCGTTACGCCAAGAGCGGTGGAAAGACGAAAGGAACAAATCAGCCGGTCGTCTATGTGTCGTGGGATGATGCGACGGAGTATTGCCGCTGGAAGGGGAAGCGACTTCCGACGGAAGCGGAATGGGAAAAGGCGATGCGGGGTAGTGACGGAAGGCTCTGGCCATGGGGGAACAAAGAACAGGCCAATGGCGCCAACTGGGCCCGAGTGCAGGATGGGTATGAGGTATCGGCCTCTGTGGGAAGTTTTCAGGCTGACAAAAGCCCTTATGGAGTGATGGACGGAGCGGGCAACGTCATCGAGTGGGTAAACGATTGGTATGATGAAACATACTACAAGAGTTCGTCTGAACAGAACCCACCGAGTCCTGAGTATGGTACCTATCGAGTGCTTCGTGGCGGAGGTTATACGACGACCGGAGGAGATATTCGAATCACTAGTCGAAGCAAGATGATGCCGGATTTTCGAGATGAGACCATCGGGTTTCGCTGTGCAGTTTCGGAGACCGGAATGAATGAAGAGGGAAAGAAGAAAACGGGATGAGTTTACAGAAAATCAAAGTAGTAGAGAATCAAAAACACGGCCAAAATGATATTGACAACCATTCCGGCCAAAACTATAATGTCAAACACTTTTGAGTTTTTTGTCACGGGTTCTCCTATTTGATTAGCCCGCAAGCGACAAAATTTGATAACACAGGATGGGATGTCTGTCAAGAAACTGTATTTTTTGGATGTCTCATGATTCTATATTCTATTTCTTGAAACAGGAGTAATGGGACGATGGCAACGGCTACACCTGACAGCGAAATAAAGATAAAAATCGGCAAGATGATTTTTTACATCACCTGTGCCGTCGGACTATGGTTTTTCTACTGGTTTGCTGGAATCCAATGTCCCTGCTGAGATCGTGAATCTCGCCTAAACCACAGGGCTCTGGTTCGCAGTTCAATCAACAGATGGCCAGGTAAGCAGAGGAGAAGAGCGAAATGAGTGCGTTGAATAATCCTGTCATTGCAGTGATTGTCTCTCTTGTTATTGCTGTCGGCTATTTTACGTTTGTTGACCATTATTTAATGGATATGCAGGGGCTCGACTACTGGTACCTGTTCCGCAAGTAAGTCTGCGAGGTGGAGGGTAGTAGTCGGGTCATCTGGTCAGGTTGTAACTTTTAACGGAAGCGTATCTAGGGAGGTATTCCATGGCTCCATTAACGGGCAAGCGCGTGTTTTCGATCATGGCGCTCTGCATGATGGTCGGCCTCCTTCTGCTCCCAATCGTCATAGCTCTACCTTCGCCGGCTATCGGTGAAGAGGCTCCTGCTGGCGATACGGCGAAGAAGGATGGAGATAAAGTTGAGAAAGGCCGGGATGTTTATTACAAGACGGAGGGTATCGTAGTCGGCGCTCCCGCTCCTAAGACCACGGATGGCCCCAAGGACTATCCACGATACAACTTCGAAAGTCGTGTCTTGATCTGGTTTGCCAACCAACAGCATCTTTATTATGGCAGCTTCGTGTTGGCGGTCCCGATTTTCTGCATGATCATTGAATTTATGGGCGTCGTGACCAAGGACAAGGCGCTTGCTAAGCGTTACGATCAACTGGCCTATGATTTTATTAAGATCAGTCTCACGGCCTACTCCCTCACGGCCATTCTTGGTGGCATTCTGATATTTACGTTTCTGACTCTGTACCCGGCGTTCTTCGGGTATCTATCCAGCATATTCCGTCCAGTCATGCACATCTATGCGTTGATGTTTGTGGCTGAGAGCGGAACTCTCTATATCTATTATTATGGCTGGGACAAGATGAAGGAAGGTTTTCTGAAATGGATTCATCTGAGTATGTCGGTGGTCTTGAATATCATCGGCACGCTGCTTATGTTCCTGGCGAATTCTTGGATTGGATTCATGATGTCGCCAGCCGGTGTCGATGAGCAGGGTCGATACCTTGGAAATATCTGGCATGTGATCCATACCGCTTTGTGGAACCCGCTCAATCTTCATCGCATCCTGGGGAATATGGCGTTTGGCGGTGGAGTGGTCGCCGCTTACGCCGCGTATAAGTTCCTGGCAGCGAAGACCGATGAAGACCGCGCACACTACGATTGGATGGGTTACATCGCAATGGCGCTTGGCGTGGCCTTCTTGATTCCGCTCCCTTTTGCCGGCTATTGGCTCATGCGTGAAGTGTATGCATACCGCCAGCAGATGGGGATCACGTTGATGGGCGGATTGCTGGCCTGGCTATTTATTATTCAGGCTACGATGATCGGAATTCTTTTCTTAAGCTCCAACTACTACCTCTGGCAGGCAATGGGCCGCATGCGTGGTGCGGAGAAGTATCAACGATATATTAAGTATCTCGTGTTTCTGCTCATCTGCGGATTTTTGGTTTTTATTACACCGCACACCATGGTTATGACACCGGCTGAATTGAAGGCCATGGGAGGACAGCAGCATCCGGTGCTGGGTAACTTTGGAGTTATGTCCGCCAAGAATGGCGGCATCAATGTGATGATTACGACCACAGTGTTGAGCTTCATCTGGTACATGCGAGGCAATAAAGTCTCGACGGTATCATGGGCGAAGTTCGGAAACATCTTCATGGGCGTATTCTTCGCCTGCGCGTACATCAACATCATCTGGCTCGCAATTTACGGGTATTATATTCCGGCGAACGTGCGGGTCGGTTTGTCTGTCCCGCAAGTGGCGACGACTTTGTCATGTCTCTTCTTTATGTTCGCGCTGAACAGTGTGATGATGAGAGGGGCAAAGCAAATGGGGCCGATTGAGTGGGGCAAGATTTCCGTCCGCTCACAGTATGCCCTCATCATGTTGGCGACCGCGTTCACCTGGATGATGGCATTAATGGGCTATATCCGCTCTTCCGTTCGCCTGTTCTGGCACGTTAATGAAATCATGCGGGATAACTCCCCTTGGGCCTATACTCATACGGTGGGATTCGCCGCTAACATGATTTCTTTCAATGTGCTGTTTTTCTGGATCAGTATCCTTTTCGTCTTCTGGATGGGCAGCTTGTCGGCGAAAAAGGTTCCGGTCGAGGCAAAGGCAGGTATTCCGGGTGGTGTCCCGCAACCGGCTCCCGCTGCTGGTCGCTAATTAATGTTTATTAAAGTTTGCTCAAATGGCGAGGGAAGTTCTCTTCCCTCGCTGTAGCTGTAGGAGGTCAGGACCTTGGGTAACTTGATTGCTGAAACGCTCTCGTCAAGTTGGATGGCTTTGGCCATCCTTGCAGGTCTGATGGTCTATTTTCAGGTGTCTATCAGCGATCCTGCTGCAAAAAAGCGCGCGGTGTTCAAGACATTCATCGGGATTGTTTCTTGCTTCTTTTTGTTCATGGCAATCGTCAATTACAAAACGAATTTTTATGGCGAAAGCCGTTTGCTGCCGGTGTCTCTTGTGACGATTACGGTGACGACCTTCGTCATGGCGTTGTACTTTACCAATCTCAGTGCAATGTTGAAGGTCGGCGGGTTTATGTTTTTCGTGGCCGCATTCCTTTCGGGCTATGGGAACTGGCTTCCGCAGGTCGAAGGTGGGTTTCCGCCCGTAGAAGAGAAGAAAACGTGGGATTCGATGTCTCCGCAACAGCTGGCTGATGAAGGTGAGAAGATTATCTTTGGAGGTGTCGGGAAAAACAAGGAACAGGGCGCAATCGGCAAGGGGCAATGTCCCCTCTGCCACGCATTCCATGCGGGCATGCTCGGGGAGCGGGCACCTAACCTATTGGGACTTCCCACTCGGGGGAAGGAGCGGTTGGATGATCCCAAATACTCCAAAGGTAACCCATCCAAGCGTGAATACGAAGTCAAGGAAGCTTTCGCTGGCTCTGGAACTGCAGAAAACTCACAAGAGTACATTGCGGAATCGCATGCTTGTCCGAGCTGTTATGTGGTTTCAGGGTATGGCGTGAAGGGGACGAATGACAAGCAAAGTCCGATGCCTGCTATTCATAAACCGCCGATTTCACTCAGTCTTCAAGAGCTTGCAGCTGTAGACACATGGATGTATGTGCGTGAGGGAATAGAGCCTCCCCCCTTTGAAGAGATCGTAAAGTCATACGAAAAGTTCATCCCGGAAGCCGATCGTCCTAAGATGGCCGAGGATAAGCCCGCAGGAGCTACTTCGTTGATGGCTGATGGGTCGGAACCGGTCGATCAGATTTTTGCTAAAGCACAGTGCGTGTCATGCCATACGATTCCGGGAATCCCTGGAGCCATGGGTACCATTGGTCCCAAACTTGAAGAGGGCACAACTGCTGCCCAACGCATAAAGGACCCTACGTATAAGGGCACGGCAAAATCACCTGCCGAATACATTATGGAATCTATTGTGGATCCCAGCGCCTATGTTGTAAAGCCTTTCCCGGATAATACGATGCCGAAAGTCTTTGGGCAAAAGTTGAGCGCGGGTGCGTTGAAAAAGATTGTCGATTATTTGTCGCAGGTGAAGGCCGGAGCGCCGCCACCAAAGATTTCATAGCCTCCAGCTGCCTGTTACGCAGAGAGTAAAGGGAGTTTTCCAATGAAAGCGTTAATGTCTCTCGGTGCACTGATTGGAGTAGCGGGACTTCTCCTGCTTGCAGGGATGATCTTCAATGTCATCCCTTCGAGCACTGTACGTTTAGTCGAAGGCTATATGCCGATGCAGATGCTTTTTGAGCTTACCTGTTTCGTCGCCGGCTTTGCAGGACTGAGCTATATGATGAGCGCTATGGGCATGCCGCTTTCTCGTTTTTGGCAGGGAATCGGCTTCTGGGCATTCATACTGCTTTATCTGAAATATCGCGTCTATCCACCGATCCCCTTCAGCGTCCGCGCCATGTATGGCACCGTGTCTCTCGTCGCGGTCTTCATGTGGGTTTCGGCTAGTGAGGAAGATTGGAAAAAATTCAAACAGCCCATTATGAACGTACTGGACGCACAGACCGGGATGAATAAGCTTTTGCGTTACATGTATCTGGTACTTCTTCCAATTCTTATCGGTGGATTCTCTTACAACGCAATGATGCCGAAGTCCGAAGAACCCATCGAGTTAAGAACGGTTCACCCGGCACCACCGGCCAGCACAAAGGTCCATGGTAAGACCTATACATTACAGACTTCGCAAAATCCATATCGAGTCAATCCAGAAGGAAAATACGATCAAGATTTCACGAACGCGAATATCGTCGAGCAAGGTATGGGTCGGTTGATGAAGCCCAATGCCAATCCGTGGGATGACAAAAATCAAGGCTACCTGAAGTATGTACGTGAAGGCGGAGAGATATTCTTCCAGAATTGTCATTTCTGTCATGGCGATAACCTGAACGGCCGCGGACTACATGCCTTCGCTTTCAACCCGATACCTGCAAACTTCACCGACCCAGGTACTATTGCCCAGCTGCAAGAAACCTTTATATTTTGGCGCGTTTCCAAGGGTGGTATTGGGTTGCCCAACGAAGGATTTCCATGGGCCTCAGTTATGCCGCCCTGGGAACAACATTTAACGGTTGATGAAATTTGGAAAGTAATTTTGTTCGAATATTGGCACACCGGCTACTATCCACGGACCTGGGATTAGTCGCCATACTCTTAAGGAATGCCAAACCCGACATAAGAAATAATGAAGATGAGGCTAAACATGATGGACAGCATAACTCAGAAGGCCGGAATCATAGCGGCTGCTGCCTTCGGAGTCGTTCTGGTGTCTAGTGCAGGCTATTCGATTGTTTCAGCGCAAGGGCTCCCTGAAGGTTTTAAGAAGGGGGATCTCGCTCCTGAACCGTCGGCAGAAATGATTGAAGCGGGAAAGCGAGTCTATTTCACCAAGTGTGTGTGGTGTCATGGAGTGGATGGAGCCGGAGACGGACCTGGAGCTGATCGACTCTGGCCTCGCCCGCGGAATTTCAATCAAGGGACTTTTAAAATTCGCCACACTGCGAGCGGCGAACTTCCATTGTTTGACGCTAAAAAACCTGTCCCTGGTCAAAATGATCTTTTTGAGACGGTTACTCATGGGCTTCCAGGCTCTGCCATGCCACCTTGGGAAGGTATTCTGACTGAAGAACAGCGCCTTCAGGTGTTGTCCTTTGTCACCACTCAACTGGTCAAGGATCGGAAATTTACGGATAAACAGACTGAAACTCAAACGGTATTACAGTTGGCTGAACTCAAGGCCAAACCGGCAACCGATGAAAGCAAAAAGCGCGGTTCCGAACTCGTCGTCGAGAAGAAGTGTGTCGAATGTCACGGCATGGAAGGGCGCGGTGATGGGAATGCTTTTAATTTGAAAGACGATTGGGGATTTTCGATCCAGCCGGCCGATTGGCACAAGTGCTGGAACTTCCGTGGTAGCCGTCAGGATCCATATAATGTGGGCAACATCTTCAGAACCTTTTCGACAGGGGTCAACGGTACTCCGATGCCCTCGTTTGCGGATAACACGACGGTGGATGAACGATGGGATATCGCGAACTTTGTGAATTCTCTCTGTGAAAGGGATGCGCTGGGCAATCCGCTTCCGATCGACCCACTGACTGACAAGCCGAAGATCAATTTCGTGATTCCCTCCGATATGGTCGAAGGAGAAATCCCGACCGACATCGGACATGAGGCCTGGCAAAAAGCTCCGAAGCGTTACGTGGCTATGGGTGGGCAGATTACCCACAAGCCGAGAAACTTTGTGAATCGAATTGACGACATCTGGGTGCGGTCGCTCTACAACGATAAATCAATCGTCTATCTTCTCGAGTGGGATGACCGAACGAAGAGTGTGGCTGAAGGCAAACTTCCATGGGCCCCGACTCAAGTCAATATTGATGTCAAAGAGCAGGATCCAAAGACTGGTGAGGAAGGGTCGATCGCAGCGCACCAAAATAACTACACGGTGTACAACGATGCGATCGCTATTGAAACTGCTGTGAAATGGAAGGAGCTGCCGGCTCCAATCAAGCCTCGCTATCTGTTCGGGACGAACGACCAATTCCCGGTTGATATCGTCAAGTGGGAGGCCGACGGATCTCTCAGGGCGTTCAAAGGTACAGGCTGGGATAAGGATTTCGAAGAACGCGATAACTATGAAGAGAGTATGAAGCTCTTAAAGGGCGAATGGAAGGATGGTCGCTGGTATGTGATGATCCAACGTCCGCTGGGGAATAAGAAGGACCAAGATTATGACGAAGATACCTTCTTCGAAGTAGGACAATACATTCCGACCGTGTTCTTCGCATGGGATGGTCATAATGGCGATGCTGGACGAAAGATGGCGGTCTCCGCATTCTTTTATACATTCATGAATCCACCGATTCCCCGTGAGACATATATCTATCCGGCGGTCATTGCCGTCGGAGTTGTGTTGCTGGAAGGATGGGTTTTGACTCGTCGTGCCAATAAGAAAAAAGGTAAGACGCTGTAGCATTTCTTAGCGACACGCTTCAGGCGCAGTCAAGAGATAGAGGGGGTGGGGAGACCTACCCCCTCTTTTTTTTCAAAGAAGTCATACGTTCATGATTGCTGATGTGACGGGCGTACTGCTGGCCGGTGGAAAGAGCAGGAGGATGGGAGAAGACAAGCGATTTATCCTTGTCGGTCAGCGGACCCTCTTTGAGCGGAGCTGCGCTGTTCTCCGTGATTTGTTCGAGCATGTATGTGTCGTCATTGCTCAAGACAGTCCGTCGTTCCAAGCAGACGTACCGGTGGTCCGGGATCTTATTCCGGACTGTGGAAGCCTTGGGGGATTGTACACGGGTCTTCGTTTGGCGAAGACCCAACATGTTTTCCTCACGGCCTGCGATATGCCGTTCCTGAACCCGGATGTCGTTCGGTATATGGTTCGGCTGAAAGACCAAGCTGATATTGTCATCTGTCGTTGGGCGACTCGTCTGCAGCCAGCCCATGCGGTGTATGGCCGAGGCTGCCTTCCCGTTATTGAGGAAATGATCACCCTCCACAATAAGAAGATTTACAGCATGATAGATCACCCCGCTCTTCGCGTACGCGTGATTGCCGAAGGGGAGATCAGGCAAATCGACCACGATGGGCGTTCCATGTTCAA
This sequence comes from Nitrospira sp., assembly GCA_024998685.1. Taxonomy (GTDB): domain Bacteria; phylum Nitrospirota; class Nitrospiria; order Nitrospirales; family Nitrospiraceae; genus Nitrospira_D. The sequence goes on from JACOEH010000017.1 coordinate 39,499, forward strand.
TGTCAATACGCCATCCGATTTGGAACAGGCTCGATCAGTGCACGATGCTGATACGGGTCTCGGATCATAGTGTTTGAGGAGACAAGTGAAACGCACTATCCTTATTGTTCATCCCGGTGCGCTTGGGGATGTCCTGCTGGCTGTTCCAGCGATAAGGAACCTAAGCAGGAAGTTTTCTCAGCATGAGACCGTACTCATAGCTGCTGCAGCCGTGGGCCGACTACTATCGGAATGTGGAGTGATTGACGATTGGATTCCATTGGAAGGGCAAGCGTGTCTAGGATTGTTTTCAGACACGGTATCAATCACGGAAGAATTACAATCATGGTTGAACCGATGTGATGCGGCTGTGGTCTGGACGGAAGACAAAGACGGCGCCCTTGGTTTCTTATTTCAAAAATTCTGCATAGCGTGGGTTCAGATTCAGTCGCCATTTTCTCCGGTATTACGGGCGAGGCATCAGAGCAACCGCTTTCTTGAGACGCTGGGTGAAACGGCGGGAGATATTTCATCGGAGAGAACGGTACAAGTTCCTCCCCATCTCTTGGAGCAGGGTAAAGACTATCTTGAGGCGCTGAGGATCTCACGCGATCGATCGCTGGCCCTTGTACATCCGGGGAGTGGAAGCGTTCATAAATGCCTTGAACCCAGAAGAATGGCCTCGCTGATTGAACAGTTGCGGCGAGGAGGGGTGTGCCCGCTGATCTTGGAGGGACCAGCGGATCAAGATGCCGTTGGCCATGCACTGCAGTTTATGAGTAAGCCACCTCTTGTTCTCAGAAACCTTGATCTTTCCCAGCTTGCGGGAGTACTTGCGCAGGTCACGTTCTATATCGGTCATGATTCGGGTGTGACCCATTTGTCCGCTTTGTTGGGTGTACCGACTATTGCCTTATTCGGTCCAACAGACCCGCAGCGGTGGGCATCACATGGTCGCCATGTGACGATCTTGCGTGGGGCACCCTGTATTTGCGAGTCGTGGGAAACAGTTAAAAGGTGCGCGGAGAAACCCTGTCTTAAAGTGCCGATCGAAGAGATTCAGATGGCATCGGGACTTGCGATGGAGGAAGAGCAGTGCAAACCCTCGTAATTCCAGATGAACCGCCTTGTCTCTCGCTGCTTCATAATGTTAGAGTGCTCCGTTGTTTTTCCCTTCATTCGTAGGGACTTAGGAGAATCGTTTTGTCGCAAGGTATCGTGCAAGCAAAGGTAACTACCGCACTGCTCACTGCCCTCAATGGAGCCAAGCAGAAGGGGCAATTGAAAACGGACGTATGGCCCCCTCTCACGCTGGATGCGCCTAAGCGTCCAGAGTGGGGTGACTTGGCTAACACAGTCGCCATGTCTTTGGCCTCCTCTGAGCACAAGGCGCCTCATGATATCGCCCAAATCATCGTCGAAAATCTTCCTCAGAAAGAGCAGCTGTTTGATCGTGTGGAAATCGTCCGTCCCGGTTTCTTGAATCTTACGGTGAAACCGGCTCTCTGGCAGGAGGTTCTCCGTGAAATCGAGTTACAGGGGGGTCGCTATGGCCAGGCAGCTATCGGGACCGGTCGTCGAGTATTGGTTGAGTATGTAAGTGCAAATCCGACCGGTCCGTTGCATGTCGGCCATGGCAGGGGGGCGGCGGTCGGGCACGCAGTTGTCCGATTACTGAATGCGATCGGATACGATGCCGTAGGCGAGTACTATGTCAACGACGCAGGACGACAGATGAAATTGTTGGGGGCATCTGTTTATGCCCGTTACCAAGAGTTGTCGGGGCGGTCTGTCGAGTTTCCTGAGGACGGCTATCATGGCTCGTACATCACATCTGTGGCGCAACAGCTCAAGGAGCAACTCGACCTCGTAGCCGGTGAACTGACTCCTGCCGACCTTGAGGCTCGCTGCCGATCACTTGCCTATCAGAAACTGCTAGGACTGATCCGTGACGACCTCCGGTCATTTGGTATCGAGATCCAATCCTGGTTCAGCGAAGCGTCGCTTCTAGAGTCCAAAGCCATCGAGCGGGCTCTGGATGAATTGAAAGCCCGCGAACTCCTGTTTCAACAGGATGGTGCGTGGTGGTTTCGGGCGTCCGTGTACGGCGACGAAAAAGACCGTGTCGTCAAGAAGCAAGACGGGGAGTATACGTACTTAGCCTCCGATATCGCCTATCACTATGACAAGCTGAGGCGTGGCTATGATCTGTTGATCGATGTCTTCGGTGCCGACCACCATGGGTATATTCCACGCATGCAAGCCGTCATGCAGGCCTATGGACATCCAAAAGATCGTCTCCAAGTCGTGCTGGTCCAGTTGGTGAAGCTGTTGAGGAATGAAGTGGAAGTGAAGATGTCCAAGCGGACCGGGGAATTCATTACGATGCGGGAAGTCATCGATGAGGTCGGAGCCGATGCCGCCAAGTTCTATTTTTTGATGCGGGATTCCAAGACTCATCTGGAGTTCGATCTGGAGTTGGCGAAGCAACGGTCCGCCGACAATCCGGTGTACTACGTCCAATATGCCCATGCGAGGATCTGCAGTCTCTGGCGTGTGGCTTCCGAAAGGGGAATGGCCCGTCCGTCCGCAGCGGAGACGGACCTGACTGTGTTGACTGATCCCGATGAATTAGGGTTGATCAAAAAACTTTCCGCCTACCCTGAAATGATTCAAGCCAGCGCGTTGGCCTTTGAGCCGCATCGAGTGACGTATTATCTCCAACAATTGGCGGCGCAGCTGCATACGTTTTATAACAAGCACCGCGTGTTGCCTCCAGCGACCGATCAGGAGCATGCCGAGTCGGCTTCCGTCGAAGTCCTGACGCCCAAACGGACTGCGGCGCGACTGGTCTTGATGGGGGCGGTCCAGCACGTTCTGAGAAACGGACTCAACGTGCTCGGCATCTCGGCGCCCGAGCATATGTAGCGGTCGGACCCCATAAAAGATGATGCAGTACCAAGTTCACCAATCAGACCGGCACTCCAAAGGCCGCATCGGTCTGCTCACGACCGGTCATGCAGCGATCGACACACCGGCCTTTATGCCGGTAGGCTCGTTGGGACCAGTCAAGGGGCTTGAGCCGGAGGATCTGCAGCGTCTGGAGTTTCGACTCATCCTCAATAATGCCTATCACCTGTACTTGCGCCCCGGTCATAAAATTGTGGCTGACATGGGGGGGCTTCATGCCTTCACCGGCTGGCCCGGAGCGATCCTCACCGACAGCGGTGGGTTTCAGATTTTCAGTTTAGCGAAATTGTGCGAGATCACCGACGAGGGCGTCATGTTTCAATCGCACATCGATGGGGCGACACACTTCATTACGCCGGAAAAGGCCATAGAAATCGAAGAGGCGTTGGGAGCCGATATCATCATGGTGCTCGATCAATGCGTGGCATTGCCTGCCGATCGAGAGATTATCCGGGAAAGTGTGCGCAGAACTCAGCTCTGGGCTGAGCGCTGTCAGGCGACCAAGCGACGAACGGATCAGGCCTTGTTTGGCATCGTACAGGGTGGGTTGGAAGCGGACCTGCGAATAGCCTCGGCGAGGGAGATAGTGAGATTGGGGTTCGATGGCTATGCGATCGGCGGGTTGTCGGTCGGAGAAGGTAAAACCGACATGTATGCGATGCTCGATGTGACGGTTCCGGAGTTGCCGGAGACAAAACCTCGGTATCTCATGGGGGTCGGACATCCGGAAGATTTGCTTGAAGGGGTGGCCCGCGGCATCGATCTCTTCGATTGCGTCGTTCCCTCGCGTCATGGCAGAACAGGCTCGCTGTTTACGACAACCGGTCGGGTCGTCATCAAGCAAGCTCAGTATGCTGAGGATGAACGGCCGATCGATCCTGAATGCGCCTGTCCGGTATGCCGTCGATACTCACGGGCCTATTTGCACCACTTGTTCATGGTCAAAGAAATGCTGGGAGCACGGCTCAACACGATTCATAACTTATGGTATTTCTCCGACTTGATGCGTCGAATACGAGAAGCCCTGGCGGAGGGAACGTTTCTTGAGTTTCGGGAAGCATTTTATCGCCGCCACAACCGACAGGCGGTGATGGCCGGTTCAACGGAGAGTCAAGAACCGTGCGGACATTTGCAAGGGAACGGTCATACATAAAAGGAGGGGATTTGCTCGATGTTGATGGAATCGATTGCATGGGCTCAGGAGACGGGGGGAGGCGGCTCACCCGCCAGCGGAGGGGCGGGCGGAATCCTATCCCTGATTCCGTTCCTCTTGATCTTTATCATTTTTTATTTTCTTCTGATTCGGCCTCAACAGAAGAAGCAAAAGCAACAGCAGTCGTTGTTGGACGCGGTGAAGAAGGGCGACAAGGTGGTCACGACGTCGGGGATCTGGGGCACCATCACCAACATGGGAAAAGAGACCGTGACGCTGCAGATTGCCGATAATACCAAGATCAAAATGCAGCGCGAGAATATTGCGCGCATACGCGCAGAGGATGAAGACAAAGAAAAAGAGTCCTAGTCAATGGGATAAGGGGTCGCAGACGACATGAAAAAAGTAAGCGGGCGGCTATGGTTATTAACGCTGGTCATTGTGGCATCGGTCGTGGCCTTTCTGCCGTCTTATCAGCCGGTGTATCAGAGCTTGCCGAGTTGGGCGAAAGGAATTCTCCCGAACAAGGGAATTACGTTAGGGCTGGATTTGCAGGGCGGTATCCACATGGTCTTGGAAGTGGATGAGGACCGTGCCGTGGAAATCGCGGTCGACCGTTCTATGACTGCGCTGCAGGACCTCATCGCCGAGAAGAAGATCGCAGTCGACTCGGTCAAGAGAACCGGGCACGATCAAATCACGATTCAGCTGCAGAATCCCGATGCCAAAGATCCGGCTCAAAAGTTGATCGATAACTTCCCCATTTTTATAGGCAAGGAGTCAGGGGGGGCGACGAATACGGTGGTGTGGGAGCTTCGTGATGTGGAATCCAAGAGAATTAAGGACTCCGCCATCAACCAAGCTCTGGAAACCATCAGAAATCGGATCGATCAGTTCGGCGTCGCAGAGCCGATCGTTCAGCGGCAAGGGTTGAAGCAGATCGTTGTCCAGCTGCCCGGAGTCAAGGATCCGAAACGCGCCAAGGATCTGATCAAGGAGACGGCGCTGCTCGAGTTCAAGATGTTGGACGAAGACATCCGACTCGATTTGCCTGCGCGTGTTCCGAAGGACAAGGAAGCGGAAGTGCTTCAGCAATTTGCGGGCCAGTTGCCGGAAGCGGACCAAATTTTATTCGAGCGAATGATCGATAAGGATACCGGCCTCGAATATCGCATTCCTTACGTGGTCAAAAAACGGGTCATGCTGACCGGCGATGTGCTGAGCGATGCGCGGGTCGCCATCGGTCAATTCAATGATTCGTATGTGTCCATCACGTTCGACGCCAAAGGAGGGCAGGAATTCGAACGGATTACGGCCGAGAACGTCAAGAAACGTATGGCCGTCGTTCTCGATAACACGATCTATTCGGCGCCGGTCATCCAAGAACGTATTTCAGGGGGACGTGCGCAGATTACCGGGACCTTCACCACGCAGGAGGCCAATGATTTGGCGATTGTTCTGCGGGCGGGTGCTCTGCCGGCCCCGCTGAAGATCGTGCAGGATCTGACGGTCGGTCCGTCCCTCGGCCAGGATTCTATCGATAAGGGGGTCAGAGCGACTCTTATCGCCGGGATCATGGTGGTGATCTTCATGATCGTGTATTACCGTCTGTCCGGGCTGATCGCGGACTTTGCCCTGGTGTTGAATCTCGTGTGTCTGATGGGCGCGCTGTCCGCTCTGACCGCCACGTTGACTCTGCCTGGAATCGCCGGGATCGTGCTGACGATCGGCATGGGTGTCGATTCGAACGTCTTGATTTTCGAGCGCATTCGTGAAGAAATCCGTGGTGGAAAAGCCGTACGATCGGCAATCGACGCGGGTTACGACAAAGCGTTCCTGACGATCGTCGACTCGCACGTCACGACGTTGATCACCGGGGTTGCTCTGTTTTTGTTCGGAACCGGGCCGATCAAAGGTTTTGCCGTGACATTGTGCCTGGGCATCGCCATCAACCTCTTCACGGCGTTGGTCGGGACAAAAGTGATTTTTGATCTGTTGTATCATCGACAACGAGTCGAGGTATTGAGCATCTAACGATGAAGCCGTCAGCGATCAGCCATCAGGGGGAGACTCAGGGTTATCAAAAGGGAGCTCGCATGTTAGAGATTCTCGGGAAGACCAACATTGATTTCATAGGCAAGCGCAAGTACTCCGTTCTCTTTTCAGGGATCATGGTCTTGCTCGGGCTCATCGCGCTTGTCCAGATTGCGCGGGGTGCCGCGAATCTCGGCATCGACTTTGCCGGAGGGACAGCCGTCCAACTCAAGTTCGAGCAGCCTGTTCGGATCGATGAAGCCCGTAAAGCCCTGGAGACCAACGGCCTGAGTGATGTGGAACTGCAGGAATTCGGACAGGACAACAAGCTCCTCATTCGAGTGAAGGCTTCAACGACGATCGAAGAAAAGACGGCGGAACGTGTCGTGGGAATCTTCACCAAAGAGTTTCCGAACAACAAGTTCGTGGTGGACTCAACGACCGAGATCGGGCCGACCATCGGCAAGAAGCTTCAAGAGGATGCGCTCGTGGCCGTCGTCGTTTCATTCGCGGGTATTATCCTGTACATTGCGGCACGATTCGAACTCCGGTTCGGTGTAGCGGCTGCGTTGGCGACATTCCATGACGTCTTGGCCGTGATCGGGGCGTTCTATCTCTTAGACAAAGAAATTACCCTCCTGATCGTGACGGCGCTGTTGACGCTGGCCGGCTATTCCTTAACCGATACCGTCGTCGTGTTCGACCGGATCAGGGAGAATCTCAAGTTGCGTCGACGCGAGAATGAAGAAACGACGATCAACAGCGCCATCAATCAGGTGTTGAGCCGCACGATTGTGACCAGTTTGACGGTCGTGATTGTCCTCATTCCCCTGACCGTGGCCGGCGGAGAAGTTCTGCATGATTTTTCGCTTGCGCTGCTTTGGGGTGTGATTTTCGGCACCTATTCATCGATATTCGTTGCCAGCCCACTCGTGCTCTTATGGCCAGGAACGTCGGGTCGACTCTTGAAACGCGGCTGAGCGAATGATGGAATAGAGCGGTGCGCGGGGCTTGTCTGTCCCGTACCGTCGGTGATGAGCGTTGAGCGCCCCATCATCGACTTACGACGCGAGCGCTTTCTCACAAAGAAACACCGCTTTCACGTTCTGTGGTGTAGCCATGGCACTCTGGAGCCGGTCTTACAGCCTCCAGCAGAAGATCATCGCAGCGATCGTGATGGTCGGTCTCTTGCCCCTTACTCTCCTGCTTGCCCTCATCTATGTCGAGGAGCGACGCGCCTTGCGAGAGTCGACGGGAGCGAATTTCAAAGAAGTGGCCGTCGAAGCAGCCCGTCGGATCGAAATACACATTACTCAAGGTATGAACGAAGCCCAACAACTCGCGACAACACCCTTCCTGCGCACCGCAGTGTCGGAGGCCAACCGAACGTACGAGGGCAAAGACGCTCAGAGTATTTCCGAAATCATCAAGGACTGGCAACAGCGGTGGGGGCAGCGCGACAAGCGGAGCGAATTTCCGCACTTCGTCAATCGAATCGTAACCAACTACCTGATCCGATGGCATGAAATTCGAAAGTCGGACTATATCGGCATTTTGGTCACCGACGGACAGGGGGCCTTGGTCGTCAGTTCGATTCCTCAAGTGGAGTATTCCTATGCGAAGACCGCCTGGTGGCAGGCGGTGATACAAGGCGACAGTCAGCACCCGTATGTGAGCGAAATCGCCTTCGACCCATCCTTCGGGACCCACGTGGTCGTGGTGGCTGCTCCGATTCTGGATGATCGACGTCAGGCTGTGATCGGAGCTGTGACGATTCTGCTTCGGCGTGACACATTGTTTCAGTCCATTGCGGAGGGCTCCTTCGGCGTGACAGGCCATGCCATGCTGTTCGCCTCGGACGGGGGTGTGGTGATTTGCCCGGTCCTTGGACCGGAGGCGCACTCGATCGATGCCGAATTGCTCGGTACGCTGGGGGCTACGAAATCAGGATGGACAGTGGCCGTCGACGATTCGCACGGAAACAAACACGCCCTGATCGGGTTTGCGCCGGTGCGGTTTTCTGAACAACTGGCGAAAGGCAGTCTCGGGGGAAAACGGTGGATGACCCTGGTGCGTCAGGATGCGGCGGAAACGTTCGCTCCGCTGGGTGAGCTGATGACCAAGATGCTGTTGTTCGGCTCGGTGGTGCTGATAGGACTTGGAGGAATCGGAGTCGTCGTCGCCCGCCGGATCGCGCGTCCGATTCGACTCTTACATGACGGAGTGCAGCAGATCGGGAGCGGTCATTTGGAGCAGCGGGTGGAGTTGAAGACCGGCGACGAAATCGAAGGGCTTGCCCAGGCCTTCAATCAGATGGCGTCCAATCTGCAACGTTCGTTCGGGCAGCTGGAGCAACGAATGACGGAGGTCCGGCAGTTGGAGGAAAAATATCGAGATCTGATCGAGCATGCTCCGGAAATGATCTGTCAACTGGATCGGGGCGGCCGACTGGTGCACGTCAATAAGACCGGCCTCGACAAATTCGGGTATACCTCCGACGAAATGTTAGGCATGAAGCTATGGGAGTGTGCTGCCGCCGGACAGGAATTGAACATATTGCATTTTCTGGAGCGGCTCGTTTCACACGGCCAAAGCTCGATGGAGACGGTGCTGTTGGCCAAGGATGGACGGGTGATGGATGTGGAGGTTCATGGGACGGCGCTGTTCGATCAAGAGCGGGGCGGGCTGATTCACTCGCGTGCGTTCGTTCGAGATGTGACCGAACGGCGTCGGTTGGAGCGGGAGATACAGCGGTATACCGTCGGATTGGAGCAGGCGGTGTCGGAACGGACACAGCAACTGACGGTCTCGCAAGCCCGCTACAAGGCCTTGTTCGACTTCGTGGCGGATTCTGTTTTTATGGTGAGTGAAACGGGGTCCGTTGTCGCCGTCAATGAACGGGAAGAGCGGGTGCTCGGCTATGCCGACTCGGAGATCGTCGGAAAAAACTTTCTCGATATCGTGCCGGACGCGCACCACCGGAATTTTACGGACTGGTTGTGCGATGTCAGTACGGAGCAACGGCAGGTCGCCACTCAGGAAATGACCGTGTACGACGCCGATCGCCATGAGATTCCGGTGGAAATGGACCTGATCCGCGTGGGGGGGACCGAACCAGTGCTGGTGATGGTACAGCTTCGCGATATTACCGATCGGAAAAAGCTCGAGCGCCAACTGCAATCATACCGAGAAGATCTCGAATTCAAAGTACGAGCGCGCACCAGAGAGATCGAAGAGACCAAGCAATACCTGGAAAATTTGCTCGAGAATGCCAACGACGTCATCTATACACTCGACTTGGATCAACAGTTCACCTATGTCAACGGCAAGATCAATGCGTGGGGGTATCGCAAAGATGATTTGATCGGCCGGCCGTATCTCTCGCTCCTGTCACGGCGTCATCGGGGACGGCGTCTCAAGAGCACATTGGATATCGGAGCCAAGCAGGTGTACGAGGTCGAAGTGGTGACTCGACTGGGTGAAGTGCGTGCCGTCATGGTCAGTGTTTCTCCCCTTCAAGGGGCCGACGGGAAAATCCTCGGAGTGCTCGGCATCGCGCGTGATATGACGGAGACGAAGAAGCTGGAGCGACAGATTCGTCATGCAGAAAAACTGGCCTCAATCGGTCAATTGGCGGCGGGGGTGGCTCATGAAATCAACAATCCACTGGGGGGCATCCTCAATTGTCTCTACAATCTTCGAAAAGGGTCCCTCTCCCCGGCACGCCAAGAAGAATACTGGGCTTCCATGGAACATGGCGTCCGACGTGTTCAAAAGATCGTTCGGCAGTTGCTCGACTTTTCACAGCAGCACGAACCGGCATTCAGCCCCGCCGATATCAACCGAATCGTCGACCAGGTACTGGGGCTGACTACCCATCTCTTTGTTCCCAATCGGATTCGCTTGGAAACATTCCCCGGCCATGGCTTGCCCAACGTCATGGTTGATCGGCATATGATCGAACAGGTCTTGATGAACTTGATCTTGAACGCCGTGCAAGCCATGAAAAACGGCGGAGTGCTGACACTCAGGACATCCGTGGCAGAGGGCATCTGCCGGGTCGAGGTGAATGATACGGGTTCCGGCATTCCTGCATCAGTGCTCCCGCGGGTCTTTGACCCGTTTTTTACGACCAAAGGAGAAGGTGAAGGGACGGGGCTGGGACTCTCGGTCAATCTCGGCATCATGGAACGGCATGGCGGAAATATTTTGGTCGAGAGTGAAGTCGGGAAGGGAACGACCTTCACACTGTGCCTGCCCGTGTCACGAGAGCGTACCTTTGCGGAGAAGGAAGCATGAAAGGGCTGACCATTCTGCTGGTCGACGATGAGCCCTTGATGCGCCTTTCCATGATGGACGCATTGGAGGCTGTCGGCTGCGATGTCCGAGCGGTACCGACCGGTACGGAGGGGATCGAGGCGATCCGAGAGAAAACATTTGATTTAGTCATCACCGATCTCCGGTTACCTGGTGTGGACGGGTTGACTGTGCTCCAGACGGCAAAAGACAAGGAGCCCCAGACCGAGGTGCTCGTCATTACCGCACATGGATCGGTAGAAACAGCCGTTGAAGCCATGAAATTGGGGGCGTTTGATTACATCACGAAGCCGTTCCAAATGGATGAATTGCTCCTGATCGTTGAGCGGGTCGGCAGCATGATCACACTCCGTCGGGAGAATCAGGATCTCAAACACCAACTGGAGGACAAGTTCTGCTTCAACGGTATTTTAGGGGCGAACAGTCAGATGCGCGCCGTGCTGGATAAGATCAAGCTCGTGGCTGAGACCGATTCTACCGTCCTGATCGTCGGGGAGAGCGGAACCGGAAAGGAACTTGTCGCCAATGCGCTGCATCAGAACAGCGCGCGAAAAGGGTATCCGCTGATCAAAGTCAGCTGTGCCGCGTTGCCGGAGACGTTGCTGGAAGCGGAACTCTTCGGCCATGAGAAAGGCGCGTTTACGGGTGCTCTGCGTCAGCGTCGCGGGCGATTCGAAATGGCGAATCAAGGAACCTTGTTCCTTGATGAAATCGGCGAAATCTCCCCTGTGGTGCAGGTGAAACTCTTGCGCGTCCTGCAAGAGCGTACCTTCGAACGGCTCGGGAGCAATGAGCCGATCGAAGCGGATGTGCGGCTGGTGTGTGCCACACAGAAAGATTTGCGTAAAGAAGTGGCTCGGGGCCGGTTCCGCGAAGACCTCTTTTACCGACTCAACGTCGTACCCATCGTCGTTCCACCGCTCAGGCAACGCCAAGAAGACATTATGGTGATCGCCGATCATGTCCTCGAAGCATGCTCGCTCAAGCTGAACAAGCAACTGCGTGGCTTTTCCCAGCAGGCGCGTGAATTGTTGCTTCGCTATTCGTACCCGGGAAATGTGCGGGAATTGGAGAACATGGTCGAGCGGTCTGTGGCTCTGGGGCGAGATCGGGCCGCGGTGCAACCGGCCGACCTCTGTGGATTTCAAGCCTGCCCCTACCTGGGGGATGTCCAACAAGAATCCTGCGGGTTCTGTAGCGAAGGGTTGACCGGAGGGAAAAAAAAGAAGGATTCGCCCTTGACCTCGCTCGCCGCCGCACGAGAAAGTTTCGAGAAGGACTACATCGTCTCCGTATTGGAGCGCACCGACGGGAGCCGCACGAACGCCTCGAGAATCTTGGGATTGTCCAGAAAGGCCCTGTGGGAAAAATGCAAACGCTATGGTATTCCGTCGGCGCACAGCGACGCCGCGGAGATAGAGGAGGGATCATGAATGTTCGGTGCCACGTTAGCCTTATCTCGTTCAGCATGGTTCTATTCGCGGGAAGCGGGTATGCCGCCGAGCCGGCGGAAGTGGAACAATTCGTCAAGGCACGAATCGAGATCGGTGAGATGATGACGAACTATTTCAAGGGTGGAACGGGCTATGGCGAGGGGCAGCGTCCGTCGCAGGACCAAATGCGACAAATGGGAGCGGACATCAATACTAAACTCACTGCGCTCCTCGCCAAGCACGATTTGACGCTCGATGAATATCGCAAACGCAGCCCCGGGGTATTTGCGGATGATGCGGCGGTCAAAAGCTATCTCAATGAGCATCCGGACCTGAAACAACGTTATGAGGCGCTCCCACTCGATCGAATGGGGCGTGGTGGGAGTACGGGCCGGGGGTACTGACTTCTATCCGGCCACATTGCTCCGGAATAAGGCGTTGCCCTTTTGCAATACGTTCATCTCGGTCGCTCAGGACTGAAAGTCAGTCGGCTCTGTCTCGGCACGATGAATTTCGGGCCGCAGACCAGCGAAGCGGACAGCTTCGCCTTGATGGATCGAGCCTTGGAGCTCGGTATCAACTTTTTCGACACGGCAAACGTGTACGGCTGGAAGGTCGGTGAAGGATGGACGGAGCAGATCATCGGCCGCTGGTTCGCACGAGGAGGAGACCGCCGAGACAAAGTGGTGTTGGCCACGAAGGTCTACGGCCGCATGGGTGACTGGCCCAATCAGTCACGTCTCTCGGCCGTACACATCAAGCGAGCGTGCGAGGACAGTCTCCGACGGTTGAAGACGGATTGGATCGATGTGTATCAAATGCATCATGTCGATCGAGAAACACCATGGGAAGAAATCTGGCAAGCGATGGAGCAGTTGGTCAGGGAAGGCAAAGTGGTCTATGTGGGCAGCAGCAATTTTGCCGGTTGGCACGTGGCCCAGGCTCAGGAAGCCGCGCGCAGCCGTCACTTTTTGGGGCTGGTGTCGGAGCAAAGTCTCTATAACCTCAATGAACGTACGATTGAATTGGAAGTCATTCCTGCCTGTGAAGCCTACGGCATCGGTCTGATCCCGTGGAGTCCGCTCGGTCGGGGATTGTTGGCCGGCGTTCTGCAGGCCGACAACGTTGGTCGGCGAGCGGACGTCGACTTGAAACAAGAGGTCATCAAGTCCCGCCCCAAATTGGAAGCGTACGAGGGGCTGTGCGCACGGATTGGTGAAACACCGGCGAATGTCGCGCTTGCCTGGCTGCTGCACCAACGAGCGGTCACTTCACCCATTCTCGGTCCTCGCACAATGGAACAGCTGGAAGGGGCTATGAGGGCATTGAGCCTCTCCCTGGGCGGCGACATCTTGCAACAACTCGACGAGCTCTTTCCTGGACCCGGTGGAGCGGCGCCGGAGTCCTATGCCTGGTAGCCCGCCATCTTTCATCGTACTTACTCCCCGCGTATAAACATCAACGATGTTCCAAATAATCCGCTCTCGCGGCAAGAGATGAATATGTATTCGCCTACCGCGGGCCATTCGGCTCTGGTTTGAGAAATTGGTCCCTGGATCTTTTTCACCATTCGACGGAGCCATCTTTCTTCTTCTCAGCCCTTGACAGATACAAAACGTCGCTCCTGATGCTGAGAACCTCCATCCACAGAAAAGTTGAGAACCTGTGGATAACGATCCGAATAAAGGCACTTGTGAGTGGGCGGCCGGCGGCGGCCATAGGATGTCAAGCAGATTTTTCTAGGTATGCGTGAAAACATGCAGAAGTATTACGCAGGACACTATTAGTTGTGGCCGACTTGCTAGGAGGCGGATGCCTAAAAAATAGGCGAATCGATGAATCCACGCGCTATTTGCCTCGTCCCTTCTCAAATCCAGAGACTTGTTCACAAGGTTATCCACAGAAGATGGGGAGTAAAAATTACCATGCCGATTCGCAGGTAGTTCGTTTTCCATGTGAATTTTATTCGATTGCGAGGAACTTTCTTTCGTCTCTGCGGTTAGAGGGAGGGAGGAGAAAACAGTTGTCAGTCGTAAGGCGGAGCATGACCCGGCTTCCACTTGATGCTACAACCGATGCTGGCTCTCTGGTTCCCGTCGACCGGCTGGCCGACGTGCACGGCTTGGATGGCGGCGCGGAGGTCACGGCCCGTGACCGGCTTGTTGTTGCCGGGTCGGCTCTCATCCAATTGCCCGCGATACACCAGACGCCGATCTCGATCAAAGAGATAAAAGTCCGGCGTGCAGGCGGCGCGATAGGCCTTCGCAACTTCCTGCGTCTCGTCGTGGCAAAATGGAAAGGTCAATCCCAGGCGTAAGGCCATTTCTTTGAGCTTGGGAGGCGAGTCATCGGGATATCCGACCGAGTCATTGCTGCTGATGGCCATGATGCCTAAATCCGTGTCGCGATAGTCGCGTCCAAGCCTGGCAAGCTCCTGCTCGACATGCACCACGTACGGGCAATGTCTGCAGATAAACATCACCAAGAGAGCGGTTTTATCGGCAAATGATTCGAGTGAATAGGTCCGGCCGCTCACGACATCGTGCAGTGAGAAGGGCGGTGCGGCTGTTCCCAGGGGAAGCATGGCGGATGGTGTCGCCACAATGGCAGCTCCTTTTTGATGCTGGTAAGGAAGAAGATGCCGCATGTCGCCGGCTGGGTCAAGTACCAATGAGGTGGCGGCGTTTCTTGCGCCATAGTTGAGGGGAAGCTATGCTGCCGCAGTGATGACAGAGATGAGTTGTCCCGTCGTTGAGAGGAGGATGAGGATGAGCATGTGGATTGTTTGGTGGCTGGTGCTGCTGGGGTTTCCAATCGCGGTGCAGGCCCATGATGAGACGAAGCCCGAGATGCCGACCCTCACGGTCAGCGAAACCGGGACGGTAACGCACGCGCCGGATACGGCTTTTGTGACGTTCGGCTTGGACAGTCCCGGTAAAGTACTCGCCGAGGCGCAAAAACGGAACAGCGTCACCATGAGCCATGTCATGGATCGGCTGCGGGACTTACAGATCGACAAGGACCTGATCCAAACCTCGTCCTTTACGGTCTCTCCGCAGTATCGACCGCCGCCTAAACGCTCCGCCGATACGCCGCCTGCTCCTCCGGAAATTATCGGCTACGTCGTCAGCAATATGGTAACGGTGGAAATCCGTGCCCTCGACAGAATCGGCACAGTAATCGAAGAAGTCTTAAAAGCCGGTGCGAACAGCTTTCGCGGGTTGCACTGGGGGTTGCGTGATGAACAATCAGTACGTCTGAGCGCATTGAAACAGGCTGCGGCCAAGGCGCGCGAGAAAGCGGCGGTGCTGAGCGAGGCGCTGCAGGTGAAACTTGTGCGGGTGTTATCAGTCAGCGAAGGCGGACATGTGGTCAGACCGGCCGCTCCGATGGCGCGTATGGCCATGGAGGCGAGTGCAGGCGAGGTGCTGATCTCGCCGGGGGAGATGAAAGTCGAGGCGTCGGTGACGCTGGTCTACGAAATCGCTCCAAACTGAAGCGCGGCGCTTCTTTGCAGGACTCAGATCATCTGCAGAGACCATTGGAAGCGATCGATGCGGACATCGAGGCGATCGAGCAGGATCTCGTAAAGATGTTAAGCATCCTCAAGGTAAGGCTTGCGCACTCATGTGTCCCAGGCTATCATTCTGCTATCGTTGGCGACAGATAGCGGAAAGCGAGGAACAATGGCTCAAATTCTCATCAGAAACTTGGACGACAAACTGGTTGGACGGCTCAAAAAGCGGGCTAAGGGGCATGGGCGATCGTTGCAGGCCGAGGCGAAGCGGATTCTGGAAGAGGCCGCGCCCGACTATGAGGCGGTCTGGAGGCGGATCGATCGTTTCCGCAACAAGCTGAAGCGGTCGGGGCGAACCTTCAGCGACAGCGCCGAGTTGATCCGAGAGGATCGCGATCGGTGAGCCACTATGTGGTTGACGCGAGTGTCGCGGTCAAGTGGTTTGTCTCGGAAGTCCATAGCGATCCAGCGCTTCGGCTGCGCGACCAAGCGCATACCTTGCATGCGCCGGCTTTCTTTACATTGGAATTCGCCAATGCGCTGTGCAAAAAGCTGCGGCGGGAAGAGTTGACGAAAGCGCAAGCCAGATACGCTCTTGGCGAGTTGCACAATATCCCGTTATTCCGGCATGCCGACGACGCACTCCTCCCCTCTGCCTTCGATCTTGCCGCTGACACACAAGCCGCCTTGTACGACTGCTTGTATCTGGCCTTGGCTTTCATCGTCGACGCCCGGTTTGTGACGGCAGATCGGAAGTGTGCGGAGACTCTGACGCGATCTCGTTACGGCTCATACCTCTTGTGGATCGAAGACGTCCCATGAGGTGGAAGCCCTGTCCGGCCTATCCTCATGAATAAGCAGAAGCTGCTGGCAAAGGCATTGGCCGGCTCGAAAAATCTGTGGTTCACCGAAGCCGTCGCGCTCGCAAAAGCGTTCGGTTATCGTTTGGCGAGGACCAAAGGAAGCCATCACATTTTCGTTCATCCTAAAATCAAGGAACTGATCAACCTTCAAGAAGTCGGAGGCAAGGCAAAGCCGTATCAAGTCCGTCAGTTGCTGGATATCGTGGAACGGTATAATCTACTGCTGGAATTGGGAGATGAGTCATGAAGGATTATCACATCAACATCTTCTACAGCGATGCCGACAAGGGCTACATCGCCGATATTCCTGATCTCGAAGCCTGTTCTGCTTTCGGCAAAACACCGGCAGAGGCGCTCAGACAGGCGCAGCTGGCCAAGAAGGCATGGTTGGAAGCGGCTCGTGCCGAGGGCAAACCCATTCCCCGTCCACGGTACCGGCCTGCGATTTATCAGACCGGCTCATGAGCGGTTCCCCGAACGCTGACGAGTTGTCCCCCGCCTCGTTCTTCTTCTGATTCGGCCAGATGATTTCTGCTCAGTAAAAGAGTATCCTGCGGCGCAATTTGGTTAGCGTTCCACAGGGACAGGTGCATGGCCAAGAAAGCCAAGTCTGCGGCAAAGCTGAATCAGACTGCCCCGTACAAGCATCCTGAGGCCACAAGCCTCATGCGCCCGGAGGTCGGCACGCAGGCGCAGTTCAAGAAGAAGAAATCGCCGAAGACCTACCGGTACGATTCGTCGCTCTCGCCCTCGCTTGATTGGGATGCTGAGAATCCGACTCGCGAGCAGGGAGAGCAACTCATCAAGCAAGTGATCGATGCCAAGAGCCTCGAAGAAGCGAAGGCTGCCGCATCGAAGCTCAAGAGTCTCAGCAAACCGTTTCTGAACTGGGCCGGCAAGGCCGAACGCCTCTCGTTCGACGTGCCGACCTTGCCGCTCTTTATCCATGAACGGCTTTCCACCAAAGCCATCATTGAAACGCTGGCCGGGCATAAGACCGACAAGCAGGAGGATATGTTCGCCCTGTTCGGCGACCCGCAACATTCGATTACCGATCAGGTGTTGAAAGCTTACGAGTATCAGGATAATTGGACGAATCGGATGGTGTTGGGCGATTCGCTCCTCGTCATGAACTCGTTGCTGCACTACGAAGGTCTCGGCGGCCAGGTGCAGATGATCTATATGGACCCGCCCTACGGCGTGAAGTTCGGCAGCAACTTCCAGCCCTTCGTCCGCAAGCGTGACGTCTCTCACAACGACGACGAGGACATGACCCGCGAGCCAGAAATGGTCCAGGCCTACCGGGATACCTGGGAACTGGGTCTGCATTCCTATTTGACCTATCTGCGAGACAGGCTGCTCCTGGCCCGCGATCTGCTCACACCCAGCGGCAGCATCTTCGTCCAGATCAGCGACGAAAACCTGCACCATGTGCGAGAAGTGATGGATGAGGTGTTTGGGGCCGAAAATTTCGTCGTCCAGATTAGCGTGCAAAAGACTGGAAGCCAGACGGGTACTTTTGTTCAACCAAACACCGATTTCCTGCTTTGGTACTCCAAGGAAAAGACTGCAGCTGAGCGTAAGTTTCATCGTGTATTCCTGAAGCGTCGATTACACAGTGCAGGTGGAACCGGCTATACAATGGTCGAACTGCCAGATGGCGCAGATCGGCCTCTATCGGACGAAGAATATGAGAATTTGGATTTATTGCCGACTGGGTCGAGAATCTGGTCTGCTTATCCTCTGACCTCTGAAGGCTTTCGCCCGACAACAACTGTGGATTTCCGATTTGAAGGGAAGGTTTTTCACCCGGGAGCATCGCGACATTGGGGTGTTACGGTTGACGAACTCGCAAAGGTAGGAGAAAAGGGTCGTCTTGTCGTGCAGCGAGGACAAGTGCGATTGAAACGGTACTTTGACGACTTTCCTATTATTCCACTAACCGCCTATTGGGATGACGTTGGTGGTGCCGGGGACCGACTCTATGTGGTGCAAACTTCCACCAAAGTAGTTGAACGCTGCGTTCTCATGACCACAGACCCAGGCGATCTGGTTCTCGATCCAACCTGTGGCAGCGGCACAACGGCTTATGTTGCTGAACAATGGGGCCGGCGTTGGATTACGGCAGATACCAGTCGTGTACCACTGGCACTTGCGCGCCAGCGGCTTCTGACTGCCACGTTCCCTTGGTACGACTTGAAAGACGATAACCGAGGTCCAGCCGGCGGTTTCACCTACAAGCGCAAGCAGAATAAGAAGGGCGAAGAGGTCGGTGGCATCGTCCCGCACATTACACTCAAGTCGATTGCGAACAACGAGCCGCCGGCTGAAGAAGTGTTGGTAGATCGGCCTGAAGTGGAGAACGGCATCACGCGCGTGACTGGGCCGTTCTGTCTCGAAGCCACGATTCCTACGCCAGTGGATTGGGAAGGTGATGGCGTTGAAGATTCCGGGGCCGGTTCGACCGAAGCTTATGGCTCCTTTGTCGATCGGATGCTCGAAGTGCTGCGTAAGAGCCCCGTTCTTCGATTGGAAGGCAACAAGACCGTCACGCTGAAGAATATCCGTCCGCCTGCCAAGACGTTGTCGCTCTCCGCCGAAGCCCTGGTGACAAATGGACAAGACAAGCCGGTGGCGCTGGTGTTCGGTCCAGAGAACGGCGCGGTCAGTGAAAAGCTGGTCTATGAGGCGGCACGCGAGGCGCACGCCAAGAGCTACGCACATCTCTATGTCGTTGGCTTTGCCATTCAACCCAACGCGCGGACGCTGGTGGAGAAATGCTCTGACGTGATGGGCGTGCCTGCCACCTACGTACAAGCGACGCCGGATTTAATGATGGGCGACTTGCTCAAGAACATGCGGTCGAGCCAGATCTTCAGCGTGTGCGGCCAGCCGGAGATCAAGGTGAGTCGCAACAAGGAGAAACAGTACCAGGTTGAGCTGCTTGGTCTGGATGTGTTTGACCCCATCACAATGGACGTTGCACATCGCGGCGGTAACGACGTACCGGCCTGGTTCCTCGATATCGATTACAACGACCTCTGTTTCCATGTCTCACAAGCCTTCTTCCCGCGCACCAGCGCTTGGGACAATCTCAAGAAGGCGCTCAAGGGCGAATACGAAGAAAGCGTGTGGGATCATCTGTCCGGCACGACCAGCGCGCCGTTCGAAGCGGGCGAGCACAGGCAGATCGCCGTCAAAATCATCGACGACCGGGGCAACGAATTACTGGTGGTGAAGAAGCTGTCGGCGTAGAGTGTTAGCACACAAAGTTCTCGACCGACCGGTCGGTGTATAGGAGGTGAGCGATGAAGACGTTAGAAGAACTCGTGCGAGAGCTTCCTCCTGACATGCAAGAAGAGGTGCGAGAGTTTGCACAATATCTGTTGGAGAAACGCACCAAGGGCAAGAAGAAGTTTTTGGCACAGACCTGGGCCGGTGGACTGAAAGAATTCCGCGACCAATACACCTCGCTGGAGCTTCAAAAGAAAGCGCTGGAGTGGCGGGGAGACTGAAGATGTATTTGGTCGATACCAATGTTTGGCTGGAACGACTCCTTGAACAGGAGCGATCTAGCGAAGTGCGTCGGTTTCTGGATTCGACCGAAACATCGCAGATTTTTCTCACCGACTTTTCCTTCCATTCGATCGGGTTGATCCTGACCAGGCTGAATAAGTCCACGCTGTTGCTGAACTTTGTGCAAGACACTCTTCTCGAAGGCGCGGTGTCGCTGGTTCATCTCGCCCCGGAAGACACGCAAGCGATCGTGGCCGCTATGCAGCAGTTCCGGCTCGACTTCGACGATGCCTATCAATACGTGGCTGCCGACAAACACAATCTGGTCATCGTGAGCTTCGATGCCGACTTCGACCGAACCGAGCGGGGGAGGAAGACCCCGCAGGCAGTGTTACAAACCTGACCGGCATCCGATGAGCGGCTACGAAGTCCCGGAACCCATCCTCAATTCCCCGTTCGACGAGCCCTCCGAACATTGGCATATCGTGGAAGGCGAAATGCCTGAACGGCGACCGGGTCGCCGGCCGGCGATGTATTTTTATCGCGATCCGAAAGCCAAACCGGAGACGGAAGCCGGGCGTGTGGTCGGCATTGCCATTGAACTGACGCTCGTCAACCGCATTCGTGAACAGGTGAAGAAGTGGCGGCTAGAGGGTTATCCCGGCGTGACCAGAACGACGTTGGAATTACTGCACTGGTGGCGGCGGGACGGGCGTGCGCAGCGATTCTTCTTTGCGCAGCTCGACGCCGTGGAAACCATCATCTTTCTCACAGAGGCCAGAGCCGACTATCGGCAGGGCATCGAGGTGCCTCAGGAAGAGATCAGTGAGGACAAACGGAACGATGGCTTTGCCGGATTCAGGCGCTATGCCTCAAAAATGGCGACGGGCTCCGGCAAGACCACGGTAATGGGGATGTTGGCCGCTTGGAGCATTCTCAACAAGGTGAATGACCGCAGCGATGCGCGATTCTCCGATGTCGTGCTGATCGTTTGCCCGAATGTGACGATCAAGAACCGGCTGCGAGAGCTGGACCCCGAAGGCGGGGAGGCCAGCCTCTATCGTTTGCGCGATCTCGTGCCCGCCCACCTGATGCCATCGCTGACGCAGGGGCGAGTCCTCGTCACCAACTGGCATGTCTTCGAACCTCAAGCCATTCAGACCGGCGGCGTCGGCGCGCGTGTGAATAAGGCCGGGGTCGAAGTGCGCACGAAGGAAACCATTACGATCAGCGCGAAAACGACGACGGCGCGTGGGACGCGATATTTGACTCTGGAAGATTTTGAAAGACAGGTAGCTGCCGGGTTGTTGACGGTGCTCGACGAGGAGCGGGAGAAAGACGGCACATTGAAGAAGGTCAGTGTCGAATCGCGGCGCTATGTCGAGAGCGATACGGCTCTGGTCAATCGTATTCTTGGGCGTGAGGTGGGCGGCAAACAGAACATCCTCGTGATGAACGACGAGGCGCACCATGCCTATCGTATCGTCCGCGCGGAACGAAGCGAGGAGGACGATCTTTTCGGCGAGGATGAAGAGGCCGAGGACTTCTTCAAGGAAGCGACGGTCTGGGTTGACGGGCTGGATCGCATTCAGAAACTGCGCGGCATCAACTTCTGTCTGGATCTCTCTGCGACTCCGTATTTTCTCGGTCGCGTCGGCCAGGATACGAACCGGCCCTTTCCTTGGGTGGTGAGCGACTTCGGTCTCATCGACGCCATCGAGTCCGGCTTGGTGAAGATTCCGCAACTGGCCGTTCGGGACACGACCGGCAAGGATATTCCCGGCTATTTCAACATCTGGCACTGGATTCTGCCGCAACTCACTCCGGCAGAACGAGGCGGGAAGAAAGCGAACCCCAAGCCTGAAGCGATCTTGAAATATGCCCATCATCCGATCGCGATGTTGGGCGCTCTGTGGGAGCAGGAACGGGAGGATTGGGTTGCGAGTCGAGAAGACTCGCGTCCACCGGTCTTTATTCTGGTGTGCAAGAACACGCAGATCGCCAAGGTGCTGTACGAGTGGCTGGCGAAAGACAGGGCTCCGACCGGAATTCCGCCAGTGAAACTCGAAGGGTTCAGGAACAACGGGCGACAGAACACGATCCGAGTAGATTCCAAGGTCGTGCATGAGTCGGATTCCGGCGAAGCGAAGAACGACGAAGTCCGCTGGATGCGGTTCACGTTGGATACGGTCGGGAAGACGGCGTGGCCGGCGGACCGTGTGGGCCGACCGATCTATCCGGATGGCTTCAAGGAACTAGCCGACAAGCTGGAGCGCCCTGAATATCCGCCAGGACGAGACGTGCGCTGTATTGTCAGCGTGGGCATGCTGACGGAGGGATGGGATTGCAACACGGTGACGCATATCATCGGCCTTCGTCCCTTCATGTCCCAGTTGCTCTGCGAGCAGGTAGTGGGGCGAGGATTGCGGCGAGCCAATTATGAAGTCAGTCCCGACGGGAAACTGACTGAGGAAGTGGCCAAGGTGTTCGGCGTGCCGTTTGAGGTGATCCCGTTTAAAGCGAATCCTCAAGGTCAACCGCAACCTCGTGTGAAGCGACACCATGTCCATGCCATTCCTGCTAAAGCTCAGTTCGAGATCACGTTTCCGCGCGTGGAAGGGTACACCCAGGCGCTTCGTAACAAGGTGACCGTGGATTGGGCGACAGTTCCGTCGCTGGTTCTGGAACCGGGCCGGATCCCGCCGGAAGTCGACATGAAGGGCCTGCACGTCAACAACACAGGGCGGCTTTCCCTCAGTGGTCCCGGTCGAATCGACGATGTGACACTCAATGAGTTTCGCGCGAAGCGTCGCATGCAAGAGCTGGTGTTCGATCTCGCGAAAACGCTC
The DNA here is from genome assembly GCA_024998685.1 of Nitrospira sp. Lineage (GTDB taxonomy): Bacteria > Nitrospirota > Nitrospiria > Nitrospirales > Nitrospiraceae > Nitrospira_D. The sequence goes on from JACOEH010000017.1 coordinate 62,130, forward strand.
GCACGGGAGTATGTTGCGCAGAAGCAGTGTACGATTCCGCTTCACAAACTGTTTCCTCAACTGACCGGCATCATTCAGTTGTATCTCGACAAAAAGGTGGAGGCTCGGCCACCGGCCGATAAGAAAGACCTCTTCCTTGCGCCGTACTGATGGTTGGGTTGTTGAGCGCCTATTGGAAGCGATTCGTCCCGACACGTCACAAGGGGAAGCGCCGGAAGTCCCTCGCTACGAAGCGACTCGCGGACCAGGTTCGACAGCCGAGGTGGACTTTTGGACAAGCCGGGAGGTGCGAGAGGTCAACAAATCTCACCTCAATTATGCCGTTGCGGACACCAAACTGTGGGAGCAGTCCGCCGCCTATTACCTCGACAAGAGCAAAGCCGTCGAGGCATTCGTCAAGAATTCAGGACTTGGGTTCGCAATTCCCTATCTACACAATGGCCAGATGCACGACTACGTGCCGGACTTTCTCGTTCGGCTCAACACAGACACCCCGAGCTATCTGATTCTGGAGACCAAAGGGTATGATCCGCTGGAGGATGTGAAACGCGCGGCGGCTGAACGATGGGTTGCGGCGGTGAATGCAGACGGAACCTACGGGAAGTGGCGATATGCCGTCGCGAAGAAAGTATCAGACGTTCCTGACCTGCTTCAGTAAGCCTACCGTTATTCTTCTGTCTTCTCTCCCCCTTCCCACAATTTGACAGTCCGATCCCAGGAGGCGCTGGCGATGCGTTTACCGTCCGAGGAGAAGGTGATGCAGCGCACAGGGCCGCTATGGCCTTTCACGGTTCGGAAGTTTCGACCGGTGGCCAGATCCCAAAACTTTATGGTCTGGTCGTCGCTTGCGCTGACCAATACTTTCCCGTCCGGGGACACCGCGAGACTGCGAACCCAGTCCTTATGGCCGGTGAGGGTTTTTTTCTCGACCGCGTTCGGCATCTCGAACAGCTTGATGGTGGCGTCTCGGCTGCCGGTCATCAAAAGCTTGGCGTCGGGAGTGAAGGTCATGGCCCCGATCCAGTAGTCCATCGGCTTTTGGAATCCGCCGTCATCCGCGATGAAGTAGCCGCGGGTTTCAGTGGTATCTTCCTCGTCCTCCTTCCAATGGCCGTCGTGCAGCACCTTCTCCTCGCCGCTCGGGAGCACTTCCCAAATCTTGATCTTTCCGATGTCGGTCCCGCTGGCGAGATGAATGCCGTCCGGTGAAAACGCCACGCAGACCGACCAGTGGTGGTCGAATTCATCCTTCCCGAGCAGCGTCATCAACTCCGTGCCGGTGGTCACTTCCCAAATCTTGATGTCTTTGTTGTGGCTGCCGCGTGCGAGCATCAGGCCGTCCGGCGAAAGCGAGAGGCTGCAGACATTATGGTCGTAACGTGAGAACAAGAGTTTCATCGGCTCGCCGGTTTTGCCGTTCCACAATCGAATCGTGCGGTCTTCGCTGCCGGTGGCAAGGGCCTGTCCGTCCGGAGTGAAGACGATGGCGCGAATATCATTGGTGTGGCCGCGAAGGGAGCGCAACAACCGACCGGTTTCGATATCCCACATGCGGACGAGGCGTTCGGCGCCGCCGCTGGCGAGTGTTGATCCATCGGGAGAAAAGGCGACCGCCCAGACTCCATGCGAATGGCCGCGGAACGTCTTCACTTCCCGGCAGTCTGTGGTCCAGTATCCTAAGAAATCGACGGGAGGTGCCGATGCAGCTGTCGTGTCAGAAGCGGCGTTCACAAGCGAAGGGTTCATGGTGGATTCCAACATGCTTGATGGTTTGCTTTTCTCGGCCGCTTGCTCCTTGATTGAGCAACAGCCCGCCCAGTATAATTCCTTGGTCGTTCGGATCGTAAGAGATGCCTCACGGCCAAGTCAACCCTTCGACTGTCTTGTTTGCGGAGGGGAAGGTGGGCAAGGGTTGACGCTGAGCGCACTCTCGTGTTCTAAGATGTTCTAAGGGACATCGTCGAATCACCAAGCTGGCCCTCATCACTATGTCGTCGACGGGTTGTTGTCATCGTACAGAATATCTCAAAGGTGGCCTCTTAAGCCACTGAGGTTCTTCCGTGGAAATCAGATTCCAACCGGCTTTGCTCCAAGAAGTGATCGACTCGTTCGTTGAGAAGACCGAACGAGAAGGCGATCCTACGTACTACAAGGAATTCCATGAGCATGCCGACCCGATTTATGAGAAGTTCACCCTCGATGACCGAGAGGCCGAGTTCAAGAAACTCTATCAATATCTCTTCGGTATCTGGGGATTTTCAGATATTGTGCGAGATTCGTTTCACGAATATCCGCTGTTAAAGGAAAAGGTCGGCATCGTCCTGGTCAAGGGCGTGCTGAAGGAAGATCAGGAAGGCGTCGATATTCTTCGGAAATGGGGGTCTGTTGAAAAAGGTTTGGCGCAAGAGTTTGAGGCGAAGGGGATGAAGGGCGTTGGGATCAAGCTGATTCCACGCAGATTTTATGACCCGGCATTGACCCGCTATTCCCGCCATGAATTGATGCACATCTCCGATATGCTCGATCCGCAGTTCGGGTACGATCCTGATACCAAGGTGGGGCTGAATCCCGGCGAAGAGACGTTGATCTTACAGCGGTATCGTGTGCTCTGGAGCTTGAGCGTCGATAGTCGGCTGATTACGGCCGGCAAGGAACCCATGCTGAGCAAGGAGGATCGATTCAAGGAATTCCGGTCGTGGTACCGAAAGATTCCACCTCCTCAACTGAAGTCGGTGTTCGAGGGGCTCTGGCAGACTTCATACTTCACCCATTCAGAGTTGATCGAAATGGCCGGCGACACGCTCCGTGTGATGGATCGAGCCGTCGATGTGGAAGGCGGCGAGGTCCCGGAGACTGAAAATAAGATCATGCTCATGCCGGGTTTCCCGTGCCCGCTGTGCCGGTTTCCTACCTATTCGTGGGTCGAAGATATGGGAACGACAGTGGAATCGTACGTGCTCGACTTCATCCGTGAGAATCACCCGGGATGGGACGTAGACTTCGGAGCCTGTGATCGCTGTGTTGAGGTGTATAAACTGCGTGCCGACGGTGTCATGTAGTGAGGAGGGTGAAAAAGGCCACTGGCTTTTTGAGACACTGGGCGCTCACCGCCTCGCGCCCGTGCGCAAACATGAAGCGACTTATTCGTCGCTTCGCGCACCTCGGCTCGCAAGAATCCTCAACGTACCTCCGAAGGTACGCCTGCGGTTCTTGCTTCACCTGCGGCCTTGCCGAGCGACCTTTTTGACCCTCCCCCGAGAAAATTCATGGCGACCAACCCATCATATGGCCGGCGAGATTTCCTGAAAGATTCGGTGATCTCTACGGTCAGGGCCGCGCATGAGCTCGTCAAACAGGCGGATGGTCTCCCGGCGGAGCCTCCTCCTGCAGCGACGCGTAGGGATTGGCTGCGTCCTCCTGGTGCGGTGGGAGAACAATTGTTCCTTGAACGGTGTACACAGTGCAATGATTGCGTCACGGCCTGTCCACCCGGCGCGATCGTCGCACATCCGGAGGACGGCACCCCGGTTCTTTTTGCGGATCAATCACCCTGCCTCCTCTGCGAAGACCTTCCCTGCATCGCCGCATGTGAAACAGACGCGCTTTTGCCCGTCGTGGGAGTCAACCACGTCCATATGGGAATCGCTGCGATCTCACACCGTATTTGTACGGCGGGGCAGGGATGTCATGCGTGTGTGTCGAAGTGTCCAACGGACGCCCTTGTGATGGATTTTGCGTCGTTGCATCTATCCGTCGTGGAGGAAGCCTGTGTCGGGTGCGGAATGTGTGAGATGGTCTGCAAGACCGTCAGCGACCGAGTTGCAATCCGTGTGATACCGTCGAGACATCTGACAAGGGTCGATTCATGATGACGTCATTCGTGCGGGATTGCTCAGCGGAAAATGTCAGTTCGCGACATCGAACCAATTCACTCTTGACTTCGTACCACCCTTATTCATATACATACATGGCTCTGTCGCCCGACCTTGGGGGTAGGGTGAACGAGGCGGCCAGGAGACGAACGCTATGACGAGTCAACAGCCGATGCAAGGGGTATCTGCATCAGCAACCGCCACACTGCCGAACCCTTCCACCATCAAAGACTCTCCCGCCGTCGAACGCGCGCTGAACCGCAGTAAAATCTATTTGTTGATCTCTTGGAGTCTTCTGTATCCCGAAGATGAAGAATTCCTGGATTACCTGCGGTGCGGCGAATTCGTGGAGGATGGCCGTGCTGCTCTCAGTGCATTGGAAGTCGCCCTAGGAACCGATGACGGTGGACGAGCCAAGGAAAAGTTGGGCGCGCTGAAGCAACAATTTGATCGGATGGAGAGCCTTATCGCTTCCGAATGTGTCAACTGGCAGCTGAGCGACCTTCAGTCGGAACATCGTCGTGTGTTCAGCAATGTGATTACGCTCGACTGCCCTCCCTATGAAACGCTTTTTGGGAACGACCATGTGTTTGCGCAATCCCATGTGATGGGTGATATCTCCGGCTTCTACAAAGCCTTCGGAGTCGAATTATCGAAAGATATCCATGAGCGACTCGATCACCTCAGTGTCGAATTCGAGTTCATGCATTTTCTTGCCTATAAGGAATCCTATTCGCGCTGTCACGATGGGCCGGAAAAGACACAGATCGTGGTCGACGCGCAGAAGAAGTTCGTCAAAAATCATATCGGTCGATGGGTCCCGCTGTTCTGTCGCATGCTGACCAAGAAAGCGGACTCCGGCCTTTTCAAATTAGTGGCCGATATGACCGCTGAGTGGATGGAGATTGAGGCGGCCTTCTTGAGCGTGGCCCCTCAGCCCTACACGGAAACCGACTATCGTCCGGCGACGTTCAATTCTCCCGAAGGCCAGACCTATGAATGCGGCGCGCAAGATCAGGGGAACGAATTGACCGTGCTGTTGAATGAAGTCGGTGCGCAGTCGTTCATGGATGTGAAAGAGAAAGATAAGGGGCAGGAGGAAGGGGGACCTTCCGGAACCGCATGAGAAATCAGTTAAGGGGTATTCAGTCAAAAGCCATCTTTCATAAAGAGGAGGGAGTAGCATTATGAGGGTAGCGCAGACGACCAACAGGAAATTGGTGTTTGCCATTCTTCTCTCCGCCCTCACTGTCGGCCTGATGCTGACGTTGGGGCGCGTACCACTGGCCGTCAGTCAACCGGTAACGATACCGGCTAAGACGGTGAAGGGCCCGATTCCAATGGACGGCGCCAACCCCATCTGGGAAAGTGTTCCCGGCGTTGTCGTTCCGTTGAGTGGTCAGCTCATCACGACACCGATGCATCCGAATATCTCGGTCAAGTCGGTATTCGTCAAGGCGATGACCAACGGCAAGGAGATCGGATTGCGCTTGGAGTGGAGTGATCAGACGAAGAATGACACGACGATCGGCCCGCAAGATTTTCGGGACCAGGTTGCGGTGATGTTTCCGGTCAATACAGCCGGGGCTCCGCCGTTCCAGTGCATGGGGCAGTCCGGCGGGACAACCAATATCTGGCGATGGAATGCCGAATGGCAGAAGGATCTCGGCAAGGACAGCGCGGGAATCTGGGATGTGGACGATCAATACCCCGGCATTTTCTGGGATTATTATTTTGAAGAGCCGGCCGGCGGCGTCACCTATCCGGATCGCATCGGTCGAAGTCTGGGACCGTTCAATCCCGGCATCTGGTCTGGAAACATTATGTCTGATCCGACTCTTCGCGTGAGTTCTGTCGAAGATTTGAGCGCGAACGGTTTCAGCACCCTCACGACGCAAGCCCATCAGGATATCATCGGAAATGGTGTCTGGGAACCATCGGGATCCGTCAAGGGCGGAGGCTATACCGGTCCGACATGGCGGGTCGTCGTGAAGCGGACCTTGGAAAACGGCGACGCGAACGATGTCCAATTCAAGGCAGGAATGTCGGTGCCGATCGCTTTTGCAGTGTGGGACGGCGCCAATATCGAGCGGAACGGCATGAAGTCGCTTTCGACCTGGTTCACGTTGAAGCTATAGCGACCCGAGCGACATTTGAGCGGATAGTATTGCCGCGTCGCGTACTTTTACAGAGGCCTCGGATCGGGATCCCGGTAAATAAGGGAAACGGTCCGAGGCTTTTTTTTGAAGATTCCAGGATCGGCTTACGTCTCTCCGTCCCTGCAGGATTGCATTTTTCGAAGTGCGGAGAGTATAAGAGGAAAGCATTTCGAACCTGCTGATTTTCAAGCATAAAAGGACAAGCATCGCATGAAAATCTCACTGCTCTTCCCTCCGACCTGGCACCCTTCGCAACCCTATCTCAGTTTGCCGTCCTTGACGGGGTTTTTGCATCAGGGTGGGGTTTCCGACGTGTCCCAACGAGACCTTGGTATTGAATTGTTGGATACCGTATTGACCAGAGATTATGCAGCCGAGGTGTATCAGCGTTTGATGGCCAAGCAGCACGAGCTTGAGAAGACTCAAACAGGAGAGACGGGTCCGGGAAGTCGCGAGCATTACGTGAAGGTGACCGATTCGCTCGACCGATTCTCCTATCTTGTCGACCGTATCGAGCTTGCCAAGGAGACATTGCGCAGCGAAGGATTTTACGATCCTGACGCCTATCGGGCCAGCTTGTTCATGATCGACAAGTGGCTGGAAGTCGTGTCCTCAGTTTATTTCCCGACCAGGCTCACGGTTGTGGATAATCAGTTCGAGAACTATTCCATTTATTCCTCCAAAGATCTGATGCGGGTTATTCGTGACGAAGCTCAGAATCCCTTCCTCAGCCTCTTTCGCGACCGATTCATCCCATCGATCGTCAGCAGCCGCCCAGATCTCATCGGGGTCTCGATTACGGCCACCTCCCAAATCATCCCAGGCCTTACGCTCTGTCGACTGATTAAGGAGGCCGCCCCCGACCTTCACGTCACCATCGGTGGCAGTATCTTTACCCGTCTCGTGGACAACATTCGTCGTTGCCCGAGCCTCTTCGAATTGACCGATGATATCGTCGTGTTCGAGGGCGAAACAGCCTTGTTGGAATTGGTCAATCAGCTGGCAGGAAAGAAGGACTACAGTAAGGTTCCCAATCTGATCTATCGGCAGAACGGCAAGATTACGGTCAATCAGCCATTCTATTCAGAAAATGTCAATCAGCTTCCCGCGCCGAACTATGACGGATTCCCGCTGCATCGCTACTTATCGCCGGAGCCGGTCCTGCCGGTCCAATTTTCGCGGGGCTGCTACTACAAAGATTGTGCGTTCTGCGCACTGACCCTCGATCACCAGAATTTCAGACAAAAGGACCCGGGGCGTACGGTCGAGGAATTGCAATGGCTGAAGCAGCGCTATGGCGCACGCCATTTCTTTTTCACCGACGAATGCTTCGCGCTGGCACCGACAAAACGGTTGTGCCAGCAAATGATCGAGCGCGAGCTCGATGTCAAATGGACATGCGAAATGCGGTTCGAGAAAAATCTTTCACGCGAGCTGTTGGCGTCGATGCGTGATGCCGGATGTTTGAAGATCGTCTTTGGGTTGGAGTCCTTCAATCAACGTATCATGGATTTCATGAAGAAGGGAATCAAACAAGAATGGGTCCGGCGGATCGCGAATGACTGTGTGGATCTCGGCATCGCCGTGCATTGTTACATCATCGTCGGCTTCCCGACGGAAAGAGAGGAAGAAGCGCTGGAAACCATGAACTTTATCGTTGAAAACAAGAGACTCCACGAGTCGTACGGGTTTTCTTGCCAACCCTGCCTGTTCGACTTGGAAAAGGAAGCTCCCATTATGAGCGATCCCGGAGGATACGGCATTCGGCGCATCATGCGGCCGTCGGCGGAAGACTTGAGCCTGGGATTTTTCTATGAAGTGCAAGAGGGCATGACTCCCGAAGAAGCAGAGCGGTTGTATCAGTATGTCTACGAGCGGATCAGCGAAGTCGTGTGCGAGCTTCCCTTCAACTATGCGATGGCGGATGGGCTACTGTACATCTCCAGGACGAAAGAAGGCGCCGGGCAGGCGCCGATCGCCGCGCATTGACCTCATTTTTTTACGAGAGCTATAATGACTGATTCTATGGGTGTGGTCATGAAGGCAACAGCTCTCAGCGAGCGAGTGACAGGGAAAGTTTCAGACTTCGGGCCGCTGTTCGAGTATACCGTCAAACTCGTTCTTCTGACCTCTTTTCTCGAGCTGGTTCTCTATCGTCTGGCCTCCCGACTGGGAATGCATCTCAGCAAGATGGCGGCAGATCATCCGTGGATCACTCCCACATTCACCGCCCTGACCGAGGTGGGCGCATGGCTCCTCAACATCGTCGCCGTATTATTGTTCTTGGCACTCACGTTGACTTTGATCAACCGATGGGGAGGACCGGAAACAAGCCGGCTCAGCAAGCTTGGCAGTGTGGGGGTTGCACTCTTGTTGCTGTTGACCGTGATGTTTCTCATTGTGCAGCCCGGCATGCTGGGGGCAATCGTCTACAACGGGTTGACGCTGCTGGTGCTGACGGCGTTTGTATGGGAATATGTGACGGCCCACCCCGAGCCGGCGCAACGCGCGCTGGCGGTCACGTATTATTTGGGTGTTTCCGGATGGCTGTATTATCAGATCGTTTCGACGATCTACAGTTTGATGGGCACGATCGCGTCACCGCCCTTGGTCTACGAATCTCATCGTGTGGGTGAGGCATTGATGGTTCTAGCCAGCTTCTTCGTTTTTGTGGCCTATGGCAAGAGCAAGAGTCTCTCGTTGCGAACGAAGAATCGGCGGCAGCGGAACCGAGCCATGTGGTTTTGGTCGATGACGGGAATCATTTTCTCAGCCCTCCTCGTCGCAGACTACGCCTTGGACCTGTATAATCCCGCATTGGCCTCCGCCGTCAGGCAGGCCTCGCAGGGCATCGGGTGGATCTTTCAATTCGGAATGGGCTATACCTTCTATCTCCCGTTTGCGGTGTATGTCGGGGGATTGCTCTGCTGGTCCTACACCGTCGTCAAGTTGCTGATGATGGGGCGACTGGCCGGCTATGGGATCGGTCTGATGTTCGTCGCCGGTTATGCCCTCATGTTCTCGAACCTTACGTTAATGGTCGTCCTTGGGGTCATGTTGCTTGCCCTTGATCGAGTGAAGCCGACCGCCGCCGAATCTGTGCCGACCGCCGTCGGCCCCGTGATGTCGGCATCGGACGGCCTACTCCCGAGGCAGGCCTAGTTTCAGAGCGAGATGATTATGGAAAATCCAGAACCGACGGCATCGCAATCGGAGGTCGTTCTCGACCCCGGCGATCAGCCGCTTACTCCGGACGAAGAGATCTCCGAGATCGAAAAATTATTGGCCGGCGAACCGGATGACTTTCAGGCTCGTTGTCGACTCGGTGAACTGTACTTCAGCAAAGGGCGGCTTGACGAGGCGTTGGCGGAAGTCAAGAAAGCGATTGAGATGGCGGAATCCCTTCGCGCGGAAATGAATCGCTCGCTGGCCATGTATTATTCAAACCTGGGAACGATCTATGCGACGAAGAACATGGCCGATGAAGCCGAGGCTGAATTTCGGCATGCATTGGATATCTTCCCGCATGATGTCCTGGCGTTGTTCAATCTTGGGAGGCTCTACGCAGACAAGAAGCAATACATGGAGGCGAAGGGTTACTACGAACGTCTCGTCGAAATCACGCCTGACGACCCGATCGCTTGGTATAACCTTGCCGGCGTCTATATTGAGTTGGATAACCCCCACGTGTCCGACTACAACACGATCGACGTGGGTATTCAGTGCTACCTTCGCACCTTGGAGCTGGATCCCAAGCATTTGGAATCGAGCTTCAAGCTGATGGAAATCGCGCTCAATCATAAGAAGACCGATTTGGCGGTCAGGGTTATGGAGAGCGCGGTGGAGCACAGTCCGGATGAACCGCTCGCGTATTACAACCTCATCAGTGTGTATGATAAGTGCAAGATGTTCGACAAGGCCGAAGAGACCCGCAAACGATTAAAGGAGCGGTTTTCCAAGAAGCCGAAGGACGATTCACGATCCTAATTCATCTTGAGGAAGAGGTGTACTATGTTTGGAAGTTTGGGATTCACCGAGCTGATTCTTATACTCATGATTGTGCTGATTATCTTCGGCGCCGGGAAATTACCGCAATTGGGCGAGGGGCTGGGCAAGGCGATCAAGGGATTCAAGAAGTCCGTCCATGAAGCGGACGCGATCGAGGCCGACGCTCAAGCTGAGGCGCAACAGACTGCTGCGCCTCAAATCGTGACTGCGGCTTCGACTCAGAATGCTGCATTGAATCAACCGGCGGGAGGCGCCGCGCAGCCCGCTCCACGGGCCTAGCAGGATGTTGAAAAAGTCCGGTTGGAAGGCCTTTTTGAACATCCTGTGTTGAGAGTCAAAAGTGCGCCAGCAGCATAGTTTATCAACAGCCTCCTAGCGAGCGTCGTACCTATGGAAACCGAACTTGGTTTGGCCGCCGGTTACATTGAAACCTTTGCCGGAAACGGTAAAGCCCGAAGCACGGGCGACGGCAAGCGTGCGGTGAAAGCCGGAATTCCGCTCCCCCATCACATCGCACTCGACAAGGCAGGACGGTGGCTGTACTTTGCCGAATCAGGCTCTGACCGAGTCCGGCGCGTCGATCTTCAAGAAGGCACTGTCCACAATTTTGCCGGAATCGGGGAGACGTGTTACAGCGGCGATGATGGTCTCTGTGGCGAAGCAGGACTCTATCTTCCCTTAGGCGTCGCGTTTGATTCCCTGAACAATTTGTACATCTGTGATTCCGGAAGCAACCGGATTCGAAGGGTCGATCATGTCACGGGCATCATTACGACGGTGGTCGGTACCGGTCAGCATGGATTCAACGGGGACGGTCCCGCGCTGGAAGTCAATCTGACTTGGCCTGCAGCGATCGCGTTTGATCATGAAGACGTTCTCTTTATCGCCGATACTCAAGCGCACAAAGTCAGGCGGTTCGATCCGAAAACAGGATTGGTGACGACGATTGCAGGGACCTGGTCGCCCGAGGATGAAGCGAGAGAACAACCGTTGGTAGCCAGGAATTTAGTCGTTTTGTCAGGCGACGCGATCGGAATCGATTTCAGCGATGATCAGGGATGGCTTATGCCGGTCTGCTCGGATGGGCTCGACATGTCGATGTATCTGGACGATGGAAAGCATGCGATGGACGCGCGTCTCTACGACATCGTCGGTCTGGCGGTTGATGCCAGGGGCGACGTGTACGTCGTCGATAAGGGCAGCAATCGTGTCAGAAAGATCGATTCTCGGACGGGAGTGATTTCGACTGTCGCGGGGGTCTGCCGGTACGGATACGACGGCGACGAGAAGCCGGCCGTCAGAGCCATGTTGCACGCCCCGGAAGCCGTGATTCTTGATCACGATGACAATCTCTACATTTCCGACACCATGAATCATCGGGTTCGCAAGGTCGATGGAAAGACGGGCCTTATCGCCACGGTCGCGGGAAACGGTGACAGTGGATATGAAGACAAGAACATCGGCGGCTGCGGGGCCGCTCGATTCGTCGCCAAAGAATCGTCCGGGATGTTGAAACATGGAGACGGTTTGCTCGGGACCGAGGCTGTGGTGAATTCGCCCGTCGGTTTGGCCGTGGATTCGCAAAGTCACCTCTATATCTGCGAACGCGGAGAAAATAAGATCCGTCGTCTGAAGCTCTCCTAGTCACTACCCCTTGCCTTCACGTTTGTCTCGCATCGGTTTTGTGGTATTCTGAAATCGGCTTCTCTCGGAGTACCGTGCGGTGCGAATGAAGTACATGGACGATTCCCACTCTCATCTCCTTGGGGTTTTTTTCGGCCTTATTGTCGTGGCCGGTGTGCTCGGTGCGTTTGGGATTCCACTGGTCAGTTCGGCGGGAATGACCATCAGATCGTATTTGGTCTCTGGTGATCTGCCGAATGCCGCCGATGATGCCGATTGGAGGAAGATCTCACCGACCACCATTCCCCTGAGTGGGCAAGTGATCACGAGGCCTGTGTGGCCGGAGCCTACCGTGCGCGCGTTGACGGTGCGGTCCGTACACAATGGGACCGAGATCGCCTTTCTACTGGAATGGCAGGACAACACGAAGAATGATCGGTTGACTCCCGGTACCTTTCGGGATGGAGTTGCGATCGGTCTTCCGCTCGGCGATGCGCCGGCATTTTTCTGCATGGGACAGCTCGACCACTATATCAACATCTGGCATTGGAAGGCGGATTGGCAAAGCGATATCGATCGACGGACGTCTCGGGCATCGGAGAAAAGAGAAGGAGGGGTCCGCACTTTCGAAGTCATCCCGCGACGAGTCTCTTCAGTGGAAGATTTGATCGGCGGGGGATTCAGCACGTTGACCACAAAGGAGAAGCAGGGAAGAGTGCAAGGACAGGCGGTATGGAGGGACGGTGTGTGGCATGTTGTGATGCGCCGTCCTCTGGCGAGCGAAGAACAAGAGAATGAGGCTACGCTCGTTCCCGGTCGCGTTCAGACCGTTTCATTCGCCGTGTGGAATGGAGAAAACAAAGAGCGAAACGGCCAAAAGGCCGTGGCGCCATGGTTTCAACTTAGCATCGATCCTGTCGCCAAACTGTAATCCAATCGCGTGAAGTGTGAAGCGTATCTCGTTGGAGAAAAGGGCGGATTGGTTGCGATGGTTCGCCTGGAGAATCATTGTCTATGGATGGACGGCGTTTCTGTTGGTCAGCCCGATCTCCGCGGATGTGGCCATGGCACAGGCTGCGAACCTGCACGATGCGATGACGGAGGAAGAAGCGTCCAAGCTTGGAGAAGAGTTCGGGATTATTGTCGGCGCCGTCGATGAAGACATTCAAAAAGAACTTAAACTGCAGAAACCCCAGGGAGTGGCCGTGTTCGAGGTCATTGGGAATTCACGCGCGGATTATGCGGGAATCAAGGTCCGATCCGTCATTAAGGAAATCGATAAGCAGGAGATCCGAACCATGGCGGATTTTGGGCGAGCGGTCAAGAAAGCGATGAAAGAATGCAACTTCACCGTCGGAACCTATGAGCCGGCGGATCCGGGCGATCCGGTCGGCTGGGGGGTTAATTTTCACTTTGTCGGCTGTAAGCGGGATTAACGGCGGTCGTGATGAGCGGTGTGTGGTGAGTGGCGCGATGGGACATGGCCGGTCGTGGCGACGACGAGGCGTGATGATTGCCGTCTGTCTTCTGAGCGTGATCGGTATCCCGAGCACCAATCATAAGGAAGCAATCGCTCAAGGAGCGGATGGTCAGTCCCAGGCCGACTGGGTGGCGGAAATCGAGAAACTCTTCATCCGTTCCGAAGCCTGCAAGCAATGTCATGAACGTCATTACGAAGAGTGGAAGGGCGCCAGGGAGCAGACGCCGGACTTGAAGACGTTCGGCCGTGTGGATGCCGCCCTCCTGCACGGCACGTCGTTGGACTCACCTGTTTTTCGGACCGTGCTGGGTCTTTGGAGGCAGACGAATCCGACGCCTGATGAACAGCGCCGCTGCCTCTCGTGCCATGTGCCGTCCGTCATCGCATTCCCTCAGTATGCCGAGAAGATTGCGGCGCACGTGATTGCCGGCGCGCCGAACATTGAAGGGATCGGCTGTGCCGCCTGCCATTTGATGAATGGGATGGAAAAGGGTTCGAACTCACCGCCGACATTCACATTGCAGCCAGGCAATACGTTCTACGGCCCTTATTCAAATCCGGAAGAGAACCTCGTCCATCCGTCCGCACAGTCGGATCACTTCCGAGCGGCCAGTTTTTGTGCCTCCTGTCACTTCGATAAGGTGAAAGATGTGTCGCAGAAGAATCTGCCGGGGGAAATTCTTCAGGGCACGATTTGTCAGGATTGCCACATGGAGCCGTCGACGGGGAGTTCCACGTCTAGACGCGGGGCCATGACCAGAGTCATCGGTCGCCACTGGTTTCGCGGTGTCGTCATTTCCGGTACCATGCTCAAGAATCGGAACCTACAAGCCGAGTGGATGCCTCGCATCGATATTGATGTGACGAAGATCGGCATGGCGCTGGAGGGGGTCGGGATCGTGAAGATCGGCAGTCTTCCGCACAGTTTTCCCGATGGCGATCCGGTATTGAAGCAGTTCTTTTTGACCGTCACAGCGAAGGATGGGGCCGGTAAGACATTAGCGGAAGAGACAAAACAGTTCGGGTTGTCTTACGACAAAATCCTTCGTGGCCCTATCCCTGATCCTTTCATCAAGGGCGGCAACACGAGGAAGGTCCCATTTTCGCTCACGCTCCCGTCGGGCACAGCCGCCGCATCGATAGAGACAGTGCTGACTTATTCGCTTCTTCCTACGCCGGAACCTTCCTTACAGGAACGGTACCTTGCGACTTTGGAAACCGACACAGAGCGGGACGAGGCGAGAAAAATCATTCAGGAATATACGCAGCGACGCTTGCTGACTTATCGTGTCAAATCACTCTCCTAGCAGAATGTTGAAAAAGTCCTCCAGCATCGTTCTCGCCTCGCTCAGAGGCTCAACGTACCGAAGCGTACGCCTCGCCTCTTCGCTCGCTGCGGCCTTGCTGGAAGGCCATTTTGAACATTCTGCGGGCGATTCTGATTCAGCGCGTGACCTCTCTAACAGTTCGAGAGTGAGATCGTTGCCTACCATGATGGCGGTCTGGCTCGGTTTTGTCATAATAATTGGTGCGGCTGTGTTATCTGCCGGCGCGTTCACTTCCCTCCTAGCACAGAATGCGGCAAGTCAGTCCTTGATCGAGAAGGCCTTTCCACATTCCAGCAAATGCAAGCGGTGTCATGAGCGTGTGTACGAGGAGTGGGAAACTTCCCCTATGGCGAAGTCCATCCATTCCCCGGCGTTCCGCGCCTCACTTGATATGTATTTGAATTCAACTTTGAATTCAACGATGGGAAAAGACAAGACGGTGTGTTTTCGTTGCCATGCCCCGCATGTGCGAGAGTTTTCGGATCATGCGCAGCTCTTTGTGGATCAAGCGAAAGCGGGCGATCCCTCCTTAGATGGCGTAGCCTGCAGCCAGTGTCATCTGATCAAGTCTCTGGACCTGGCTAAGCATCCCCCGGAACCGAAGTATGAGGGTGGGAGCAAAACTCTCTATGGGCCCTACGGTGACTTCGTTCAGAATCTTGCACATCAGTCCATGGAACTGAACCTGTTTCAAAAGTCGGACCTCTGTTTGAACTGCCATCAGTCGGTGCCTTCAGCGATGAACTTGGGCAAGGCCAACGATTTGCTCGGGAATTGGGAGCAGAGCCGAGCCGTCAAGTCCGGCAAAGAATGCCAGAGTTGCCACATGCCGCAGCAGGTCGGGGAGTCGGCCAATGGGGAAAAGAAACGTAAAATTGCAAATCATACGTTTCCTGGGCGCATCGGCAAGTTGCGCCAGGAAGCGGCGAAACTAGATGTGCGGACAAAGATTGATGGGGACAAGACGACCGTCATGGTAAAAGTTCAAAGTCTGGTGCCGCACAACCTTCCTGCGACACATCCGGCCTGGGCCACAGTGGTCTTAAACCTGGACATCAAGGGGAAGAACCTCAAAACGGTGTTTACGGATAAGCGTGTCTACGGTCGGACGTATCTGGATGCCCAAGGACAGAAGACGGTCTTTGACTTCGAAGCGGCGAAGGTGGCCGAAGACACGGTTCTCAAACCCGAAGAGACCAGAGAAGAAACATTCACGTTCCCGACGCCGAAAGACACCAAGACATTCGATGTTGAAGTCGGCCTCAATTACGCTCCCTTGAACGGCCCTGCCTCATTCCTCGAACGGGTTGAAGCAGAATCCTCCAAAGGCTCACAAGACCCAGTTTTCCAGCCGATTGAGATCGTCAAGCGGTCGGAGAACGTGCCTGTCGGTAAGTAAGCATTGCTCGTTGGGAGTAAACCGTATCTCGCGACGGAATCATGAAGGAGAGGGCGCGTTACGCAAAGATCGTTGAGTGGTCCGAAAAGGGCCAGTGCTACAGTGCTGGGGCACGCGCGGTATCCGGGAAGGGATATTTCGCGCCCTGATCTCCATCGTCGGCACGCATTACTAGAACAGCATCAATAGCACGATCATCAAGGCGCACCGCTCGGCGAGCGGTAAAAAAGGGGCGGCAGCGAAGCCATCGGCAAAAGTCGTGGCGGCAGGACGACAAAAATCCATGCTGCGACGGATGAACAAGGACGCCCGATAGCCTTCCTTCTCACGCCGGGCAACGCGTCCGACAGCAAGTCCACCAAGCCTTTGCTGGATCCTCTCAATGCTTCTGCTACTTCAACCGCCGATATGCCGATATCCGTCACTCGTCGTTCGTGAAACCCGTTTCTTCCTCCTCAGCCATGCGAACGTGAAGCTCATTCATGAAGAGACGCAGCCATGTGCCATACGCTCTTTGATTCGGATGATGAAGAAAACGATGAGACCGTCGGTTCCGGAAAGTACGGGATCGATCAGGGCTGCCGATTCTTCAAGCCAAGTTGTTTCAAAATTGTTTTGCAGAGGGTATCGGCGAGTTCCTGGTGGCGCGGGACGGTGGTCGAGAGGCCATTGCGGGGATTGAAATAAATATCGTGTTTGGCCCCGGATCTTTTGAGCATACAGCCGAGTGTCTCAAGCCTGTGAACAAAAGCCCGGCGCTTCACGCAGTGAGGGCGATCAGTTTGGTTTTGGCGCGGCGGCGAGCGGCTGGGCGGTGTTCTTTGATCATGAGCTGGTAGGCGTCCTGGATATTTTCCTCAAGTTCCTTCAGTGTGGCTCCTTGACTGATGACCCCCGGCACTTCGCGAAGTTGGCCCACATACCAGTCGGCATCTTTCCAGTATTCCAGTGTGAGTTTCGTGGCAGTTGTCGGCATAGAAGGGGCTCTGTCCACGAGCCAAGATGAATGATACTCAATCAGCAAACGGTCTGTCAAAGAAGCAGTACATCACGGCGCAGCATCAGAAGAATGGGCCTAGGGAGCCCAACTGTGGCATCCCATCACATGCCGAGCTAGACTGAGACCGAAGTCCTTAGCCGAAACATTCCAACGAAATGTATGAAGCAGCAGATACGTCGAGGCACGAAGGTCATCGTCGTGGGAGCAGGTTTGGCAGGACTGACTGCTGCGGTGAAACTCAAGGAAATGGGCGCAAAGGTTTCGCTGATCGAAGCTCGCGATCGAGTCGGAGGGCGCGTCTTCACAATCCGAGGAGCATTCGCTCAAGGGCAACATGCCGAGGCGGGAGGCGACTTTATCGACGAAGGTCAACATGAGATTAAACGATTAGTGAAGGAGCAGGGACTGACCTTACGCCCCATTCTGCGAAAGGGCTTCGCCTTCGTTCGATATCCAGGCCCCAGCCGGCGTCGGCGACGCATTCTATCGGGTGAAGAGGCGTGGAATACCTTGTCTCATGCGCTCTATCCGCTGGTGGCAGCCTATCGAACGGCCGACAAGCGATGGGACAGTCCGATCGCCAAACAACTGGCTCGGCAATCGGTGGCCCAATGGTTGGAGGAGGGAAAGGCCGACAGCAACATGAGAGCCGTTGTGCGGAGCTTACGAGGGTTTTTCCTGGCGGATCCGGAAGATCTTTCCTTGCTGGCCCTCGTCGATCAACTCGCCGGCGATGTTCCTGGACCAGCAGCCATGTCTCGAATTGAAGGAGGAAACGACCGACTCCCACTTACCCTTGCAGAGCATCTACGGGAGGATCTGCGACTCAATAGCGTAGTGCAGGCCATTTGCCAGGATCGCAATTCAGTTCGCGTAAGGGTTGAAACATCAAATGGACAAGAAACGTTCATACAAGGAAAGTATGTCGTTCTTGCTGTGCCGACCACCACGTTACGATCCATCCATATGGGGCCCCCGTTACCGGCTATGCAATCCCGCGCCATTGACTCGTTGAAATACGGCAGGACGACGAAAACGCTCTTGCAGTTCGACCGATCTTTCTGGAGGAAGAAAGCAAAGCCGCAGGCATGTGGGACGGATGCGCCGACGGGCGCCTTTTGGGATGCCAATGAAGAGCAAGCAGGTGAGGTCGGAATTCTGACACTGATGGCCGGCGGACAAGCCAGTGAGGATACCCAAAAAATCGTGGCGCAGCGTGGGGTGGAAGGATTGGTGAAAGAATTGGATTGGATGGGAAGCCGATCGGCTACATTACTTCATAGTCGGATCGTGACGTGGGAGGATGATCCATGGGCACAGGGCGGCTATGCCTATTTCGACCCTGGTTTCGACCCTCATCTCAGAAGCTGGCTCGGCCGGCGACATGGACGGATCATCTTTGCCGGTGAACACACGAGCCTGAATTGGCAGGGCTACATGAATGGAGCCGTGGAAAGCGGCCTTCGAGCGGTAGAAGAGATTTGTGCGATGACTCTAAGAAATGAAGGACATCCAGTTTGACTCGTCCAGCGGCTCAGTCGAAAATGCGGGATCGAACGGCACTTCACTGGTTCATCCGTAATGGAAACGATTATCCTCGGATGATGCCGATACAAAGGGCATTCGCGACGGATCGTCCATAGAGCGCTGTACGACAGCCCTCCCAATTTGATTCAACCCAATAGTTCTTCTTGGAAATCCGCTTGAGAAAATGCTGCGTGGTGAACGGGGACCGCCCGTTTCCAATGAGTCCGTCGAAGTAGGTATTGTACCCCAGCGGCAAGCTGGCCATCAGGGTGCCGTCCGGGGCAAGACATCGTTCCTTCAGGTGCTCAATGGCCCGGAGAAGTTTGTCCGGTTCACGCGGATGTTCATCCCACCCGACATGCTCCAAGGTCGAGATGCTGATGATCAAATCGTACTTCTGCTGAGGGGTAAACTCGACGATGTCCTGGCTCATAACACCAGGAGCGATTTCGTACTTGTCGACGATGTCATGGTGAACAGGATAATAGTGGGCGAGGACGTTGCCGAGTTCGAGAACACGCTTGTGTTGATATCGCATCAAAAGTTCGCGGAAAATCGGGATTTCCACTCCGCGCTCGTTTTTCCAGGTCTTATTGTACATGTGGTACAGGTACTCGTAAGTCTTGCCGTCGAAATGGAACGTTTTAGCTCGCACGAGGCGGGTCAGCGTCATCTTGATGGCGCGCCAATATCTCCGAGCGACCCTCTCATCGGCTGTCGCCTTTGTGTAATCGTAGGTATAGGACAAGGACAGCGTCCTTCGGAGGTTACTCGAAGACGATGCGGGAGCCAGGGGATTTCATCTTGAAAATCTGCAGGGCGTTATAAATGCCCTTAGCCGGATGGTTCAGAATCAGGCGAGAGTTGGTGATATGGGTGTCGAGGAGCTCATACTGTCCGCCACTGTAATAAAGATCGCAGTCGTCGATCTGACAGTTCTTGTAGACATGATTGTCCAAAGAGAGTTTTGCCTTGGTAAAGGTCTGCCCATCAATAATGATGTAATTCGGTTCAAATCCCATAGGACTGCTCACGCGGACTATAACAAAGTAGACGACGGTCGTAAATAAGCTTAGGAACAGCGGTATAAGCCGCACTAATTCGGGACAATCCTGGACACAGTCCCACCCTTGGTCAGGATATAGAGCTCTCCCACGCCATCTTGGCCGAAACTGGTGATCGAAGGGGCGGCAAGCAACGGCCATTCTGTCCGTTCAAGGGCCGAACCGTTGTTGAAGCGGAAACTGCGGACAAAGCCGGCACAGAAATCTGCATAGAAATAGGTGCCTTGGATTGCCGGGGCTACTTGGCCGCGATAAACATAACCGCCGGTCACGGAGCAGGCTCCGTTGTCGTGCGTGTACTCAACAGTCGGCAACGTGAGTGTTCCACCAGTGCAGTTGATGGCTGGGTTAAAACAAACTGATCCTTCCATGAGCCGCCAACCATAATTCAGTCCGCGTCCGGCATTGGGCCCTTGTGACACATCGATTTCTTCACGGGCGTCTTGGCCGACGTCGCCGATATAGAGGTCGTCTCCATCGAACGAAAAACGCCAGGGATTACGAAGCCCATAGCTCCAAACCAGCTGATCACCTCCACTAAGAAAAGGGTTGAGTGTTCCGCTGGCGCAGGCTGCTCCGGTGATCGGATCGATCCGGAGAAGTTTCCCCAGTCGGCTTGCGAGATTCTGGGCGTTATTGTTCGGATCCCCTGAACCTCCCCCATCCCCAACGGCTGCGTACAGACAACCATCCGGTCCGAACGCCAACATGCCTCCGTTATGGTTGGCGAAGGTCGGATGGGGAATGGACACCAAGATGACTTGCGATGCAGGCTCGGCTACATTGGGGTCGGTTGACGACACCACAAAGCGAGTGACGGTGATTGCGCCATTGGCATCGGTATAGTGGATGTAGAATCGGCCGCTGGTCGTGTAGTTTGGGTCAAAGGCCAGACCAAGCAGTCCTTGTTCTCCTCCGCTCGTGAGGCCGGTCAGTGTCAGAAATGTCGAGAGCATGTTGCCGTTTGCCCGATCAAGAACTTTAATGGCGCCTCCCTGTTCCAGGACAAACAGGCGGTTTGTATCCCCAGGGGGAGCAGCCAGGAATACCGGAGAGTTAAGGGTACTGGCGATGGTTTGGAGCTTCAGAGTGGTTGAGGCCGGGGAGTTGCTCTGGGTCTCACCTTCTCCTCCGCATGCAGCAAGAAGGCTGAAGAAACACACGCAGAGACTGGTCCACAGAATGACCTTTCTCATGGATAAGCTCTTGTCTTATTTGAGAGCATATTATCATTACCTTTGGGATAAAATCCTAGTCCATCTGAATGGAACAGGCGCGCTCCAGGAATAGGTCTTCCCAATTCCAGCGCAACCGCTGGTCCAAGGGTGGTAGGGTGGCTGTTTTCTGAGTGGGCAGTCTTTGGTCTTGATCCGATCAGGATGACTCTATAGAATGGCCCAGCTTTTCGGGTGGTTAGCTTCGAGTTCGATTCCGCCCGCCTTGGGTTTACCCACTCGCGCATGTGCTTTGGATGGGTTGAAGCCACGGAGAGCCGTGTGACATAAGGAGTCCGTTTAACCAGCAGGAGGATTTCCCGTGAGTGACTCAGCGATTGTAACGTTTGCCCTCATAGCGGCCGTAGCCGGCATCGCATATGGGCTTTATTTAGCAATGTGGGTGTTCAGGCTCGACGCCGGCAATGCGAAGATGCAGGAAATTGCGAAGGCCATTCAAGAAGGTGCCGGCGCCTATATGAATCGACAGTACAAGACCGTCGGCTATGTGGCTGCGGGCTTGTTCGTCGTTCTGGCAGCTGGTGGAGCCGTATCGGATAAATTTGGTCTGATCACTGCCGTCGGTTTTTTGGTCGGCGCGGGAGCCTCGGCCATCGCCGGCTATGTCGGCATGATTATCGCGGTTCGCGCCAATGTGCGGACAGCCCAAGCCGCTCATAACGGTATGAATTCAGCTCTGACCGTTGCCTTCCGTGGTGGAGCGGTGACCGGTCTGCTGTTGATCGGACTCGGCCTGCTCGCCATCACCGGTTTCTATACCATTGCCCAGTCGATCGCCGGACAAGAGAAGGCCATTCATGCGTTGTTAAGTCTCGGGTTCGGCGGCAGTTTGATCTCGGTATTTGCACGGGTCGGTGGCGGCATTTACACGAAGGCGGCCGACGTTGGTGCCGACCTGGTCGGCAAAGTCGAAGCGGGAATTCCAGAGGACGATCCGCGGAATCCAGCGGTGATTGCAGATAACGTGGGTGACAATGTGGGAGATTGTGCTGGAATGGCGGCAGACCTCTTTGAGACCTATGCGGTGACGACCGTGGCGGCGATGGTCCTGGCCTTTACGATGTTCAAGGGAGCCACAGCCCCGATTCTGTATCCGTTAGCGTTGGGTGGAGTGACGATCTTTGCCACGATCATCGGTATCCTGTTCGTAAAGGTGAGCCCTGGCGGGGAGATCATGACGGCGCTCTACAAAGGTCTGTTCGTGGCCGGCGGCATCGCGGCCATCGCGTTCTTCCCGATTACCTCGAAGATCATGGACGGCGTGGGTGGAGTAAGCGGCACGAGCTACTACTTCGCGGCGTTGATTGGGTTGGCCGTCACGTTGGCGCTTGTGTTCATCACCGACTACTACACATCGAAGAACTATGAGCCGGTGAAATACATCGCCAAGGCAAGCGAAACCGGTCACGCGACAAACATTATCGCAGGCTTGGCGGTTGGTATGCAGTCGACGGCGGCTCCAGTCATGGTGATTGCAGCGGCAATTCTCGGCAGTTACTGGATTTGTGGCGGGGCGGAATCCGGTGGGCTCTATGGCGTTGCCGTCGCAGCGGTGTCGATGCTCTCGATGGCCGGGATCGTCGTGGCAATCGATGCTTTCGGTCCGATCACCGACAATGCGGGCGGCATTGCCGAGATGTCGCATTTGGGCAAGGAAGTTCGAGACATCACCGACCCATTGGATGCCGTCGGCAATACGACCAAGGCAGTCACGAAAGGTTATGCGATCGGCTCCGCCGGGTTGGCGGCCGTGGTGCTCTTTGCTGAGTACTCGCGAGAGGTCGCAGCGCACAATCCGGCGCTGTCTGCATTCGATCTTTCCAATCCGAAAGTTTTGGTGGGGCTGTTCCTGGGCGGCATGTTGCCGTTCATCTTCAGCTCACTGTGTATGCGGGCCGTCGGTGAAGCGGGGGGGTTGATCGTGGAAGAAGTGCGTCGGCAATTCAGAACGATCAAGGGCATCATGGAAGGCACGGGCAAGCCCGAGTACGGTACCTGCGTCGACATCGTGACTCAAGCGGCAATTCAAAAGATGATGATTCCCGGTTTGATTCCGGTGGTCTCGCCGGTGGTCGTCGGTGTGGTGCTTGGACCACAGGCGCTCGGTGGTATGCTGGTGGGCAGCATCGTGACCGGTTTGTTCGTCGCCATTTCAATGACGAGCGGCGGCGGTGCATGGGACAACGCCAAGAAGTTCATCGAAGAGCAGGGCTTGAAGGGGAGCGAGACACACAAGGCGGCGGTCACCGGCGATACAGTTGGTGATCCTTGCAAGGATACGGCGGGACCAGCTGTGAACCCGATGATCAAGGTCATCAATATCGTCGCACTGCTCATCGTGTCGTTGATCGTGCGCTAATTTGTTATTTTAGTATCCGCTGACACAGATGAAGCACCGTGCCGCGATTGAGACACGGTGCTTTTCGTTTCCCTCCCTTGTCTTGACGGGTTTCAGCACCCTAGAGTATGGTGAGCTTGTCATCGGTAGATACCGGTGAATCGCGAGGGTTTCCCCTGGTCCACGGGAGGTGCTCGGATGGAAAAGCAGGAACGGAAACAAGAGCCGCGACGAGAACCGCAGGGTAAGGAAGAGGTCAAAGCGAATCCCAAAGTTGTCGAAGCCGGCAAGAAGATCAAGGAAGATATCGATAAGCTGGTCGATGAAATCGATGATGTCCTTGAAAAAAATGCTGAAGAGTTTGTGAAGAACTACGTTCAGAAAGGAGGAGAATAACACCTCCAACTTCCGCATTCCTACTCGATTTCTCCTACGACGGCCCAAGTCCGTTGGTTTGACAAAGAAGAAGCGACTTATTACAGTCTTTCTCGTTCCTATGAAACCCATGGTTTGAATTGTGGTAAGGCCCAGGCTCTTAAGGAGGCGGGGATGAAGTCTAAGCTCTGGGTCATTCGCCAGGTCGATCCAGTCCAACGAGGCCTCTTATCACAGGCCTTATCCATCTCATCGGCCACTGCCTCGTTGTTGCTCAACCGAGGCGTTATGGACGTAAACCAGGCGACAGCCTGGATGTCTCCTCTTCGAACTCATGATCCTTTCTTGATTCCCGATATGGAATCGGCTGTTGATCGTCTGTTTCAAGCCATGCAACGGCGCGAGGTCGTCTGTTTTTATGGTGATTACGACGTTGACGGCATGTCCGCTACGAGTATTTATCTTTCCTTTTTCCGTGGACTCGGTGCCGAAGTTCGAGCCTATGTTCCGCATCGCCTGCGTGAAGGATATGGACTCAATGAGAACGCTGTTCGGACCTTGGCGAAGGAGGGCGTCTCTTTATTGGTGACGTCGGATTGCGGGACCACGTCGCATCGTGAGATCAGCTTTGCCAATCAATTGGGAATTGACGTGGTGGTCACCGATCACCATCAAAGCGACAAGGAGATGCCGCCCGCTTTGGCGGTGATGAATCCGCATCGGCCGGAAGCTCGGTATCCCTTTCACGGGCTTTGTTCCGGTGGTCTGGCGTACAAGGTTGCCCAGGCCTATGACAGAAAGTATGGATCCGGTTCGGTGCCTCTGGAGTCGCTGTTGGATTTGGTGGCGCTTGCCACAATTGCGGATGTGGTTCCGCTACAAGATGAAAATCGACTATTTGTTAGAGAGGGTCTCGTTCAAATTTCACGAGGCGCGCGCTGCGGCATACGAGCCTTGAAGCATGTCGCCGGTATTAGTCGTGAGTGTACGGCAGAAACCATCGCATTTAAACTCGGTCCCCGACTCAATGCCGCAGGTCGATTAGATGAGGCCATCAAAGGGGTCAGGCTTCTGACGACGGAGTCTGAACGGGAAGCCAAAGAGTTGGCTGAAGATTTGGAGCGGTTGAATCGAGCCCGCCGTGAGCTCGAGGCCGAGATCCTACAGGAGGCGCTGGCCCAGGCGGAAGCACGGGAGTGGCCGGGCGGTATCGTGCTGTATGCGCGAGGATGGCATCTAGGGGTCGTCGGCATCGTGGCCGCCCGTATCATGGAACGGTTCCATCGTCCGACGGTCGTCATCGCTGTGAGTGAACAGGGTATCGGAAAAGGGTCTGCCCGAACCGTGCCGGGGTTCGACTTATATCAGGCCTTAACTGCCTGTCGAGACCTGCTCATGGCGTTCGGCGGCCATCCCAGCGCGGCCGGAATGACGATTCGTGAGGAGCGGTTGCCGGAATTTTCGGAGCGATTTTCCGCCATCGGCGAAACATGGATCCAAGCCACTCACAGTGTTCCTCAGCTGTACGTGGATTCAGAAGTTCGACTGAACGAAGTCACGTTGCAGCTGATTCGGGAGATCGGGACGTTGCATCCATTTGGGGCCGGTAATCCGGAGCCGACGTTCGCCGTCAAGGGTCTGGATGTTCTCAACGCTCGCATGGTCGGAGAGAAGCATTTGAAGATGACGGTCCGCCAGGGGGGGTCGGTACCGTTTGATGGCATTGGGTTCGGGATGAAATCGTTGGAGGATCATGGGCTGTCTCTCAAGACGCCGATCGACGTCGCGTTTACGCCGGAACTGAATCACTGGAACGGCTATGATCGGATTCAACTACGCATTCGAGATATAAGGGCGGCAGGCCGTGAGTCATAGAAGATGTACGAAACCGTGACGAGCATCGACCAATTGTTGGATCGTTTGCAAGACTATCAGCCGGACGCTGATCTCGACGTGGTACGGAAGGCGTATGAGTTTTCCGCGAGGGCGCATGAGGGACAAGTGCGTCGATCCGGAGAGCCCTATGTGAAGCACCCTGTGGCGGTGGCTGGAGTGTTGACGTCTTTGAAAACCGACGTCACCGCAGTTGTGGCCGGGTTGTTACACGATACGCTGGAAGATACGGTGGCGACGGCCGATGAGCTTCAGCGGGAATTCGGGAATGAGGTCGTTCATCTCGTCGATGGGGTGACAAAGATCGGCAAGATCACCTTTAGGAGTTCAGAAGAAAAACAGGCTGAAAATTTCCGCAAGATGGTGCTCTCGATGGCGGACGACATTCGCGTCGTGATCATCAAACTGGCCGATCGGCTCCACAACATGCGAACGCTTGAGCATCTCAGTGAGAAAAGACGGCAAGAAATTGCACAAGAGACGATGGAGATCTATGCGCCTTTGGCGAATCGCATCGGGATCGGCTGGGTGAAGAACGAACTGGAGGATTTGTGTCTGAAGCATCTTAAACCGGATGCCTATGAAACCTTGCGGGTGTGCGTGGCGAAGCGTGATGAAGATCGTCGGCAGTATATCCAGGAGGTGCAAGCGCTCGTTGAGGTGGCTCTGAAAGAGAATGGGCTTATCGGAGCAGTGTACGGAAGACCGAAACACCTCTACGGTATCTATCAAAAAATGAAGAAGCAATCGATTTCCTTCGATGAGGTGTACGACCTCACCGCCTTGCGGATCATCACCGATTCGAAGATGAACTGCTACGCGCTGTTGGGTGTCATCCATTCGTTGTGGCGACCGCTGCCGGGCCGTTTCAAGGATTACATCGCGATCCCCAAATCGAACCTCTATCAATCCCTCCATACAACCGTGGTCGGGCCGAAGGGCGAGCATGTAGAGTTTCAGATCCGCACGGAAGAAATGCATCGCGTGGCCGAGTATGGGATCGCCGCGCATTGGAAGTATAAAGAACAAGGGAAGGTGCATGATAAAGACAGTAAAGCCTTCGGATGGCTGAGACAGTTCATCGAATGGCAAAAGGATCTGCCTGACAATCGTCAATTCATGGATTCCGTGAAACTCGAGTTGTTCCACGACGTGGTCTATGTTTTTACGCCCAAGGGAACCGTCAAAGAACTGCCTAAAGGAGCCACGCCGATAGACTTTGCCTATGCGATTCACACGGAAATCGGCGACCACTGTGTCGGGGCGAAGGTCAACGGAAAGATCGTTCCGCTCAAGCATGAAGTGACGAGCGGCGACACCATCGAAATCCTGACATCTCCGAACCAGACTCCACATAAGGATTGGCTCAAGTTCGTCCGCACGTCCCGGGCGAAGACAAAGATTAAACATTGGATCAAGGCGGAGGAACAGAAACGAAGCCTGGAAATCGGGTGGCGTTTGCTCGAAACAGAGGTTCGTCGCCATGGCATGGCTCCCTCGCAGGTTCTCAAGTCGGATGCGCTGCTCGAAATGGCCAAGCAAGAAGGCTATGCAACGATCGACGAACTTGCCGCGGCCGTGGGATTTGGTCACCTCGCAACGGTTCAACTCATTGGAAGGTTGATGGCTCCAATTTCGGCCGGCGCTCGGACTCAGTCCGAACCCGCCGGTGCCCCTAAAGCCGTCAGCACGAGAGGAGGGGAGCCGGGCGTCCAAGTGAAGGGGGGGCGCGATCTATTGATGCAACTGTCGCGATGCTGTAACCCAGTCCCCGGCGACAAGATCTTGGGGTACATCACGCGTGGAAGGGGCCTCACGATCCATTCACTCGATTGTCCCAACCTGGGAGCATTGGATTATGATCGAGAACGTTTGGTGGAAGTTGAGTGGGATACGGCTATGCCGAGTCAACACGCGGTTAAAATAGCCGTCATCGCGGAGGATAAGCCGGGAATGTTGGCGAATGTCTCCTCGGCGATCGCCGAATGCAAAGCGAATATCAGCCGCGCTGAAATCATCACGCGGGAAGATCGGAAAGCGGAGCTGGATTTCGTTATCGAAATCGCCGACACGGCTCACCTGAATAACGTGTTGAAAACGATTGAACGGGTCGGCGGGGTCATTACGGCACGGCGCGTTCGGTCCTGGCAAGAACGATCATAAAGGAAGCGTACCGAGAAAAGATACTAGGGCTGGCCGAATAGCAGTTTGGTCCCTTTTTCAATCTTGTAGCCGTCGACCGTACCCCCCGTAATTTCAAGTACGTACATCGCATCATCGTTGTTCGGGCGGTATTGAGGACATGAGTCGTCGGTCTTCGTGCAGATCGGAGCATTGCGTTCAATATGGGTGACACGTTTCTTGGCGTCCAGCCAGATCAGATCGAGCGCGATTTTGGTATTTTTCATCCAGAAGGACCAGGCTTGCGGTTGGCTGAAGAAAAATAACATCCCATGATCCTTCTTGAGGTGATCCCGATACATCAACCCGACCGAGCGCTTCAGCGGCGTATCGGCGATCTCGGCATGGATCGTGATGCCCGAGGGAGTTTGAATATGTACGAGTTCTCCGTCAGAGGCGTTGGATGCCGGCATGCCGAAGAGAAGCGATCCAATGAGCGCCATGGAACACAGAGGGAAGAGAGTTGAACTTGCAAAAGACATGGTGCGCATCGTAGCCATCCGGCCTACCTCAGTCAAGGAACGTATTGACGCTGTTGTGATCAGATCGCGTTCTTTCCCGCCAATCTTGCAATCCGTTCAAGCAATGTGCCATCCTCAGACGCAGTAAGAGGAGACCATGCAGGAAAAGCGACGGGTATTATACAAAAAAGGTGTGTTCGTCTGTCCTGGATGTCGCCAGTCCTACGTCCAAGAAAAATGGATTGAAGAATGGAGGATTCGGTGCCATCGTTGCACTTATCGTGGAACGCTGACAGAAGTATCGGTTGAGGAACATATGGAGGAAGAGACGTTTCGGCGCTAATCCATCCTTTCATGTTGGTTCTATCCAGACTGTAACGTTGTGTCGCCGTACTTCACCAAGACTCATGCCTCCAGTGAATCACGGCATCTCCCGGCTATTGCATTGGCGTTGGTCATCTTTTGTACCGGCTGCATGTCTTGGTCTTGGGCGGATGAGTCCTCGCCCGCGATCAAGATTCTCGTGACCTATCATTCGCTCTCGGGAAATACCGAGCGCATGGCAGAAGCGGTGGCGGCAGGAGCAAAGTCGGTCTCTGGTACTCAGGTCGTTTTGAAGCGTGTAAGGCAAGTGACCGCGGAAGATTTATTTTCCGCCGATGCGGTTGTGGTCGGTTCTCCTGTCTATTGGTCCAACATGTCCGGAGAGGTGAAGGCTTTCTTCGACAATTGGCAGTTCAAATTCGGTGTCTTTCCAGAATTCAAGATGAAAAATAAGATAGGGGCTGCTTTTACCACGGGAGGGCAAATCTCAAGCGGCAAAGAGATTACGATGTTGACCATCCTCGCCGCGATGCTGGGAAATCAGATGATTGTAGTAAGCGGCGGGGGAGCCTTTGGAGCGTCGGCCACCACCGAGGGAGAGAGTCCGGGAATCGATGACAAAGAGCTCGCCGAGGCAAAAGCCCTAGGCCGACGCGTCGCCGATGTGGCGAAGCTTATCAAAATCGGTTCTCCACGTTGAATCGAAAGAGTGCTGGAACTCTTCTGTGAACGGATACACGGAGGGGGAAGGAGAGAAAGTCTATCTACCGGTCTACTGCGCCGGCCGATGCTCCTTGGACGGCAAGCTCGACAAACTCCTGGATATTTTTTGCGCAACGACCGCAGCAGCCGCTCTGCTTCAGGCCAAATTTTGATTTGAGCTGACAGGGCATCACAAGCCCCGCTCGCCCCGCGTCACGAACATCTGAATCAGTGATCCCTCGGCACAAGCAAACGAACATTCAAACACCATGCAGCGATTATGAGAAGCATTCTCATTGTGCCATTGCGGAGCGATTTTGTCAAGCCTTCTCATGTAGTTTTGTAGATAGCATATGCTTATCCGCTTGTTTCAGCAGACCGCAAGCGCTTGCGGTC
>JACOEH010000081.1 GCA_024998685.1 Nitrospira sp.
GCGAAATGTCATACCCCTTATCGCTTGATGCCGCCATAATGAAACCTCCTTGGTTGATAGTACGAATGTGCGAACCTGCACTTTGAGACATAGACCGATAAGAACCGCCAACCCGTCTAATACTTAGCAAGGCACCATGGCATGTGCCATAAGGTACTTGCCTAAAGTACAGGAGGAAATTCCACGGGAAGGAATTCGGAAGAATCAAAAAGACTTCTTCCAAGCTATTCGGATGATGACGGGGTGAGACCGTGGGCCAGAGCGTACTTTGTCAATTCAGCGGTCGTGTGAAGGCCAAGCTGCTCCATCAGCTTTGACTTATGATACTCGACGGTCTTCGGAGACAAACCCAGGGTAGAAGCGATTTCTTTGAGAGTCAGTCCTTCGGCCACCAGCTGCAAGATTTCTCGCTGTCGCACCGGCAAGCGGTCCTGGCCGCCGGTACCGGGTTCCGTCTCAGAGATCGCGGAGTGAACAAGATCCTTTGCGATCAAAGAAGTGACGTAATAATTGCCGTTCCTCACGGCCTTAATAGCCTGAGACAGCTCAGACCCGGCCGACCGCTTTAAAAGGTAGGCTGATGCGCCGGCCTTGAATGCTTGATTGACATAGTCCTGATCGGCATGGACAGTGACAAAAATCAATCGAGTCTCGGGAAGAATCTTCCGCAAACGGCGCGCTGCGTCAAGGCCGTTGAGTTTCGGCATCGAGATATCCAAGACCACGATGTCGGGTCGCAATCGTTTCGCAGCGTCCAGCAACGACCGACCGTCTTCGACGGAACCTACTACCTGGGTATGTTCTTCCAGCAGCTTCTTAAATCCTTCCAACACCAACGTATGGTCATCCGCTAAGAGGACGCGAGGCTTGCTCATGCGCGCTCCTGTTTAAACGGCACCCAGGCGCAGATCTGTGTCCCCTCGCCCGGGGTGGATTGTATACTCAAGGTGCCGGCAACGAGGGAAACGCGCTCCCTCATGCTCAACAAGCCAAGGCTTCCTCGCTGGCCGTCGTGACGATTCATGTCAAATCCTACTCCATCATCGCTCATCATAAGCTGAAGACCGTCCCGCACTCGCTGAAGCTCAACACGAACATTCTTCGCCCTGGCATGGCGGGAAATATTCGCTAACCCTTCTTGTGCGACACGATACAAGCAGGTGACGACTTCCTTCGCCATATGTTTGGGTATGTCTTTGCCTATGAATCGGGCCTCGATGCCGGTACGGGTCTGAAAGTCATCGACCAAGCGGCGGAGCGCAATAGATAAACCAAGGTCGTCAAGGATGGATGGATGAAACTGATGGGCCAGGCGGCGAACACTGTCCGAAAGCTCGACGATACGGTCCTGAATAGTGTGCACTGTTCTGACCGTACGATCGGAGGCATCGGGAAGCTGTTGTTCCAACCTTTCGATGTCGATCGCCAAGAGCGCCAAACGTTGATTGATATCGTCATGCAGGTCGCGTGAGATTCGCCGTCGTTCTTCCTCCTGCAGACGAAGAAGCTGCGAGGCAAGCAGGCGAAGGTCCCGACGGTTGGCTTCCAGCGATTGTTCGGTATCGATTCGTTTCGATACTTCGCTGACGAGCGCGTTGTTGACGGCCAGAAGCTCTTCGCTACGCGCATGCAAGCGCGCCGCCCAACCTTCATCGAGCCGTTGGAGCTCCTCTTCACGTTCACGACGTTGTAGAAGATACCAAATGGGCAGTCCGATCAACGCCATGCTGACGACGCGAATGACTAACGGTTTCCAAGAAAGTTCGTCGTAAGCCTGAGGGGAAAGGGCGGTGACACCTTCCCTTGTCCCGGATATCAAGCTTTCCATCTCGAACGGCGTCGATATTTGTTGGGGGAACAGTGAGAGGAAGGATTTCGCAACTTCTGTGGGAAGATGCAGGATCAGCAATCCGACCATCAATATGACGATACTGCCGGCAAAAACTCCTGTCCTCACTCGCCATACAGGCATGGACGGACCCTACCTCCCTCGAATTATCCTCCTTCAGGGTCGTCCAATCAAGAAGGACAATCATCCTCGCGGTCCGAGGGACCTGCGCGACGTTTTGCCCTGTTGGCCGCTCTCAGCGACCTTGTACCTCCTTGACCTCCATATTCACCCACCTACGCTGAAGGCCCGCGGTAAGCCGTGGAGGAATGTGAATGAGAACGGACATGAATTCTTGAGCATTGAGCTTACGTTTGATAGGGAGTGGTCGGTTCTTCATCCAGCCAGATATCACCCTCAGCCTGATTTTCCACTGTCGCCGCCATTGACTTGAAATCAAACAATCGGGAGTCCATCAAGAGTGCCGGCGCGACATTGGTCACCGCAGCCGCAATGCTGTCGGAGCAACCAGGCGACTCCCGCTCCCATTGCTGGAGAAATGTCTTCACTTTTTTTCGCTTTAAATCCTGTTGGGAGCCGCACAGGTCGCAAGGAATGATGGGAAATCCTCGCAGCTCCGCATATCGCGCGAGATCGGTCTCTTTCACGAGCGCCAGCGGTCGGATGACGACGTGTCGACCGTCCTTCGAACGAAGCTTGGGAGGGATCGCCTTCAGCTTGCCGGTATAGAAAAGATTCAGGAACAAGGTCTCAATGATGTCGTCGCGGTGGTGACCGAGGGCGATCTTCGTGGCGCCCAGCTCAGTCGCAATGCGATAGAGATGCCCTCGTCGTAACCGTGAGCACAACGAACAGGTCGTCTGACCCTCCGGTATGAGTCGCTTCACGATCGAGTAGGTATCTCGGGACTCAATATGGAACGGAATGCCGTGGCTCGTCAGATACTGCGGGAGCACATGTTCCGGAAAGCCTGGTTGCCGCTGGTCCAGGTTGACCGCGATCAGATCAAAATGAATCGGGGCTCGGCGTTGCAATACGAGCAAGATATCCAGTAAACCATAACTGTCCTTACCGCCCGACAGGCACACCATCACCTTGTCGCCGTCTTCAATGAGCCGGTAGTCGGCGATGGCCTGGCCCACCAGCCGGCAAAGGCGCGTCTGTATCTTGTCCGTGGCTTCGTCTAATTTCGACGTTGATGTTGGAGCAAGCGGGACGATCATGGCAAGATTGTAGCGACTCCATGATAGTCCTGTCGACAGGATCATGCAGGGGCAAGATACACGAACCGCCTATGACTCAATCCATCCTCTTCGTATGTACCGGGAACGTCTTCCGCAGTATGGCGGCTGAATACGCGTTACGGGCACAGCTCGGTCGGCAATCCTCTTACCGAGTGGAATCGGCGGGGATTGAGGCCAAGACCAACTCGATCCACCCGGTCATTTCCAAGCGGTTGATCCAAAAAGGAACCGATCCTTCCGCACATATCCCACAAAGACTGACGAAGAAGCTGATCGACCGGAATAACCTCATCATTGCCATGGGGCTTGGCCACCGTGAGTTCATTCACAAGCAATTCGGGTTGAACGTTCCATTCTTCAACGAGGTGTCGTTCGGCGAGAAAACCCCGATTCTCGACCTGCACGAGGCCCTCCCTGATTGGGAGCGTGATATCGATGAAGCGCGGGCATATGTGGAATGGGTCATCGACCATATTTGGGAATCCGTACCGGCGCTGATAGCACGACTTCCACATTTTTCGAGAAGTCGACGACCGGTAAAACCATAGCGGCGGTTCAACCTGAAACCGTTTGTACAATTTTCTGCTCCTTGCCTTCTACCTTCGATACGCGTCCCCATCAGACGATATAAACACTGCGTGCTATATTGTTCATGAGCGGCACCACCGGCACATTGCGCGGGCATTTTAGAGGTTTGCCTTTCATGAACCGCATGGTTTCCGATGTACTGAAGACACCCGTCATTGAACACGACGATCCCCAATGGGCTTCCTGGTCGGACGATGCGCTGTTGGATCTCCCGATGTGCGACTTGCACGTCGGGCTCAAGGGCGGATTCCTTGAGCAACCCATCGCCGAGTTAACCGAAGAATTGGAGCGACGCGGATTGCTGTTTCGCCCGCACTTCTGGCTCTCCAATGAGTGGTTTACTCCCGATGGAGTTCCCGGCATCGCCGTCCCCTTCTATCTGGCCCATCCTCGCCTGGCAAAACTGGAACAAGCTCAAATGTTGGAAGTGGAGGGTGGGACCACGGAATGGTGCTTGCGCATCCTTCGCCACGAGGCAGGCCATGCGATCGAAAATGCTTTCAAAATCCGCCGGCGCAAAACGCGCCAGCATATTTTCGGCAAGTCTTCTCAACAGTACCCGATGTACTACTCCCCTCGACCTTATAGCCGAAGTTTCGTCCGCCACCTGGACTTATGGTACGCACAGAGTCACCCGGATGAAGACTTTGCTGAAACCTTCGCTGTCTGGCTGACTCCGGACTCCCTATGGGAGGAACGGTACCGGGGGTGGCCCGTGCTCAAGAAGCTCAAGTATGTCGACGGACTCATGAAGGACCTCCGAGGGGTCTCACCTTCCGTGACGACCCGTGAGGAGGTCGATCCACTCCCTCAGTTAAAGAAAACCCTTCGCGAACACTATGAACGCAAGCGGAGACATTATGGAATCGAACGACAGTCGCAGTACGACCCGGACTTAAAACGATTGTTTTCCAGTCTTCCGAGCCATGCGAGCAAGCTGAGTGCCGCCGCCTTTCTGAACCGCTTTCGGCGAGAAGTACGACGGAAGGTCGCCAGTTGGACCGGGGAGTACCAATACACGATCGACCAAGTGCTGGAGGATATGATTCAGCGGTGTCGCGAACTGAATCTTCGGGTTCCCGTCGCGGAAGACCAAGCCAAACTCGATTTCACCATCCTCCTGACCGTTCACACCATGAATTTCCTGCGGAGCGGACGGCATCGGGTGGCCCTATGAAGCGGGTACGAATACTCGTCCTCATGCATGAAGACCTTGTGCCGCCCGATGAGGTGAACGGTTACGACTTGAAAACCGTGGAGTGGCGGACCGAGTACGATGTCGTCTCTACGCTGAAGAAACTGGGCCACGAGGTGTACCCGCTGGGGGTCAAGAGCGATCTCGGCGTGATCCACTCGGCCATCGAGACATGGAAACCGGACATCGCCTTTAACCTATTGGAAGAGTTCGACGGCGTAGCGGTCTATGATCAGCATGTCGTGTCGTATCTCGAACTCTTGCACCTGCCCTACACCGGCTGTAATCCGCGCGGACTGATGTTGGCACGCGACAAAGCGTTGACGAAGAAGGTGTTGTCCTTTCACCGAATCCCCTACCCTGAATTCATCGACGTGCCTCAAGGACGAACGGTGAAGCGGCCAAAACGGCTGACTTTCCCGTTGATCGTCAAATCGGTCAATGAAGAAGCCTCGTTGGGTATCTCTCAAGCCTCGATCGTTGAGGACGATGACAAGTTGAGTGAGCGCGTGGTGTTTATCCATAATAGCGTAGGGAGCGGGGCACTGATCGAACGGTATATTGAAGGCCGTGAGTTCTATATAGGAGTCATCGGTAACGGACAGTTGCAAACGCTGCCTGTGTGGGAACTCATCATGGATAAACTGCCCGAGGACGCCAAACGCATCGCAACCGAGCGGGTGAAATGGAGCCGAAAGTACCAGCAAAAGTACGGCATCACGTCACGAGAAGCCGATAACTTGTCGGAGAGCAAGGTCGAAGAAATTCAGAATCTGGCCAAGGGGGTGTATCGGGCACTCGGACTCAGCGGCTATGCACGGATCGATATGCGGATGGATGCCGAAGGACAACTCTATGTCCTGGAGGCCAATCCCAACCCTCAAATTGCAGAAGACGAAGACTTTGCCGATTCAGCTAAGAAGGCCGGCTACCATTACACAGAGTTGCTCCAAGAAATCTTGAGCGTCGGCCTCCGACGGCGTCCTGCCAAAGCGGCGTAACTATACGGACTGAATCGCAAACATCCTTGTTCAGTCTCCAATCTACCCGCCTTGTTCTGAT
Organism: Nitrospira sp.; assembly: GCA_024998685.1. Classification (GTDB taxonomy): domain Bacteria; phylum Nitrospirota; class Nitrospiria; order Nitrospirales; family Nitrospiraceae; genus Nitrospira_D. The sequence continues at coordinate 5,939 of JACOEH010000081.1, forward strand.
CTCACGAACTCGCTAGGATCGGCGTTGTATGCAACGTATTCACTGCTCGAATCGTTTGGCAGTTCACGCTCCACCCTTTCCCCTTTTCAATGACTAACCCACCCGAGCGTGCTACGTCTCCGGGACTGGCGCTGGCTGCGCTTGGTATCGTGTACGGTGATATCGGAACCAGTCCCCTCTATGCGCTGCGGGAATGCTTTCACGCCTCGCACGATTTGTCCGTCACTCCTCCAACGATCACCGGTCTCCTTTCGCTCATCATCTGGGCTTTGCTGCTGATCGTCACAGTCAAGTACTTGCTGTTCGTCATGCGCGCGGACAATCAAGGTGAAGGGGGCATCCTGGCACTCATGGCCTTGGGACAATGTCATCGGGAAGAGTCCGCGTTCCCTTTGCGCATCGGCCCGGTGATCGCGCTGGGTTTGGTCGGAGCCTCGTTGGTCTACGGTGACGGCATCATCACACCCGCCATCTCGGTCTTGAGCGCCGTGGAAGGGATTGAAGTCGAAACGACTGCCTATCAACCCTATACGTTGCCCATTGCCATCGCCGTGCTGCTGGTACTCTTTGCAGTCCAATTGCGCGGGACTGGACGCCTCGGCGAATGGTTCGGTCCTATCATGCTGCTCTGGTTCGTCACGCTTGCCGCCTTAGGGATCAAGAGTGCCATACAGACTCCGGCGGTATTTGCCGCCGTCAGCCCCCACCACGCCGTCCAATTTTTGATTGATCATCCCGCTCAAGGCTTTGCGGTATTGGGGAGCGTGTTTCTCGTCTTAACGGGAGCAGAAGCCTTGTATGCCGACATGGGCCACTTCGGGAAAGCACCCATTCGGTTAGGCTGGTACAGTGTGGTGTTGCCGTCGCTCCTGCTGCAATACTTAGGACAAGGCGCCTTGCTGGTTCGGCAGCCGGAGGCAGTGACCAATCCGTTTTATCTGCTGGCGCCCGGATGGTTTCTCCTCCCGTTGGTCGTGCTCGCGACATCGGCCACCATCATCGCATCGCAAGCGATGCTGAGCGGTGCCTTTTCCCTGACCCATCAGGCGATTCAATTAGGCTATCTGCCCCGCATGGACATTCGATACACGTCTGCTTCTCATATCGGACAGATCTATGTGCCGGCCATGAATGTGCTCATGCTGATCGGTACTGTCGGCCTGGTCGTGCTCTTTGGCACCTCCAGCAATCTGGCCGCTGCCTATGGGATCGCCGTGTCCGGCACCATGGTCCTTTCCACACTCTTGATTTCCGTCGTTGCCCGGCGCCAATGGAAATGGAACCTGGCGGCCGTGGTCCTCGTCACTAGTTTTTTCCTGATCATGGACCTCTCGTTTTTTGGGGCCAATGTGCTGAAGATCCCGCACGGCGGCTGGTTACCGCTTCTCCTTGGCATCTGTTTGTTTCTCTTGATGACCACCTGGAATGGCGGTCGGCGGCTCATCGCGAAGCACCTCTGGAGCAAAATGCCGCAATTGACGATCTACCTGAAAGAGGTGCTGGCACAGCCACTCACCCGCGTCCCGGGTACTGCGGTTTATTTGACTCAGTTTCCAGACCTCACGCCGCCATCCTTCGTACAGAACGTGCGTCATAATAAGGTGCTCCATGAACAACTGGTCTTCCTGACCACCACGACTGCCCGCGTGCCGACAGTCACTGGCGGCCATCACATCCGCATCGAACCTCTCGCAAAAGGTATTCGACGAGTCGTGGCGCAATACGGGTTCATGGAGACACCGGACATTACTCGCCTCCTCGCGGCATGCCGGACCCAAGGATTGGACCTGGACCTCGATCAGGCTACGTTTTTCCTCAGCCGCGTGAATTCGCTTGCGACGCCGAAACCGGGCATGGCGCTGTGGCGGGAACGGCTTTTCATCTTCCTCAGCCGCAATTCGCAGCGCGCGAGTTCGTTCTTCCATATTCCCGCCGAGCAGGTCGTCGAGATCGGCGTGGTAGTGGAAATTTAGTCGGCGCAGGCGGGCAAAAACGCTGTACTTACCGGCACCTGTTCTTGAGGTTCATCGCCCAATTAGTGTATATACGATTGAGTGTTTGAATGGGACATCCAGAAGGCTATCACCAACTATAAGAAGCACGGTGTTTCATTTGAAGAGGCGGTGACGGCGTTTAGTGATCCCAATGGCCTAGATGGTGAAGACGTTGCCCATTCGCAACACGAGCACCGTCGGCAACGGCTTGCGCAATCGGTCAGCGGACGTATTCTGCTGGTGATCTATCGATCAGGAGAAGGGACCATGAAAAAGAAATCATCCGTCTCATCAGCGCCAGGCAAGCGAGCCGCAAGGAACGTCAAGCATATGCCCGATTCACAGATTGACTTCTCCGATATTCCTGAGTTGTCTGATGGACAACTGAAGCGGATGCATCGAGTCGGAGGGCCGGCCACCGGAATGGCCAAGCAATTGATTGCCATCCGACTGTCGCCGAGTCTCTTGTCCACGTTGCGTAAGATGGCCGCCAAGCAAGGCAAGCCCTATCAGACGTTGATTCATGAATTGCTGGAGAAGGCGGCCTCGCGGGCGGCATAAGAGAATCACACACACGCTCAACCATCGTCACCAATTCACTACCCCTGTATTTCGTTGCGCTGCTCGTCGTTAGATTTCCCCTCACTTTCTTGAGCATACCGCCTCTCTATGAAATAGTGACGACATGGTGCGGTCACACGTACCTCACGCGGCTCACGTCTTTCATATGTGGAGGTCTTACCCATGATACCTGTGCTCACAATTTGGCGACGTGCCGTCTTGCTGTCTGCCATGCTGATTGTGGCGACCGGCTGCGCCCAACCTGTCGTACAGGGACAGTCATCACAGGAATATCTTGGGATAGGGATCGTGTCGGGGACATTGGGCGAACAACAGCGTGTGGCGCTGTGCGCCGGGGAGCCATCATCCACGTCGGTGGTCGGCTATGTGCAGGCCCTGGAGGGTGGCGCGTACCTAATTCGGGATACCCAGGGGCAGGAAATCCGTATTCCGCATGACGAGAATACTCGGATTGATCGACCGGCCCATGTGGGCGACCGCATTCAATCCTTGCTCGATCGCCATGGCCGCGCCGTCCTGATCCGCAGCCTTGATGGAAATGGACGATAGCGACTGTCTTTGTGATCTGGCTCAAATTCAGCGATCGTGCCGAAGTGAACTCGATGGACGGCCAAATCTTTGAACCTTTAAAAAGCATCGACTTCTTCAGACAGTTCCGTATCGATCCTGCCCCCATACCCTCATGTGGCCGAACGGAGCCGATTTTGCGCCAGAGTTTCGGGAGATCGCCTCACATCCATAGGTGATACCATCTCAACTGGCATAGTGCACGATTCCGGCTACGAGCGCGACGCTCATGACATAAGGCAACTTCCACGCACGAACAATCTTTACCAGCGACTGGCCGCCTTTTAGAATCGGAAATTGGTTCCTCTCGACACCGTTCATTCGACTTGAATACACTGGCCGGGAATTGTCCCCCGTCAGTCATTTCTAATTCCTCGCGATAGTGCTTTCTCGTACTGAAAGCGGTATGCTTTGGCTTGCTTACTGAGGTAATGGTAGCTGTGTCGCATCCGAATCACATCGCACTCGACTGTGGTGAGGACGAGGAAGTGCCAGGGTGAAGGGAGGAGGCACGTCATGAGTCGCGAGCATGTGGTGTCTGTCTTGCAGGCGCATCTTCATGAGATTCAAAAGAAGTTTTGTGTAAAGCAACTGGCATTGTTCGGCTCAGCGGCGCGCGATGAAATGCGATGCGACAGCGACGTAGACATACTTGTGACATTCGACGGCACGCCTACCTTCGACCGGTACATGGATTTGAAAGCCTATTTAGAGCGGCTTCCCGGAACCGGCGTCGATCTTGTCACCGAATCAGCCTTGAAACCGCGCATGCGTCCCCTGATTGAAAAGGATCTGGTTCGTGTCGCGTAACTGGATTTTCTATCTTGAGGATATTCTTGAGAGCGCTCAAAAAATCCGACGCTACTCAGATGGGCTGACGTTCGAACAGTTTCAGTTACAGGACATGGTTTTCGACGCGGTCGTTCGCAATCTGGAGATTATCGGAGAGGCGGCCAAACATTCGCCGCCAGTGGGAACGGCTATGATGTCCGATGTGGACTGGAGTAAAGGGGCCGGTTTCCGCGATGTCATCGTTCATGGATACTTTGGGCTTGATGCTCACGTCATCCGGGATGTCGTGCAGCCAAAGCTCCCGGTCCTCATTTCATCCGTTGAGAAAGCGTTGCGTCAGGTGAAGGGCCAGATACCGCGAGAAACCCTTGCTACTGTGACTACCAATCGCCGTCATTGAGGACGATGAGTTGCTACGTTTGGTGAGGTGGCAGAGGGCGGGGAAATTTGAGGCGACGCGGACACGTTATGGGATTCTTGATCTGTTCGCTGGAATGCACAGAGCAAGACTTGACCTCAGGTTTTCGCTTATTCAATCCTGGCTCGATCGCCATGGCCGTGCCGTCCTGATCCGCAGCCTTGATGGAAATGGGCGATAGCGACTGCCTTTGTGCTCCGGCTCAAATTCAGCGATGGGGCGGAAGATGAACTCGATCTGCGAGACGGACTGGACGGCCCAATTTTTGACCCCTTAGGAAACATCGAGTTTTTCAAGCAATTCCGTATCGATCCCGACCTCCATACGCTCGTATGGCCGAAGGGAGCCGATTTTGCGCCTGAGTTTCCACACGCCAATATGCGAGCCATCGCCTCACGTCCATAGGTGATACCATCTCACCCAGCAGGGCGAAAGATTCCTGTTAGTGCGTCACCCCTCACATAGGACTATCTCCACACACGAACTGTTCGAACAGCGCATGACCGCTTTTGAGACTCAGAACTCTCAATACCGTTTCTTCGACTTGAATGCGCGAAGCAAGACTTGACCCCTATTTTTGACGCCTGATCCAGTGGACGGAGACCGTCGGGCCCGCCACCGGGGCCGTTGTGGCTGAAATCCTGGCGCGGCGGCCCCATCCCGCACAAGGCTATCGCTCGTGCCTCGGGGTGTGGCGGCTGGAACGACATTACGGCCCGGCGCGGCTTGAAGCCGCCTGCCGACGGGCTCAGGCGCTGGCGGCGTTCACCTATAAACGTGTGCAGTCCATTTTAAAAAACGGACTGGACCAACAGCCGCTCCCCAAACCGATGCCGATGGTCCCGCTGCCGAGCACCCACGATCATCTGCGCGGCACCACCTATTACCCACAGGAAGGAGACTGCTGATGTTACGCCATCCCACACTCGCCGCCCTGGAGCCCCTGAAACTCACCGGCA
>JACOEH010000082.1 GCA_024998685.1 Nitrospira sp.
TGGCGAACTGTGGCTGGAACTGCCGCCGGCTCTTGGGGACACTCGGTCTGGGCATCCAAGACACGACCCATTGCGGTCTGCTGAAACAAGCGGATAAGCATATGCTATCTACAGCCGCCCTCGTTTCGCTTGACACCTCCGATATCCCCATGTTAAATGAACCGTTCCTCAAGTTTGGAGAATGGATTATGTACGCGATCGTTGAAACGGGCGGCAAACAATATCGAGTTGAAACAGGCACGACGATCCAGGTCGAACGGCTGCAGGGAGATGTCGGGACTCAGATTGAGCTCAACAAGGTCCATGTCGTACAGAGCAATAACGGTATTCTTGTAGGCCAACCCCTCATTAACGGGGCCAAGATCACAGCTGAAATCGTGCGGCAAGGACGGACCCGATCGATTACCGTTTTTAAGAAGAAGCGCCGCAAAAACTATCGCCGCACCCGTGGGCACCGGCAAGGATTCTCTCAGCTGTTGATTAAGAATATTGCAACGGCCTAAAGACACAGGAAGGATTTCCCATGGCAACAAACAAAGGCGGCGGATCCTCACGTAACGGCCGTGATAGCAATCCCCAATATTTGGGCGTGAAGGCCTATGGTGGTGAGACTGTGACGGCCGGCAGCATTATCGTTCGTCAGCGCGGCACTAAGTTTTTCCCCGGATTCAATGTGGATCTTGGAAGAGACCATACCCTATTTGCCAAAGTGAGCGGTGTGGTGAAGTTTGAAGGTGGACACCGCAGGCGAAAAGTCAGCGTCTATCCTGTTCCCACCGAATCCTGACTCTCTTTTCTACTTCTCCATTACGGCCAAGCTGGATAAATTCTCTCTCCCCTTCGGATCAGGGTCAGGTATACTTTTCCATCGTCGTTACTGATGCACCTGCGGAGCGTGGGTAGATTATGTTTGTCGATGAAGCACACATCACAGTACGAGCCGGTCGTGGCGGAAACGGCATCTGCAGTTTCCGGAGGGAGATGTTTGTTCCACGTGGAGGCCCGGACGGCGGAGATGGAGGCGATGGTGGCGACATTGTCATGACCGCCTCTCATCGATTGACGACTCTGCTCGACCTCCGCTACCAAAACCATTATGACGCTCAAGATGGGCGAGCCGGCGGAGGATCCAATTGTACGGGTCGTTCCGGAGAAGATCTGACCATCGCTGTTCCTGTCGGCACCATCGTCTATGATGACCAGACAAAGGAAACACTTGCGGATTTCATCGAAGACGGCCAAACGACCGTTATCGCCCAAGGAGGACGAGGGGGGAAAGGCAACAGCAACTTTGCCACCTCCGTCAATCGAGTCCCGACGAAGTGCACTCCCGGAACTCCGGGTGAAGAACGAACTTTGCGGCTTGAACTGAAACTGCTCGCCGACGTTGGGTTGGTCGGTTTTCCCAACGCCGGCAAGTCGACGCTCATTGCAGCCATATCAGCCGCCCGGCCCAAGATCGCCGACTATCCCTTCACCACTCTGATCCCCAATCTCGGGGTTGTCCGGTGGGGATCCGACCGAAGTTTTGTCGTGGCCGATATTCCCGGCCTGATCGAGGGCGCCCACGAGGGGAAAGGTCTGGGCATACAGTTTCTCCGCCATATCGAACGCACCGCGTTCTTGCTCCACTTGATCGATGTCTCCGAATGGGCCTCTGACGATCCAGTGGTCATGTTCGAGACCTTACGGCACGAACTTGCCGCTTATGACTTAGGGCTCCCCAGGCGCCCATTCGCCGTTGTCCCAACCAAGATCGATGTGATCGGCACGAGCGAACGGCTTGCCCAGCTGCAGACCTATTGTCGCCACAACGATTATCCCTGCTTGCCGATTTCCGCCGCCACGAACAAGGGGCTTGATGACTTGATCACCTACCTCGGGAAACAGGTCGAGCGTTTACGAAAGACCCCATGCGAGACAAGCTCTTAGTGCAAGCGAAGCGGATCGTTATCAAGATCGGCAGCAGCCTGATCGCTTCGCGCGCGGAAGGTCTGCGGCCTCAACAGATTGAGCGATTGGCTGGTGAAATCGCGACGTTCCGAGCACAGGGTCGGGAGATCTTGGTGGTCTCTTCCGGCGCCATTGTCTCCGGTATCCGAAAGTTGCAGCTGAAGGATTACCCGAAAAGCCTTCCGGTCAAGCAGGCAGCGGCAGCGGTGGGGCAAAGCCGGCTCATGTGGGCCTATGAAAAAGCATTTGAACGTCTCAATATTCAAGTGGCGCAGATTCTGCTCACACACCAGGATCTCGCTGATCGCCGTCGATTCCTCAATGCTCGCCATACCCTCGCGACACTCATCGGTTTCGGCATTGTGCCGATCATCAATGAGAATGATACCGTCGCAGTTGACGAAATCAGAGTCGGTGACAACGACACCCTCGCGAGCGAAGTGGCTCACCTGGCCGATGCGGACTTGCTGGTGATTCTCTCTGATGTCGACGGACTATATACGGAAGATCCGCGTAAAAACCCCTCGGCGACCTTGATTCCGCTGATCACGGAGATTACCCCAGATATCGAACGTCTGGCAGGAGTTTCCAGCACATTTGAGGGTACAGGAGGAATGGCGACCAAGCTTCGAGCGGCCAAGAAAGTCAGCGAGTATGGAATCTCGACGTTAATCCTCAATGGCGAGCGGGCCGGACTCCTCCCAACAGTCCTTGGCGGCGGACAGGGTGGAAGCCTGTTTCTTGCCCGGGAACGCCGACTGAACAGCCGTAAACATTGGATCGCCTTTACTCTTCGCTCCCGCGGCCAGGTCCATCTCGACCAGGGAGCGGTGGACGCCTTGATCAATCGAGGGAAAAGCCTGCTGGCATCGGGCATTCTCCAGGTAACAGGATCCTTTGAAACCGGCGATCCAGTCAGTTGTGTCGATACAGACGGAAAGGAATTCGCCAAAGGCTTGGTGAACGTTTCGTCCGACTTACTGGATCAGATGAAAGGCCTCAAGACAACGGACATTCATGAACAGTTCGGGCCTCAAGAATATGAAGAAGTTATCCACCGAGACAATTTGGTTATTCTCTAGTACTGCGTCCTAAGCCCTCAGTCCTGAGTTATGAATTGTTCAGATTCTCAGCACTTAGCACCCGGCACCCAGCACCCAATTTCACTTCGCCTCGGCCTGCTCGGTGGAAGCTTCAACCCTATTCATAATTGTCATCTGACCATTGCTCATCACGTCTATGAACGTATGCAGCTCTCCCAGGTTCTATTCATCCCGACCGGCGACCCGCCCCATAAACGGAACGACTCACTGGCTCCGGCGAATGTTCGCTACGAAATGGTACGTCTTGCGATTGCTGACAGCTCATTTTTCATGGTCTCGGATATCGAGATACAGCGAAAGGGGACATCCTACTCGATCGAGACCATCCGCGCATTACGACGCCACTATGGCCCATCCACAGAGCTATTCTTCATCATTGGTCTCGACGCGTTTCTTGACTTCCCTACATGGAGAGAACCACACGAGCTTTTAACGATCTGTCATTTTGTGGTTGTGCCTCGACCTGAGCGATCGTTCCAAGCGCTGGCCGAGATGCCCCTGCTTCCCAACCTGCATCCACCGACCCTTGCCCTGCTCGACACCGGCACTCAGAAGCGACTCGACATCCTAGTCCCTTCCTGCCCAGGGATTACCTGCCTTGTCATTCCTCCCTGTCCGACCTCCGCCTCAGAAATCAGGCGAAGAGTTCGGAGTGGACTACCGCTGGCAAATATGTTGCCCCCCCCAGTAGAATCCTATATACTTCGTCATAGCCTTTATCAGGAGGAGAGCGATCGCACGCGCATCTAAGGCCACCGCCCTCGCCGTAGCCAGAGCGATGCTCGACAAGAAGGCCCTTGATGTCCAAGTCCTCCATGTCGCCCCGCTTACTTCAATCGCTGATTACTTGGTCATTGGGTCGGCTGAGTCCGACCGACAAACACGCGCAATCGCTGATTCCGTCACCGAGACACTCTCGCGCGTGGGCCAACGGCCGCTAAGTCTCGAAGGTACCACATCGGGCCAATGGGTCCTGATCGATTTTGGCGATGTTGTCGCCCATGTGTTTAGGCACGACACGCGCTCGCATTATGCCCTTGAGCGTCTGTGGAGCGATGCCAAGTCTATCCCGATTCCAGACAATGTGTCGACTTCGACTGCCACACCGAAGAGACGCGTGATTCAGAAGGCGACTTTACGGAAGATGGTCTAAGCTATGTTCAAACTGCTGATCACCATTTTTCTCATCAGCGCCGGCGTGTTCATTTATAGTTATTTCCGCGAGTTGAACCCCGGAACGGTCGTCGTCCATACCGCGCCGGGCGCCGAGCTTGAGCTCAGTCCTGTCACGCTGGTGTTGATTTCCATGGCATTTGGAGCGGTACTCGCGACCCTTGTCGTGGGGTTGCAGCACACGACGCACCTGATTTTAAACTGGCGCAGTAACCGCCTTGTCCGCCGCAAGGAGAAGGTCGATACACTCCACCGAGACGGAACCCATGCGTTTATGTCGAAACGCACTATCGAAGCAATCACACTCTTGGAGAAAGCCCTGACCATCGATCCCAATCGAGTCGATTCACTCCTGTGGCTGGGGAATATCCACAGATCAGAGCAGAATTATCCTGAAGCAATCCGGCTCCATCAGCATGCACAACGGGTGGACGATCGGAACATCGAGGTCTTGTTGGAATTAGGCAAGGATTTGGAAGAAGCCAAACGTTACGAGGAAGCGCTTCAGACGCTTCAGAAAATTCTCAAGATTGAACCGGATAACCTGACGGCCCTCATTCGTAAAAGGAATCTCAATATCCGCATGGAGCGGTGGAGTGAAGCGCTTGAGATTCAACACCGCTTGGTCAAAGCCAATCTTCCCACACCTGAAAAGCAGGCGGAAGCGGCCCTGTTGGTCGGATGCATGTATGAAGTCGGGCGTCAACTGCTCGAACGTGGGCATCCCGACAAAGCTCGGCGATATTTCCGGGGCGCCATCAAGAAGGACCGCGGTTTCCTTCCCGCTTATATCGGGATGGGTGAGATTCTGCTCCACGAAGGCAAAACCAAAGATGCCGTCGAAATCCTCAAGAAGGTCTACTCACGGACACGAAGTGTGATCATTCTGCATCGGCTGGAAGAACTTTTCCTGGATCAAGGCGAGCCTAGTGAAATCATTCGGGTCTATCAGGAGGCTTTGCAGCAAGACCCGCACAATCCGGTTCTCCAGTTCTATCTCGGCAAGCTTTACTATCGGCTGGAAATGGTGGATGAGGCGTTCGATCTGCTGTCGACGATCGAAGGTCCGCAGGACCATCTGTTGGACTACCACAAGATCATGGCCAACCTGTACTTGCGAAAACAGCATTTCGAAGAGGCTATCGTTGAATTGAAGAAAGCCCTCAGCTTCAAGAAGCGCGTGGTTGTCCCCTATATCTGCACACAATGTCAGCAGGAATCAGTCGAATGGTCTGGTCGCTGTCGTCGCTGCGCCAAGTGGAACACGCTCACCGCCCTCCCATGGCTGGAAGCCGATCACACCGCTGCCGGCTCAACGGGAGAACCAAGCTCCGCTCGTGCTGTTCCCTATCAAGGCATTGCTTCTCCGTTTGAAACCGTGTAGGTTTCCCGCCAACATCTGCTGACTGTTTGCTCACGGTATTGTGGAGCCCTGCTCCTGGGATTCAACAGATCCGAAGTACAGCAAATCACCGCGTCATTATTTTGAGGATTCCATGACTTATTTGACTTTGACAGACAAAGCGCTCAATGACGAATCCCTTACCAGAGAAGAGTGTCATTTCGTCTTGACGACACCGGATGACGAATTGCTCGCGTTATTGCATGCAGCCTTTCAAGTCCGCTCCAAATACTTCGGCCGGACCGTCCGCCTACAGATGTTGCAGAATGCCAAGAGCGGGGCCTGCCAAGAAGACTGCCATTACTGTTCACAGTCTTCCATCTCGACGGCGCAGATCGAACGATACAATCTGCTTCCGCAAAAACAAATGATCGAAGGGGCTCGACAAGCCGCTGCCTCGAAAGCCCAACGTTATTGCATTGTCATCAGCGGACGAAGTCCATTGGATCGAGAAATCGACGAAATCGCCGGGGCCGTTCGTTCGATCAAGCAGGAGATTCCAATCCAAATCTGCTGCTCACTCGGTTTGATGAATGAATCTCAAGCCAAGCGCCTGAAAGCTGCCGGTGTCGATCGGGTGAATCATAATCTGAACACCAGCGAAGCCTTCCACCAATCGATCTGCACGACCCATACCTTCCAAGACCGCCTGGCGACGATTAGAAACGCGCGCGCAGCTGGTTTGGAAATCTGCTCAGGTGGCATCGTCGGCATGGGCGAGAAAGATGAGGATGTAATTGAGCTTGCCATGGCTCTGCGTGATGTGAAACCGGATTCCATTCCTTTGAATACATTGCATCCAGTCGCCGGTACACCATTAGAGAATTGTGACCACCTCACACCGCAACGCTGTTTGAGAGTGCTCTGCCTCTTCCGCTTTCTACACCCCCGCACCGAAATCCGCATTGCCGGAGGTCGCGAACACAATCTTCGAAGCTTACAACCCCTCGCTCTCTATCCGGCCGACTCCGTCTTTGTGAATGGCTATTTGACGACCCCAGGCGCACAGGCTCCCGAAGTCTGGAGCATGATTCAAGACTTGGGATTCACGATTCAAGTAAATTATCAGCAGCCGGTGGTTGGCTAATTGTTTCTGTGGACGACCGACGGTTCGATACTCTTGTCTTGTTCTACATGAACTCTCTCGTTTGGTAGCCAGAAGAACGCGCGGCTGTCGGCGAACTTTATCCCACGTTTGGCTATTGCCGACTCTGGGTACAACTGCGGTTTCAAGACGGGCTGAGCATGAATTGCAAAGCGGTCTATCGGGTTCTCAAACAACTGGACTGGCTTGTCCATCAACGCGGACCATGCCATGTCCTCGTGTGCGGGGCTGGTTGAGTCGAACCAATCGGAGCAATGAACGGTGTGCGACGGTTGGGATGCATATTCCGTATGGCCAGGGGCTTGGCGCATCTGGCAGCGGTTATCGATTGTCACGATCTCGAGGTAATCGACTGCGAGTTCGTCTTGCGGAGTCGAGCAAAAGAGGCCGAACGGCGATCGAAGCCGCCTGCCTCCAACGATTCGGAACCTTGTGCCCAGTTGATGCCCCAGTTCTCCGTAGTGTCAATGAACTGATCTTCCAGAGTCGGCAGTTTCGAGAAGCGCATCAGGGCTATCGCCTCCGGCAGAAGTTTACACGCCCTACACGCCGGAGCAGAATGGCATCATCGAGCGGTTCTTTCACAGTCTCAAGTCATTCGGGACGGGCTACAGTGATACAACCACGAGCAGCCACATCAAATGCCTTGAATGTTTCTAGTCGAATGAAGTCCAGCAAGGATTTCTTAATGGGCGATCGCGCATCGAATATTTGAGCATGCACTATTCGCTTCGTTCGCCAAGCACATCATTGAAGCCTGTTGATATGAATTGCGGCACATATCCCCCACGGCTCACCTGGGCGCTTGTCCTGACTCTTAAAAATCCAGATTGTCTTCATAGTCGCCAGTATCTGATTGATGCAGGAATGTGCTTTGGGTCAAGGATGCTTTTGACGTCGATCACGACGCCTTGCTTCTGATTGCGAAGAGATTTTAGTAGATCGATGACACGCATATCGGAAAACCTCTTGTGCGCAACGGCGACAATTAATCCGTCAAGATCTTTCATCCTTTTCCATTCGACGAGATGAATGCCGTACTCTGCCACGGCTTCTTCAGTCTCTGCAATAGGATCATGCACCAGCACTTCGATTCCATATTCACGAAGCTCGGAGATGATGTCAGGCACCTTGCTGTTACGGAGATCCGGCACGTTTTCCTTAAACGTCAAGCCGAGCACTCCTACTCTGAGCTCATTAGCAGGGCGAGACGAGTGACTGAGCAGCTTCATGGTGTGTTCTGCTACAAACTTTCCCATACCGTTGTTAATACGTCGACCAGAAAGAATCACTTGCGGATGATAGCCCACTGATTCCGCCTTTGAAGTCAAATAGTAAGGATCCACTCCAATGCAGTGGCCGCCGACAAGACCGGGGGAAAACTTGAGAAAATTCCACTTCGTCCCTGCGGCTTCAAGAACAGATTTGGTATCTATTCCTAGCCGATGGAAAATCAAAGCCAGCTCGTTCATCAATGCTATATTAAGGTCTCGCTGAGTGTTTTCGATGACCTTAGCTGCCTCCGCTACCTTAATGCTCGAGGCACGATGAATGCCCGCTTTCACAACCAACGCATATGTATCCGCCACGATGTCCAGCGATTCAGAGTCCTGTGCCGATACGACCTTAGTAATCTTTTCGAGCGTATGTTCTTTATCCCCAGGGTTTATTCTTTCTGGCGAGTAACCTAATTTGAAATCCACGCCCGCTTTCATCCCGGAAGATCTTTCTAGGATTGGCAGACACACTTCTTCGGTGGCACCCGGGTAAACGGTTGATTCATAAACCACGATGGCACCTGAAGACAGATTCCGCCCGATCAGCTCTGATGCCTTTTGTAAGGCGGCAAGATCCGGTTGTAATGCTTCATTGATAGGAGTTGGAACTGCAACAATAATGAACTTAGCCGTTTTAAGGTCTGAAGGCTCCGATGAATATCTTATTTGAGCAGCGGCCAGATCATTTTTTGATATCTCTCCTGTCCGATCCATTCCCTTTCGCAATTCTTCGATCTTTTTTTTATTAATATCAAAACCAACAACAGGAGCAATCTTCCCAAAGGCCACGGCAATCGGAAGGCCCACGTAGCCCAATCCAACAACTGCAATTGAACGTGATCCTCGCTTATTCATACCACCCCCTGGTGCGTAGTGATGCAAATGACACTCACAATGGCAGAAGACTCCTTGGTCGTCAAGGAAAGGCTACCACTTACCAACCCTGTTCTGTTTCTCCAACTATGTGCTTTTAACGAAATATTCACACGCTTCTCCTTAGGGCGTGTGGTCAATTAAGCCAGATGGTCGATGCTGCGAGATAGATTGCGCCGAGGAAGGCTGATGCCCGTTTATCATATCGTGTGGCGATACCTCTGAACTGTTTGAGTTTGGCGAAGAAATTTTCGATCAGGTGCCTGATTCTGTCCATGTCTTCATCGTATTCCCGCTGTTCGATGCGGGTTGATTTTGGCGGGATGACGGCCAGAACTCCGGCTGTTTCCAGCAAATCGAGCACGCGCTCCCGCGCATCGTAGGCTTTGTCCGCCAGCAGGGCCTGAATATCGGTGAGAAGCGAGGGCAGGAACGCGTCAGCCCCGTGCAGATCGTGCGCCTGTCCCGGCGTGAGGTGGAAGCCGGTCGGATTGCCCAACGCATCGCAGGTCGCATGGATTTTGGTGGTCAGCCCGCCTTTGCTGCGTCCGATCGCTTCCGGTTCGCGGTCCCCCCTTTTGCGCCCGCTGTGCTGGTGCGCCCTGACGATGGTGGAGTCGATCATGGCATATTCGTTGTCGGCGTCTTTGGCCAGATGCTCGAACACCCGTTGCCAGACGCCGCTATCCGACCATCTTTTATGGCGACGGGCGATATTGTTCCAGTCCCCAAAGCGCTCCGGCACATCGCGCCAGGGAATGCCTGCGCGGTACCGGTAGATCACGGCTTCGACGAACAGGCGGTTATCCTTCGCTGTGACACCGACCGTATCCGCGCGCCCCGGCAATAAACCCTCGATCCTCTCCCATTGATCGTCGCGCAGCCCATAGCGTCGCACCATTCATAAGCCCCTCCATCGGCTTATAAACAGTGACGCACACCTCGATTCCTGTGGGAATCTCAACAATCAAATTAATTGTCCACACGCCCTAGCAAAGAAACCTTATTCATAACCTCATTATTGATCTTTGCATAAATAATGGAACGGGTACTGCGCTGGAGCTTTACTCAGAGGCATGAGACCTCCCGGAACTGCCCAGGAACTGGAACGGCGACGCCGACAGGCCGTCCGGTTGCTCAAGACAGGCTCAGCTCTGTCGGCGATCGCCCGGGCCGTGGGTGCCTCCGTGAGTTCCGTATTCCGGTGGGCCGATGCCTACCGCAAACAGGGGCTCCCTGGATTACGGCCACGACCGACGCCAGGTCGGCCCCCCGTCTCTCCTCGGCGCAGAAGAGGCAGCTAGCGGCGCTGCTCGTGCAGAGGCCCCTGGTAGGAGCTATCGCACCGATTTATGGACCTTGAAATGTGTGGCGCAGCTGATCCACCAGCAGTTCGGGATACGCTACCATCCCTGTCATGTCTGGAAGCTCTTGACCCAGTTGGGATGGAGTTGTCAGAACCCCGAACGCTGCGCGCTGCAGCGGAACGAGGCCGCGATCGCCCGATGGAAACGGTCCCGCTGGCCGCATATAAAAAAACGCCGGACCACGGGGCGCCCATCTGGTCTTCCTCGATGAATCCGGTTTTCTGCTCATCCCCAATGTGGCCCGCACCTGGGCGCCGAAAGGCCGCACGCCGATCATGCGCGATCTGTACAAACAGGATCGGATCTCCGCGATCAGCGCCCTGGCTGTGTCGCCCACGCGCAAGCGCGTGGCGCTCTATCTCAGGCTGCGCCGCCGTACTCTCATGGGGTTGGATGTCCGAGCCTTCTTGCGTCACCTGCTTCGGCATCTGCGGGGTCCTGTGGTCCTGCTGTAGGATTGGGGAACCATTCATCACCGAAAAGCTGTCACACAATGGATCACCGCCCATCCAAGGCTCCACGTGGAAGCGTCTCGGCCTACGCGCCCGACCTGAACCCGGCAGAATATGTGTTGGGCACAGGCCGATCGGGCCTTGGCAAACACTGCCCCTGTGGACTTGAGGCAGCTTAATGGCATGCTCCGGAACTCGGTACGCCGCATCAGGAAGTCGCAACGACTCCTGTGGTCCTGCATCTACGCCTCCGCCCTGCCATGGACACGGTGATGATTTCCATTATTTATGCAAATCTCAATAATATCAAAGAGTTTTCCATTCAGCTCCATGCTGAATAAATACAAGATAATTTATGCTTATCCGCTTGTTTCAGCAGACCGCAAGCGCTTGCGGTCACGGGCGTGC
>JACOEH010000018.1 GCA_024998685.1 Nitrospira sp.
GATCGAGAGACTCAAACTGTGAAGTCATCATTTTCACGCCGGATTCAGGATGAAGTGAAGTACGTCGAACGGCGTAACCGGGGAGAGCCTTAAGACACTGGCCAATCCCTTCAACCAACACAATATGAGGTCTTGGACAGATCGCCAAGGCTCCTCCTCCCTCGGTCATCCAATTCCAAAGATCGTTTGTAGTGAAGCGCTGGGCGCCTCTTAGGAAACCACCCCGTATCAGCTTGCGCGTGTATATTGATCGCTTGCTTTAGAGCCAGCTGAAGCTGGCTGATCTCTTTCCATGGAAGATTGTTTGAACAGTGTGTCGATTTATATGTGCCTTGACTAGGCGCCTATATAAGGCGCATAGTCTAGCAATCCAACGAGCTGTTATAGAGGTGAACATATGGCTAAGCTCAATGTGTCCATCGATGACCAACTCAGAGATGAACTGTTTCGACTGATACCTCCTCGCCGGCGAAGCCAAGTAGTGAACGAAGCGTTGCGACATGAGTTGCTTCGGCGCAAACGCCGGCATGCCACGGACGTTGTGCGGAGTTTGCGAAAGCGCAGCGCCACGCTGAGTGGAAAAGAGATTGTGGAGGCAGTGCGACGGGATCGCGCAAGAGCTGATTGATGATCATCGTTCCTGACGCCTCGGTCATTCTCAAGTGGGTGTTAGAGAAAGAAGACGAACCGGGCTACTCACAAGCGCTGAAGCTTCAGGAATCGCTGTTAGCGGAAGACATCGAAATTTGCATGCCGACGCTCTGGCGGTACGAGGTCGGTAACGTGCTCGGAATGAAGAAGCCAAAGATGGCGGTGGAACTTATGAGCGCCTTACTCGCCTATGAGTTTGATGAGGTGCCGCTCAGAAGCGAGTATGCACTCGATGTCTTAACGCATATGCACGACGTGCAGGGTGTCACGTTCTACGACTCGGCGTACCATGTACTGGCGCTGCGAACGAAGGGCTTGTATGTAACGGCAGATGTGGCATATCTAAAGCGTGCGAAGCGCAAGGGGCATGTGGAACTATTAGATGAGTGGCAAGGGCCGTGATGGAGGATGAACGAGCTGGAGTCTCAGCATTCATCAACACTTAGTGGTGGTGCGCGAAGGTATGGGCTTCGTTTGGTATTCGGTTAGCTTCCAAAGATCGCGTCCGAATCGCAGCATTCGGTTTCTAATTGAATGGTCATGTGTTTGATGCCGAAATCCATCAATCAGGGTCATGCACAATCGTGTCTAATGCAAGAGACAATGCCGGCATCTGTTGGCCGGCAAAATTCCCGGTTAGGTGCGCATCATCGCGGTATATGATCGTGTCTCCGCGCATAGGTGTGCATTTGTCTCTTTGGCATAGGAGGTCGGTGAGATCGAGGAAGTAGACATGGGGCCGTCCTCGTGCGCCGGCTTGTTCGGCCTCGAAGATGGCAGAGTTGAGAGCGGTCGATCGGTCAGCTTCACAAGAGCCATGGAGATACCAGGCGTGACGGGCGGTTCTGGCCAGACAGGTCGGAATATTATATGGGAAATACGGAGTGTCTCGCATGACGACCACGCGCAGTCCTGCTAATGCTTGCAGGGTTTGCCTTGTCCCGTCGCGCAACTGGTCGAATGCCGAAGTGGGAACATCCCTGCCCTGCTGTCCGAGGGAACCGGTTGCATTGGCGAGAAACACGAGGGTCGGACGTAACTCATGAATTTGCTTAAGCGCCTCCATACGCCACTGAGCGCACACGGTATTGTATTTTGCAAACTCGCCGGTGTGCCTCAGATCGTACGCATAGCAAGCCATTTTTACCATGGTCGTCAATTTCCATCCGTTCACCTTCGCAATTTGCTCCAGTGGATTGAACCAATGGATGGCGTGGGAGTCACCAAAGAGGACGACATGGATTCCGGAGGATCCATCACCGTAGCGGCATGTTTTGACCTCCGCTGATCCCATGGCGGGAAAGCACTCGTGCGTTCTCGGGAGTCTGTCGAGGTCATGGCTCGCCGCAATGATCGGCTTCAGGCGAGAGTCCTCGGCCAGCTCCGCAGCGAGCCCCATGGAGAGCAGCGCGGCACCGATCAAACAGATCGTGACAGCCCCGGCGAGGCCGACCGACAATGCCGGACGTTTCAGGAGAAAAGGGTGGAAGCGAATCGGACGCTCCACCACATGGTAGCTGAGACCGGCGACCGCCAAGGCGAGGGTTGCAACAGCCGCTTTACCCGTGCTGGAGAGAGTCGGGAGAAGTATCGCTGAGAAGATGAGAAAGGGCCAATGCCACAGATACCAGGAATAGGAGAGCTTTCCGAGCGTCTGGAGGGGGGCCGTGGCGAGCACAGTGCCTACTCCACGCTGGGGCTGTTCCGTTCCCGCAATCAATACTGCGGCCGTGCCCAGTGTCGGGATGAGGGCGATCCAGCCTGGGAAGTTCGTGCCGCCCATGAGCGGGAGAAAGTGTGCGACAGTCAGAATCGAGAGAAGGCCAAGCCAGCCGAACGCGAGCCACCAGCCGGAATGAATACGACGGCTGCCGCAGGGAAGCAACGCGGCGAGTCCTCCAATTCCAAACTCCCATGCTCGTCCCGGCAATTCATAGAACGCAAAGGTGCCGCTGTATGTGGCGGACACAACTCCGATGCACAGTGAGATGAGGGTCAATCCAAAGAGCACGGTGGCCAGCCTCTGCAGAGACCCCCCCCAGCGTAACGTCAACAGGATTAGCAACGGCCAGAACAGGTAAAACTGTTCTTCGACGGCCAGTGACCACGTGTGCAGTAATGGATTGGATTGCACATCTCGGCTAAAGTAATCCCCGGCATTCTTGTCGAAGAAAATATTGCTCACATAGAGAGCGGCCGCACGTCCGGCGCTCCCGGTCCAGTTCAACTCAAGGGGAGTCATGAGAATGGCTCCGACCAGAAGGGTGGCCACCAAGGTGAGCGCGAATGCAGGGAGCAATCGGCGAACACGGCGGGCATAAAATTCTAACAGACTCAGTGTGGAGGTCTTCTGAACCTCACTGACCAACAGTCTTGTGATAAGAAATCCCGACAACACAAAGAAAACATCAACTCCGATGAACCCTCCCGAAAAGCCCGATAGCCCACAGTGGAACAGGACGACCAGCAGAACCGCAATTCCCCGCAATCCTTCGATGTCCGGCCGAAAAGCCGACGATCGCTCAGGCGAGGACCATTCCACATCACTTTTGGGCGGTTGTTCTTCCGTAGTCACTTGTCCTATTTCGTCTTGGTATGGGTAGTGCGATTTCGAACCTTCAAGCATGGCAAACCACACCCATTTCTCGTTGATCCAACTGTTCTTGTAGGCCGACCTATAGGCCAGCTTGAGGTCCAGCAGGCATCGGAACGCTTAATGATGGTGCGCGAACATCTGGGCTTCGTGGTGGTGTCCGGCCAGCTTCCGGAGGTCGCAATGGATGTCGTCGGGATCGCAGCATTCGGTTTCCAGTTGGATGGTCATGTGTCGGATGCCGAAATCCGTCGTGATCCGGTTCTGAATCAACTGCAGCAACTCCAGCGGAGTACGATGATGTTCGATCATGACATGGCTGGTAAGCATGACCAACCGAGGTTCGACCGCCCAAATGTGGAGATCATGCACGTTCTTGACACCTGGAATGGCTTCCATCGTGGCTGCGACATGGGATGCGCTGATGCCCGGCGGCGTCGATTCCAGTAAGACCTCCATCGATTCTTTGAAGATCGGCCACGCTCCTCGAACGATCGCGCCGACCACCAGCAAGCTCACGAGCGGATCCAGGACCGTCCAGCCTGTCAGGAAAATGGCCCCACCACTGACGATGACACCGAGCGACACCCACGCGTCTCCTAACATATGCCAGAAGGCGCTCCGAATATTCAGATCGTCTTTCGCTCCGTGCTGAAGCAACAGGGCGATCCCGAGATTGGCCATGAAACTGACGGTCGCGACCGCCATGACCCAGCCCCCATCAATAGGAACCGGTTGCAGCAGTCGCTTCATGCCGACCAGCGCGATGCCGAATGCCGTCAATAAAAGGATAAAACTGTTGAGAAACGCCGCGATGATGCCTGCACGATGGTAGCCAAAAGTTCGGCTTTCCGAAGCTGGGCGCGCGGTGAGGAGATGGGCATATAGTGCCAGAAAGAGCGACCCTTGATCGACGAGATTGTGGCCGGCATCGCTCATGAGCCCGATGCTATTGAGGAGCCAGCCGCCGACGAATTCAGCCGCGATAATGACGGCATTGATGCTCAAGGCCAGCTGGAGTCGAGATCGGAGATGTGCATATGAAGTCAGTGCCGTCATACATGACAGTTTCGCACGGAGGACGCGATGCAGCAAGTCTTGCCGAAGGTTCTAAGGTTCTATCGAGAAGTGGCAGTTGATTATGGCACGGATTTGGGCGGGAGACGCTCGCTTACTACCGGATAGTCGGCTTGATCCATTCCTGAATTGCCCGTAGACAGGTCCGTGGCAATCACTCGGAGCGTGATCCCGTCTGGAACTTCCTTCGACGGCGGCACAAAGAAGGGTGCCTCAAAGGCGCGGCTCCTTTCGTCATAGAACAGTTGTAGTCGCTCGATGATTCGATTCCCGATCAACACCTCTCCATAAATACCGATCTTTCGCGAGTCCCAATCTCCATGCGGGCGGACCAAGGAGCCGGACAGAGTTCGGACTGAGGCTCGGAGTTTCACATCGTCCTTTGCGATCAATGCCTCGCGTGGTGTGGGGCGCTCGATCTGAACCAAGTAGCCATGGAGATGCAGGACAATGCCGTCGTTTGTCAGGTCTTGTCCCGGGATCAACAACAAGGTTTGGCTGGTCCTTTGCAATGCGGCGGGATAGGCGAGTGGCCCTACTGCGGAGATTTCCACTAATGTCGGTTTCTGCAGCTCCAACGTGGTGCTGAAGGCGGCAGAAGGACGAGAGCTGTAGATCGGCTCTTCCATCATATGGGGGGTACGCATGATTTGATTCTGATCTCCTGATTCACCCTGCTGCAGGCCGGTCGCTAGAATGTGTCCGTTCGCGACATCAGTAATGGTCACGCGCGCGCCACCGACGTCGCGGCCCAATACCATCGCCCCATGCGCGACGACCCGCACCAGCACCGTGGTCGGCAGAGGCCCGTTGAGCGATGAATCAGCGAAAGCGTAGTTTGTGACGGGAGTCAGTAAGCAGGGGAGCAAGGGGAGGGTGAAAATCAGTCCAACGAAAGAAGATCGTGTCATTTCACCTTGGTGCCGGGGTCCACTTCTTCCTGAATGGTGAGCAGCCCTTGTACATCGGTATCACCAGCCGCGAGAACCATACCCTGCGATTCAATGCCCATGAGTTTGGCCGGTTTCAGATTCGCCACGATCACGATGGTTTTGCCGACCAACAGGTCCGGTTCATACTTCTTGCCGATACCCGCCACGATCTGGCGTTGTTCAGTGCCAAGAGACACTTGGAGCTTGATCAACTTCTCCGATTTCGGCACCCGCTCCGCCGAGAGAACCTTCGCCGTCTTGAGCTGGATCTTCATAAATTCATCGATGGTGATTTGCAGCGGAGCCGGAGATGCTGGAACGGAAGGAAGTGTGGGTGCTGTTGCTGTCGGTTGTGAAGGAACAGATGATTCGGTCACTGGTCTTGCTCCTGGTTTTGACTCGATGCGGGGGAACAGCGATGGTCCTTTATGGATGGGGGAGCCAGGCTTCAGGCCACCCCATTCGATCTTGTTTTTCAGCAACGGGTTGGTGAATTCAGGTGAGATGCCGAGTTGAGAACAGATCGACTGCGCACTATTCGGAATTATTGGATAGGCGGCCAGGCTGAGGCAACGGAGCGTCTCTGCCATGGTGTAGAGGACCGTCCGGAGTGTTTCGGCGTCGTCCATACTTTTGGTCAATGTCCACGGCGCAGTCTTGTCGACATACTGATTGGCAAGTTGAACGACATGCCAAATCGCTTCGAGCGCCCGATTAAATTCCAATTGCTCGAAGTGGCGTGGCAACACTTCGTTCAAAAGAGACAGCGTGGCCCGTTCAAGCGCGCACTCTGCTGGTCCAATTTTTCCCGGAGCCGGTATGTGTCCTGCTTGAGTTCGTTCAATCAGAGTCAGCGTGCGGCTGAGGAGATTGCCCAAACCATTGGCGAGGTCGCTGTTCACACGGGTGATCATGGCCGACTGGGAAAAATCCCCATCCTGTCCGAACGGCACCTCTCTCAATAAGAAATACCGAAACGCATCTGCACCGAATTCGTCGACCATCTTGTTAGGATCGACGACGTTGCCGCGGCTCTTGGACATCTTCTCGCCGTCCACGGTCCACCAGCCGTGGGCAAAGATCGTTTCCGGCAATGGAAGGTTCAATGCCATGAGCATCGTGGACCAATAGACGGCGTGTGTCGTTAGTATGTCTTTGCCGACGAGATGCACGTTCGCCGGCCAGAATCGAGTACCAGCGGGTTTTGTTCTGGGGAGGTATTCCAAGGCGGAGATGTAATTCACCAGCGCATCGAACCAGACATAGGTCACATAGTTGTCGTCAAACGGTAGTTCGATGCCCCAGGAGAGCCGCGATTTCGGACGGGAGATGGAAAGGTCTCCAAGTTTCTGGGTTTGCAAGAAGCCGAGGACTTCGTTTCTCCGCGACTCCGGACGAATGAAATTCGGATGTGTCTTGATGTGTTCGATCAAGCGATCCTGGTATTGCCCCATCTTGAAGAAGTAGTTGTGTTCGCTGAGTTTCTCGACAGGGCGCTTACAGTCCGGACAGAGACCGGACTCCACGTCTTTCTCGGTCCAGAACCGTTCATCAAACGTGCAATACCATCCGGTGTATGAATCCTTGTAGATCAGCTGCTTGTCGGAGAGCTGCTGCAAACACCGCTGAACCACAGATTTGTGCTCCGGATCCGTTGTCCTGATGAAGGCGGTATTCGAGATATTCAGCTTCTTCCAGAGAGTCTCAAATTGTGGTGAGAGCTTATCGCAATGGACCTGTGGGTCGATGCCGGCTTTGGCGGCAGCCTGTTGCACTTTCTGGCCATGTTCATCGAGGCCGGTGAGAAAAAACACCTCGCGGCCACGCAGCCGCCAATAGCGCGCCAGCACGTCGGCTGCAACAGTGGTGTAGGCGTGGCCGATATGTGGAACATCGTTGACGTAATAGATGGGAGTGGTGATGTAGAAGGTGTTCTCTTGCGTCATAACGAAGGCAAGATAACAGGTTGACGGCGTTCTTGGCTAGGTTGCAGCTCCGGCTGGAACAAGCCCAAGCGCTTCACGCAGGCGAAGGAATGTCGTTTCCAGCGCCATCTGCATGTTCAAGTGTCGCGTGGCTTGCTGTTCAGTTCGCTCGATGTCATTCAAGAGGGTCAGGAGAGCATCGACGTCCGCTCGCTGTGCGTATCGTCGCAGGTCGGCGAGTTGGTCGAGGTGAAGGATCTGATCCTGATCCCCATCCACGATGACGATGATAAGATCACGGATCCATCGCGCAAGCCATGCGAGTGTTTCTTCCCCACGGTCCGTCTTGGTCAAGCTTTCCGCTGTCGAGAGGATGGTCGCGCTCGACGTCAAGCCTTCCGGCTTCACCAACGTCAGGCATTCCTGTTGTCGCGCGCGAACTTCTGCCACATTCATCGTGAGCGCTTCTCCGATTCGGCCGT
This sequence comes from Nitrospira sp., assembly GCA_024998685.1. Taxonomy (GTDB): domain Bacteria; phylum Nitrospirota; class Nitrospiria; order Nitrospirales; family Nitrospiraceae; genus Nitrospira_D. The sequence goes on from JACOEH010000018.1 coordinate 7,661, forward strand.
CGGCGAAGACCGCCAGGAAACGGGCATCGGCAGGAGGAAGTTCCCGCTTGAGTATCAACGCCGCCTCAACTTGCGTCCGGGCAGGCGTCGTGAAACGGAGCGCTTGGCAGCGTGATCGAATGGTGATCGGAAGCGCATGCAGCCGGCTGGTGACGAGGATAAAGAGACTATGACCCGGAGGCTCTTCCAAGGTCTTGAGGAGCGCGTTGGCGGCACCGATCGTCAGTCGGTCCGCATTGTCGATCAGGCAAATCTTCTGTTCCCCGACGAGTGGTCGATAGACGAACTGTTGTTCGATCTCCCGCACTTGCTCGATTTTGATTTGCGGAGTAGCGGCTTTCGGATCGGGCTCGATGACGAAGTAATCCGGGTGCGTCCGAGCGGCTATTTGCAGGCAGGATCGGCAACGGCCACAGCTGTCCTGAACCTCTGTTTGCGAGGGCTGCTCGCAGTTGAGGGCCTGAGCCAGTCTCACGGCGGTCATCAGTTTTCCGACCCTGGTTTCGCCGTAGAACAGATACGCATGGGCCAGGCGCCCATTGCACAACGTCGCCCGAAGGAGGGAGATGGGTTGCTCGTGGCCTGTGATATCGGCGAAAGGCATAGGCTATCGGCGTCTCGATTTCCCTGCGTGATGGGTCTTGAGCCAGTTCATAACCAGTTCTTCTACGGTTTGTGTAACCGACTCCAGAGATTGTGCGGAATCGATCACCGTGATGCGCCTTGGTTCCCGTCGTGCCAACGCATGAAACCCGGAACGGACTTTTTCGTGGAACCGTTTGGCTTCTCGGTCAAGGCGGTTTTGGGAAGAGGTCTGCTGTCGTCGTCTGAGTCCGACGGCGACGGGAACGTCGAACAGCAAGGTGAGATGGGGGACAAGCTTTCCGGTGGCCCAGTCGTTCATCGTCTCCAACACTCGTAGATCTAATCCCCGTCCATATCCTTGATACGCCATCGTCGAATCGGAGAATCGATCGCAGACGACGGTCATTCCGTCAGCGAGTGCAGGCTTGATGACGTGATCCACATGTTGTCGCCTTGCCGCAAGAATGAGCCAGGCTTCTGTCTCTGGAGCGATGGTTTCTGCCGATTTATCGAGAAGGAGATTGCGCAACTGTTCAGCGAGAAGAGTCCCGCCCGGTTCTCGAGTATGCAGTACCTTCAGCCCCTGTGTGCGTAGCCATTCACAAAGCCGCCGAGCATGAGTCGTTTTCCCGCTTCCTTCACCGCCTTCCAGCGTGATGAAAATGCCTGTCGGTTTTCTAGATGTCCTACCCATCGGTGATCTTCATTTCAGCCGCAATCCCGGGGCGATCCTATGTCAGGTCGCGGCGAATAGCAAGACCGGTACCTTTCTGGATTTAAGCACATAACCCATTGAAATTTACAATAAAACGCTTGCGGGGTCTGTCAGGATCTTTGTAAGATGGACCACTGAATGCTCTGCCTGTGGCTGGGTGACGGTGGTTTATGCTCAAGACCGCGCTAAGACGGTATTTTCTAACAGGACTCCTTCTTGTCACTCCTATCTGGGGCACGATTCTCGTCCTGAAGACTCTGTTCGTGGCGGTCGACGGCATCTTAGGTGACGCCGTGGCAGAATTGGTGCCGGACCATTATATCCCCGGCCTAGGGATTGTCGCTCTGGTGCTGCTCATCTTTTTGGTCGGGTTGTTCGCGGCGAATTTCATCGGACGTCAGATTGTGGGTCACTGGGAGGATTGGCTTAACCGACTGCCCCTCGTCCGCGGGATTTATTCCACGTTGAAATCCATGATGGATATTCTGTCCTTTTCGGAGCGAGGATCGTATCGGCGTGTGGTCTTGATCCAATTCCCGAAGAACGGCCATTATTGTTTTGCGTTCGTGACCGGCATGACGAAAGGCGAGACAACGGCATTGGGCCAGGAGGCGCTGGTGCATGTCTACGTGCCCACCTCGCCCAATCCGACATCGGGCTATTTTCTATTGGTACCGGAACAGGAAGTGACACCTGTTGATATCAGTATTGAGGAAGCGATGAAACTGATTGTGTCAGGCGGTCTCTATACGCCGTCCGGCACAATGGCTTCAGCCCTGAGGGGGGACTCGAAGTGGAGCCAGGTTAAACAGCCGGATGCCGGTGTGCCGATCGGATAAATACGCGGCCTATACTCGATTACGATCCTCTCATATCCGGAGTCCTCGATGAAACAATCGGTAGAGCAACAGATGACGGTCTCACGCATTCCCGGCCTAGGAGTCATCGTCATGGCGGCCGGGTTGGGCAAGCGAATGAAATCCAACCAAGTCAAGGTGCTGCATCATGTCGCGGGGCAGCCAATGGTTCTCTACGCCGTTGATGTGGCACTCCAACTGGCCGGTCATCGCATTGCGGTCGTGGTCGGGCATCAATCCGACAAAGTTCGGCAAGTGATTCAATCGGGTATTGCGGGTAGGCCGGGTTCACAGTTCGTGTGCATCGTCGAGCAAATTGAGCAACTCGGGACCGGCCATGCCGTGATGCAAAGCCGCCCTGCGTTTTATCATGGCGATGAGGCGCGTCCGACCGATTATCTTATCTTAAACGGTGATACCCCCTTGCTGAAAGAGCAGACGGCGCGCGAACTTTTGAGGGCTCATCAAGCGCAGAACGCGACCGTGACGATTCTGACGGCGATGCTCGATGATCCCAGCGGCTATGGCCGAGTCATCCGCCGGCAGCCCGGCGGCGATCACCCGCATGACAGAACTCCATCCGAGGTGCTGAAGATCGTCGAGGATCGTGATGCCACTCCGGTAGAGCAAGCCACGAAAGAAATCAACGTCGGGACGTATGTCGTGTCCGGAGAATTGCTCTTTGATGCCCTCGATAAACTGGAACCACACAACGCTCAAAATGAATACTATCTGACCGATATTGTTCGGATGGCCGTTGCACAGGGACGCCGTGTTGCGGCTGTGACCCTTCAAGATCCCCAAGAGGGGCTTGGAGTCAATACCAGACAACAGCTGGCGGCTGCGGAACAGGTCATCCGTCAGCAGATTCGCGAACGCTGGTTTGAAGCTGGAGTTACGATGCGAGATCCCGGCTCCGTGTGGATTGATGCCGGAGTCACCATCGGAAAAGATACGGTGCTCTATCCACACGTGAGTCTCGAGGGCCAAACGATTATCGGTGAGGGGACCACGATCCGTTCCGGGGTCCGCATCACCGATTGCGTAATCGGAAACAATGTAGAGATTCTCGATCATTGCGTGCTACGCGAATCTCAAATCGACGACGACGCGCATCTGGGGCCGTTTGCGCATTTGAGACCGGGGGCGATCGTCCGGCGGAAGGCGAAGGTCGGAAACTTCGTCGAGATGAAAAAGGCCGAGCTCGGCGAAGGATCAAAAGCGAATCACCTGACCTATCTCGGCGACGCGCGAATCGGGAAAGGCGTCAATATAGGAGCCGGAACAATCACGGTGAATTATGACGGCGTCAACAAACACCAGACAGTGATCGAAGATCATGTATCTGTGGGAAGCGACACACAGTTCGTTGCGCCGGTGACGGTAGGACGCGGAGCCTATGTTGCCGCCGGGACGACCGTGACTCAGGATGTGCCCGCCGATTCATTGGCGATTGCCCGTGTGCCGCAAATCAATCGAGTCGGGTGGGCGGGTAAACGTCGAATGTTGCTGGCCGGCAATGCACCGAGCAAGAACCCGGCGCGAGCCGTGGGTGAACAGACGAAGCTAACAACCAACCCTGCTTCAAGCAAAGTGAAGAAGGGGCACACGAAGTCGCCGAAAGGCTGATCAACGTGGAGTGAGTGGTTCTCTCCATCCATCAGCCTCTCTATTTGGAGCAACAGCCATGTGTGGAATCATCGGATACGTCGGCAATCAAGATGCGGTTCCGATTCTCATCGGAGGATTGGCGAAGTTGGAGTACCGAGGGTACGACTCCTCGGGAGTCGCCGTCATGCAGGAAGGAAAAATTACCGTCAGGCGGAGTGTGGGCAAGTTGATCAACCTTCAAAATTCGCTCAAAACCAACGAGCTCAAGGGAACGGTCGGAATCGGCCATACTCGGTGGGCGACCCATGGGAAGCCATCGGAACAGAATGCCCATCCGCATCGATCGAAAGGGTGCGTGTTGGTGCACAATGGGATTATCGAAAACTATCAGGAGCTGAAGCATCAGTTGCAAAAAGACGGCTACAAATTCGAATCGGAAACCGATACGGAAGTGGTCGCCCATTTGATCGATAAGTATCTGCAGAAAGAAAACAAACTGGCCGATGCCGTGCGGCTGGCGACAAAAGACGTGCGGGGCAGTTATGCATTGGCGGTGATTTCCGAGCGGGAGCCGGGAACGTTGATTGCCGCGCGGTCCGGTTGCCCGCTGGTCGTCGGCCGGACGAAGCACGCGTCCTATGTCGCGTCCGATGTGATGGCGATGCTGGCGCATACGCGAGAAGTGACCTATCTCGAAGAAGGAGACGTGGCGGTGGTCATGCAGGACCGAGTGGATCTCACCGACGCGGACGGCCATGCCGTCTCGCGTAAGTCGTCGACGATTACGTGGGATGCGTCGGCAGCGGAGAAAAGCGGCTATCCTCACTTCATGCTGAAAGAGATTCACGAACAACCGCAGACCATTCTTGATACCATGCGCGGGCGGTATTCCTATGAAACGGGTGAGGCGGATCTTCCTGATATCGGCCTGACGCCGAAAGAATTCGCAGCAGTTGAACGCATCTGGATCGTCGCGTGCGGCACGTCCTGGCATGCGGGTCAAGTCGGAAAGTATCTGCTCGAAGAGATGGTTCGTACTCCGGTTCAGGTGGATATCGGCAGCGAGTTTCGGTATCGCGATCCGTTGGTCGGGAAAAACGACTTGTTCATCACGATTTCTCAATCCGGTGAGACGGCCGATACGCTGGCTGCTGCGCGAGAAGCGAAGCAAAAAGGCGCGCGCGTGGTCTCGATCGTCAACGTCGTCGGCAGTACGTTGGCGCGCGAGTCCGATGGGGTGCTGTACACGCACTGCGGGCCGGAGATCGGGGTTGCTTCCACCAAGGCGTTTACAGCGCAACTCACGGCATTGTATCTCTTGGCCTTGCATTTTGCGCGAGTTCGTAATGTGATGAAGGTAGCGGACGGGAAAGCCTGGCTCGATCGGTTGGTGCAGTTGCCGGTGTTGGTCGAGCGTGTGCTGCAGCGAGAAGCCGAAATCGTGGCGATCGCCAAGCGATATTTTAAAAAACGGAATTTTCTGTTCTTGGGGCGCGGCATCAACTATCCGATCGCACTGGAGGGCTCGCTGAAGCTCAAGGAAATTTCCTACATCCATGCCGAAGGCTACGCGGCGGGCGAGATGAAACATGGTCCGATCGCGCTGATCGACAAAGATATGCCGGTTGTCGTCCTGGCGCCTCGGGACCGATTGTACGACAAAACGGTCAGCAATCTCATGGAAGTGAAAGCGCGCCGCGCGCCGGTGATTGCCTTTGTAGCAGAAGGAGAGCGGGAGCTCGGCAAGATTGCGGACGCGGTGTTTACCGTTCCCGACACCCATTCGCTGATCTCGCCGATTTTGTTTACCATCCCGCTTCAACTCCTCGCGTATCATATTGCGGTATTACGCGGGGCGGATGTCGATCAGCCGAGGAATTTGGCAAAAAGCGTGACGGTGGAATAGAAAAAATGGGTTGTCTGGTTTGTTTCGTTTCTTTCGTTGAACCAGATAAATCAAACAAACCGAATAAACCGCAGGAACCGACGCATGAAGATTACGCAGCAGGATGTGGAAAAAATGGCGCAGTTGGCGCGATTGGCTGTCACGCCGGCCGAGAAGGAGACATTCGCCAAACAGTTGACCCAGATTCTTGCGCATATCGATACGTTGAACCAGTACGACACGACGGGAATCGACCCGACCGCCGTCGCCATAGGGCAAGTCAACGTGTTTCGTGATGACCTCGTGCGGCCATCGCTGCCTTCGGACAAAGCGTTGGCCAATGCACCTGAGCGTGAAGCCGACGGATTTGTGGTACCCAAAATTCTAGAGGAGCGTTAATCGTCAGGCGCTCGACTCATACGTTGGCGACAGCGAATGATGAAGAGCGATTGACGAATAACGGGAAGATATCGATGTTTCGACAAATGCTACGTTCCAAAATTCACCGTGCGACAGTGACCGGTGCCCATCTGGAGTATGAAGGCAGTCTGACCATCGATCAAGACTTGATGGAGGCGGCCGGGATCCTGCCGTATGAAGCGATCATCTGTTCGAACCTGAATAACGGCGAGCGATTCATGACCTACGCCATCAACGGTACGCGAGGGAAAGGCGAGATCATTTTGAATGGACCTACTGCCCGAAAAGCGGCGGTCGGAGATCAGATCATTATTTTTTGTTATGAGTATTACGGCGAAGAAGAGATTAAGAAGCACGCACCCAAGATCGTTCGGGTGAATGACAAAAATCGAATCGTCACGGTGAGCTGATGCGCTACGGACCGGCCGATCAATGATGCCCGTGGTGGTCGGTATTCATCTTACCCGTCTAGAGTGAGAGACTCATGTCCCTTCATAAACTGACTCTTTTCGAGCTTCAGAAACAATTCAGGGCAGGGGAAGTGACGGCGACGGAAATCGTGCACGCCTACTCCCTGCGTATCAGTCAAGTAGAGCCCAAGGTGAAGGCCTTCGTCACCCAGACGAAAGAGTCGGCATCTCTACAGGCTGAGGCGTTGGACCGGAAGCTCAAGGAATGGAGGAAGACCAAACCTCTTACCGGAATGCCTCTTGCCATCAAGGATAATATCTGCACGGACGGTGTTCATACGACCTGCAGCTCTCGAATGTTGCAGAACTTCATCCCGCCTTACGATGCGACGACCGTCGCCAAGTTGCGGGCGCAAGAGTACATTCTGTTGGGCAAGACGAATTTAGATGAATTCGCGATGGGGTCGTCAACGGAAAACTCCGCGTTCGGCCCCAGCCGAAATCCCTGGAATCTGCACTGTGTCCCGGGAGGATCAAGCGGAGGGTCTGCTGCGGCGGTGGCGGCGGAGGAATGTGTGGCGGCACTTGGCTCAGACACAGGCGGGTCCATCAGGCAGCCGGCAGCCTTCTGTGGCGTGGTGGGACTCAAGCCGACCTACGGACGGGTCTCGAGATATGGCCTGGTCGCGTTCGCCTCCTCGCTGGATCAAATCGGGCCGATTACGAAAGACGTGTCTGATGCGGCATTTCTTCTGCAGGCTATTGCCGGTCATGATCCGATGGACTCCACGTCGATCGACCGTTCCGTGCCGGATTACATGAAAGCGCTGCAAAAGCGGAATCTCAAAGCTCTGAAGATCGGTGTGCCGGTCGAATTTTTTACCGAAGGACTCGACCCGGACGTCGAGCAGGCCGTCAAAGCGGCCATTGCGGAGTTGAAGAATCTTGGAGCTGAGATCAGGGAAATCCGTCTGCCGAGCACCGGCGCGGCTGTGGCTGTGTATTATGTGATCGCGACGGCGGAAGCCAGCTCGAATCTCGCCCGCTTCGACGGGGTGAAGTTCGGTTTTCGCGCCAAGGAATCCAAAGATCTCCTCGAACTCTACATGAAGACGCGGCAGGAAGGATTTGGACCGGAAGTGAAGCGTCGGATCATGCTGGGGACATATGTCCTCAGTGCGGGCTATTACGATGCCTATTATGGGAAGGCTCAAGCCGTGCGAACATTGGTTTGCCAGGACTTCGCGACTGCGTTCAAAGAAGTGGATCTGATCGTGACTCCGGCCACACCCACGCCCGCCTTCAAGCTTGGTGAAAAGAGCGAAGATCCTCTCCAGATGTACCTCTCTGATATTTTCACGATCTCGGTCAATCTCGCCGGTTTACCGGCGATCGCCCTGCCTTGCGGCTTCAACAAAACAGGGCTTCCCATTGGCGTACAGCTGATCGGCCGAGCCTTTGAGGAAGAGACGGTGCTTCGGGCCGCACATGCCTATGAGCAATCGACACAATGGCATCTCAAAAAGGCGATGATACGGTAGGGAGCAAGAGATGATAGTGAGGATGGAAGACCAGGAGGATTGGCAACTATGACGATCGTCGAAATCGCTGCGCTCCTCGTGGCCGTGGCATTTGCTGTGCTGGTCGGGTATCTCGTACCGGTCTTGATGCAAATCCGTAAAACGGTGGCCGAGTCCGAACAGCTCCTGGCAAAGATGAATGCCGAGATTCCCGGACTCGTGGCGGAACTTCGGTCCATGAGCCAGAACTTGAACGATGTGACGAACCATGCGCGTGATGGGGTCGAGCATGCCGCGGTATTGCTTCACGCGGTGGGGGAAGTCGGCGAATCCGTGCAACACGTCCATAATGTTGTTCGTGGATCGAGCGGCACGCTCTTGAGCAATGTAGTCAGCATGGTTGCGGGCTTCAAGGCGGCCACCAAAGTCGTACGAGAACGAATGAAACGGGAAGGAGGAACACACAATGGCGGATGAACGTGGAACATCAGCGGCGGTCTTTTTGGCGTTTCTGAGCGGCGCAGCGATGGGTGCAGTGGCTGCGCTGTTGTTGGCGCCTCAATCAGGAAGCGAATCGCGCGACCAACTCCGGGGTTATGCCCGTCGCGCCGAGAGTGATCTGCGAGACCTTGCCGGACGGGCCGGTGAGGCATTTGAAGAAGTCGTCGATCAGGGCAAGGAGTTTGTCGAAACGAAACGGTCGGTTTTGCGAGAGGCATTCGATGCCGGACGCGAAGCCGTGAAGCGCGAACGCGTCCGCATCCATGACGAGGGGTCTGATCGAGGATGATCTTTGAGACGGTCATCGGAGTGGAAGTCCACGCCCAATTGCGGACCAAATCCAAGATGTTCTGCGGGTGCGGCACGACATTCGGTCTGTCGGCCAACAGCCAGACCTGTCCGGTCTGTCTCGGTCTGCCGGGCAGTTTGCCCGTTATCAATCGAGCGGCGGTCGAAATGGCGGTTCGTGCAGGTTTGGCGCTGAACTGTACGATCGCGGAGAACAATCGATTCGCAAGGAAGAACTATTTCTACCCGGATTTACCCAAAGGGTATCAGATTTCCCAATATGAGTCCCCCATTTGCCGACATGGGTGGATTGAGATTCGCGATGGCAGCGGGACAAAACAAATCCGCGTCCGTCGCGCGCATTTGGAAGAGGATGCAGGGAAAAACATTCATGAGACCGGTACCAGTGGGAGTCGAGTCGATCTGAACCGCGCCGGCACGCCGCTGTTGGAGATCGTGACGGAACCGGACATGCGTTCGGCCGATGAGGTGGTGGCCTATCTCAAAGGACTACGGGATATCCTCATGTACCTTGACGTCTGCGACGGGAATATGGAGGAGGGAAGCTTTCGGTGCGAGCCGAACTTATCGCTACGCCCCTCGGGGCAGCAGGAGTTTGGGACGAAAGTCGAGCTGAAGAACATCAACTCCTTCAAGTATGTGAAGGACGCGATCGAATATGAGATCAAACGGCAGGCTAAAGTATTGAATGAGGGAGGCAAGATCAGCCAGGAAACGAGGCTCTGGAACATCGAACGTGGTGAAACGGCGGTCATGCGTTCCAAAGAAGAAGCCCATGACTATCGGTACTTCCCGGACCCTGATCTGGTGCCGTTGAAGTTGGATGATGAATGGATCCAAGGATTCCATGCCGACTTGCCCGAACTGCCGGCCGTGCGGACGAAGCGATTTGTGTCGGACTATGGGTTGCCTGAATATGACGCCACCATTCTGACGGCCTCGAAGGGTATGGCGGACTACTTCGAGGTTTGCGTGAAGCAGTTCAATCAACCCAAGACCGTGAGTAATTGGGTGATGGGAGAGTTGATGAGAGAGTTGAACAACTCTGGGACGGATATTTCAGCGGCACCTGTCATGCCTGAACGGCTGGTGAGTCTTTTGCAAATGGTGGACCAAGGGACTATCAGCTTAAAGGTCGCCCGTGAAATCTTTCCGGAACTTTATAACAGTGGGAAAGACCCCGAACAGATTGTTCGGGAAAAAGGGTTGACGCAGGTTTCTGACGAAGGGGCGCTGGAGAAGATCATCGAAGAGGTCCTTGGCAAGAATCCTGGGCAAGTGGCGCAGTTCAAAGAAGGCAAACAACAAGTATTGGGTTTCCTCGTCGGGCAGGTGATGAAGGCGAGCGGGGGGAAAGCGAATCCGGGAAAGGTGAATGAGTTGTTGAAGGAGAAACTGGCATGACTAGGAGTGGGGGAACGACCAGGTAGATTCCTTTGCTCGCGCAACGCACACACGAACAGGTGGATTTGATCCGTCGCAAAGCATATTTGAAAGGCTCCGGGTCGAATGGTTTGTTTGGTACTTGTTGCATGTGTGCAGGTAGAGTCCATCTAGTCATTCATCTCTTAATCAAAAAATCTTGAATTGGTTGGAACAAGTGCTTGAAACAGGAAGGTGAGAGAGCATGAGCGCGATTCGGGAAATCAAGGGGAGACAGATCATCGATTCACGGGGTAACCCGACGATTGAGGCCGAAGTGACGCTCGAAAGCGGCGCGAAGGGACGGGCGGCTGTTCCATCGGGAGCGTCAACTGGAGAAAAAGAAGCGATTGAACTCCGTGACGGTGACAAGAAACGGTGGATGGGAAAGGGCGTTTCAAAAGCCGTCTCGAATATCAGTAAGGTCATCGCCCCGGGATTGCTCGGGAAGGAAGCATTCGATCAGGCCGGTATCGATCGAGCCATGATGGCGTTGGATGGAACGAAGACTAAAAGTAAGCTGGGGGCCAACGCGATCTTGGGTGTCTCGTTAGCCGTTGCGAAGGCATCGGCGAATGAAACAGGGCAGCCTCTTTATCGTTATCTCGGAGGGGCGAATGCTCGAGTGCTTCCCGTACCGCTCATGAACATCATCAACGGCGGAGCCCATGCCGATAATCGCTTGGACCTCCAAGAGTTCATGATCATGCCCGTCGGTGCCGGCCGGTTCAGCGAAGCCCTCCGAATGTCTACAGAGGTCTTTCATTCGTTGAAAGCCCTTTTGAAGAAGAAAGGGCTCAATACGGCCGTGGGGGATGAAGGTGGATTCGCCCCGGATCTGCAATCAAACGAAGAAGCGCTGGGTCTGATTTCTCAGGCGATCGAGGAGGCGGGTTATAAGGTCGGACAGGATATCGCCTTGGCATTGGACTGCGCGGCGAGCGAGTTCTACGACAAAGGGCGGTATGTACTCGAAGCGGAAAAGAACCCGGAACGTTCGTCGGATGAGATGATCAGTTACTATGTCAAGCTTCTGGATCGTTATCCGATTCTTTCGATCGAAGACGGCTTGAGCGAACTGGATTGGAAAGGGTGGAGGATCCTCACGGAGAAGCTGGGTAAAAGGGTGCAGCTGGTCGGGGACGATATCTTCGTCACCAACGTCGAAATCTTTTTGAAGGGCATCAAGGAAGGAATCGGGAATTCGATTCTAATCAAGCTCAACCAGATCGGGACCCTGACGGAAACCTTGGATGCGATTGAACTTGCGAAACGATCAGGCTACACGGCGATCATTTCACACCGGTCCGGTGAGACCGAAGATACCACGATTGCGGACGTGGCGGTCGCAACGAACTGCGGATTGATCAAGACGGGATCCTTGTCTCGAACGGATCGTGTGGCGAAATATAATCAATTGCTCCGAATCGAAGAGGAGCTGGGAGCCGTGGCGCTCTATCGTGGTCGAGAGGCAGTGCAGGCCAGGGTCTAGCTGGTTCCTATCGGCGGATGGGAAGATGATCATCAAACAGAATCGCGGACGGCAATGGCTGGAATGGCGACAGCGCGTACTGATCGTCATGCAAGTGCTTGGTGCAGCCGGCTGTGTGTGGCTGTTCGTGGCCTTGTTTGTGGGAGAAATGGGCTTGACTCGATATCTCTCTATGCGCGGTCACGCCAAGAATTTGGAGCAAGAGCTCTCGGCGTTACGCCGAGAAAATGCCACATTGCAGCAAGATATTACCCGTCTCCAACATGACCCCGCCAAAATCGAGCAGTTGGCTCGAGAGCAGTTGGGCTATGTGCGCAAAGGCGAAACCGTGTATCAACTTGCACCGGATCCTGAGAAAAAACCCGAGCCCTTCTCGAAGCCATGAAATTCGGAACGGTGGCCATCATTGGCCGGTCCAACGTCGGCAAGTCGACGCTGCTCAATCGTCTGCTGGGCGAAAAAATTTCGATTGTGTCGAGCAAGCCTCAGACCACGAGGACCCGCATTATGGGCGTCGTGCATGTGGAAGGAGCACAAATTGCCTTTCTCGACACGCCGGGGCTTCATAAACCCGAGCACTTGCTGAATCGCCGAATGGTGCGTACTGCCGTGGAGACTATGGAAGGTGCGGATTTGTTCTACATGCTCATGGATGCCACGAGTCTGCCGGGTCCCGGAGATCTGACCGCTGTGAAGCATATGAAGGAGGCGTTGGCCAAACAGCCCCGTCCGGTCATCCTTGTCGTCACGAAAATCGATCTGGTCAATAGGCAAAAGCTGCTTCCGATCCTTGATGGTTACGGCAAACTCTTCGCGTGGACGGAAATCGTGCCGGTTTCTGCCCAGGCCGACGACAATGTTGACCGGTTGTTGGCCGTGACGGTCCCCTATCTTCCGTCTGGGGAAGGAGCTTACGGCGACGATGTCGTGACGGATCAGACCATGAGAACGCTGGCGGCTGAAATGATTCGTGAGAAGGTGTTGCAAGAGACGGAGGAGGAAGTGCCGTATGCGGTTGCGGTCGAAATCGATGAGTTCATCGAGCAGGACAAATTGGCGAAGATTCGGGCGTTCATTTTGGTGGAGCGAGAGACGCAGAAGGGTATCCTGATCGGCAAACAAGGGGAGCGTTTGAAAGCGATCGGTACGCAAGCCAGACTGGATATGGAACGGTTATTCGGTATGAAAGTGTTCCTTGAATTGTGGGTGAAGGTGAAGAAGGCCTGGCGCGAGGACGAACAGACCTTGATGCAGTTGGGGTACTGAAGAACGGACATGCAGACGGAACGATCGATAGAGCCGCGGGTACCGGATCAGCGGCCTCGCCAATCTGAACGCGACATGTTGCGAGAAATCTTGCGTGATCAGACCGAACGCGGGCAAACGAAATCGGACATTGTGATCCAGTCGGTGCAGAAGTTATTGCGACGCGGAGCCATTACCAATCTCTCCAAGATGTTGGGGCGTATGCATCCCGCGGACATCGCCAAAGTCGTGACTCATCTCTCCTCTCCGAAGGAAAAACGGGAAATTTTTGAGTTGGTTCGTGGCGAAGGGAAGCGTGGGCAAGCGCTCAGTGAACTCGACGGCGAAAGTATCCAGCAAGTACTCGCAGACCTTCTGCATTCCGACATCGCATGGCTCTTGAAAGACCTCGGCCCCGACGACGTGGCGTACATTCTCGGATTTCTTCCCGAAGAGCGTAGCAAAGAAGTTCTCGCCTTGATGAAGGCCGAGGATTCGACCGAGGTAGCCGATATCCTGAAGTATCCGAAGGATACGGCAGGCGCGATTATGACCACGGAGTTCTTTTCCTTGTCGGAGGACGCGACGGCACAGGAAGCGATCCGTCGGTTACAGCAAGCCACTGATGCGGAAATGGTGTTCTATATTTATGTGACGGACAAGGATGATCGCTTGGTCGGTGTCCTCTCGCTCCGACAGCTGATTACCGTCCCACCGACGACTCCGCTGAAAAATATCATGACCCGCGAGGTCATGAGTGTGGCGATCGACATGGACCAAGAAGAAGTCGCGCGCCAGGTGGCCAGCTATAACTTGCTGGCGATTCCGGTTGTGGAACGGGACGGCAAGCTCGTGGGTATTATCACGGTTGATGATGTCGTCGATGTGATCCGGGAAGAAGCGACTGAAGACATGTTGAAAATGGCCGGGGCGATTGAAGAAGAAACGGGCTCGAAGTCTTCGAGCTTCGGCTCGGCGAAATTGCGGTTGCCATGGCTCTTCACCAATCTGGTCGGCAGTCTCTTGTCCGGTGCGATCCTTTGGTATTTTCGTTATACGATCCAGGAAGTGGTGGCGATCGTGAGTTTTATCCCCGTGATTGCGGCAATGGGTGGTAATGTGGGATTGCAGTCTTCGACGCTGATTATTCGGGGGTTAGCCACCGGTTCCGTGGAACTCACTCATGTATGGCCTGTCTTTTTTCGTGAAGCGAAGATCGGCCTGGTCATGGGGCTGGCCTGCGGTGTGACGCTGACTCTGGTCGCTTGGGTGTTGCATCAAGGTGTTTTAGGCATGGTCGTGGGAGCTTCCCTGATCATTGCATTTCTGGTGTCGACCAGCATGGCGACGATTATGCCGATTCTCCTCAAACGCGCGGGAGTCGATCCGGCCGTTGCGGCCGGTCCTTTTGTCACGACGGCTAATGACATCACCGGTATTACCATCTACCTGACTTTAGCCACTCTTTTCTTAGAGTCCCTCCGGTGACAGGGACTGGTGCATCCACAACGTTTCTGTCACGGTAGGGAAGGGAGAAAGCCGTGCCTCTGGTAAAGACGACGGCGATCATCTTACGGAGCCGTAAGTGGGGCGAAGCGGATCGAATCATCACCTTCTATTCGAAGGATCTGGGTAAAATCCGAGGCGTAGCTCGTGGTGCCCGTCGTCAGAAAAGCCGCTTCGGGGGGGCAATCGAACCGTTCAGTGTGTGTCGCCTGAATTTATTTGAAAAAGCAGGAGATTCTCTGTTTCGAATTTCGCATGTCGATCTCGTACGGTCTTCTCAAGTGTTGCGGGAAGACCTTCGCTTGATGGCCTCGGCGGCGCGGATGGTCAATGTCGTCGCAGCGATCACTCCGGATGGAGATCCGGACCCGCTCTTGTTTGATACGCTGGAGCAAGGCCTCGCCTCGCTCCATGAAAGTGAAGACTCGACCTTTACGGCGCTCCTCTTTCAGATCAGACTGCTCGGATTGACGGGGTTTCGTCCGCAGACCGATCATTGCGCTGCCTGTGGGAGAATGCATTTCGTCGGGGAACCTCAATTTTCTCCGCTCGCGGGAGGCCTTGTGTGCCTGACTTGTGCCGCACGTCAACGAGTTCGATGTGTCGCATTCTCCCGAGGCAGCTTTTTGTTTCTCCAACAAGCCATTCGACTAGCTCCTACGCTACTCAGGCGGTTGCGGGCTACGGGGCAAGTGCGGAATGAAGTGGAAGAAGCGATCGAGGGGTATGTCACGGTTGTTGCCGGGAAACGGCTACCACCGGTTGACTTCCTGTCGCCCGCATTGCCAGGATGAGTCAGACAGGATGAAAGGTGCAAACATGGCAACCACCTCTCTGGAGCCTCGAGATATGGAATGGCTCGACAAGGGAATGCTCGGAATCCAGTGGAGTGATGGCCACAAAGGCATCTATTCAGTTCGTTATTTGCGACAGCACTGTCCCTGCGCCGCCTGTGTCGATGAGTGGACAGGTGAGCGGCGTCTTAGATCAGAAGATGTACCGATCTTGATTATGCTTCAGGATATCGAGTCTGTGGGACGCTACGCGTTCCAGTTCAAATGGAGCGACGGTCACGATACCGGTATCTACGCTTATTCATTGCTAAGAAAATTGTGTCAATGCGACATCTGTCAGCCGGTGAAACCGATAGAGCCGAAATCCCGGCGGCTCATGTAAGGCCTGGATACAGCGTGACCAATATTTCCGCCTCTATAAAAGCCATACGATGCATAAGCGGAGCTGTAGCACTCGCGTTGATCGTAAGCTGTAAGAGCATGCCGACGCTGGAACAGCAAGAACAACTGGTACAAGCCAATACTCTTGTGCTGGATCAAATCACCACTAGGGCAGTCGTCAATGCCTGGGGGAAACCGCCGCTTTATCACAGTGAGTTCTCCTATTTTTTCGTGATGCCGGACTTTAGTGTTATTCCTCGATCGCGTGTGGCGACAGGAGAGGCTCCGAAGGGATGGAAGTCCGGTGTGCATGCGGACGAAGGAGTGTATTTTGCATATCCTGATCGAGGTTGGCTCCTAGTATTCCTCGATGACCGCCTTGTTTATAAGGAAGAGCTCAAGGCCGAGGAGTTGTATGCACTTGCAAAGGCCTGGGCCTATGAAGATCGATTTAAAACCCGGCTTGACGAAGCTTCCCGACCTTAGGTCTTTCATTACCTACATGACCCAGCAGCACCAGAGGATGGTTTGAACATCGTGATGGCAGCCTCCGAAGCCGTTCCGTATGCCAAGACGGGCGGATTGGCCGATATGGTCGGTGCGTTAGCGATCGAGCTGACGAAATCGGGACATCATGTGACATTGCTGATGCCGTGTTATCGAGGTCGAGCAACCGGTGAGGCTCGTCAACTGGCCATGCGACTTTCTGTTCCAGTGGATGGAAAATCTATAGACGTAACGGTGGAAGAAGAGAACGTACCGGTGAGCGGTGCGTTGCATCGGTTGAGAGTATTGTTCGTGCGGTACGATCCCTACTTTGATCGCCCGGGCCTCTACCAACAAGACCATCAGGATTATCCCGACAATCTAGAACGGTTTGTCCTATTTTGTCGTGCGGTCCTCGAAATAGTGCGAGGTCTGATCGAGACTCGAGCCGAGAAGGTTGATGTGCTGCACTTGCATGATTGGCAAGTGGCTCTGTGCGCGGTGTATCTGAAAACTCTTCCTTACGAGTATAAGGGACTTGATCAACTGAAAGTGCTCCTGACACTGCACAACCTGGGTTATCAAGGAACTTTCCCAGGCCAGGAGTTTGTGAAGACCGGGCTCCCACCATCGCTATTTTCCCCCAGCGGCCTTGAGTTCTATGGGGCAGTTAATTGTCTGAAGGGCGGCATCATCTTTTCAGATGCTGTTTCCACGGTGAGTCCTACCTATGCGAAGGAAATTATGACCGCAGAATATGGGTGCGGTCTTGAAGGTGTGCTGGCAAGCCGTGCGGATGGGGTCGTAGGGATTACAAATGGTATCGATGTCGTTACTTGGAATCCAGAGACCGATTCCTACCTGCCAGCGCCGTATACGGCTGCTGATTTGTCTGGAAAGCAAACATGCAAGCGAGCGCTACAACGCGAACTTGGACTGCCGAATCGTGATGTACCCTTATTGGCTGTGATCGGCCGGCTGACCTTCCAGAAGGGCTTTGATCTCTTGGTAGAGATGATTCCTGAGCTCATGTACTTGGATATACAAATCGTAGTGCTCGGTGCGGGAGATCATCAGTTGGAACAACAGTTTATTGCATCCAAAGCCGGGTATCCTCATCGCATTGGTTTATACCTTGGCTTTGATGAAGGGCTGGCGCATCGTATTGAAGCTGGCTCGGACGTGTTAATTATGCCGTCTCGCTATGAGCCCTGCGGACTAAGTCAGCTGTATAGCCTTCGATACGGCACGGTACCTATTGTGCGCCGTACCGGAGGATTGGCGGACACTGTTGTTCCCTTTCGACCGTCAACGGTCAAATCTAGGTGTGCTAATGGCTTCTATTTCATTGATGCTTCGCCTGACTCCCTGCTTTCAGTGCTCTTGCTCTCGATTCATGTTTACAAAGAGCGGCACACATGGCAATCCTTGATCCATGCAGGAATGAAGGCCGATCTGTCTTGGGATCGATCGGCAAAACTGTACGTAGAATTATATCAAGGACTGCAGAGCCGAAGAAAAGAGAGCTAGAGAACGTTGAAGGAAACGTTGACCCCTTGTGCGAGTTTTGCCAGCAATGTTTTTGCCTTTAGAACGTAGTAAGAGCTTTCTTCCTTATGAAGCTTGATGACCGAAACCAAGAGATCACGAGCGATATCAGTCTGTCCTTGGTTAAGGGCTAGTTCTCCGGTGTGTAGAGCACAAGCAGCAGCCATTGCTTTTACATCCACTGCCACCCGATTTGTCGGATTGGCTACTAAACGCTCAAGGTGAGTCGGCAGCGGCAGGATAAACCCCTCGTTCATCTCGTGGCTAGCTGAACGCAGTAGCGTCAGATCTGAAGTTGCCTGGGCTAAGTCAGAGGTTGATTTACAATCGGCATAGCTATTCCACAGCGACATGAAGCCGCTATTTTTTAGTTCTAACAACTGAGGTGAAGGACCGGTGGTACAACCTGAAGCGAAGATCACTGCACCCAATAATCCCACCACCAGCACACTTCTGATCGAGTCACAGTTCATTTAGCCACCCTCGTGATAAGTAATAATGCAAATGGCAGGCCTAAAATGTATCGCCTGGAATTGCAATTAAAATAAAGAGTTTTGTGGATCCGCCTGGTAAATTCTGTATCAATCGCGACTCACTGTTGCGCTATTGACACAACGGGAGAAAGCCGAAATATCAAGGAAGCTTTAGACGGGACTTCAAGAATTGAAGATTTGTACGAGAATCCCGGTACGAGTGGTGGCGTTGGTCTTTCGCATGATGTGCTTAATGTGTTCTTTTACAGTTTGTTCAGTAATCTGGAGCGCATTGGCGATTTCTTTATTGGTCCACCCTTTTGCCAAATGTTCAACGACTGATTGCTCACGGTTAGTCAACTGAAAGCGTTCTCGAGCATGTTCTGTATTGAGGTTTTGTTTTCGCCCCAACTCTTCAAGGGTAACCACAAGCCTGGCGTTTTGGATGCCTCCTCGATCCGGTAATCCAAAACCTCTTAGAAGGATAGGCTGATTAGGATCGCCTGTTACGCGCTTGAGTTCGAATTGTTCCCAATCCTTAGCTTCCGTGCGTATGTGAAGGGCTTTAATAATTTCCGCACAAAGTTCAGTCAGAGCTGTCGGGAGGACTCCATGCGCTGAGATCGTTGTAGTTCTCCCATGGTCGACGGCATTGATCTTTTTGGCAAGCTCTGTAGCTTGTCGATTCATATGTAGAAGTTGCATAGCTGCCGACAGCACCACTATCCCTGACCCCGCCCTCTGATCAGCAAGGGTATCTGTTTGGTCAATACCTTTAACTGCTTCTGTCATAATACGTTAGTGGTATTGAGTCTTTACAGTCATTAGCTTAACGGAACGGAAGCAAGAATTAGATAATGCGGGAATAGTACCTAACCCTTTCGAGGGAGTCAACATATACCTTTGAGAAAGCAGCCTACGTCATTGGTATTGTCGATTCAGGAGGCGATAAATATATTCCAGCTCAATTTGACATTAAGTTAAAGGCTAGTTGGAATACACCCCCACCGATATGCGAATAGCTAATATGTTGCTTAAGATAATAACCAGTCATATAGAAATCAAGCAACGATTCTTACAAGGGGAGGAATGGACGTGGTGTCAATGGAATGGGAGTGGCCGATAAGAGATAGCTACGAAAACCATAGTGAGAGAGCGGCACTACTCAGGCCGATTCTTTATGAGATGACCGTGCCGGAGGCAGAGAAGGGTAATCTTGTTAAAGAGGGGAAAGCACTCTCGCTGAATATTAGTAGCGGCGGCATGTTGGTTCTTATGGATCAAGCTCCGGATATCGAGCAAGTATTGAAAATCTACGTGCCGACACCCATAACAATTGCTGAAACGCCAACACTTGCTGAAGTGCGCTGGACAAGAAAGCTCCCGATTGGGGATTCAAGCAGCCACGTCACGTATTTCGTAGGACTTAAGTTCATGTTCTAGTATCCTACGCATACCGGACAGGCTCCATAGTTTAAGGGCATATCGACAATGATCGATTGCAATGGTGAATCCCTGTTCGAATCCCGAACAGGGATTCGAACAGGGAGACTTCGGATGTACAGCGGTATCGATAAGTGATCTGGTAGACAAACCTAGTTATCCGCAAGCTGGTACTCCGCAGTAATCAACCGGATACTTGTGTCGGGATACCGAAGAGAATATCAGGCCGTACGTCGCCCAGTAAGGAAGGAAGACTCGGGACAAGCGCAGCTTGAATCCTGAGAGAACCCCCCCCCGCATGTACGGATGGAACTATGAAAAATATTGTTATCTTGTAAAACAGGTTTCATTTCATATAGTAAGTTGACTTGGTGGGTATAGTTTATTAAAAAGTTAAGATCCGGTTGATACCGGGAGGGCGGTAGCCTGTTAAGGTTTAGATTACGCAGCTATGAGCGATTCTTTTTCAGATAGATTGAGATGTTGCGAGATGCGATGGTATGTACTCTGCACGAAGTCAAACCAGGAAAAACAAGCTGAGCGGAATATCCGACGTATGGGAGTGGAGTGTTTCTTGCCGCTGTTGCAAGAACAGAAGACTATTCGACGCAAGGTGAGAACTGTAATTGCTCCTCTCTTTCCAGGATATCTATTTGTCCGAATCAATTTATCGGAGCACTATCGAGCGGTGTCTTATACCAGAGGAGTTCGCAAAGTCGTGGAATTCGGTGAGACTCCTGTAGAGGTCGATATCGCGATGATTGATGCCATCAAGAATAGAGTGGCAAGTCTTCAAGTGTGCGTGCTGAAGAAGCCAAAAGGGCTAAGTAGCGGCCAGTTTGTTCAAATTAAGGATGGGCCGTTCGTTGGACTTGAGGCTGTGTTTATGCGAGAGATGTCAGGACATCAAAGGGCAATGGTGCTTCTGCGCACACTCGCGCTCCAGGCGCGGATTGTATTGGAGATCAACCAACTCCTTCCATATGTTGCAGCGTGAACTCCGTAGATTCTGATTAGCGGATCGTTCCGAAGCGCTTCGAGTAGGAATCCCTTCAAGTGGTGGGTGTCTGATCCAAGGAGGAAATGAGCATGAAGGCGGTAATTCTTGCGGGAGGATGGGGAACTCGACTATCCGAAGAGACCACTCTGCGACCGAAACCTATGGTGGAAATCGGTGGAAAACCGATCCTGTGGCATATCATGAAGATTTATGCTGCGCACGGGATAAAGGAATTTGTTATCGGCCTTGGCTACAAGGGAGAAATGATCAAGGACTACTTCCTTAACTTCTATGCTTTCAATAAAGATATTTCGGTCGATCTTGGAAATGGAAAGACGACGATTCATGATGGGAAACGACACGAAGATTGGAAAGTGCATCTCGTCGATACCGGTCTGCATACTCAGACAGGAGGTCGGCTTAAACAGCTGAAAAAATGGATAGGAGAGAACGAAACGTTTCTATTTACATATGGAGATGGAGTTTCAGATGTCGACATTCAAGCCACTATTAAGTTCCACAAGTCTCACGGAAAGTTAGCTACGGTGACGTCAGTCCTGCCTCCGGCTAGATTCGGACGACTTGTGTTCGATCAAGATCATATTGTTGGCTTCAAAGAAAAACCTCATGGTGAGGAAGGCTGGATCAATGGCGGTTTCTATGTTCTCGAGTATAAAGCCATTGATTACATTAAAAGTGATGAGACTGTGTGGGAATGGGATCCAATCCAGCAGCTGACGAAAGATAATCAATTGATGGGCTACCGGCATGATCGTTTCTGGTCCTGCATGGATACGCTGAAAGAGAAGAATTATTTGGAAGAGTTATGGCAATCGTCGAAGGCTCCTTGGAAGGTATGGTAAAATTTTTCTGCCGCTTCGTATTCTTTGGAAATCCTAAAGTAAATGAGTTCTTGAGCCTATGCATTCGGCGCATGAGGCGATGTTGTCTCGCCGGACATTTAAACGATTAAACGATGCCTTCATTGTTTTAGGGAGGGCAACGGTAAAAAAGGGATTAAATCGGAGGGTAGGGCATGAAGATTCTAGTTACAGGCAACATGGGCTATATCGGCCCGCTGGTATTGCGTCGTTTGCGAGAATCCCATCCTCAAGCAACTCTTATAGGCTACGATATGGGATACTTCGCTCATTGTTTAACGGGTGTTTCCCGACTCCCTGAGAGTCGGGCCGATCAGCAACATTTCGGGGATATCCGACATGTTCCTGAGCAGATCCTGCAAGGAATCGACGCCATCGTGCATCTCTGTGCCATCTCAAACGATCCCATGGGCGCCAGTTTTGAAAAGGTTACCCTCGGCATCAACCATCGCGCGAGTATCAATCTTGCCGAGAAAGCAAAGCGGGCGGGCGTGAAGAAGTTTGTGTTCGCATCAAGCTGCAGTGTGTACGGATTTGCCGAAGGTGGTCCTCGTCGAGAAGAGGATGCCTTGAATCCTCTTACGGCCTATGCCAAATCGAAAGTTCAGACGGAGCAAGACCTGGCATCGCTTGCATCGGAAGCCTTCACAGCGACCTGCCTCCGGTTTGCGACAGCGTGCGGCATGAGTGACCGGCTGCGATTGGATCTGGTGTTGAATGATTTTGTGGCTGGCGCGCTTGTGTCAAAACACATCAATATCCTGAGTGATGGGACACCATGGCGCCCATTAATTCACGTCAAAGATATGGCGAGAGCAATTGATTGGGCTGTGCAGCGAGACCGTCGAGATGGTGGATCCTTTCTAACAATAAACGTGGGAAGCGACGCATGGAATTATCAGGTAAAGGATTTGGCGGTAGCTGTAGCCAATCTCGTGCCGAATGTCGAGATTTCGATCAATAAAGATGCGCAACCGGATAAACGCTCATATCGGGTAAATTTTGATAAGTTCTTTAAGCTGGCGCAAGGATTTCTCCCTATGGTTGATCTTCAGAGTGCTGTGAAGGATCTCCGTGATGGACTCATGGCAATGCAGTTCCGCGACCAAGAGTTCCGGACGGGTGAGTTGATACGGCTGGTCGCATTAAAACGATTGCGAGAGAGTGGTCAGCTGACAGACGACCTTGCGTGGAAAGAGCGAAGCAATGCTTAAGGGTGGGATCGGTTGTTGTATCGGGTATTGAGCGGCGTATCATCCTTTGCCGGGAGGAGATATCTGTTATGGGGCAATCAGGGTGTCGGTCTTGCGGTGCGATGCTTGAGCATACGTTCGTCGATCTCGGTATGTCTCCATTGGCCAATTCCTACATTAAGCCAGATCACCTGAATCGCATGGAACCCTTCTATCCATTGCGTGTATATGTTTGCGAGAAGTGTTTGCTGGTTCAGTTGCAGCAATTCTCAACGCCGTCCGATATTTTTTCGGACTACGCGTATTTTTCATCATTTTCGGATTCTTGGCTGGCACACGCAAAAACCTATGTCGACATGATCGTGGGGCGATTCAGTCTGAATCGCAGTTCCAAAGTAGTAGAGATCGCCAGCAACGACGGATATCTTTTGAAGAACTTCGTATTGCGGGGCATCCCTGTGTTAGGAGTTGAGCCTGCTTCCAATATAGCTGAGGTGGCGAAGAAGAAGGGTATTCATACGAAGGTGGCCTTTTTCGGAGAGAAGACAGCTCTGGATTTAGCTGCTGAAGGGTGGGTTGCTGATCTGA
The DNA here is from genome assembly GCA_024998685.1 of Nitrospira sp. GTDB lineage: Bacteria > Nitrospirota > Nitrospiria > Nitrospirales > Nitrospiraceae > Nitrospira_D. The sequence goes on from JACOEH010000018.1 coordinate 30,926, forward strand.
TTATTGGGAACAATGTGCTGGCCCATGTCCCGGATCTGAATGATTTCGTGAATGGGCTCAAGGTGTTGCTGAAGCCGAGAGGCCTGATCACCATGGAATTCCCGCATTTGTTTCAGATAATGCGACAGAACCAGTTTGATACCATTTATCAAGAACATTTTTCCTATTTTTCATTCTTAACGGTCGAGCAGGTGTTTGCTCGGCATGGAATGAAACTGTTCGATGTAGAAGAGCTATCGACTCATGGGGGGTCTCTACGAATCTATGCTTGCCACAATGACGATACTTCCAAGCCTATTGAGGGGCGGGCGAAGGAACTGAAATTGCGAGAAGCAACCGCGGGATTCGATCAGCTGAATCACTACCTGTCGTTTAGTCTACAAGTTGAGGAGACGAAGAGAAAGTTGTTGTCCTTTCTCATCTCTGCGAAACAGGAAGGCAAGCACGTTGTAGGCTATGGGGCTCCTGCAAAGGGCAATACGTTGCTCAACTATTGCGGAGTTCGTACGGACCTTATTGACTATACGGTAGACCGGAGCCCACATAAGCAAGGACATTTTCTGCCCGGCGTGCATATCCCGATTTATGGGCCGGAACGAGTTCTCGAAACACGCCCTGACTATCTTCTGATTCTGCCCTGGAATCTTCGGGAAGAAGTGATGCAGCAAATGAGTTACATTCGGGAGTGGGGAGGGAAGTTTGTCGTTCCGATTCCTGAAGTGCAAGTGCATTCATAATTTTCTCAGAAACCGCCCCTTGATGGTGTATTCCTGATTGATCCTGAGCGGGTACGAGACGACCGAGGAATGTTCATGAGAACTTGGTGCCAACGGGAGTTCGAGACTCATGGGCCTTCCGACCACGTGGGGGCAGTCAAACGTTTCCGTGAATACCCAGAAAGGCACCATGCGGGGGCTTCACTATCAATCCGCTCCAAACGAGGAAGCGAAGTTGACTCGTTGCACGGCGGGAGCCATCTACGGCGTCATCGTCGTCTTACGGCCTGCATCGCCGACGTATTGTCAGCACGTCGGAATAACGCTCTCTGCAGACAATCGTCGGGCTGTCTATGTTCCGAAATGTTGTGCCTATGGGTTCCTCACTCTCGAACAAAATAGTGAAGTGCCGTACCACATGCCGGAACTCCATGTACCTGCTAGCGCTCGAGGGTTTCGATGGGATGATCCTGCCTTTAAGATTGCCTGGCCTGCACCTATTGGAGTCATGTGGGAGAGGGATCGCACATGGTCAACATTTATCAAGAGCAGCAGCACATTGCCATCATGACATCAGCCGGTCCCAAAGGGGCAGTGAGATGTGAAGAGTTAGGCAAAGAGCTGCATAACTTCATAGTAGAGCTTTATCCAATATGCCGGAGCATTACCGGTGAAGGGGTCAGAGAAACCCTTCGAGCCATCCGAAAGCGCATTCCGCTTGAAATACATGAGGTTCCTAGTGGAACCAAGGTGTTTGATTGGACGGTTCCACTGGAGTGGAATGTGACCGATGCTTATGTCATGAACCGAGAAGGGAAACGAGTAGTTGATTTCAAAGTTCACAATTTACATCTGATGAGCTACAGTACACCCATCAGAAAAAAGGTGCCGTTAGCGGAGCTCAGACCCCATTTATTCACCCTGCCGGACTATCCTGAATGGATTCCTTACCGAACCTCCTATTACAAGGAGAATTGGGGGTTTTGTCTTCGACACACGGATCTCGAACGACTACCCGATGACGAGTACGATGTTGTCATCGATTCGAGTCTTCGACCTGGTTCACTTACGTATGGCGAGTTCTACGTGCCGGGTGAAATTTCCGATGAGATTCTCATCTCATGCCATGTGTGTCATCCTTCTATGTGTAACGACAATTTGTCGGGTATTACGGTGGCTGTGAAGCTGGCAGAAACCATGGCTACACGCTCAAGACGATATTCATACCGCTTTCTCTTCATTCCAGGAACAATTGGGTCGATTACATGGCTAGCTCAGAACGAACAGATGGTGTCTCGCATTAAACATGGGCTTGTTTTGACCGGGGTAGGCGATGCCGGGAACATCACCTACAAAAAGAGTCGTCAAGACAATGCGGAGATCGACCGGGCGATGGCGCATGTGCTGAGGCATTTAGGAAAGACCTATACCATCATCGATTTTTTCCCTTATGGGTATGATGAACGGCAGTATTGTTCTCCGGGATTTGATCTGCCGGTCGGGTGTTTCATGCGGACCCCACATGGCCAATATCCGGAGTATCACTCCTCTGCAGACAATCTTGATTTTGTGAAGACGGACTCTCTTGCACAGTCGTACGCCCAATGCCTAGAGGTGTGTGAGCTCTTAGAAGGAAATCGTATGTACATGAATCAAAACCCAAAATGCGAACCGCAATTGGGGCGGCGGGGGCTCTATCGTGCAGTTGCCGGTCAACAAGAAAAACAATGGACGGAATTGGCTCTCTTCTGGGTCTTGAACGCATCCGACGGACACCATACACTGCTTGATATCGCAGAGCGCGCCGATCTTCCGTTCGGCAAAATTCAATCCGCAGCGGAAGCGCTCTTGGAAGTTGGGCTATTGAAAGAATGTCGAAGGCCGGGAAATATTTAATGGAGAAGCGAATCATGAACACTATCTATTATGACCCTCCATTCTCGGACGAACGACGCCGCGAAGAGTTATATCAAGGTCAGCTGCTCGTATATTCTCCCAGGAGGAGTACTCTCTCGTTTATCGAATTTGCCCGGAAATTGATCGAGGAAGCCTTTGCCCCTTATGATCCGGAGACTGCTCAGCGATATCTTTCCGTTGAACAGTATGCCGACCGCCTTGGAAAACTGAAGCCAAATTTCATCCATCATTCAGAATCAAAAGCACTCATGCGGGACATTTTTGACGAGATGGGCTGTGATCTTGAAAAGACATATTTTGACGTGCCGAAGATGCGAAGCTCTACCAGCGATAATTATCTGACGACGGGAATTGCTTATGCCTGGCATCCGCATCGAGATACGTGGTATTCCGCGCCTCCTTGTCAAATCAATTGGTGGATCCCGATCTATGATATTCAGTCCAACAATGCCATGGCATTTCACCCGCAGTATTGGAATGTTCCGGTAAAGAATAGCTCAAAGGGATATAATTACTATGTGTGGAATCAGCAAAATCGCGGAACACATGTCGCCAGGTTCCTAAAAGAAGATCCCAGGCCGCTACCAAAGCCGACGGAATCGCTTGTTCTTGAACCCCAGGTTCGCCTGATCGTGCCGGCGGGAGGCATCATTTTGTTTTCGGCCGCCCAGATGCACTCGAGTGTGCCTAATTCTTCTGGGAAAACTCGCTTTAGCATAGATTTTCGTGTTGTAAACCTTGATGATGTGGCTGAAAAAAAAGGCGTCCCTCGGGTAGATGAGGAATGTACCGGAACTACCATGAGGGATTATTTGAAGGCTAGCGACCTCTCCCATATTCCCGCCAATCTTGTGTCACTTTATGATGACGCAACTGCCGATGCCGGTGTGCTCACATATCAACATAAAGTGGAACACAGCGCATGATGTGTGTGAAGTTTGATCTAAGATGATCATCAAATGAGGGGTGGGACTAATCGGCAGAAAGAAGTGGTGGCAGTGCTTCCGGCAGCTGGCAGATCTCTTCGACTGGCTCCGCTTCCTTGCAGCAAGGAAATACTTCCTGTCGGTTTGCAGGCCATGATTGATCCGCGGGCGTCGCGCCTCAAGGTAGTCAGTCACTACCTGCTTGAATGCCTACAAAAAGCAGATGTTCGGAAGGGCTATATCGTCATTCGGCAAGGCAAATGGGACATTCCGACTTACTGGGGAGGTGGAGGAATGTTAGGAATGAGCCTTGCTTATGTGGTGATCGAAGGTTCGAGTGGCCCGCCTGATACGATTGATCGGGCATATCCATTCGTGAAGGACAAGATCGTAGCATTCGGCTTTCCAGATATTATTCTTCGCCCAAAAGAGGTTTTTGTTAAACTGCTGGATCGGTTAAATTATTCAGGGAACGACGTGGTATTGGCACTGTTCCCAGCTCATAACTCCAAGACCATGGACATGGTTGATATTGATGCGACTCTTCGCGTTCGAGCGATTCATCTAAAGCCAAGAACGTCACGACTCCGATATGCTTGGTTGTGCGCAGTCTGGACACCTGTGTTTACAGAGTTTTTACATCAGTTTGTGCGCCACGTGAAACAAGGTGAAAAGGCTGAAGTGGTCGAAAATCACAGAATCGACGCTCAGGGTGATATTCCGGTGGGAGTCGTATTGAAAGAGGCGGTGAAGGCCAAGCTCAAGGTCGACGGAGTCACATTCCCCACGGGGCGGTATATTGATATCGGTACTCCTCGAGCCCTTTCTATAGTTCACCGGTTTGTATCCCATCATCCTCGGCCATCGTACTGAGAGTGAAGGGTGATACAATTGCGGTGGTCGATGTTCGGGTGTAGGCAAACCGGAAGCGAGAGTCGGGCGTCGTTGCGGTGTCTAGATACAAAATATGGATAGCTAATTCTTGTATGCCTAAAGGAGTGTCAGGAGATGTGTGTGATTTGAACGTTGGGTTCGGCAATAATGATGCTGTGCCAACAGAAGGATCAAAAGTTATGAAATACTCTCTGTGGTTTTTCATTATCTCATTGATGTTGGCGGTAAGCCCAGGCTCCGGATTCTGTGATTCGAGTTTGGTGAAGCCGCCCGCTAAATCACCGACAGATAACACCATGTTGCCTGTTACGACACCTCAGACCGAGAAAGCCATCAGCCAGGTGATGATGGATAAACTTTCGAATGCGGTCGGTAGTGAATATGTGATCGGCGCTGAAGATGTCTTGGACATTACTGTATGGAGGAATCCGGACCTGTCGAAGCAGGTGCAAGTACGTCCTGATGGGCGAATTTCAATGCCAATCATTCGCGACGTGGTGGCCGTAGGGAAAACGCCTACTCAATTGGCTGAGGAAATGACGAACAAGCTGAAAGAATACGTCCAAAACCCTGTCGTTGCTGTGACCTTGAAAGAAGTCAATAGTTCCAATATCTTCTTGCTCGGTGAAGTTGCGCATCCTGGGAAATATCCTCTGAAGAGTAAAACCACGCTTTTACAGGGGATTACCATTGCAGGGGGATTCAAAGAATCTGCTGCGAGAAATCAGATCGTCATTTTTCGATTTACGGAAACTGCGCCAGGTCAAAAGCGATTGACCGCGAGCTACGACGATATTGTGCTCCGCAGCGGAATCAGTGACAATTTCGAGCTCAAACCGGGTGATACGCTCGTAGTTCCGAGTGAGTCGATGGTGGTCTTCCCTGGTCGGTAGGGAATACCGGAAAGGATTACCGTGGACAATTACGAGAGATGGCCAAGGATGGGCACGGCATATCTGTCAAAGATGAGAACTCTATCGATTGGGATCTTGTTGTGCGCCTTCACTGTCCAAACCGGTTGTCTGGGGCCAGTGACATCGAGAGAATATAAAGCCTCCGATGTTCCGACTGAATTCCTTCTCGGGTCTGAAGACCTAATAGAAATCAATGTCTGGAAGAATCCGGATCTGTCAAGGGTTACGTTGATACGGCCGGATGGATATGTCTCGATGCCAATCATCGGCGACATTCAGGCGGCAGGCCTTACGGCAGAGGCTCTTGCTGCACAGATTACCGATCGCCTGAAAGGCTACATCCAAAATCCGTCGGTATCGGTCAACGTCAAAGAGCTCAACAGTTATTCGGTGTTTGTGTTGGGAGAAGTGACGAAGCCGGGTAAGTATCAGCTTAAATCGTATGTCACGGTGCTCCAAGCTATTTCCATGGCCGGAGGCTTCACAAACTATGCGAGCAAGAATCGGTTGCAAGTTGTGCGTGTGATAGAAAGCCCCGGTCACAAACGTCAGGAGATCCATATTCCACTTCGTTATGATGATCTCGTCAGCGGTCGTGGTGAACCAGGTAACATCGTGTTGGCCTCCGGCGATACGGTGGTTGTACCGTGACGGAGCCATGCAAAATCTCCGAGACACCGCTGGCTTCATTTCCATCAAGTCCTAGGCAGACGGAACGACAATCAGATCTGTGATCCGTTCCTTCATCCGTGAGCAGCCATCCCTGAGAAGGAGTTTTAGTGATATTTTTATTGTGGTCTTGTCGATGTGCTGAGATCAGACAGTTGTTCAGGTTCATGGCTGCTGCTGTGCTTCTGTGGGGAGCCTTGCCGGCGTTGTCGGTGCACGCAGAGACGATCATTGTCCCGTCGGCGAGTCTGCGGTCATATTATGATTCCAATGTGTATCGTAGGCCGAAGCAGTTATTATCCCCGGGCACACAAGCCGAGGACTTTGCGAACATGCTTGGCGCTGACCTAACGTTGTTGCATAAGACGCGAGACATCGATGTGAATATGAAGATGGGAGGATACTTCCAAACCTATGTGGAAAACACGAACCGGAATTATTTTGGTGCGTTGCTTAACGGCCACATAGGATTGGACGACTGGATTGATCAGTATGTCCGAGGGGCGAAGTTGCGTGTTATGGAGAACTTGCGATATACCCCAGAACAACCGAGCTTTCTACAAGGAGTGAGGGATTTACCCGCAGATGCCGGCTTGACTACCGGCATCCAAGGATTTCGAGCCAATACGCTTTACAATACCACGCAGTTCAAAGGGACATACCCTGTGTCCCGAGATCTCGTTGTGGAAGGGGGGTATACATTTGTGCTTCGGAGGATAGGGAGAGTTCAAGGGGGAGACATACCGGGAGCCACAATCTACTTCGACACCATGGCGCACACCTGGTCCGGAGGACCTCGCTATAAGCTGACGCGAAACGACAGTGTCGCGGCCACTTATCGGCAGACTTTTATCACCCAGTCGGCGGCCCAGGGCGGCAGGAATTTTAATACCAATCTGATAGCGTTAGAAGGCGACTATACAAAAGATTTTCAAGAATGGAGTTTCAGTATCCAAGGAGGGATCACGTTTGTCGAACCGGTGGGGCGGACATTTCCGTCGGGCACCCTTACGGTGACAACTCAGCCTGAGCGAGCTACCGTCGTCTATCTCAGACTTTCACGGGAAGGGAGGCCATCGTTTTTCCTGCAGGGTGGAGCGACGATCAGCAATGTTGCAGGTATGGGAATCAGCCATAGAATTTATGAACGGCTCATCCTCGATGGGACGGTCAACTTTGGCTACAACGAATACTTCCCCAATACAGACAGGAAGCTTCAGAATATCACGGCATCGTCGAAGCTCACCTATAAACTGACCAGAACCATTACAGGCGAGCTCTTTTATATTTACCAAAACATTGACACTAATTCCTCGACACTCCAATACCAATACTCTCGCAGTCAAGCGGGATTGATGTTGACTGTTGCGTGGGAATGAGGCACTCGAACGCTTCTGTTCCTTCTGTGGTGACCAGGTTCGGCACCGATGTGTTTTGAATTCATCTGAATAAAAGCGGGATGCCTGAGCATTTTCCGTCCTATTCAGGTCTCCACTGATGTGCTTATGGACTACAAAACGGTTTTCGCGTTGTGGATTGGTCAGTAATGAGTGGCAGATTTCTAGGTGAGGAAGAGAGCCGTCTCAATCGGCCATTGCTTAGTCGAGGGGATAGAGTGTTGGTGACGGGAGCCAGCGGGTTTCTCGGCTCTCATCTCTGCCAGCGGCTGATTCAATGTGGACTGGAAGTGCATGCAGTTTCTCGTACTCTCGAAGGCGCTCCATCTGAAAATCCACGATGGTGGAGAGTCGATCTTGAAGACTATACTGTCACCAAAAACTTGTTCGAAAATGTGAAGCCTCACGCGGTGTTCCATTTATCCGGTCAGGCGACAGCAGATCCGGACATCCGCCATGTTTTGTCTACGTTCCGAAGTCAGCTCCTTACAACGGTCCACGTGTTGACAAACGCATCAGAAATTGGTTGCCGACGCATCATTCTGACCGGGTCCTTAACTGAACCTCAGGCCGGTCAGGTAGATAGCCCTCCTAGTTCCCCATATGCGGCATCAAAGTGGGCAAGCAATGCATTCGGCCGGATGTTTCAAAGCCTTTATCAGACACCTGTAGTAATTGTCCGCCCGTATATGGTGTATGGGCCGAATCAGAATCAAAAAAAAGTAATCCCCTACTCTATACAGTCGTTTATGCGAGGGGATCAGCCGAAATTGACGAGTGGAAAGTGGCGTGCCGATTGGATCTATGTAGATGATGTGATAGATGGCTTCATCGCGGCCATGTTGGCCCCTGAAATTGAAGGCTTGACGATTGATTTGGGGACAGGGCAGCTGGTTTCAGTAGAAGCCATGATTCGACAGATTATCGAGATTATGGGAGTACCGATCAAGCCGCAGTTTGGGATGCTATCGGGTCGGCCATGTGAGGAGGTTCGAATCGCCGATGTAGAGCATGCACGTCGCGTATTAGGTTGGCAGCCGAAGATATCTGTCTATGAAGGTCTTAAAAGAACAATCGAATGGTATCGATCATCCGGTCCAATAGGCGCTGTGATGGATGTTGACTGCGATTAGGAGAGACTAACATGGCGCTTCCATTATCCGACGTCACTATGAGAGAAACCGCGTGAGTCATCTGATGCAACCAAATATTCAAGTCATTCGTATTGAGCCGTCCAAGGGATGGGTGGCTGTTCAACTGCAAGAGTTATGGGCGTACCGGGAGCTGCTCTATTTCTTGATCTGGCGTGATGTGATGGTGCGCTACAAACAGACGGCTCTCGGCGCGGCATGGGCGATTATCCAACCGCTGTTCACGATGCTCGTCTTTAGCCTCTTTTTCGGTCGATTGGCGAAGATCCCTTCCGATGGAATTCCGTATCCGATCTTCACGTATGCAGCCTTGGTTCCCTGGACCTTCTTTTCACAAGGGCTGAGTCTAGCGTCCAACAGTCTGGTCGGCAGTGCGAATCTGATTAAAAAGGTCTACTTCCCTCGGCTGTGTGTCCCAATCGCGGCAGTGACCTCGGGTCTCATCGATTTTGCGATTGCCTTTACAATGTTGATCGCAATGATGCTCTATTACGGAATTTTCCCCGGTGTCAAAGTGATTTGGCTTCCTGTGATGCTTCTGCTGACACTTATCACTTCGCTGGGTGTCTCGCTGTGGCTTTCTGCATTGAACGTCCATTTCCGGGACGTGCGCCATATCATCCCTTTTTTGACACAACTCTGGCTCTTTGCAACCCCGATCGCGTATCCGAGCAGTCTCTTGTCAGAGCCCTGGCGAACATTCTATAGCATCAATCCAATGGTCGGAGTGGTCGAAGGATTTCGTTGGGCTTTGCTTGGGGCGGAGACTGCCCCGGGGCCGATGGTGATAGTTTCCTTTATCGCTGCCATGGCGATTTTGGTAAGCGGCATATTTTATTTCCGTCGTCTGGAAAAGACTTTTGCAGACGTGGTTTGACGCCACCGTAGGCAACGTGCGCAGAAGAAATACGACACGGCTAAGATAGATAGGTAGAGCACAGACGACGCGCCTCACTCTGAGCGCACGGCGAGGGATCATGGGCGACATTGCCATACGAGTAGAAGAGATCGGTAAAAGATACCGTCTCGGTAAAGTGGAAAAATACAAGACACTACGGGATACCTTGGCCTCGGCCTTCACCGCTCCATTTCTCAAGGTGGGGCGATTATTACGAGGGGAGGCGGCGGACGACACTGGGCATGATGAGCAGATCTGGGCATTGCGAGAGGTTTCTTTCGAGGTGAGGCAGGGTGAAGTCATTGGGGTTATCGGTGGCAACGGCGCTGGGAAGAGCACCCTCTTAAAAATACTCTCACGGATCACCGAGCCGACGACGGGTTTTGCCGAAATACACGGGCGTGTCGGTTCGCTCTTGGAGGTGGGGACCGGATTTCACCAGGAATTAACGGGAAGGGAAAATATCTATTTAAATGGTGCGATTCTCGGTATGACGAAGAAGGAAATCGACAGGAAATTTGATGAAATCGTCGCCTTTTCCGAGGTCGAGAAGTTTATCGATACTCCCGTAAAGCACTATTCCAGCGGGATGTATCTTCGATTGGCCTTTGCCGTCGCAGCTCATCTTGAGCCGGAAATTCTGATAGTTGACGAGGTGCTGGCTGTCGGGGATGCGGGATTCCAACAAAAGTGTCTGGGCAAAATGGGAGCGGTGGCTAAAGAGGGCCGAACAGTTTTGTTCGTCAGCCACAACATGGGGGCCATCACGCAGCTCTGTGGAAGGGCCGTGCAATTGGAGAAAGGGAGATTGAGACGGAGCGGATCCGCTGGAGAAGTGGTGGCCGCTTATTTGTCGTCAGTAGCCGGGGCGGAACTCAAGTCGAGCTGGTCAGGCGAATCCTCCGAGCCCAATGGCTCTGATGTCCAATTTAGGTCTGCACGGGTGTTGTCTGTTGATGAGCAGCCTCTCTCGATTACAAATTTTAACGAGTCGGTTCTGGTCGAGATTGCCTATGAAGTAAAGGTTCCCATAAGAAATCTTTCCGTCACATGTCTTCTTTATGATTCGATGAGTCGTCTCGTGTTTGAGTCGATGGATACCGATATGGCGGAATGGAATGGGCGGGTCAGAGAGCCCGATATCTATCGTGCTACCACCAAAATTCCCCCCTCTCTCCTTAGACCTGGACGCTACCAATTAACGTTCGCTGCATTCATCGAGGGTGTGAAGGTTATTGCGCGTCTTGACAGGGTGTTGGCGTTCGATGTGTCAGGAGTAGGATACACCTTGCAGCCCAAGCGTGATGGTATCGTCTCGCCTGTGCTTGATTGGACGGTATGCCGATTCAGCGAGCACGAACGAATGGTCTAACGCTGTCTTCTGTCGCTTAATAGGCACCCAATCGAACATCGAATATTGAGAAAAACGTCCGAGCTGTTCCCTTCGGTTCTGGCAAGTGACAACGCGCTTTCTAGTCTAGGTGCATGATGCTGTTTCCTGCCATGCTTGAAAAGTCCATCATCGTGTCGGCACACCCGGACGACGAGGTGTTATGGTTTAGTTCCATCTTGGGTAAGGTAAATGAGATCGTCGTTTGTTTTGTGAATAATGAATCTTACCCGGAGTGGACGGTCGGACGACGAAAGAGTTTGGCTGCATACCCGCTGAAGAATCTATCCGTCCTCAATATCAATCAGTCAGAGGTGTTCAATGGTGGGGATTGGAATAACCCGGTGATGACAGACTATGGAATAGAGATTACGAATAAGAAGGCCTCTCATCGGAGTGAACAATACAAGAAGAATTACGAGCGGCTGAAGCAGCAGCTGGAAGCGCGCGTGATAGGGTGTCTCAATGTCTTTACCCATAATCCTTGGGGGGAGTACGGACATGAAGAGCATATACAGGTATATCGGGTGGTAAAAGGTTTGCAAGGCCAGATGAAATTCAACTTATGGTACCCAAACTATGTCAGCAATAAATCGTTCAAGTTGATGTTAAATCATCTGAATAGATTTCATTTTGAATATGCCTCTTTCGAAACGAATAAAGCGCTGGCGTGCGAAATTCGAGACATTTATAAGAGGAATAAATGTTGGACATGGTATGATCACTGGGAATGGTACAACGAAGAATCATTTATTAAAGAAAAGGATTTTGAACAAGGGGACAAAAAGGTCGGGAACCTGTTTCCAACGAACCTCATCAAAGTCAGTCTTCCTCCGGTACGAACAAGAAAAGTATCTTCTTATTACTCAGTGATAGGGCGAACGATGAAGAAATTAGTGAAGGAAATCTTCAGAAAATTCGGCGTAGAGATAAGACCATATGTGCCCAATGTGTATGAGAAAACGGTATCACTTGAGCCGGAGAAAAAAACGCAAGGCACAGTTCTTATGTCCTATCACATTAAGCCATTCTTATTAAAGTCAGACGAACCCATTCCAAATTCGCATACCAGCCAGTGGCGCTGTTTGCAGATTGCGAGAACGTTTTTGGATCTTGGATATTCTGTCGATGTGATTGATTCCCATAACCACGTCTTTCAACCGAAGAAGCCGTATGTACTATTCGTCGGCCACCGGATTAATTTTGATCGGATTGCCGGTCTGCTAAGTAGTGACTGTATCAAGATTGCCCATCTGGATACGGCTCATTGGGTCTATAATAACTACTCGACCTACCGACGTAAATTGGAGCTGCAGCAGAGAAGAGGAATCACGATCAAAGGTAGCGATAGAATTGTAGAGCAGACTCTAGCCCTCGAACATGCTGATTGTATTACTCTTTGTGGCAATGATTTTAACGTGAATACGCTTCGGTATTCACGTAAACCGATTTACAAGCTTCCTCAATCGCCAGCGGTTGTTTACCCTTGGCCGGACGACAAAGAATTCAGCTCCTGTCGAGCAAGTTTTCTCTGGTTCGGTAGCCATGGCTTCGTGCACAAGGGCTTAGATTTGGTGTTAGAAGCGTTTGCTGAAATGCCGGATTATCATCTGTACGTGTGTGGTCCGTTAAAAAAAGAAGAAGATTTCGTAACAGCGTACCATAAAGAGCTCTATCAAACCCCAAATATTCATGCTGTGGGGTGGGTCGACGTGGAGAATCCTGAATTTACAGGAGTGGCTAAGCAGTGTCTGGGGGTGGTTTATCCGTCTTGCTCCGAAGCAGGAGGAGCGAATGTGATTGTTTGTATGCATGCAGGGCTGATTCCCCTGGTCAGCTATGAGTCGAGTGTTGACGTGGAGGATTTTGGCGTGATGTTCAAGGATAACTCCGTCAATACCATACAAAATACCGTGCAAATGGTATCCAATCTTCCTTCTGACCGGCTCCGGCAGATGGCCAGGAAAGCGTGGGAATTTGCACGGGCCAATCATACAAAGGAAAAATTCGCAGAAGACTATAAGAAGCTTGTTGTGAATGTTTTGGAAAACGCGGGGCGCAAAGAGTCCTAGCAAAAGACAAATCTGCCACCGATAGTCGAGTCAGATTTTCGATTCCTTCAGGCTACAAGCGCCGGGGGAGTTTGATAGTTATCGCCTGACCCAGTCATTCATCTTGAGACAGGTCGAGACTTCATGGAGCCTCCGATTCATTCAAAACACTACGGCAACTGGAGTATCAAGCCATTTAGCAGTTTCGGCAGGCTTTGACGGAAGGAATGAGCTGGGGGTTGAGGGATGAGATCAGAGTTTCAACCTTTAGTGAGCGTACTGACACCCGTTTACAATGGCGAGAGCTATTTGTCTGAGTGTATTGAAAGTGTCTTGGCGCAAACGTATCACAATTGGGAATATTGCATTGTTAATAATTGCAGCACTGATCGGACTCTGGAAATTGCCGAAGCCTATGCCAAGAAAGACGACAGAATCCGCATCCATAATAACTCCGACTTCGTCGGCGTCGGCCAAAATGGGAACATCGCATTTCGTCAGATTGCATCGAACAGCAAGTACTGCAAAGTCGTCCATGCCGACGACTGGCTGTTTCCTGAGTGTCTCTTGAAAATGGTCGAATTGGCCGAAGCTCATCCGACCGTCGCCATCGTCGGCGCCTATAGCTTGGTCGGAGACAGGGTGTCATGGGATGGGTTGCCGTATGCCAGCTCAGTGATATCAGGTAGAGAGATCAGTCGATGGACTCTTTTGGGAAAGCCGTATGTGTTTGGAAGCCCCACGTCACTTTTGCTGCGGTCAGACCTGGTGAAGGCCTCGGAGTCATTTTACGATGAGTCCAATAGCCATCGTGATTCGGAAGCGTGTCTTCGGATCTTGAAAAGTTGGGACTTCGGTTTTGTCCATCAAGTGCTGACCTACATCAGAATACGGGAAGCTGATGGGAGGACGTACAGTCAGCAGTACAATACTTATCTTCCCAATAATATCGACAGGCTTCTGAAGTTCGGTCCGGCAGTTTTGAGTCAGGAGGAACTAAGTGCACGACTCAAATACTATTGGATGAGGTACTATGACTATCTGGCCGCCTCGGTGTTCAGGTTACGGGAAAAAGAGTTTTGGGTATTTCACCGAGAGAAAATGAAAAGCATCGGGTATCCGTTGAGCCTGCCGAGATTAGCCATGGCCGTTTGCTCACAGGCCATCGATTACCTTCTTAATCCCAAGCAAACGATTGAAGATCTATTGAAAAAGATTCGGCATAGAAGTTGAGCGAGAGGCGCACGTCCATCATGAAGGATGAACGATGCTATTGAATTCAGGTCTCCGGCAGCTATGAGGAGTGGAATGCGGTATTTCGGACTAAGGAACAGTGTCAATGTCTTGACCTTTAAATTTCGCAACCATGATAAAGAACACTATGAATGTCCTATTTGTGGTTACCGTGGCCCTTTCTTGGATAAGGTCACATATAATGGAATTAGGAAACACGCAAGATGTCCGAACTGCAGTGCCCTAGAGCGGCACCGTCTTCAATTCCTCGTCCTACAGGAGGTTCTCGGAAAGAAAGAGACCGCCCATTTGAGAATGCTTCATGTTGCTCCCGAGGCATTTTTTCGGGATTTCTTCTCGCAGCGGTTTGATCAATATGAAACTGCGGACTTAAAGATGAAAGGCGCCGATCACATCGTGGATCTTCAGCACCTTCCATTTAGCGACAACACGTATGATTTCGTTTTTGCCTCGCATGTGTTGGAACACATCCCCGATGACAGAAAGGCGATATCTGAAATTCGTAGAATCTTGAGGCCGAACGGTATGGCCGTATTGCCCGTCCCCATCTATTCGGAAAAAACTGTCGAATTCTCTGAGCCTGACCCGAATGAATTTGGCCATGTGCGGGCACCGGGCTTGGATTATTTCGATAGATATCAACCGTATTTCTCGAAGGTCGAGAGATTTGATTCCGGCTCACAACCCGAGAAATATCAGGTATTCGTCTATCAAGAAGATTGCCGACCATCGAAAACCGAAAATCTCGCTTTGACTTCTATGCCATGTCGAAAGCTTACGGATGTGGTTCCAGTCTGCTACGTCTGACTAACGGCTTGTGCCCGACATCGCATGAGATTCTTCCCAAGATTGCTGTCAACCTGGGATAGCTGACAGAGTGATTGAAGCATAGGCATAATAAATGACCGATGTCGCTCCAATGCATGTTGGTAACGATCCTAACCGTAATAGAGTACGTCGACCGCTCTTTCCCGAGATTGGAGTGGTCGCATTTGTTCCGGAGAAATGGGGAGGTCCTTGGCTGTCGCGGCATCAAGTACTTACCCGCCTCTCCAAATATTTTCATGTCCTGTGGGCGGAGCCTGCCCAAAGCTGGAGAAAACTGGTGTTCGGCGGTGAGAAGGCGGCGAATGGCTCTCCTTCTTTAGAGATGTTCCCGGAAGGTTTTGCTTTGTATCAGCCGGAAAGATGGTTGCTTCAGTTTGGCAGGCCCGCCTGGCTAGATTCCTGGACTGCTGCTGAACGAGGTCGCCGAGCAGCAGCATTGCTTCGTCAACAAGGGTGCAAAACCATTATCTTTTATCTCTGGCGGCCGTATTTTAACCATGTCTTGGATAGCGGTTCGTATGATCTCAGTTGTTATCATATCGTTGATGAATATTCGTTCTCTCCCACCGAGCGGCCGATCACAAACCAAGAAATACAATTGATGAAGCGAGTGGACCAAGTTTTCATCCATTCTCCGGCGTTGCTAGAACGTAAAGGGCATTTCAATGCCCATACGTTGTTTGTCCCTAATGGGGTGAACTATCGAGCATTTTCGGCCCCACAGGCAGAGCCGGCTGATTTAACTGGGATTCCACATCCCCGGTTTGGCTATGTCGGGATCATCAAGACACAGTTGGATTTCCAGCTCCTACTCGATCTGGCGAGTCGACACCCCGAGTGGTCCTTTGTGTTCGTGGGGCCCAGAGGCAAACTGGGAGCGGACGCGCCGCTCGTGGATCGATTATCCGAATTGCAGAACGTGCACTTTCTTGGCCACAAACCGATAGAAGTCGCTTGTGCCTATCCGCAGCATATGGATGTCTGCCTGCTCCCATACAAGGCCAACGATTACACAAAATACATTTATCCACTCAAGCTTAATGAATATCTGGCCGGTGGGAAGCCGATTGTGGGAACGCCCATCCGATCCCTTCTGGATTTTGCCCATGTCATTAAGCTGGCAAGTACACAGGAGGAGTGGTCTCGAGCGCTGGCTGAGTCACTTGCACCCTCTGCCGTTTCGATCGATCAAATTGAAAAGCGTCGGAACATCGCAAAGCAGGTGGATTGGAGGGCATTGGTCCATACCATCGCTGGTTCATTCTGTGACCGACTTGGGTTACCTTACAGAAGCCAATTCGTAGGACTCGATCCCGAAACTTTGTAGAGAAGAGAAGAAGATCTTTTGCCGTTGCCTCTGCTTCTAAACTAATGAGGGTCTTGGTTGTGTTGCATGATGTATAATCACGCGCAAGACAGCAGAACCATTGTGCTGGATAAGAGCCTGGCCTTAAAGACAAGGTCAACAGCTATCGACATATATTTGCGGTCTTGACTTGATACATGATGACTCGATCATGACTCAATTCAAATGTCCAATGTCGCCCCACAAAAGAATCAGTTGAAGACCCTTCAAATTGTGAGGGCATTAGCCTCCACCAGCGTGGTGTATTTTCACATTGGTTCAGTGCCATGTTTTGGAGGGATAGGCTATCTTCCCTGTTTTGGGGGATTCGGAGTCGACATTTTTTTCGTCCTTAGCGGCTTCGTCATGGCAATGATTATCGCAACTGGACAATCTGCATCTCGTTTTGCAATCAGTCGCGTGAGTCGAATCGTTCCACTGTATTGGGTCTTAACAACCTTCGTGCTGATATTGGCTGCTTTCAAACCTGAGCTGTTGAACTCAACGACGGCGAACCTTTTGAATTATCTCCGATCTATTCTGTTTGTCCCGTATTTCAAGGAAAACGGCACGTTAATGCCGATGTTATTTGTCGGCTGGTCGCTGAACTATGAAATGGTCTTTTATGTGTGTGTAGCATTGTCCCTTATCATTTCCCCCAAGCGTCCCATTTTCGTGACTGCGGGACTTCTGTTGGCGACATATATAAGCTTCGGCTATTTCGCCCACAGCCTTGTGCTCAATAGATTTTTTGGCAATGAACTCATGTATGAGTTCATTTTAGGAATGCTCGCATTTGAAGTGTACAATAAAGGATATTTTGCTAATGTGACGACTGGAGTAGCGTTGGCAGCAGGCGTAGTCGGGTATCTCGTCATGGCCGTGGCTGATTCGAATGCCTTCCATATTAATCGGCTACTGTCATATGGAGTGCCATCATTCATTGTAATTTCCTCGGCAGTTCGTTTGGAGAATGCCATTAACTCCGCTCCGCATGTTGTCGTAAACCTCTTCATTGGTGCAGGGGATGCGAGTTATGCAACCTATTTAAGCCACCCCTATGTGACAGAAGCCGTGCGAAAGATACTAGTCCTAAAGCTACACCTGTTTGATATTAACTCTCCATTGGGAGTAGCGATTACGGTATCCATTACGCTTATGACTGGGGCGCTGATCTACAGATTAATCGATAAGCCATTAAGTCAACGCTGCAAGGCTCTGCTTGAAAAGCTATTCGCGCTGTTACGGAATAGACTCGCGCCATTCCGATACCGGACTGCGGAGATTCTCACACAATAATCCGACTCGCTAGCGTGGAAACCGAACATGTGTATTTGCTCCAGTAGTGTTAGGCGTAGAAGTGTGTGTCAGTTTGGGGGATAAGTAGTCATGAGTCCGCAATCATGAACAGGGATGTTGAACTTGAGATACTCAGGATTACCAACGGACCAGTATCCGCCGGCTCCTCCTTTAGAACGGAATAAATTGACTCTCTAGGTCAGAATGTCGGTAAACGTTGGTTAGATGGGGGGTGTGGTCGACTGAACATCATTATTTTGGAGATCAAGAATGAAAAAAAGTACCTTGGCTGAAATTGCGGAGTCCGCGGTCATGGGAGAGGGGACAGTTGTGTGGCAATTTGCTACTATCTGTGCTGAAGCGCGTTTGGGGAGGCGCAACGTGGTCGGATCCTGTGCTTGGATCGGCAGACGGGTGGTAACAGGAGATGATGTCAGAATACAACATGGAGCTTTCATTCCCAACGATATGCATATCGGTAATCGGGTCTTCATTGGGCCGAATGTGACGATGACAGACGATAAGTATCCTGTCGTCAATAACAAGCAGTATGATGCTAAACCGCCGATCATCGAAGATGATGTGAGCATCGGTGCCGGAGCCATCATCCTGCCAGGTGTGCGGATAGGTGCCGGGGCCATGATCGCTGCCGGGGCCGTTGTGACGCGGGACGTATTACCGGGTGGCTTGGTGAAGGGGATGCCTGCCAAGACCGATGGCCAGGCAGCAGAACCGATGGCTTAAGCACTATGAGGATCGCTTAGAAATCTTCAGAGGGGCACCATTACATAACATATGATGACTACGGGATTGGTCGAAGGAAATGCATATAGTGATGATGTCCTACCCACCTCACGGCCGAAGGTATTGTTCTTGGCGTACTATTTTCCGCCCCTCAATTCGAGCGGCTGTGTTCGAACATGGAATATAGCCAAGCATCTGTCTCGTATAGGATGGGAGGTCACAGTGGTAACTCCTGATCCTTCTTTATGGCGAAAAGTTGAAGATCCTGAGCAGGTTTCAAGGAGGATAGAGCGTGAAGCCATCAAGCAGATCCTAACTGACCATCGATGGCGTTGTCTGATGCCAGACTATCTGAGGTGTTGGAATCAAGGCTTTGGTTGGGCTGTCGGAGGAATTTGTAGAAGTATAACACGAAATCTAGGGATTAGCAGGTATGTCGGTTGGACTAGAGCTGTGGAACAAATCTGTTCTGGTTTATGCCCGAAAGACGTGGATGTCGTCCTTGCATCGGGAGCACCATTTTCAGCATTTGGGATTGCCAAGCAACTCGCGGATCGGCTCGGTCGTCCGTATGTTTTGGACTACCGCGATCCTTGGACTGGAAATCCTCACGATGTTTATCCACCAGGTTCGGCTACGATTCGGGAGGAGGCGAGCTTGCTTAAGGCAGCTGCGGCCGTGACAATTGTATCTCCTTCGTGGGGAGAGGCATTAGATCAGTCCTATGCTATTAGAGAAAAATTGCATGTGATCTCGAATGGTTATGACTCAGAGGAGATGGCTGCTGTCAAGCCATACGATTTCGGCCACTGCGCTTTTGTCTACACAGGAAATTTTTATCCACCGAAGCGAGTCATTTCTCCTTTCCTTGCCGCGCTTAAGCATGTCCAGGAGAGTCTTAACGTAACCAATAGTAAATGGTACTTCCACTATTATGGAGGACAAGAGCGACACGCTTATGAAGAGGCAAAGCGGTTTGGCTTAAGTGAGCGGATCGTGCTGCACGGTAAGGTTTCGCAACGTGAGGCTCTGTCGGCAGTCAAGGGTGCAAGACTTGCTGTAGTAGTCACTTCGGTTGAGGACCAAGGTACATTGGATGACAAAGGAATTGTCACTGGAAAAATATTTGAAGCTATTGGGGTTGGAACTCCAGTTCTAGTAATTGCCCCACATGGTAGCGATGCTTCGGTGACGACTCGTGCTACTGGGTTAGTGAAAAGCTTTTCTGGATCAGACATTCTGAGTATGGCGTCGTTCATCAAAGATGTGATGTATGGGCAATCTCCAAAACCAAAGGATGTCGAGATCTTTTCGTGGACGAATATTGGTAAGCAACTCGATACCATATTGCGTACAGCCATCTCTAATACATCGAGCGACTGAACTGTTAAGGGGAAAAGGGGGAAGCGTACAAAATGGTGATATGAAAGTTACACAGTCTGTTGGTATTCAAACCAGCCTTATCATGTTTGCTATCGCTGGGACTTCTGGCGCTGCCGTCCTTAGCCATTGAAAATACAGGCGGGGCGGCAAAGAGGGTTAGAATAATCTGCTGCGCGATCTTGGTAGGCATGGAGTGTGCACTCTTCTGGAGTTTCTTATGGCGGCCTCCAAAACAAATAAGCAGCATTAATGGTTGCCAGGAGAAATACCGAAGGTATTCATGCGAAAGCAACACATTGAGTCCTCAAGGTTGGTCATCATGTCGCGGATTTGCAAAGCATTTACTGGCTTCATCATTCTCGGCTTAGTGGCAGGCATTGAACCTGTCCTGGCCACAACCTACTTTATCTCTCCAACAGGAAATGATTCGAATACGGGTACTCAAACCTCTCCCTGGAAGACATTCCGGTTTGCAATATTTCAGTTAGTGCCAGGGGATACACTGATTCTTCTGGATGGGACCTATGATAACTCCAACAGCGGCCTTCCTATCTTCAAGAACATTAATGGAACAGCGGAAAACCCCATTACGATCAAGGCTCTGAATGAGCGTCAGGCACATATTCACAACGATGGCACGAAGGTTTCTGTATCTGGGACCAACTGCTCATACCTCATATTTGAAGGACTTCAGGCAAGCGGTATCGATAACCCAGACAGCCGCATAGCCGGTACCGGAGGGGCTTTTGACTTTCGAAATTCTCATCACCTCACCTTCAAACGCTTATTGCTTCATCACAACAATCGCTATAATAACTCACATCTGCTCACGCTTATTCGGGTGACGGATAGTTTGGTAGAGGAATCGGAGTTCTATTACTTTCATCGGCATGCTGTGATGACCAAACCAGGCTCACACAATACCTTCCGCCGTCTTTATTGTCATAGCCGCGGATATGGGAATATCCCGGGCGGCTATCAAAACTGGCATGGTCCTCAGGGTGGCGCGGTGTGTGTATCGCTCTATCCTGGTGATAACACTATTGTGGAAAACTCAGTCGCGGATGCTACCACGAGTTCAATTTTTGACATTCAAGCATCAGGTCCAACACCAGCCGACAATAATCGTTTCCTTGGAAATATTTCACTCAACACGGAGTATGGTGCTGTTATCAAGGCGCGACCTGAGCCAGGGCCAACCGCACTCGGCATGCCGAAGAATAACACCGTTACGAACTTTGTTGCGATAGGTGTAGAAAAAGTGGGTATCTATTTTCGTGGAGTGCGAAACCAACGGTGTGATCACTGCATGCTCCTAAATAATCCCATTGCGGGACTACTGGTTGATGTCGAGGCTGTGGCGCCAGGTGATGGATCGTATTCATTTTTTTTAGAAAATTCGCTTTCCCTTTCCAATGGTGGACCTGGATTTAAAATTGCTCAAGAGGTTCAGACTTGGTCGATTGCCCATGCGAACTCATTTAAGAACCGCCTCAACTATGTTCCCAGTTCAGGGGAAAACTATGAGGTGAATAAATCAGTTGATCCAGCAATCGGTACATGTCGCGCCTGGATACCTGATAGGTCACCTATGAAAGGCGCAGGAACAAATGGCGAAGACATTGGTGCGAATATCCTCTATCGTTACCAAGATGGAATATTATCAGATGTGCCACTATGGAACCCATCAACGGGTGAGTTTCCACACGGAGCATTAGTGAAAGGGCTCAATGATGTTGCGGGACAATCTCTTTTCGATGTACACAAACGTCTGAACGTCAATAGCAACGGATGCACGTTTCCTGTAGACTATGGGAAGGGTGATCCAGATGGCAAGTCTCCAGCCAAGCCAACAGGTCTCCGTGCTTCATGAGCACCGAGCAGTACAGTAAGCTGTGTTCTAGTTGACCATTTGTTTAGGATTTCAAAATTCAGCGGACGGAAGAACAAGTCCCACTCCGTGCTCTTTTTCTCAGGAAATCCCCCCATGCGCTTCTCCCCAAATGATGGTTGTTTGAAGGGTGTCGTTAAGTTATGGTCTAGAGCATTCTTTAGATGTGGGAAGTAGCGCGATGGGGCGCACATACTCCCAATGTAACTCTTAGGTGTTTCAGAGTCAAAGAGGACATGGCTCTTGGGCTGCAGATCTAATCCTGCAGAAGTTCGCTACCTAAAAGAATAGGGGTAAGAGCATGAAGCTGTGAGGCGGTTCATGCGGAGCATGGAACAACAGGGCAGAAGTCTATTCCGAAGAATGGCGTGGCGCCTGAGGCTGAGCATGCTATCACTCACACGCAATCGAGCAATCGGCCAGGGACAACGCGCGAGTGACAAACGAACTGCGCGAACAGGATTTGCCCCATTCGCCGGAGGGGGTGCGGCAAGGATGATCTCGCAACGATACCCGGCGAACTTCTTAGCTGGCGAACTTCTTAGGATGTAGTTCTGTGATACCTCGCAACGGAGTACAACAAGCATCAAGACTGCTGGTGCTACGGGAAGACCCCAATGTTAATGTTTATCGGCAGTGTGCCGCTAGCAAAGAAAAAATGCTCGCGGGGTAACTCGGATAAAGACTCGCTATCCGTCAGTGGAAGTATTAACTTGTACTCATGAAAGATATTTCTCCCCTTCCTATCGTACGTTTCTCGTTCTATGCTTTTATTTTTACCATTCCCCTCGAGACTCTAGATATAGGGCTTGAGAGTGGAGTGTGGTCCGTGTCGAGTGTGGTCGGCTATTTTTTCATCACAGTTGCTCTCTTGCAACCAAAGGTCACGTTTGGCAAGTTACCCAGACCACTGTGGTACTTTGCAGCCTATCTCTTTGTGTTTGTCTCTCTGGGAATTTGGCAGAAACTGGGTGACTCATCAGGCCTCGTGGGGCGACTCTCGACGACTATTCAGATGGTGGTCCTCTTCTGGATATCGTATAACCTATTTCGGCATGAGCGAGTAATTAGGGGGACATTCCTCGCGTTAAGCGCCGGATGCGTAGTCCTCTCAGTCTTACAGGTAGGCGGCAGTGCGGCGAATGCGGTTGCTGGAGGCCGTGTTTCAGCTCTGTCGCAGGACGCAAACAGCCTTGGATCGATGTTGGGAATCGGTCTACTCAGTCTCATGGGGCTTGCCTATGGTCGGGCTTCACAGGAAGGGGACATCGGTTGGCAGGCCTGGATCGGCTTCGCCATTCTTGCAGCTGGAATTGTGCTTAGCGGTTCTCGGGGCGCATTCGTTGCTTTGGTTGCAGGAATTATGTGTCTTGCTGCGAGACCAGTACATAAGGCGTTGCAAGTTAAGATATGGATTGCCACAGTATTTGCCCTATTGGTGCTTGTAGTGGCTGCGTACCAGAATGATGCAGTTCGGGTCCGATGGGAGAGAACATTCTCAGAGGGACACATGTCCGGTCGAGAAAACATCATGCCGGAAGCCTGGAACATGTTTATCCAGGCGCCGATCATGGGCTGGGGGCCAGGTAATCACATAATCGAATTGGGAAGTCGGTTTGGTCGTAAGCCTCTCGACACACATAATGGTTATCTCTGGGTATTAACCGAAACAGGGCTGCTGGGTGCGATTCCCTATTTTTTTGCCCTGTGGCTCTGTTTGGACTCAGCATGGAGAGCCCGCCATGGTCCTGAGGGGTCGCTCCCGTTAGCATTACTCGTATGTGTTCTCTTAGTTAACATGTCTCTCACATGGCATTCACGGAAGATACTTTGGATGGTGTTGGCTTATAGTGTGGCGAGCGAGACATTACTTTCGAGACGGTGGAGCTTTGCTGGTCCGCCAAATGCTACTGATAAGGTTTCTGAGCCGCAAGGATATGGCCGATATCGATCTTAAAGTGTTCCTATCCGTACAATCTTATCCTGCTCCCTCGCAATGGAGGCCATCTTCACGACAAGGTCCTGAGGAGACTGAAGGGGCTGAGATGGCAACCGAATCAACCGAACTGATTGAACGATGAACCGCCAAACCCCGGTGGCGCTGGGCGTAAGCATCTTGAAGGGACGACCTCAGTGGTCGAAGCTACCCATACTCATCCTTCGAGAGCGCCACCGTCCGCACACGCCACCTTCTGATGCGCGACTTCACGGCCAGGGTGCCCAATGCCAAGGGATGAGCGACATCAGATACATTTAACAGAGCGCCATTGGCAGTTGTGCCTAAATTGTGGCGGTGGAAAGTTTGCTTGGCATGTTCAAACGAGAGCGGGTGAATCGGCTGCAGTACCGGACAAGAGCAAATTTTTTTGACTTCATCGATTGGTGACATAATCAGTAGCGGCGAAGGATGGTGTTCAGGAAGAGCGACAAAAACTTGTAACCTGCGAGTCCGCGGAAACAGGGTAGAATCTCTTATATATAAGTAACCCTGTGCAGGATTTCGATGTATGCACGTTCTAGTCGTGGCAATAGTGTTCCCTTCACCTGGGAATCCAATTCCCGGGAACTTTATCGGGCAGCAAGTGCTCGCCTTGGCTGAACGGGTCGAACGGATCACCGTTCTCTCGCCGGCTCCCATGATGCCCCATTTCATGCCGAAGTTCGGCCGCTTCGCTGCCAAGGTTCCGCTTCCAGAGCGTTATATTTTGGTTCCGGACCGATGTGAAGTACTTTTCCCAAGATATTTGAAAGCTCCCGGAAATCTGTTCCTGTCTTGGACAAAAATGCAATGGTGCCGTCTTGTCGACAAGACGATAGCCCGATTTACCCATAGCTATCCCGTGTCAATCATCCATGCCCATACTGGGAGCGTCAGTTCGTGGGCCTCAATCCAAGCAGCCAAACGCCATAAGATACCTTGTGTCGTGACCTACCATGGGAGCGAGGTACATACTGCCTTAGCTGGACGGCAGCAGGGCTGGGAGCTCTGCCGCGATTCATTCGGAGCCGCCGATCTGAATTTACCGGTTAGTCGAGCGCTCGAGGCGATCTTAAGAAGCTCAATTCAGCCTGTTGGGAGATGTGAAACTCTGCTTCTAGGAGTGGACCGACGGCGGTTTTTCCCGGCTTTAGAGCTCGCTTTAGAGCCACACGTGTTATACGTGGGACGAATCGAAAGGGCGAAAGGAGTTTATGAACTTTTAAATGCTTGGGTGAGAGTCTTAGCCCATTGTCCGGATGCGCGGCTTACATTGATCGGCGAGGATCGGACAGGTGGATCGGTTCATCGCCTGGTGCAATCTCTTGGGATCGATGAGAACGTGATTCTGACCGGCCCTTTATCTGGCCATCAGGTTGCCGACATGATGCGACGCTCCCGTATTTTTTGTTTACCGAGTCACAACGAAGGGACTCCTGTCTGCATCATGGAAGCGCTTTCGTGCGGCCTTCCCGTCGTAGCTACCCGTGTTGGAGGGATCCCTGATGTTGTTGAGCATGAGAAAACTGGGCTGTTAGTGGCGAAAGGCAACGTCCAAGGGGTGGCTGATGCACTGCTTTCTCTTTTCCGTGATCCTTCCAGATGTGTTCAAATGGGAAAGGAGGCTCGTGCCTTTGCCGATACGCATCTAGATATAGCACGAACAGCGAATCGACTCGTTGATCTCTATCGAGCGACAATGGGTAATCACGAATTATCCGAACACTAAAGGTCCACAGAACAGCTCGCTCTACGTAGACAGCAGTATTTAGCCAAACAGACTAGAGACTCTGGTTGTCCTCAGGGAGCGTGTTGTGTCTACGGCAGTTCTCATCTGGAGAGACGCTCGATACATCGGACTTTTCGGAACTTAAATCACTGAGGTGTATTTTGAAGATTTGTCACGTCTGCAATGGTCATTCGGTCGATGATGGGCGGGTGTTTCATCGAGCCTGTTGTACCCTGGCAAAGGCGGGCTATGAGGTGCATCTTTTTGCAGAGGGGAGAGGAGTTACTGCGTATCAAGAACAAGGGGTGATCATTCACCCATTACCCAAAGCTGAAAGCAGATGGCAACGGTACGCACGCGCGAGTCGTGTCGCACAACTTGCGTCGGACCTGAAGCCGGATTTATTTCACGTTCATGAACCGGATCTCCTAGGTCCTGTCATTGCGAGGGCCGGATCTCGGCCGGTCATTTTTGATGTCCATGAGACATATTTAGATCAGCTACAGGGCTCCCATTGGATTCCGCATTGGATAAAACCTCTTGTATTATTCGCCTGGGATCGATGGGAACGGCGGTGTGTGCGGCGTTGTGCTGCTGTAGTTGTTACGACAAAGCTGCAAGGCCTTCGATACTCTCTTTTTCAAGACAACGTACGTCTGATTGCGAACTACCCAGACTTGCAATGGAACGATGAGCTGCCTGCGATTGAACGTGATGGGATTACCTGCGTCTTTGCCGGTGTTCTCAGACCGGACCGTGGAATTTCTCAAATGCTTAAAGCGCTCGCATGTCTGAAGAGTCGAGGTATCTATGCTCCTTTGGCACTGGCTGGTATCCCGTTATCCGATCGCTACCTTGCAGAATTATGGGATGAGGCTAAGCAGCTTGGTGTCAGAGAACAAGTAGTGTACCATGGAGTTCTCTCTAAAAAGGAGGCGTTGTTCTTTCAGAACAAAGCGAGTATTGGATTGATCGCCGATCTCCCCGACAGTGTCTTTAGGACCATGCTACCAACTAAGTTAGTGGAATGTATGTCACTAGGCCTTCCTGTAGTATGCTCTGATCTACCCGTGAATCGCGAAATTGGCGGGGAGTCAGGAGCAGCTATTCTAGTCAATCCAACCAAGCCCGAAGAAATAGCCGATGCGATCGAATCGCTCGTTCGAGATCCAGCCAGGGCCCATCGGATGGGGGAAGCAGGGATGACTGCTGCGCGTGATCGATTTAACTGGCAGGCCGAATCCAAAAAGCTTCTGAACTTATACCATCAGGTGATCGGGGCCCCTCAATTCGTGAGCACCAGTCACCAGGCTTAGAGGAGGTATATTTTCGGTGTTCCCCAACGTAGCGCTAAACAGCCCTGTCTCGCCAGATCCGGGGGCGGACATCATCATCACCGATATTGTCGGTAATGAGATGGTACAGATGGTCTCTGAAGTACACTTAGAGACGTTTCGCGGTTATCTGAACGCTCGTCTCGGTCCCGGGTACGCCTGTGCGCTCATTCATTGGTTTGCTCAACAGAAAGGTGCAGTTGCTCTTGCAGCCTTCGACCGCAATCGTCAAGCTATTGGCTATGCGATTGGTGCGTCCCCTAGTCTGGCCAAAAAGTTGCAGCGCGATTTGGCTTGGATCACCGTTCGCAGCATTGTGTTGCGACCATGGTTAATCTTGGACAAGCGTTTATGGAAGGTCGGCTATGCCCGCTTGGTGAAAAAGAATGATGCAGACAACATTAGTCATGAGGAGGACTTGCCTCAGCCGACTATGTCATTATTTGGTATCGGTGTGGAATCGCCGCATCGACGAAAGGGAGTGGGGCAACGGCTGCTTCTTGCTTTTGAAGAGCGGGCGAAGGCGCTGAAGTATCGATCTCTCCTCTTGTGGGTCTATGCTGATAAGGCTACGACTCGCCGCCTTTACGAGAAGTGCGGATGGAGCCCATGCCCCGGCAGCATTGAGAGTACGGGTGCCATAAAGTACGTGCGTTTACTCGATACACACTCCGTCTGAATGTTCATTCGGCATATGTCTGGAAAGACGACGCGATCTTCAGGCGGTTTCAATCCGGACTATCTTGTACAAACATTGGTGGCTTCTTCAAGATCAGGTATCACCTATACGGGGGGTTGATTCAAAACTACGAGAGCTGTATTGAGTTATTACCTATGTGGAGATCGTCTGTGGTAGCTCATATTCCATTGATTTCTGGAATCGTACCTTGCCGTAACGAGAAGGCCCATATTGAGTCCTGTGTCCGTTCCCTCTTGGCCCAAAAAACATCTCTATTCGAATTGGAGCTCCTTGTTGTCGATGGGATGTCCGATGATGGGACACGTGACATTCTCGAAAGGCTTATACAATCAAACCCGAATCTACGGATGCTCGACAATCCGCGAAGATCTACCCCCTCAGCGCTTAACATCGGCATTCAAGCCGGCCGAGGGGAATACATAGCTATTCTTGGTGCGCATGCGGAGTATGGACCAAACTACCTGGAGACATGCTTGAAGCTCCTAAACGAACATCCCGAGGTGTGCTGTGCCGGGGGACCGATCACCAGCCGCGGCAAGGGACTCTTTGGGCAGGCTGTTGCGTTGGCCATGTCCCATCCACTTGGTATCGGCAATGCCAAGCACCGTCTACCGGAGTATGAAGGTTATGCCGAAGGTGCCTGTTTTCCCATGTTCCGCAGACGCGTTTTTGCCGATGTAGGACTTTTTGATGAACGGATGGTCTATGTTGAGGACGATGAGCTCAACTACCGATTGGCGCAGAGACATGAAAAGGTGTTTATTTCACCGCGTGCGAAATGCGCTTATTTTGTGCGTGAGACGCCATCTCGGCTTGCGCAACAGTATTTCAGGTATGGAGCAGCTCGTGTGAGAGTACTTCGAAAGTATCGACTTCCGGCGTCCATTCGTCAGCTCGTTCCTCCAGTGTTTATCGGTTTGTTGCTGATCGGTCTGACTGTTGGTCCATGGCTTCCCGGCTGGTGGTGTTCCCTGACAGTGGCTCTTCCCGGGCTTTACATGATTACCCTTCTATTAGCGGCGATTGGACGGGTACAAGCGTCCGGGGTTCAGATTGCCGCTCGTTTTCCATTTGCAGTGGCCATCATGCATAGTTCCTATGCATTAGGTTTTTTTTCAGGTACTTTCAAAGGAAGTCCCTCTCTCGCTCCTGCTACGGATGGTCAACGGCTTCCCACGGCTGGTTCAGGTTAACCGTTGCCACTTGATACGTTGCCAATATTCAAATGCATCAAGCCACAGTGACTTTGGGGGAAATATAAAGAAGTTACGTGTTGGGGTAGTCGGAGTCGGCTACCTTGGACGGCCCATGTCAGGCTGTACAGTACGCTACAGGATGCGACTCTGGTAGGCGTGGATGATGCCGATCGTACTCGGACCCAAGCAATTCCGTTTGGGACTCGCGCGTTGACATAGACTTCGTGTGCGATCTGATGATTCATGATCCGGAATCATCCTGTCGATGAATCTCGGCAGGATTGTACAAGTACAGGCCGCAGGTGTTTGCCGATGAAGCAGTCGAAGTGGACCGATATTCTCAGGATTCGGTGATGGAAGTACAGTTGAGAAAACTGAAAATGAGCATTGCCCTCGCAGCCTGGAGCATCGTTTTTCTTGCGGCCACCTATCGATCTCATACCGCGACGGTGTTCGGTCGGTATAGCTGGGGATATGCCGGTCTACTTGGCTTTTTGATGGGTGTGGCCATGATGCTCTCGCTGGCCAAGCCGGTATGGTATCGACATATCTACCAGGCAAGAGCAGGAATTATCATAAGCATCGCATCATTACTTTTGTCGATAGGTGCGGTAGAACTGATCATTCGTGCGGTGGATCCCCTCGGCATTTCCTACTATGAGTTGGCAGGGGATTATGCGCGCGACAAGCTAGCCGATGACCAGCTTATTTTCAAGCACAAGCCGTCATGGGAGACCCGTTACGGCGATGTGCTCGTGACCTATAACGAGCGGGGGTTACGCGATCGGCCTATCTTACCCAAAGCTGCTGGGGAATATCGGATTCTTGCCTTGGGGGACTCGGTGACCTTTGGATCGGGGGTGGATCAGGACAAGACGTTCGCCGCCCGGCTCGAGCCGTTACTGCAGGGGCGTCTGCACCGGCCGGTGCGGGTGATCAACAGCGGGGTTGGAGGCTATAATACGGTGCAGGAAGTGACGTATTTCAAGCAGGAAGGAATCACTCTGCAACCTGATCTCGTGATGTTGACCTACGTTCAGAACGATATCGAAGTGAACAAAGGGCCTTTTGATCCTTGGGCTCAAAGTTCTCTGTGGGGAAAGTCTTTGCCGGGCATGGTTATAACAATGGTGGGAAAGCTCTGGTTTTATCGGCTCATGCATCATACCTATAATTATGCTATGCCTAAGCTTCAACCGACCCCAGCAGCGACTTCTCCACAGAAAGGAATGGGCTGGCACCAGTCGATGGCGGCGTTACACGAGTTGGTGGCGATGTGTGAAGAACGAAAGATTCCGCTCATCCTGTTCTTTAGGCGATCGCACCCCGACGAGAACAAGCTGCTCTTTGAAGATGTGGTTCGTCATGCTCATGGCGCCCAAGTCAAGGACATGGCACCATGGTACAACGGGCTTGACGAATTTACGCTCGTCAACTCCAAAATAGACGGCCATCCCAATGCGGAGGGCCATCGAGTGATGGCGGAACATATGGCCAAGGATATTATCAGCTTCGTTATGCCAAATGGCCGGGCGGAGGTCGCGTTGTAGAGCATTCCGATTGTCGGGATTGACCCGCGTGCTCAGCGGACCGCAAGCGCCATAGGGCGGGTAAATTTACCGTCATCAGGAAATTGAGCAGTGGAAAGTTTTGACGATTTATCCTGAGCACATTTGAATCACTTTTGGGCCAAATGATAAAAATAACTTTTGTGCTGTTCTGAGGATAGAACCAACATCCGGTACAAGTCCAAGGAGGTGCACTATGACTGAGTTTGTCCTGGAACTGTGGGACTTTATGAAGGAACGCAAAAAATTCTGGCTATTGCCGATTCTTATAGTTTTGCTCTTGTTCGGCACCTTGATTGTGCTGACCCAAGGTTCAGCGGTTGCGCCTTTTATCTATACCTTGTTCTAGACACAGGAGTTCTCTTGTCAAGATCAAGATGATGACGGACTCAATTACTGCCGTCCGGCCAAATTGGTCTTTATTTCCCTCATGCGCGGTATAGACATATCGGTAGTTTCAGTCTTAGGATTGAGGGGATCTTAGCAGTGTCCTGCCCTTGTCCCAGCGAAGGATCAGGCATGAGAGCTACCGTAGAGTGACTCATCCATGGGATTATCAAGGTGCTGATTCGACCGTGTTGGGCATAGTGAAAAGGAGCCTATAATGAATCAGGAGCATAATGCGGCCACATTTTTTAATAGCTTTGCCGAGACCTTCGACACCATTTACGATCAAAAGCGGAATCCTTTCATGCGTTGGGTGGACGGTAAGTTTCGGAGTGACATGTTCATTCGATACGCCCTCACATTCGAAGCCCTTGATCACCTGAGAGGCGGTACAGTGCTTGATGTGGGATGCGGCTCAGGCCCATACATCGCAGAAGCGTTCAAGCGGGGAGCTGATCGGATTACAGGAATTGATCCCGCTCCCAATATGTTGACCCTTGTGCGTCATCGTCTGGCTCAGGCGGGTCTGGCGGAGGACCGGTGTAGGTTGATCGAAGGGTTGTTTCCGGGTGTACCAGTTGAGCCGCATGACTTCGCAATTGTGATGGGGGTCATGGATTATGTCGAAGACGCTCAAGTATTTTTAAAAGCTCTGCGGCCGGTAGTCAAGCAAGTGGCTGTTATATCTTTTCCTAGTGAGCATTGGTTCCGAACCCCCTTCAGAAAATTTCGTTATCAACTGCGACAATGTCCCGTCTACTTCTATAATGACGCCGGCATTCGCAAGCTCTGTGAAACGGCAGGTTTTGCGGATGTTCGAATCCAGAAAATCCCGGGGGCGGGTATGGACTTTCATGTAAGTTTACGGCCATGAGCTACGGTCCCCCCGTCATCACCATTGATGTTGAAGATTGGCCGCAATCCACATGGGACCGGAGTCTTCCCATCACGGAGCGGGCTGTTAAAAATACGCGTCGCGTCTTGCAGCTTCTCCGCGAAATCGATGCGCGGGCGACCATGTTCGTGCTCGGCAAGCTCGCCGAACGTTTTCCTCAAGTCATCAAGGAGATCCAGGCTGATGGGCATGAAGTGGCGTGCCACGGACACGGGCATTTGGAAATTGGACGACAGTCACCAAAAGAATTTCTCGCCGATGTCCGTCGATCTAAGGATCTTCTCGAACAGATCATCGGAATGCAGGTAAGGGGATATCGTGCGCCTGATTTCTCGATTGTCCACGATACGCTTTGGGCTCTCGATGTGCTTGCAGAAGCTGGTTTTGAGTACGACTCCAGCATCGTACCGGCCCGTCTTCCACGGTATGGAATCGCGGGTTGGCCCGTCCTACCGACTCGGGTTCGTCTGAACCAGGGGGGCAGCATTTTAGAAGCTCCGTTGGCCACCTTTCAGGCACTCGGTAGAAATCTGCCTGTAGGAGGAGGTGGATATCATCGGTTGTTGCCGGGATTTGCGAGTCGATACTTTGCTCGGAGGATTATGATCGATGCCCCGTTCGTGTTTTACTGCCATCCTTATGAATTTGATGTCTACGAATTAAGAGAGATTCCGGTCCGCGTCCCGCTCGCGGTTCGATTTTACCAAGGTGCAGGGCGAAGATGGTTTGAACAGCGTTTCCGATCTTTTGTGGGGTGTTTGGGGTGGCAAACGATGCGTGACATGCTGTTGTCTCATTCATGGCCGGAATTCGATCCACGCAGTTTGACTCCCGACTCTCTGGGCTTGGGGAAACTGTCCACACCCCAGTCGACCACAGTTTCTTAATTTGTGTCATCTAGGAACGACTCCCAACCTTGACGGAGGAGTATGGGTAACATATTGGGAATCTCAGCTTTCTACCACGACAGTGCGGCGTGCCTCATCCGTGAAGGAGACATCATAGCGGCTGCTCAGGAGGAACGGTTTACCCGAAAGAAGCATGACCCAGGTTTCCCTTCTCATGCGGTGGCCTACTGCTTGAAAGAGGGAGGAATTACTCTCGGTGATCTTCGCTATATCGTCTTCTATGATAAACCACTCGTGAAATTTGAGCGGTTAATTGAGACGTACTTGGCATTCGCTCCGAAGGGACTCCAATCGTTCGTGGCGGCTATGCCGGTATGGCTCAAGGAAAAACTCTTACTCCGTAATTTGCTTGCGAAAGAGTTC
Source organism: Nitrospira sp. (assembly GCA_024998685.1). GTDB lineage: Bacteria > Nitrospirota > Nitrospiria > Nitrospirales > Nitrospiraceae > Nitrospira_D. The sequence goes on from JACOEH010000018.1 coordinate 63,651, forward strand.
CTCGCGTTGTCTCCGGGGATGGACCAGTCGATGCTTCCCCCGCTGTTGTTCGGTGAGCACCATGAATCTCATGCCGCCTCCGCATTTTACCCGTCGCCCTATGACAAGGCTGTGGTTCTCTGCATGGATGGCGTTGGCGAATGGGCTACGACGTCTGCCTGGCTGGGCGATGGGAATGCGTTGACGCCGCTCTGGGAAATTCCGTTTCCTCATTCTCTCGGGCTTCTCTATTCCGCCTTTACGTACTACACCGGCTTCAAGGTCAATTCCGGCGAATACAAAGTGATGGGGTTGGCTCCCTATGGGGAACCGAAATACGTCAAGGCCATCTATGATCATCTCCTTGATCTCAAACCGGACGGGACATTTCGTTTGAATATGGATTATTTCAACTATTGCACCGGGTTGACCATGACGGGGGACAAATTTGATGACGTGTTCGACGGGCCACCGCGGAAACCGGAGAGTAAGTTGACGCAACGGGAGATGGATTTGGCCCGTTCAGTCCAAGAAGTGACCGAAGAGGTTATGCTTCGTGTCACGAGAACTCTACACCGTGAAACCGGAGTTGAATATCTCTGTATGGCCGGTGGTGTCGCGCTCAACTGTGTGGGTAACGGACGGATCCTACGAGAAGGTCCGTTCAAGGGGATCTGGATTCAACCGGCGGCTGGAGACGCGGGTGGGGCGGTCGGCGCTGCGTTGAGCGCCTGGTATCGGTATGACGATCAACCGAGGGTCTTGACCGGTGTTGACCGGATGAACGGGAGTTATCTGGGACCACGACATACCAATGCTGAGATCGAACAATTTCTCAAGCAGGTTGAGGCACCCTATGAGTTGTTGGACGACGATCACCTTTTTGACTGCGTGGCAAAAGATCTTGCCGAAGGAAAAGTTGTCGGCTGGTTGCAGGGCCGAATGGAGTTCGGTCCGCGTGCGCTCGGCGGTCGAAGCATCCTTGGCGACGCCAGAAATACAAAGATGCAATCAGTGATGAACCTGAAGATCAAGTATCGCGAGTCGTTTCGCCCCTTTGCGCCTTCGGTCCTTCGGGAGCGAGTGTCGGATTTTTTTGAAATGAACACGGACAGTCCCTACATGCTGCTGGTGGCGCCGGTGATGGAGAAACGACGGCTTCCCTTGTCTGCCAATCGATCCGATTTGTGGGGGATTGATCTGTTGAACGTTCCACGGTCCGATATTCCTGCCGTCACGCATCTGGATTATTCGGCCCGAATACAAACCGTTCATGAGGAGACCAACCCGAGGTATTATCGACTGCTCAAGTCGTTCGAGGCACAAACCGACTGTCCTGTTCTGGTCAATACATCTTTCAACGTTCGAGGGGAGCCGATCGTGTCTACACCGGAGGATGCCTATCGATGTTTTATGCGGACTGAAATGGATGTGCTTGTCCTGGAAAACTGCGTTTTGTATAAAACGCGACAAAAGCCGTTGGAGAACGATACCAATTGGCAAAAAGAATTCGAGCTTGATTAGGAGACTGGCGATGGATCGAACAAATCAACAGCCTACCATGAGGGATTTGCGGCAGTTCGGTCTGTTGGTGGGAGGTGTGTTTGCGGTAATCGGATTGTGGCCTGTCGTGTTCCGAAGTGAGTCGCCTCGCTTGTGGGCGACGATTCTGGGAAGCCTGCTCATTGTTCTGGGTGCGATTGCCCCGCAGAGCTTGAAACAAGCTCATAAAGGGTGGATGAAGGTAGGCCACGTTCTCGGCTCGATCAATACGAAAATCATACTCGGAATCATCTATTATCTTCTTATCACTCCGATGGGTCTGGTCATGCGTCTGATGGGTAGGGATCCGATGCATCGCGCGTTGACACCAGATATGGACACCTATCGCATCGTGCGATCTCCACGATCACGCCATCATATGCGAAACCAATTCTGAAATGAAGGTAAGGTAAGGAACTCGCCATTCTAGCAAAGAAGCATAATCTGTTCTCACAGTGGGCACCTCCGCTGGTACCATCCGGCTATACTGAATTGTGAGATTACATGAACTCACCCCTCAGGGAGATGGGACAGATCAATAGATATATTCGAATCGGTTCCATTTGGGGAAGAGACGTGGAAAGAGAATATTCTTTAGGGACAGAAAATGGCAGTCTCTGATAAAGCGGGATTGAGAGCAGTCTAAAAAGGAGATCTTCATGGCAGTTCCATTACTGGATCTGAATGCTCATCACGAGCCGCTCAAACAAGAAATTCTGGCAGCATTAGAAAAAACTTTTCGAAGCAACGCGTTTATCCTCGGTCCGGACGTGGGTAAGTTGGAAGAGCGGGTGGCTGCCTATTGTCAGGCGATGTATGGCATTGGCGTGACGTCCGGGACCGATGCGCTATTGCTTGCACTCATGGCGCTTGGAGTCGGGCCAGAGGATGAAGTGGTCACGACCCCCTATTCATTTTTTGCCACTGCCGGAGTAATCGTTCGTCTTGGAGCCAAGCCGGTACTTGTAGACATCGATCCCACTACCTATAACATCGATCCAGCCAAAATTACGTCGGTGCTGACGGACAAAACCAAGGCTATTATTCCGGTCCATCTCTACGGACAATGCGCAGACATGGCACCGATTATGGATATCGCCAAGCGACACAATCTGAGCGTTATCGAGGACGCGGCTCAAGCCATCGGCTCGGAACACCGCGACGGTCGCCGAGCCTGCAGCATGGGCACTATCGGATGCCTCTCTTTTTTTCCAAGCAAAAATCTGGGCTGCTTGGGTGATGGAGGAATGGCCATTACCAACGATTCCGAACTCGCGGAACGCATGAGAATTCTCCGTGTCCACGGCAGCAAACCCAAGTACTACCACAAGGTGATCGGAGGAAATTTCCGGCTCGACACCATTCAGGCGGCGGTGCTGAATGTGAAGCTCAATTACCTGGATGGATGGACGAAACGAAGACAAGAGAATGCTGAAAGATATGAGCTACTGTTTCGACAGAGTGGCCTCGTGGAGAGGGGGAAAGTGCGATTGCCGGAAGCTGTCTATCGATCCGAGGGGGTGAAGCACTATCATATCTATAATCAGTTTGTGCTCCGAGTAGAACGTCGAGACGCGCTCATGGAGCATCTCAAACAGAAAGGGATCGGTGCGGAGATTTACTATCCAGTTCCTTTTCACTTGCAGGAGTGTTTTCAGTGCCTAGGTCATAAGAAAGGTGATTTCCCGGAATCCGAGCGTGCCGCCAATGAGACCATTGCGATTCCAATCTATCCTGAACTGACACCGGCTCAACAGATGGAGGTCGTCGAGGTTATTACTGCTTTCTATGGATAGACTGGAGGAGTGCGTTCAAGATTACGTCTATAGAACACCGGGAACGGTTCGCACAAGGCTATTGTTCCGACTCCAACTTTTACCTACTTCAGTATCCTTACCATTTTGAATCCGGCATGTTGAGCAGGGTTGTCAATTCTTGCTAACCTTAGCGACATAGCCACGCCTGTTTCCTTGTTATACATTTCTACGCCGGTGAAGCACAGGCTAGCTGCCGGGATATCATATGAGAATGAGCTAAGCTTCAAAAATCACAATAAAGTTGATGGGGCATGTATGTGAATATACTGGTAAATAAGAAGCAGCAGAAAAGGGACGAATGTGAAACTGACAATGCTCTCTCACGCTTCGGTTTTGATCGAGGAAGGCTCTGTTGTCATCTGCATAGATCCCTGGTTCTTTGGTGATGCATTTAACGAGTCATGGTCGTTGCTCTGCGAGCCTGCGCTTCTCTCGACTGGACTTCAAGAGGTCACACATATCTGGATTTCCCACGAACATCCGGATCATCTTCACTTTCCAACTCTTAAGGCTATACCGGATCAACAAAAATCCCAGATCACTCTTTTATACCAAGAACATATTTCGTCACGGATGTTCCGAGCACTAGGCAACCTTGGGTTCCGTACAGTTGTCGAGCTGCCGCTTGCCCGCTGGTATCATGTCGGTAATGAGACCTCTGTCTTGTGTTGCTCGGTTGGAACAATCGATTCACTTCTGGCGGTACGGGCAAGAGGTGTCACAGTGCTCAATATGAATGACTGCGTGTTAAGTCACGTTGCCGCCAAGGCGCTATCTAAATGGATTGGACCAGTAGACGTACTGCTGACACAGTTCTCGATTGCAGGTTGGGTAGGAAATCCCAACGATGCGGACGTGACGGAGAAGCTTATGGTCATCGAGCGTATGCAACATTATGCTGATGCGTTTCAGCCAAAGGTGATCATCCCCTTTGCGAGTTTTGTCTATTTTAGTCACGATGAGAACCGGTATATGAACAAATGGGTTAATACGCCTGATTATGTGTGTGAACAACTGAAAGATGTAAAGTCCAAAGTGCAGTTTCTGTACAACGGTGATACTTGGTCCAGCGAAGATGGATTTTCTTTAAACGGGGATCCCCTGGAGCGTTATAGAAGAGTCTTTCAGACAATCCCCGACCGTTCCTTTACCGCTCATCCATCGTCATTGCTGGAAGAAATTCTTGAGCTTGGTAAGAAGCTGGTCAAAAACGTGCGTGCGGCTTTTCCTAACATCGTTGTGAGGTTGGCCCCTCCCATTCATTTCTATGTTGTGGACCTCGGGACCGTCTTACGGTTTGACCTTCCTGGGGGAATAGTCGAGATCGATCAACGATTGAAGAAAGAATGTGATATGGCATTAGGTTCTCAGGCCCTTTGGTACGCGTTCAAGTTTCCATGGGGGTTTGGGACATTGGATGTGTCAGGTCGATATGAGATTGTCAATCCGCAAATGAACCGAAGGGCTATATATCTTTGTCATCTGTATAGTACCGACCTGAGTTTCAAGAAAATATTTAATCGCGTCAGAGAGAGACGGGTCTGGAGATTCCTATGGAGCAAGCGACACGAACTTATCGATAGGCTGATCAAGGGGCGACGAGGTACGTATTATCGGTCTGGGGATGGAGGTAATAGGGGCACTGGTGGCTAATACGTGGTTGATTTGTGCCAGTTCCAGTAAAGGAAGTATCGGTCTTGCCGTTGACTAGAGAAAGAGCTGCCTTGGCTTCGTGAGCGGATGAGTGCTTTAATCAGCAACGTGCCTGATCGGTAGGGGGTGACTAGTACAGGATGAGATATTCGCATTCAGCTCCAGTGTGTCAAATGTAAGACTCTAGATTTGATCTGTCCGACAGTGTCCGTTTGACTCAGGCACGGCGAAATCGATCAAGCTGACCATCGCTATTTTCACAATGGCTCGACGCTACTCTGCCCTAAACCATGGATATTTTACTTACCGCCTCACAGCGAAGAATGGGCAATGCCGAAATTGAGACGACCGTAATCAAACAGCAGTCAGGCACTGTCTGAAAGATAGAACTTTAGATTTTACTTCTCATCAAACGTCGCCACTTCTTCTAAGACATCTTGGTGTCGATTTGATAACAAGCATACAGGCATTGAGGGCATTCGCAGCGATCAATGTTGTGTTCAAGCACTCTATAGACTTCGCGCTTGAATACGGATTTAACACCTCGTTCGGTAGGATGTTTGAAGGGTGGGGAGCTAGCGGAGTAGACTTATTTTTCGTAATCTCCGGGTTCATAATGGTTTTCACGCAAAGTAAAAATCGCAGATCGGCGTATGACTTCTTGATACAGCGCGTAAAAAGAATAGTGCCTACTTATTGGTTTTATTCGACCCTCTTCGTCGCTTTATTCGTGATTTTTCCAGGTGCTTTCAATAGGTTTAGCACAGACTTTTATCATGCTCTGTCATCGTTCTTCTTCTTGAGTCGACCGATTTTTGAGAGAGATCCCGTTGTTGGCGTTGGATGGACTCTTGAATATGAAATGATGTTTTATCTTATCTTCGGAATGTCACTGCTGGCTAAAGATAACAGCGTCTCATACGCCGTCGTGAGTCTATCTTTAACGGGGTTAGCTGTTTTGGGTGGTACAAGATTAATTGTTCTTGAGTTCGTGCTGGGGATTCTTATTGGAATTTTGTACATCCATGATAATGAATACCTTAAATCTAAAATAAGTTCCATATCACCATTTTTCTTCCTTGTGGGTATCATCGGACTTTGTTCGAGTCTACTTGTCCATATGGAGGTCGATAGATTTTTTAAATGGGGCATTCCAGCTTCTTTTATTGTCCTTGGACTGCTTTACATGAGCCAACCTAGCAGTCAGATATTGACGGTACTTGGTGCTGCATCTTATAGCATTTATCTCTCTCAGTGTTTTGTTATACCCGCGTTTTATAAGGTCGTTAGGCTTTTAGCCCCTCATATAGATGGCACCGTATTGATTCTGGCATCTGCATTTGCATCAATACTAACCGGTTACCTACTATATCGTTTTGTTGAAATTCCATTGTGTAAGCTTGTGAAGGTATAAACTCATAAGACTACCGGCGTGACGTTGGCCTCCTTTTGGACAACTCTTAATCAGAGCAGACGACTTCTTCGGTGGTCCGTTCGTCCTGACACAGACTGACGAACTCACTCAGAGTCAGGTGTCCCAGTGAGCTGTATGGACGGCGGGTATTATAGCCCACTCGCCGCGCTTCGATAATAATCTGTGCCTCGGCGAGCGACGCGAATGGGTGCCCGTTCAAATATTCGTCGCGCAGCCGCCCACTAAACGACTCAATCATGCCGTATTGCGGGCAGAGATCGCCGACCGGAGTGCCCGACTCGGCTTGGCGGAGGACATGGACGACTTGCTCTTCCAAAAATTTCGACCGCTTCATCGATCCGCTCCTTTCGTCGAGGACCGCCGAAGCCATCATCTTACTTTAGTTCTGAACTGTCGTCGTTTTCGGGGGAGACAGAGAAACCTCTGCATCCTGTAGGATGTGCCATGCACTTCGGCCAGTTCTACTTTTCAATTATCTCGAGACTTCTGGCGGGTACATAAAGGAAGTAATTCTCAAGACATTGAGAATACTGGTGATTTCATAAGTTAACTAATTAATTTTGATTCATTGAGCGGTTAACATGTCATGGCACGTTTCCTGCTGTAGCCTTTGCGTCCTAAGGAGCCACGGGTCTCCGTTGCAGTTAGACCTAAGAAGGAGGAATAGTGCTCATGAGTAAGCATCGTCTACGGTTTTCTGCATCACCATTTATGATGGTAAGTATATGTGGTCTGTTCTTTAGCTTGGCATTGTGCGTCGAGGATGTGACAGCCACAAACTACTATATTTCTCCAACAGGAAAAGATTCCAATACCGGGATTTCAACAGGTTCTCCATGGTTAACCTTCACTAAAGCCCTAGCGGCCATGCGTTGTGGCGACACGCTCAACTTGATGGATGGAATGTATGGTGATGGAACCAGCACAGGCAAACCATACGTGAGAAATATGACTTGCACCAGCAGCACGGTATTGATGATCCGATCGCTGAATCAACGAAAGGCTTGGATAAAGGATGCCGGTAAGGGAAGAGCCATGCAGGTGTACAACAGTGGTTATATCACCATGGATGGAATTGTCATGAGCAGTAGGGATAATAATTACGGTGGTAGCGCTTATGAACAGGAGGGCATACCTCTATATGTCTATGCTTCCCATCACATTGTGATCAAGAACGTCGTCCTGAGTAACCCGAATCGTTACGGCAATCTTCATTTGCTCCAGCTGACGAGCGTGTCCGATGTTCTCGTTGAGGACAGTGAGTTTTATAACTTTCACCGGCACGCCATTACCACCAAGCCCGGGACTCGTGTCATAATCCGGCGGGTCTACTGCAATCCTCGTATAGGCGGATTGGCAGGAGGTTACCCTAACGCGAATGGGACTAATGGTGGGGATGCCTGCATCGCCCTTTATCCATGTCAGAACTGTATCGTCGAAAATGCTATCGCGGAGGGTTCCCCTAAATCGCTACACCTGGTCGAACTGAATGCGAGCGGCGGAACGCCGCTAGCGGGGAACAAGATACTTGGCTCGATTGGCTACAAGACAGGCCACAACGCAGTCTATATTAATTCACGTGGGACAGGCTTGATGATGATGCCTCAAAATACCACACTGGAAAATGTCGTGATCTATAATCACCGAGCCTCCAGCGCGATTCGTAACTCGGACGCGAAGAATACCGTGGTTAAGAATGTGACGCTCGTGGGAGCCGGTAGCGAAAGAGGCATAACGACAGATCAACGAGGCTACGGTGATCGTGCATATTCGACAACCATACAAAATGCTTTGAGCATCAATCATACAAATTATGGTGTCAGCATCAGCGGTGTGTCGGCATGGAACGGGAATGAAGTAAACTCGTTTAATAACAGATATGTTGCTTTTCCTATACCTCCAGCGAAGTGGACAAATTTGACAACCAGTAATCCGGCACTTGGGGCTTGCACGGTCTGGATTCCGGATGGGTCGCCGATGAAACGGGCTGGTGTTGGCGGCGCGGATGTTGGTGCGAACGTTCTTTATCGATATCAGAACGGTGTATTGACAAATGTAGGACTGTGGAACAAGACAACCGGTGCCTTTCCCCGTGGCGCGCTCGTGCCGGGGTTAAATAATATTGCAGGGCAATCTCTCTATGACGTGCACATCCGCCTGAACATCAATAGAAATGGTTGTTCGTTTCCCGCATCATATAAGAATAGTGCAACGGCATTGGTTGCGCCAACAAGCGCTACGTCCTTCTGAAGCAGACAAGGAGCGACCTGCAGGAGACGAAAGTGACCGACGTGGCAAGTACTGTGTAACCGGACCGGCGGCCAGTCGAATATGCGCTGGCTGCCGAGCCCTTTGTCCGCGCGTGATCGATGTTCTGCATGGCCAGGTAGAGTTCGAATTCCCAGTGTGCTTCTTTGTCGCTTTGGCCTTCGCGTGGGCGACTACTTGCGCCTCCATGAGTACCCGTCCTTCTTGGTCACCTGGGCTTCTAACGCCGTGAGCCGTTTCCGCATCCTCTCCAGATCATGCCGCAGTCAGATGCACGCTGGTTGGTGAGATGGTCAGAGCCTACCTGCGCGTTTCGTTGGCGATACGCACTTGCCCCCACGCGGGCCACTCAAGCGCCAGCCGCACGATGGCCTGTTCCGCCTTCGGCGCGACCCCGTTCTTCAGAATCGGCTTCTGCTGGGAAATCTTTTGCAGCTCGGCTTCGCCACCGGTCTCATACAGCTCCTTGAAACGGTAAAAGCTATCTCGGCTATACTCATAAGCTGGCAGGTCTTGGAGACGTCCTGTAGTTGCTCGGCGAGTTCAAATAGCTCCCACTTCGTCTTGATGATCTTCTGCTCCGTCGTTCGTCATCTCCCTCTCCTTCAGGGTCTGTTGAATAAAGCGACGTGAGGCCTTGTCGTACGACGATGCCCGTCAATCCCATCGTGTCCATGCTCTCGAGGCCGCTATTTCTTTGAGGCGCTCACCGTGGAGTGCCCCTGCGTCCCCCGCGATGAGGTCGGATCCGCCCTCTTGAGGGGCAGTTCCGTTGGCTCTTTTGGGGTTAGGCCACCACCACGTTCGCGTCGAGGACAACCAACCGTTTGAGGGTAAACACCATCGCCTGCAAGAAGGCCGCGAATTGATTCTTGGCCACGCCGCGGGACCGCACCCGCTTCGGGCGCTGGGCAAAGACCCGTTCATAGGGTGCGCGTAGATGCGTATCCCACCGATCGCGATCCCGATTCTTGGATTTCATATTGTTCCGTTGAATGGCCGCGAGATGACAGTTCCGTTGGGCGGCAGCCTGCCGAGCGGGAGCCGTACAATAGCCTTTATCTCCATCGATTGCCCCTTGAGTGGGGCAGACATGCCGGAGGCTTGGGCATCGGGCAGATTGGCCGGGGTGGTGGCCACTTTGTTGATCAGCCCGGATTGCATATCCACACTGACATGTTCCTTCTAGCCGTACCCATATTTCTTCTTGCCCTTACCCCCAATCCGGGCTTGCTTGTCCCCCGCCCCCTTGGGCAGGACTTCATTGTTCAGCTGCTCAATCTTCTGTTGCCGCGCCTTGTCGCGCTCTTCCCACAAGGTAGCTTGGGCAATCAGATGCGTGGCATCCACAACCGTGACCACTTCGCTCATCAGCCCGGCCGCTTTGAGGTGGGCGCGCATGGGGGCAAACAGCTGGGAGAGGCGAGTCGGCCCGATGCGGGTGCGGACACGGGTGAACAGGCTGTAGTCGGGTGTGGGTTCCGACAGGGTGAACCCACACCGCCATTTGGCGGCCAGATTTTCTTCCAGATACCGCGCCAGCTCCCGATCGGAGAGGTCTTCCATGAATTGCACGAGCAGGCCGCGAAAGAGCCGCTCCACGCCATACCCCTCAGCCCCTCTGAGATGACTCACATCGGCCAAGGCTTCGGTGGCATCCGGCAGATAGGCGTGAAACTGCCGGTACGGGGGCGTGGACGAGACCAGACTGTCGAGATCAACCAGTTCCATTTGAGACATATACGGCTCCAGCGTAAAGAGGGAGGGAACGAACCATGGACGAGGCGCAGTATACCAACATTGCCGTCCATACCCATTTATTCAACAGTCCCCTTCATGAAAAGAGGACTCTACCTGACTGTCAGCACCGCCCCTGCCAGTGTAACTACTTCAGCCGCGTATTCTCCTGTTCCAGCGCCTTCAACTGCTTCGCGTCCGACGCCGTCATGCCCTTGAATTTGCTCCGCCAGAGGTAGTAGCTGGCTTTGGAGAACCCATGCCGTCGGCACAGATCCTTCACTGTTACCCCTGCCTCCATCCCTACTCAATCAGGGAATGGCGCCGAACGTCTCGTAAAAATTATAAAATCCTAATTTGATATTCTCTAATGGCCTTGAGTCTTCTTAATGTTGTAGAATAGATAACCATTTGATTCTTGAGATATTTTCTGAACAGTTATAGCGTCATGGCCCCTCCAAAGATGGGTTGTGCTTTCCCGGAATTATGGGAAAGTGTAGCCCTGATGAGGACATGTTCATTAGCCAAAGAGGAGATCTGTGCATGAAAGACTTTTTGCCTTTCCATAGGTCTGATGTTGGCGAGGAAGAAGTATCAGAAGTGCTGGAGGTTCTTCGCTCTGGCTGGTTGACAACGGGTCCCAAGGTGAGGGAATTTGAGCGTGAATTTGCCGCAATGGTTGGAGCTGAGCACGCCGTGGCGGTTAATTCCTGTACGGCCGCTTTGCATCTTGCCCTTGAAGCGGCTGGTGTGAATGAGGGAGATGAGGTACTGGTGCCGACGATGACCTTTGCCGCAACGGCCGAGGTTGTTACCTATTTCAAGGCGCGGCCGGTTCTGATCGATTGCATGCAAGATACGCTGAATCTGAATACGGATCGTATCCGACAGGCCATTACGGATAAAACGAGAGCGATCATCCCTGTCCATTTTGCCGGGCATCCGTGCGATTTGCGACCTCTTCAGACAATCGCACAAGATCACAATCTACAGGTGATTGAGGATGCGGCACATGCCTTACCGGCGCGATATCATGGCAAAATGATCGGTGGGATCTCTGACGCTACCTGTTTTTCGTTCTACGCGACAAAGAATATTACCACCGGCGAAGGTGGAATGGTTACCACGAATAACGCTGAGTGGGCCGCTCGCATGCGGATGATGAGTTTGCATGGTCTCAGTCGGGATGCTTGGAATCGCTACTCTGCGCAAGGTTCATGGTATTACGAAATACTTTCGCCCGGGTTTAAGTATAATTTGACTGATATCGCTGCGGCGCTTGGTTTGGCACAACTAAAGAAATGTGAACGTTTTTGGAAAGGACGCGAACGGTACGCCGGGCTGTATCAGGAAGGTTTCCAAGATGTTCCTGAGATCATGTGCCCTCCGACTGCTTCTTACGCACAGCACGCATGGCATCTGTATGTCATTCAATTGAATTTAGATCGTTTGCGGATCGGTCGCGATGAATTCATCCGTCAACTGCAGCAAGCCGGTATCGGATGCAGCGTGCATTTCATCCCCCTCCATTTACATCCGTATCATCGGGATCGGGGAGGCTATCGACCCGAAGACTTCCCCGTTGCCAGTATGGTGTTCCAGCGAATCGTTTCATTGCCGTTGTACTCGAAGATGACGGAGGACGAAGTCAGTCGTGTGATTGAGACAGTTCGTGACCTTGTTAAGAGAAACCGACGGTGATGAAACGCACATTTGATGTTTGCATGGCCGCGCTAGGGCTGCTTCTCACGGCGCCGCTCCTAACACTCATCTCTGTTTTGATCAAGCTGGACTCCCCGGGCCCGGTGATCTTTCGTCAGGTTCGCGTGGGACAGGGATTTCGTCCATTCGCAATACAAAAATTCCGAACCATGGCTGTGGATACTCCTGGTGCCTGCTTGCCTCTCACGGTCGGACAAGATCCTCGCATAACGAGAATCGGGCGAATTCTACGGAAATTTAAACTCGATGAATTGCCTCAGCTGTTGAATGTTCTCAAAGGTGATATGAGCTTTGTCGGACCAAGACCGGAAGTCCCACGTTATGTTGAACGCCTACGTTCTGACTTTTCCGAGGTGCTTTCGGTTCGTCCCGGTATTACAGACTTGGCCTCGTTGAGGTACATTGATGAGGCGGCGCTGCTTGCCTATTCGTCGGATCCTGAAGAAGAGTATCAGCTCAAGATTCTTCCGGAAAAGCTCAAGTTGGCAAAATTATATATCCGCCATATGTCTTTGCGGTTCGATATCGCCATTGTTATACAAACGTTGCTGCATATTGCTAGGCTGCCGATTGTGGTCTTCACACTTCCTGAACTCAAAACTGCTGTCGAATCTCCCCTGGCTTCTCCTTGGACCAGTCTCTCGTCCTTTATTTTGAGGTGGCGGAAGCCAATTATTGTCGTTCTAGATGTCGTCTTGATAATTCTGGCAAACTACTTTGCATTTGTCCTGCGATATGACGGTAACATCCCCGAGGGGGAAATCAACACCTTCGAGCAAACAGTACTCGCGTTGGTTGCCATTAGGGGAGTGGCGTTTGCCTTGTTTGGCCTGAATGAAGGTTTGTGGAGATATACGAGCATTTGGGACCTTCAAAACATTATGGCCGGGGTCTTAACGAGCACCGTCGTATTTTATGGGTGGGTCCGTTGGGTGATGGGAATCTCTAGTTATCCGCGCTCCATATTTGCCATTGATGCTATCTTGCTCATCGGGTTCCTGGCGGGGGTGAGATTGTCCTCCAGGGTCCTTCGCGATAAGCCGATCTTTCAGAAAAAACGGAAAGTTTTGGTCGTTGGTGCTGGGGATTCAGGAGAACGAGTCGTTCGGGAGATGAAGACTCGTACGGTATTTAACTGTCAGCCGATTGGATTCGTTGACGATAACGTTAGTCTTCTTAATCAACGTATCCATGGAGTCAGAGTAATGGGTGCCGTGCAGGATCTTCCCAAACTTGTAGAAGAATTCAAGCCTGAGGTAGTTGTGGTTGCGGTACCGGATTCGACTCCTGAGTTCCTTCGTGACCTCGTTATCAAATTGGAGCCGTATAATATCTCGATCAAGACACTGCCTGCCAAAGAGGAACTCCTTTCAGATCAAAGTACGGTCAGCCAAATACGCAATGTTTCGATCCCGGACCTTTTGTCGCGTGCACCCATTCATCTAGACAATGAAGCCACGAGACACATGGTTCGAGGTAAGTGTGTTCTGATTACTGGAGCCGGCGGGTCGATCGGTTCAGAATTGGCGCGTCAAATTACCTTGTTCGAACCCAAAGTGCTATTGCTCTACGAGCGGCATGAGAACAGTTTATACAATATCCATAAAGAATTAGACGATCGGAGGTTCGGGTTTCCCATTGTCCCGCTGATTGGGGATGTCACTGACGCCCAGCGGCTCTGTGCCGTTCTAGAACAGTATAAACCTCACATCTTATTCCATGCAGCAGCCCACAAGCATGTTCCGCTCGTGGAGCTGAATCCGCTGGAAGCCGTAAAGAACAACTGTATCGGTACGCGTGTCACCGCTGAAGCCGCGAGCCTCTACGGAGTCGAACAATTCGTCCACATTTCGACTGACAAGGCGGTCAACCCGTCGAGTGTGATGGGAGCTACCAAACGAGTGGCTGAACTCATTGTTCAGGATATTGCGAGAAGCAGCCAGACGCGCTTTCTCCTGGTACGGTTTGGAAATGTTCTTGGCAGCAGCGGCAGTGTGTTGCTGCGCTTCCAGGATCAAATCAGGACTGGTGGGCCGGTGACCGTGACACACCCGGAGATTCGACGATACTTCATGCTTATCCCCGAAGCGGTTCAGTTGGTGCTTCAGGCTGCCACTATCGGTGAGCAAGGCCACATTTATATTCTTGATATGGGGGAACAAATCAGAGTGCTTGATATCGCCCGCAGTCTCATTCGGCTGTCCGGACTTAATCCAGGGAAGGACATTCCCATTCGATTCGTCGGTCTCCGTCCTGGGGAAAAGCTGTATGAGGAATTAGTCGGTGAGGGAGAGATTGCGGTGCGATCATCCTTAGAGAAAATCTTGCAGATTCGAACGATAAGTCAGCTCGACTTCGAAGAGTTTCGGGAAAAGCTAGCGGCATTAGAGGCGGCAAGCTATCGTGACGAGGCCAGCGTGTTGCTCGAACGGCTCAGGGAGATCGTCCCGATGTTCCAAATCTGCGTTTCAGATGCGGAGCCTTCGACGGTGCCGACTGGATCGCTGTAAAACAAGAGATGTGTCGGCGCTTCTGCTGGTGTGTCTTTACAAAGTCTGATTCCCGCATTCCTTAGTGTAAGTTGTCCGGAGGGCGCGCATGCAATATCCTGAGTCCATCGTTTCAGTAGAACAAACAGGAGCGGACACAGTAGACACTATTCGTCAATATGCTCTCATCGTTTGGCGCAATAAATGGGTTATCGCAGGCGCGATAGCGCTATCGTTGACGCTGGCCTGGGGGTACCTGCTGATTGCTCCTAAATACTATCAGGCACAAGCGTTGATTGTGGTGGAGGAGCGCAAGGGAATCGACGACGTTATCAATAGAGGAGAAAATGCGGATGAACATTTCGAGAGACGTCTCTTTGTCATCCAAAAGCAAATTATCAGCTATGATTTCTTGGATGCGATCGCAAAAGAATTAAGTACGCGCAGTGATGGGTCTAATGAGCAGGGAGTGGCAGTTGGCTGGGATGAGTTAGCGAGTATGACAAAGGTTGAGCGGGCCATGATCGACCCAGCTGGAGGCAAAGCTCCTCAGAACTTGGTTGATGGCTTCGTGGTCTCCTTTCTCCATGAGGATCCCAAAACTGCCATGCAGATAACAGCACGAATCGCAGACAAATTCATCGAGGAGAACAACCGGGAACGTGAGAAGGCGGTCGAGGGCACGGGAGAATTCCTTGATGAAGAGCTGCGCCTGCTCAAGCATGAACTAGAAAAGAGAGAGGAGAGTATCAGTCAGTTCAAGAAATCACACCTGGGCGACCTCCCTCAGCAGACAGATACTAACCTGCGGACCTTGGACCGAACAGAAGCGGAGATCACGACCACTACCGAGAGCCTTCAGCGCCACTCCGACAAACTTAACGCACTGCATCAAGCGGTTCAGCTGTACCGTACATCCGGACAACAGAGTTTTGGCGTCGGAACGACACGCTCAATGGAACCGGACCCCCTGTTTCGACACCTGAAAGAACTCCGAGAGAAACTAGTCAAACTCAGAGCAGAATTTTATGACGGATATCCGGAGATCATCATAACCAAGGAGGAGATTCGGCAGACAGAAGAGGAGTTAACCAATTTGTATGGTCAGGATGCGATCCGGCCGGACAAGACGCCGCTCGATCCGTACCTCCAAGATCTGTTGAAGCAACAGGGCGAGGAGCGAACCGAAATAGCGCTCCTCCGACAGCGGTTAGACCAACTGCGTGCTGCCAGGCGAGATCTTGAAAAGCGTCTCGATAGGTCGCCTTCAGTTGAGCAGGAGCTGCTCGTCCTTGAACGCGATTACAATAATATGAAGGCCAATTACGCGATGCTCCTTGATAAGCGGTTGCATACGCGGGTCGAACAAAACATCGAAAAACGGCAGAAAGGCGGAAAGTACCGCATACTGGACCGTGCCAAGTTGCCGCAGGTGCCGGCCATCCCAAACAGCATAAAGGTTTGGGTATTAGGACTCTTGTTCGGGTGCGTTTTGGGGGCAGGACTGTCGGTCGTACGTGAGCGGCTCACTCCACAGTTCAGAGGTCCAGAGGATGTAGAGCTTCTACTTTCAGGCCCTCGGTTATTGGCGGCCATTCCGGATTTTTCGTTACTATGGCGTACGGCCAGCGATCCAGGATATTTCCAGAGCGCCGCTTTGCCCAGACGTTCGCTGGGCATAACCATGAGGTCACGATCGGAGAACGAACCAAACAAGCAACCACTGGCTGAACGGCCGAATTCGTACGAGATCGACAGAAGATTTGTTGCAAGGATGTTCCCTCGTTCAATGGCCGCTGAACAATACCGTGTCGCCGCAGCGAGGTTGCAGTTACTCAATACGACCGGGGCTCCGATAGTTGTTGCTGTGACGAGTGCCATCAAAGGCGAAGGGAAAACCACGACCGTGATTAATCTCGGTTACACCCTGTCGCGAGATTTTGGAAGACGCGTACTTCTGTTGGATTGCGACTTCGTCTACCCCGAACTGACGGCCTTTCTGGAATCACCGGTACGGTATGGGCTCATTGATTGTCTAAGAAGTGACATTCCGTTGCAGCAGGCAATGAGTCCTTTCACAGATGTTCCATGTTGGATTATGCCGGCTGGTGAATCTGTGACTGATTCCAATGACCTATTAAGAGCGGGGCAACTCAATCGCGTGTTATCGCAATTGCGAGATGAATTTGATTATATCCTTCTGAATGCACCACCAATTCTACCTGTGGCCACGATGAATGTATTGGAAAGTCATAGCGACCTTCTCCTCCTTGTTCTAAGAGCTAATCTGACGTCCAAACAAGCTGTCACACAGGCGCTCGGATCGCTGCGCGCAGACAAACCCATTCATGTTGTTCTCAACGGCGTTGCATCAAATTCGCTTCCTAGCTATATGTTGGATTATGCTGTCCGCGAGAGTCGAGTAGCTGTTTAACGTCTGTATCCAAGTTTGAGGCTGTCACGCACGTTATTAGGTGGGAAGGTCTGATTTATTTTCTCTGCGCAGGATGGTAGAGGTAGCGCACGGAACAACAGGTTGTCGTCCGGTTGCACCATCAACAAGCATCCGCTCCGAGTACTGTAGAGCATTGCAGCCGCAGAGTTCACAGGAGCTTCTCATGGGCAACCGAGGGGCGCCCGGTGAGGGTGGAGGGTGCCACCTAGCTCATCTGGAAGATGAGCTAGGTGGCCGAGAAGTCGTGGAGGAACTGTATGCTCTGCAGTTGTTGCCGCTTGTCGCTCGGGCATGAAATTCAAGGGTAGGGTCGGGCTGAAGTCAGGAAACGGAAAGGCGATGTGGGCGATCAACCGGAAAGGAACATCACCTGAAATCTATTTACATACCTATTGACATGATGACATGACTTCATTTTAAGCCACGCGGTATCAACTCACGGATACAGTTCTGTATACCAAGGATCGTAGGACCCTTGACCCATCTCTTATCCACACGGTATTGTCAACGTCAATCCCGAGTTACTGAATCAATCGGTGCGACGCGTGGAAGCTTTAGACAAAACCGTCTCGGATCAGAAAATCGACGAGTCCCAGCCGGTACCTGTTTTGGACTATGTTTCGAAGCTGATGTTAAGGGCCAGACAGGCATCGAGGAGATTGGCGTCTCTACCGACGGCGACTAAGGATCAGGCACTCCTTGCCATGGCGGAGGCACTCGAAACGAAGGTAGACGAACTCCTTGCGGCGAATGATCAAGATTTGAAGGCATTTGAAATGGCGTCTGCAATGGAGGCGGTGGCAGATCGCTTGCGATTGACCGAGAAGCGGATCGTGGAGATGGCCGCCGGCATTCGCGAAGTGGCGAAGTTGCCGGACCCGCTGGGAACCATGTCCGCTATGTGGACGAGGCCCAATGGGATGAAGGTCGGACGAGTACGTGTGCCCATTGGTGTGATCGGGATCATTTATGAGGCGCGTCCCAATGTGACGGCGGATTCGGCGGCACTCTGTCTAAAATCGGGCAACGTATGTGTGTTACGAGGCGGCAGCGAAGCAATTCAGTCCAATACGATGATTGCCGCGATTCTGTCTGAGGCATCGGAAAAGGCCGGTGTTCCCCCCGGGGCGATTACATTCGTCGACCGTACAGACCGTGAGGTAGTACCGGTATTGCTCAAGCAGGATCGGTTCATCGACTTGATCATTCCGCGCGGCGGGGAATCGCTGATGAAGCTCATCGCCGAACACTCGACGATTCCGGTCGTGAAGCATGACGCAGGCGTGTGCCATATCTATATCGATGCCGATGCGGATTCGGCGATGGCGGAGGCTATTTGTGTCAACGCCAAAGCGCAGCGTCCGTCTACTTGCAATGCAATGGAAACTCTGCTGGTCCACCAATCGGCTGCACGGACTCTATTACCCACACTCGCAGAAAGCCTCACAGCGGCCCATGTCGAAATTCGTGGCTGCCCAAAGACCTGCCAATTGATTCCTGAGGCCAAGCCTGCAAGCGAACAGGATTATGGTACAGAGTTTCTTGACCTAATTTTGGCGGTGAAAATCGTGAAGAATATGGATGAAGCGATGGAACATATCGCACAGTATGGATCGCAGCATACGGAAGCGATCGTGACGTCGGATTACGGACGCGCTATGCGGTTTCTCAAAGAGGTCGATGCCGGTGCCGTTCTTGTAAATGCCTCTACCCGACTCAACGACGGGTATCAATTCGGTCTGGGAGCCGAAATCGGTATCAGTACCTCGCGCATTCATGCGCGAGGCCCCATGGGGTTGGACGAATTGACCTGCTCCAAATTCATTGTCTTGGGGAGCGGCCAACTCCGCGAGTGAATGTCCTCGGAAGCCATTGCATTTGCCCTGAACTCTCCCGGCCATCTCCTCTTTCCTTCCACACGTACACTTGCCGCATCCTTCGATAAGGTCGGCGGACGCGTTGAAACTTTTCCAAATGGGCACCTCGTTTTTTATCGGCCGGATGGACGACGCTTTCTTGAGACAGATCCTGTGGGCCATCCTTTACATGAATGTGAATGGGAGTCGACCCGCGTCGGAACCATCTTTCTGAAACGAGCCCGAGTCCGGCTGGATTGGGATCATTGGGTCGGAATTAAGCCTGATGGGCTGGTGAATGAAACCAGATTGAACCTGACTTCGAAGCCTACCTGGCAGCGGATCACTCCGGATGATCTTCGTGCCATGGCTGCCGGGGCGTTACGAGTGCCAATCGAGGAGGTACGGTGGTTTTATCGCGATGAGGATCTTGCTATCGATGCCAGAGGGATGGCTACGATTCGTCAGCGAAAAGATGCATTGTATATTTTGGATAGCGGGGGATTTGAAACGATGCGGTTCATGGCCTGCATGGGAGCCATGCATTGGGACCAGATTGACTTTCTCCCGGTGGTCGAACTGTTCAAATCGTTGTTGCCGGGAACGGGCTCTGCTGTGTTCGAACTGATTCGCGGACTGTATGACGATCAGAACCAGCGGCACGTGGCCCCAAAGGCCTTACGGTATCGCGGGATTCCTACCTATCCATCCGAAGCAGCCTTTCGCTTGTTCAGCGGATTTTTCACGCCTCAGCCGTTAGATGGTGAGGACCCGTTAACCGCTTTCATGAATCCCTCAAAATCTCATCTTGTTGTCTGGTTGCCGGCCCAATATCCTCCCGTTCGGTATTTTGACGAGAACCAAGGGTTGTGTTTGACCGTGAAAAATGGGATGGCTCAAAAGGCCATGCTTGCCGAAGATCAGGCAGGTCTTCCATACATCCGTTCGATCGGGCGCCGTGTCCTCCCGCTGGATCGCAGCCTCCGTGTCGAGGGGAGTCTGTTGATTTTGAAAGATCGTGAAACGGAATTGACTTTGCCGTTGAATCCCGATCTCCCGGTGAGGACATCGCCACCTGACGAATGTCCGAGCAGTCCGGTAGATTGGCGTACGGTATTCGTGCAAGGAATTCCCAGGATTTCCCCTGCCGAAGCTTTCGAGGCGGTGCCTTTGTTTCCCGAAGATGATATGGAGATCGGCGAACTCGCCGCTCAATGCTTCGTGGCAGACTATCTCGATGATCTTGGGGAACAGGATCGAGAAATTGGAAGACTACGATCGGAGGCAGAGCGTGTGGCTATTGTCAACGGGGATGCCGTCATTTCCACTTGTATTCTCTTTGATCGGCCTCGTGACTATATCGTGAACGTCCGCTACTTTGCTTATGCACAACGTCAGGCCCAGCAGCTCTGGACTCAATGTGCCGAGGTGCAACGATGGGATTGGCTACAACGAATTCGAATGGTCGCCGTTGATACATGTGAAGAGTCCCCAGCAAACCGAGGACCCTATGACCTGATTTATCAGTGGCTGCCGTATGAGTCATTTGATTCTTCGGCGACCATGAGAACGATCATCACGAGGTTGAGTCAAATGTTACGGCGGGGTGGTAGTGCCTTTGTCGTTGGCCCCGTTCAACTAGGAGAGCTGTTAACGCAGGAGCGGGCGCGGTTTTTAGTGCATTGGGGTCAATCAGTTGCATCTCTCCCGACCGTTCTTATGCATAAGACAATCTTGCCGAAGGCCAGAGTCAAACCAGGTCTTACGCTTTTTTACATCGGGCGATTGTAGATCTGCGAGCAGAACTCGGATTGTGCCGTCGGGTCTTCTTCCGTGTAGGAAGCTGGCTTGTGTCTTGAGATTCCTATAGAATCCTAGGCGGCCGACGGGTAATCATTCCGTGGGCAATGGCGTAACCGGTGGGGCGGGCTTAGTTTATCAATCGGGGAGGAAGATTATGCCAAGCGTGCTGGATCGAGTGATCGAGAGAGAATTGAGAAGAGAATTGAAGGATGCCTTGATTCGGTTTGAACAACAACTGCGACAGGCTGGTGTTACAGAGGAAAACGTAAAAAATAGAATGCGTGGGGCAAAGCAATTTGTCGCCTTCCTGTACGGTCGATACCTTGGATAGCCGTGGCCTGATGGCATATTAAGTTAAGCCGGTACGCGCACAACCATATAACCTAGGAGGAACCGATGATCACAGCGCGTTCAATGTCCATGATCCCGATTCTTGCATTCCTGATCGGCTTCGGTTTGGGAGGATTGTCGCTCCACGTAGCATCGGCCTAAGGGATTTTGGGACTCAAAGATTCAGTCTCATAAATAGGAAGCTCCCTGATTGAGATGCAGAAGAACGTGGACGAGCTTCAGAAAAATATGAATACGATCAAGCAAGCCAAAAATCAGTTATCCTCGCTCTAATACCCCACCTGCGCCGCCCTTGCTCTCCACCTATACCACATAGGGGTCACATGACAACACATCGTTGACAGCCGAACGGACAAGACATCGCTGAC